>MNVE01000007.1 GCA_001871475.1 Candidatus Micrarchaeota archaeon CG1_02_47_40 | reverse complement strand
GGCAAATCTTGGGAGCTGACGTAAAAATAAAGAAAATACGCTCCCAATCGGTTTGCCCTTCGGGCAAATCTTGGGAGCTGACGTAAAAATAAAGAAAATACGCTCCCAACCATTTGACTCTTGGGAGTCAAAAATTGGGAGCTGAAAAAGAAAAACAAAAATACGCTCCCAACGGGATTTTTGGGCATTCGAGCCTCATTTTTGAGAATCGAACAGAACCCGTGTTAAAGCCTTGAGAGGGCTTCGTCCTTGACCGGGCTAGACTATGGGAGCGCAGGATTAGTTTTGGCAAAAACGTTTTTTAAATGCCTCCCCTCAAAATGATACGCACGGGCTCGTAGTCGAAACGCCCTATTTCGGGCGCGGCAATGGTAAGACGCTACTCTCACACAGTAGAGACTCGGGGTTCGATTCCTCGCGGGCCCAGTCTTATTTTTTCTTTTGTTCGCCTCCCGCCTTACAATATCCCCCCCTTTTTAAACGTTAGCCGAATCAAATTTATCATTCAAATAATAGTTGGGTGATTTTATGAAGGGTAAAAATTGCGAATGCGGCAGTGAATGCAGTTGCGGCTGCAGGGACGGAATTGGAAAGGCAATTGTGCTGGGAGTGATTGTGCTTTTGGTGTTCGGCATAGGGTACATGGCAAACTCTTCACCAAAGGAGTTTGTGCTGAATGCGAATTCAAACCCGCAGGAGCACACCATCAGCGTTTCAGGCGAGGCAGGCAAGAAGGTTGCCCCTGATGAGGTGCAAATCAGCTTTACGGTAGAAACTTCTAACATTGACCCTAAAACAGCTGAAAAGAAGAATGCGGATATAGTTGCAAATGTAAAGGAAGCGCTTTTGAAAAACGGCATTACCGAAAGCGAGATAAGCACTGGTTATTACTCACTTTACCCGGAATATGAAACGATATACGAGCTGGCTCCTTATTACAACACGAGGCAGGGAAATTTGACCGGCTACAAGGCAAGCCACCAGATAAGCGTGAAAACAGGCAAGCTGGACAAGGCAGGCGTGCTCGCGGATGCAATAGTAGAGGCTGGAGTGGCAAACGTGAACAGCATAACCTTTGGGCTGAAGGAGGAGACAAGGAAAGCGATTGAGGAGGAACTGCTTGCAAAAGCCTCTGCGAATGCAAGGGATAAGGCAGGGAGAATTGCAGGCGGAATAGGGGCAACGCTGGGAAAAGTGATTTCAATAAACACCCAGAATGTCTATTTTCCGCGCTATGATTATACGGCAAATGCGCTAAAGGCGGGCGGAGAGGCTTCGGCGCCGGCACCAACGGAAATATTTTCCGAGGAGCTTAGCGTGTCAAGCACGATTTCGGCTGTGTTCGGGGTTGAATAAACCCCTCTTCTTTTTTTCCTTTATTTTTCTTTTTATCTTTTGTTTTTTCTTTCTTTTTCTTATTTTTTCTTTGCTTCTCTGTTTTTTCTTGGCTTCTTTTTTTTCTTTCTTTTTCTTGTTTTTTCTTTTCTTATTTTTCTCCTTTTTCTTCCTTATTTCCTTTATTTTTTCCTTTCTTTTTTTATATTTCAAATAGTTTTCTTGCTGAAAGAAGCATCTTTTCATCCGTAGGCTGAATTGAGAGGGGCGTTATTGTTATATTTCCCTCCCGCAGCTTCTCCACGTCGCTGCCCTTATCCCCGTGAAAGTAGCCTTTGCCCACTATCCAGTAATATGGCACTCCGTAGGGGTGCTTGCGAGAAAGCACGGTAGGGGTGTAGCGGTGCATCGAAGGGGAACAGATAATGATTTTTGCCCCCTTTACTTTTTCGGGAAAATTTACATTAAGAATATCGCAGCCAGAAGGCATTCCGTATTTCAGCACAGTGCGCACTATTTTTAGTATCTGCTTTTCCACTTCCTTTGCATCTTTTATTTTCTTCTTTTCTCCCCAATCTTTGGAGTAGAGGTGCTGGGAAAAGGCAATGGCAGGCAAGCCATAGGTGGCTGCTTCTATGCACGCACCTACTGTACCGGAGGAGTATATGGAGTGGAGGGAAATATTGGAGCCTAAGTTTATGCCGGAGAGAAGGAGGTGGGGGCGGGAGGGAAGGAATTTTCGCTTATGCAAAGCAAAAAGCACACAATCTGCGGGAGTGCCTGAAAGGTGGTGGATGTTGCGCTTGCCTATCTTCTCCGTGCTTAGGCGGAGCGGCTTGTGAAAGATAAGAGATTTTGAAACCGCGGAGCGCTGGCGCGAGGGGATTATGCATTCTGTTGAGTCTATTTTGGAGGCGGCATAAAGAAGTATTTTCAGCCCGTCAGAAATGCCGTCATCATTTGTAATTAGAAGCATGGCAAGCACCTTACGGAGAAAGCCTCGTCCTGTCTCTTGGAAATAGGGCGCATTCTCTTATGTTTTTCTGTCCGCTTATGCACATTGCAATCCTCTCAAGGCCAATTGACCAGCCTGCGTGAGGAGGAGCGCCCACCCGGAAGGCATCTATGTAAAATTCAAAATCAGCAGCTGAAAGACCGCGAGAGAGAAGCTGCGCTTCTATAATTTCAGGTGCGTGTATCCGCTGTGCTCCTGAAGCGATTTCCATTCCCCTGTAGCACAAGTCAAACGCATTGCAAATCTTGGGGTTGGCAGAGGAAGGCATGGAATAGAATGCGCGTATGGCAGTGGGCCATTCATAAATGAAATAGAGCTCCTCTCCTAAAAGGGAGAAAATTTTCGCCTCATCCTCTCGGGAAAAGTCGCTTCCCCACTCAAATGAATGATTGTTTTTCTGCAAAAGCTCAACGAGCTGGGAGTAAGTATGGCGGGGGATTTTTTCTGGGGTTGGAAGGGCACAGTTCAGGAGTTTGAGTTCCTTTTCATTTTCCTTCTTCACTTCGTTCAGTATTTGCAAAACAACCTTTTCAAGCATATCCATCGCATCAATGTGGTCTGCAAACCCGATTTCAACGTCCATCTGCAAAACCTCATTTAAGTGGCTGGTGGTGTTGTGCTTCTCTGCGCGAAATACCGGCACGCTCATGAACACTTTATCCATCCCGCCTATAACTGCCAATTGCTTGTATAATTGAGGAGACTGCGCAAGGTAAGCGTCCCGCTCAAAGTACTGCACCTTAAACAAATCAGAGCCGCCTTCCGTTGCCGCCGCGACTATTGAGGGGGGGCGTATCTCCAAAAAGCCCTCCTTTGTGCACGCTTCCCTGAATGCGCCCATTATCGTGTGCTCTATTGAAAATATGGCGCTTGCGTGCGAAGTGCGCAAATCAACGTGCCTGTTGTTCAGGCGCACTTCTATATCCGAGGGAATTTTGCCGGAAACATCCAAAGGCACCTTTTTTGAAGGAGTTGAGAGCACTTCAATGTGCGAGGGGATGAATTCTACCTTTGCCTGCGCTATTTTTGAAGGGACTGGCTTGCCGCGCACGCAGATGACCGTTTCATTCGGCAAATCCATCTTCGCATGCAGCTCCGGGGAAGAAATCCCTTCCTTTGAGGTTATTTGAATTATGCCCGTCCTGTCCCTTAAGAGGAGAAAGCGTATTTTTCCCAAGTTGCGGGTTTCCTGCACCCAGCCGGCAATGGCAAGTTCGCTGCCGCTTTCTTTTATTGCCTCATTAATGTAGTGCGTCCTTAGCATATCAATCACTCAAGCGATAGTTTGACTTCCTTTTTGAGCAGGGACTTTAAAATCCTTTCAAGGGAATCCAAATCCATCGGAAGCCGCATAATCTGCGCCTTGGGAAGGCGCACCCTGCAGCACTCCCCGTCTTTTGTGTAAACAGTATTTATCCCGAGAAGCTCGACCGGCAGGAGTATGTCGGAAATTGTTTTTTTCATGTCGCCGGAGCATTCCGCTATCCTCACCTTTTTCCCAAGGTGCATAGAGAGCTCGGAAACCACCCTTCCCTCCTTCCCTATGAGAAGCCCCACGTTTCCGCTTGTCAGTATCAGGACAACGCGCCCCAAATCAAGCGCATGCTCAAAAGAGGCGCCTGAAATGTTATATCCCTCATTCAGCTGGTAAAGGAAGGTGGCTACACGAAAGTCCGTTTCCGTTATCCTGCCGTTTTTTAGCTTTGAGCGGCAGGCAGAACAGAGGGTGGCGGTTTTGCCGCACAGTTCGCAGATGGGAGTTTTCATAAGCATCACTGCCGAAAAGAAAAAGAAAAAATAAAGGAAGGAAAAACTGTCTGTTGGAAATTACTTTGAGAGGGTTATCTCAATGGCAGAAACCTTCGCCAGGCGCCCATCCTCGGAGGTAAGCTCCTCTGTTTTTATGCTTATGTTGGAGACTTTTGCCTCTGGCATGAAACGGCTTCTTACTATTTCCGCAACGTCAACCGCCTGCGAAATCACCTTGCCTCGCGCCTTTATGGTCACCTCGCCTGCGCCATTGTTGAATTGGGTGATGACTGCCAGGACATAACCCATCACTCCCTTCTTGCCGACATATACGGTGTTTTCTGACTTGTCGGAATGCATGCCCGGACTTCGTATTGCGTGCGAAGACGTCTCTGTTTTGGTTCCTTCATCCATGTCTTACACCTCCTTAGTGCAAGAAAAGCTTGCTCTTAAACAGAAAATAGGAAGTCAAAATTTTAAAGGCTTGAGTAGCAGTTGGAGGGGAGTTAAACTGAATCCTTTATGAGCCTGGCTGCAAGGGAGTGAATCTCTTTCAGCTTCTTCTCCTTTTTGCACTCAAGCGTCAGGCGCATCGCCGGCTCGGTGCCTGATGGGCGCAAAAGCAGCCAGCCGCCTTCAAAATCAATCCGCACCCCGTCTTGCGTGTCTGTTTTCCCATTTATCCCAAGCGAGCCGATGCCTTTTTTTATTCTTTTCATCGCCCCTTCCTTATCCGCGCATTTGTATTTTTCGCGCACCATCGGGTATTTTTTCATTTTTTCGCATGAGGAAAAAAGGGCTGGCGCGATGCAGAAAAGCTCCGCGAATTTTAAGGAGGTTAGAATGCCGTCCGCCGCCGGGATGGAGTCGGAAAAAACATATTCGCCGCATGGTTCCCCCCCGAAAAGAGCCTTTTCCCTTACGAGTTTTTGCGCCACGTGCATGCTGCCTACCGGAGTTATGAGAAGTTTGCCATTTGCTTTTTCAACCGCTTCACGCACCAAGAGGGATGCCTCCACCGTGGTGATTATCTTGCCTTTTTTTCCCAAGAGGAGGTATCTGCACATGAGCGCAAGCTGCTCGTCCTGCCCAAGAAGTTTTCCCTCATGGTCAAGTATTACCGCCCTGTCCGCATCAGTATCCAGCGCAATTCCAAAATCGGCTCGTTTAGTTTTTACCAGCTGGGAAAGCCCGCTTAAATTTTCCGCCTTTGGCTCCGGGGTTGCGTTTAGGGGAAGATGGAGGGCGCAGTTTAGGGAAAAAACGCTGCAACCGAGTGAAGTTAGGAGTTTTGGGAGAATTTCTCCTCCTGCGCCGTTTGCGCAGTCTATTGCAATTGCGGGCTTTCTTTTTGCGATTGCCGCCGCATCAAGAAGGGAAAGAAGAAACGAGGAGTATTTTTCAACTATTGCGGAATTTTCTGAAATTGCGCCTGCCTTTTCCCATGCCGTCTGCGTGGAGTGGACTTGAGATAGACTCCTCTTGATTTCGGATTCCCTCTCGCGCGAAATCTCCATCCCGTTTTCAAACAGCTTTATGCCGTTGTATTCCGGCGGGTTGTGCGAAGCGGTTATCATGGCGCCGGCGCAGGCAAGCCTTTTTGTGGCGAATGCAAGTGCAGGGGTTGGCGCAATCCCAATATCCACTATGCTTGCGCCGGCTTCCATTGCATCGGATGCGAATGCGGCTGAAAGCATTTTTGAGGTGTTTCTCGTATCGCGGGAGAGCGCTATTTGCCTGTTTGCCGCCCCCATAACCTTCCCAAGAGAGAGCATTAGCTCGCACGTTATTCCCTTTCCCACTATTCCCCGTATGCCGGAAGTGCCAAACATTGTTTTCTCTTGGCAGTTGAAAAGTTAATAAGATTAATGCGCCCAAAAATAGAAAGAAGATGATTATGAAAAGCGCCCTTATTGCACTTTTTTTCATGCTTTTGCTCTGCCTGAATTATGCGGAGTTTGTTGAAACGCTTTCCATCCAGGTTGCGGACCAGGATTTGAGGCTTATTGAGGGCGCTAAAGTAGAGGTAAATTACCAGCTAAGCCATATACAGGGAAGGATAACTACAACCCCCAAATACACGGATGAGAACGGAGGAGTGAATTTCACGATTACGAATACCGAGTATAGCGAGACGAATACGGAAAAGGATTTTCAGGTGATTGCAAGTTACGGGGGGCAGAGCGCTTCCGCTTCTTACACGATTGACCTGCATCCGAGCGTGATTGTGATGCAGGTGCCCGCATATTACTTGACGGTGTTCGTGCGCGACCAGAACGGAAAACCGCTTGCTGCGCTTGTGGATATTGAGGGGGATAAAAAAGGAACGGATACTGCAGGCAGGGCGGTTTTCCGCGTAGGCAAGGGAACGCACGAGGTAGAAACCGATTACAACGGAATAAAAAAGAAGGTTTTGATTGATGTGGATGCTGATGCCTCAAGGGAATTCATTTACCCCCTTTATGAACTCACTGTAAAGGTAGTTGATGAACAGGGAAGGGGGCTTGTGGCATCCGTTGCGATGAATGATGCGTACCAAACCACCGATGCGAAGGGGATTTTGAAATTCTCGCGCGTACCGCAGGACCAGCCGAAAATCACCGTTAATTATATGGGGCTGAAAAAGGAGTACACGCCATACCTTCCTAATGAAAATTCAATAAGGGCGGCATTTGACATAACGCCCCCCATAGTAAGCGACTTGAGCGCGAATTACCATAACGGGTATGTGCGCCTGCGCGCTAAGATAGTTGATGAGGGACAGTATGCAAGCGGCTTCTCCGAAGAAACACCTTTCATTGTTGATTATAATGTAGAGGGGAACAAGAGGCAGGCGGAAATGTATCCGGTAGGAAATAATTTTTACGAGACGGAGATGCAGACCCTCAAAAAAAGCGCAGAGATACCCTACAAAATAAGCGTGTCAGACATGGATGGGAATAGGAATTCCCTTTCCGGAATGTACAATCTTACGATAAGCACCGGTGGGGGGAATGGCGGAGGGGTGATACCGAATGCGGGAACGGAAGGGGATTTGACTCCGATTATTGTCGTTGTAGTGGTTGTGGTGGTTGGGGCGCTTATTGCCAGATGGTATTTGAGAAGGGATGAATAGACCGGTATGCATTAGACAGGAATAGCTTGTTGCCGCGTATTTGCGCTTTCTATTTTTGCAGGTGAATCATCCTTATCGGATAGGGTATTTCTATCTTGTTCTTCTTGAAAGCCTTGTAAACTGCAGTATTCATTTTTGCCATCACTTCAAACTTGTCAGTGAAAGTTGTAATTGCAATCACAATTTTGTATTGCAATGCGGAATCCTGAAAAGAATCAAAGCGCACAACGGGCTCGAATTTTTTTGAGATTCTCTGCTCATGGCGGGAAACCTCGGATGTGCATTTTTGGAGAATGCCAACCACGCGCTCCGGGTCGGAATCGTAAGAAGCGGTGTATTTAAGGGAGACAATCATTTCGGAGTCCGGGGTTGAGAAATTCGTGATTGTGGACTGGGCGAGCTTTGCATTTGGTATTGTTATGCCGTTGCCGGAAAGGGTTTTTATTTTCGTGCTCCTCCATCCGACTTCCTCCACGTAACCCTCATTCTCTTCCTTCTCAACGCGTATATAATCCCCTATTTTTACCGGCTTGTCCGCAAGTATGTAAACCCCGGCAAAGAAGTTTGAGAGGGTTTCCTGCAGTGCAAGCGCCACTGCCAGCCCCGCAATTCCAAGCCCGGCAATAAACGGGCCGATTTCTATGCCGAGCCTGTCAAGGACGAGTATGAGGCCTGCGACGTATATTATTATGCTCGTAATTTTGCGCATGAGAGGAAAAACCTCATTGTTAATGGTTGATTTTGTCTTTGGCATTATCTCAATGCCGTACCAGCGCAGAACCGCGTTTGCCACCTTGTTCACGAGATGGGTGAAAAAAAGAATGAAAAGTATTGAGAAAATTTCCGAGAGGGGGAAGCCGAAAACAAGCGCTCCGCCGTAAGTGGATGCGAGGGCAAAGTATGCGGATGAAAGTATTATGAATTTGGTTGAGAGGCTCTCAAGCGATTCTATGACGAAATCATCAAAATTCGTTTTCGTTTTTTGCGCCATTCCCTTTAGTGCTTTGAAAAAAAGGACGGAAACAATGCCAAGCAGTATATAAGAAGCGAAGAATATTGCCGCCGCAAGCGTCAGGATGCCTCCGGGCAGGGAGGAGAGGTAATTGGCAATTGAGTTAATATATGAAAGCAAGATTATCACCGTGTTCTAAAAGGTTAGGGGAAGCCGGATTAAAAAACGTGATGCTTCAGTTGCGTATGCCCCAAGGTAATAATCTGCAAGCATTTTCGCATCTCGCGCATCGTATATTGCCATCTTGGAGTGAAAAAGCGCCCCCTCGCATGAGCAGGAGGCAGTCAGGCAGGAGAGAAGCGGGCATTCTTCTTTTGCAGCGCATTCCTTTGGGAGTTCTGCCGCAGGCACTACTGCCTTGTTGTAGTAGTATTCTTCATCCTGTCCGGGGCTAAGCACGCAGCCTAGCAGTAAAAAAGAGAGGAGGATTGCTGCGGTGGCGGCTAATTTCATCAGGTGCTAATACTCCAAAAAAGCTTAAAAAGAAATGCAGGCAGCTCTTGAGCTTCGCTCAAGGTGCCGCATTTTGCAAGCGAAATGCAGGGGGCAGGATTTGTTCCCCAAAGTTCCGCCCTCCTATCTTCTTTCGGGGGAGTGAAACCCTCAGGGGGTTGACGGCGAAAGCCGTCAAATTTTGTCCGAAGGACAAAGGTGCGAAGCCCCCCATATGGGATTGAACCTGCGGACGCGCTAGGCGACCAGATTTCCTATTTATTGAGGGATCTTGAGTCTGGCGCGATTGACCAAGCTCCGCCACCCCTGCATAAAATAGTATTGTTCGTTGAGGATTAATAACTCTTTTTGCAGGTTTTTTAGTGCGTAGTTCTTGCTAATTCTAGCGCTCTAAAAAACGAATGCCGTATCTTTGCATTTAGCCGATAATATTATCGGATAATTGCAATGGTTGGGAAACCGCGCAGATTGGCTGATGAGTCGAAGCCAGTTTTTCTCCTGCGTTTCCATAAAACTACTGCCCAAGGAAATTTTCAAGTATTTTTTCCCCTCCCTCGGTGTGCCAAACTTCGGGATGGAACTGCACGCCGAATATTCTGCATTTCTGGTTTTCCATTGATTCTATTTCGCAGACAGAGGAATGCGCGGTTTTATCAAACCCTTTTGGAAGATTTTTTACCTCGTCAAAATGCGAAACCCACGCGTTAAATTTTTTGGGGAGGGATTGGAGAAGGATTCCTTCCTTCTCAACTTCTATCTCACATATCCCGTATTCGGCGTTCTTTCCCCTTCCTATTTTTCCATCAAGGGTGTGCGCAATGAGCTGGTGCCCGAGGCAAATGCCGAGTATTGGAAGAAAAAGCTTGCCTGAATGCACTTGCTTAAGCAGTTCCGGTATTTCGTAAAAATTGTCCTTGTCAGCGGAGCCGGGACCGCCGGAAAGCATCAAAAAGTCGCAGTTTTTCATTTCATTAAGGGAAGTTTCCTTCCCGATTATTTTTCCCTCAAGCCCCAAATCCCGCACAGCCCTCCAGATTACGTGTGTGTACTGCGAGCCCAATTCGATTATGTGCACCTTTTTCATAAAGTGGAATTAGTCTGGATAGAAATATAAATATCTGCGCCCTAAAGGGCGCAGTTTTCCCTACATGAAGGAAATGAGGTTCATTTGCTCAAACTCTTTCTGCATCGAGCCAATTGATTGGGCAAGCTCTTTTCCCTTGTGCGCTGAAATGTATGTATAGACAGTGTTTGAGCTGATGTTGCTTACCGACCTGTAGAAACTGCCTCTTGACCAGAAATGCCCTTTGTAATAAACGTACTTTTTGAGGCTCGGGAATGCTGCAAAAATCTCCCTTGAGC
>MNVE01000003.1 GCA_001871475.1 Candidatus Micrarchaeota archaeon CG1_02_47_40 | reverse complement strand
GGAGCCATTCAGGATTTCCTTCCTGTATTTGGGGCACCACTGCAGGTGAAAGGCATTTATACCTACGCTGTGGTTTCCATTCACAAAGCTTGTGCTAGACATTGTCTCGTCTCCAGCGGCGGATATGGTGTTATGGGGGCGCGAAAGCGCCCCGCGCCGCCGCTGGATATGGAATTGCATTGAAAGAAAAAGAATGTGCGCGTTTCATCCCCCGCCTGAAGGCGGGATAGCCCGCTTGCGCGGGCTGGTTTTCACTCGCACCTGATTTAAGAAAAAAGCCGTTAATGCTTCTTGGCTATTCCCTTTCAACGGCAACCAAGCCGTTTTTTGCGTTTGCGAATTCCGCCCAGATGCTGCTTTTTTTGAGATTTCTTGACAGGGCTGGCAAAGGGATGCGCGGTCCGCCCCGCGACGGGCTGATTGCAGATTCGACAAGTGAAAAGATAAGAGGGGAGGCATTCGGGTTTCATCGGATGATGGACACGGCAGGCGCGGTTTTGGGGCCGCTTTTGGCGTTTATACTCATTAATTATTTCCTCTTTGGCTTTCAGGATGTTTTCCTCGTGTCCGTGATTCCCGCAATGCTTTCTCTTGTGATAATTTTCTTTTTCGTGAAAGAGAAGCAGGGGAAGGGAGTTGAGGTAGAGATACGGAAGAGGGAGAATGCAGAGCGTAAGGGCGCTTGGGAAAAGAGTGAAATGAAAGAAAAAAAGAATTCGCGACTTTTCATCCTTGCTGCCTCGATATTCGCGCTTGGGAATTTTTCATTCGCTTTCGTGCTCATACGCGCAAACGAGCTTGGAGTCGGGATTGGAATGATTCCGCTTGCGTATCTTCTCTTCAATTTGATGTATGCCGCGTTTAGCATCCCTTTCGGGGAGTTTGCGGATATGCACGGAAGCAGGAAGGCGCTTGTGTTTGCATATATTTTGTTTGGGATTGCGTTTGTGGGATTTGGGTTTGCGAATGAAGTTTGGCAGCTTGTGATACTGCTCTCTTTATACGGGGTTGCGACTGCAGGCTTTGAAACGGTGCAGAGGGCGCTTGGCAGCGAGATTGCAAGCGGCGGAAGAAGAGTAACGCTGTTTGGGAATTATCAGGGAATTTCGGGTTTGATGGCTTTTGGTGCAAGCCTCATTGCAGGTGTGCTTTGGCAGTCTTTTGGCGCTGCGGCGGCGTTCTGCTTCAGCGGGATAACGAGTGTGGCGGCGGTGCTGGTGCTGGGAAGGATGAAGGGAGAGTATTACTAAACTATTCCATCTCCACAGTTGCAGGCGGCTTATTAGTAATATCGTAAAGCACTCTTCCAACTTCCCTTATCTCATTCGTAATTCTTGTTGAGATTTTCTGCAGTAATTCAGGCGGAAGGTGCGAGAAATTGACTGTCATCCCGTCCAGCGAGCGCACAGCTCTTACAACCACGATATACTGGTAAGCGCGCTCGTCCCCCCTCACCCCGACGGTTTTTGTCGGGAGAAGGGCGGCAAAATACTGCCAGGGCTTTTCTATCTTTCCCTCTTTTGCGGCTTTTTCTATCTCTTCTTCTGCAATGGCGCATGCTCCTCTTACTATCTCTGCCTTTTTCCTTGTAATCTCGCCCACTATGCGCACAGCCAACCCGGGACCGGGAAAGGGCTGCCTTTCTGAAATTTCCTCCGGCAGGTCAAGCTCGCGGGCAACCATGCGCACCTCATGCTTGTACAAATCCCGCATTGGCTCGCATAATTTCAGGTGCATTTTTTCAGGCAAGCCCCCTACATTGTGATGGGATTTTATTTTGTCGCGGCTTCCTCCGCCGGATTCTATCCAGTCGGGTGCAATCGTCCCTTGTATGAGGAAGGAAACTCCTTCCTTTTTTGCTGCTTTCTCAAATGTTTCTATGAAAAGCCTGCCTATTGCTTTTCTCTTCTCTTCAGGGTCGGTTATTCCCGCAAGAGAGGAGAAGAAAGTATCTGAAGCGTCAATTACCTTCAGGCTGATGCCTACCTTCTCTGCGGCGGCGCTTACCGTCTTTGCTTCGTTTTTTCTCATCAAGCCGGTATCAACGAATACGCAAGTCAGCTGTTTTGGAATCGCCAGATGCGCTATGGCAGCGGCTGCCATGCTATCCACCCCGCCGGACACCGCTATTATCGCTTTTTCCTTCCCTACGGTGGTGCGAATATGTAGAACTGCGGAGTCTATGAACTTCTTTGGAGAGAACGGCATATGGAAATTTGAGGGGATAGTTATTATAAAGGTTTTTTGGAAAATACAGGTATGTTTGAACTGGAAAAGATGCGAAAACTCGCCGATTCTTACAAGAAGCCGATAATTTCTACTTTGGGCTCTCATTCCGCGCTTGACATCTGCGAGGGAGCAAAGAGGGAAGGGTTTTCCACACTTGTATTGTGCAAGAAGGGAAGGGAAAGAGTTTATGCGGAATATTACAAAACAAGAAAAGAGGGAAAAGGAGAGATAGGGGTAGTGGATGAGGCAATGGTGTTTGGGGATTTTAAGGAGATTGTAAAAACGGAAACGGTAAAACTTCTGCAGAAAAGGCAGGCAATTTTTGTGCCGCACCGCTCATTTTCCGTATATGTTGGTTATGATGCGATTGAAAATGAATTTGAGGTGCCGATTTTCGGCAATAGGCATTTGCTGAAGGCGGAAGAGAGAAATACACCTAAAAATCAGGACTGGCTGCTCAAAGAGGCGGGAATTGCCGTGCCGAAGAAGTTTAAGAATGCGGGCGAGATTGATAGATTGGCAATTGTGAAGGCACCGCAGGCAAAAAGGACTTATGAGAGGGCATTCTTCTTTGCTTCAAATGAGATAGAGTATAGACACAATGCGCAGACGAAGATTGCAGAAGGAATTGCCACAAAAGAGGGAATTGAAAACGCGCTTATTGAGGAGGTTGTTTTGGGAGCGCATTACAATTTCAATTTTTTCTATTCGCCTCTTGAGAAGAGGCTGGAACTGCTCGGAACGGACATGAGAAGGCAGACGAATTTGGATGGGATTTTAAGATTGCCTGCCATTCAGCAGGAGGAGATTGGAGCGGGAAGGGCGGGCGCGGGAGTGCAAGTTAGCAATGTTGAAGTCGGGCATGTTGCCTGCACCATAAGGGAAAGCCTTCTTGAAAAAGTGTTTGAGGAGGGGAAAAAATTCGTGAAAGCGTGCGGGAAGCATTATTCTCCGGGATTGATTGGGCCGTTTGCATTGCAGGGAGCAGTTGTGCCTAAGGAGAATTCAGAAGAAATTGTAATATTTGACGTATCCTTTAGGGTGCCCGGCTCACCCGGAGTTAGATTTACTCCTTATACTGGATACCTCTTCGGGGAAAGCATAAGCGTAGGCAGAAGGATTGCGATGGAAGTGAAAAAGGCAAAGAAAGAAGGGAGAATGGATGAGATAGTAACGTGATTCTATGATTACAAAGGAAAAAATAAACGAAATCGTTAAGGGATACGATTCAAAGAAGATAAAAATAGCCACGCTATGCTCGCATTGCGCGCTCCAGCTTTTCCACGGCGCGCGCGCGGAGGGAATAAAAACAATCGGAATCTGCACGCCCGAAAGGAAGAAAGTGTATGATTCGTTTTCGCAGGCAGCTCCTGACGAATACCTTCTGGTGGATGACCCCAAAGAGGCGTTTGCAGGAGGAGTGGATGAGGAGCTGCTTAAAAAGAATGCGATTTTAGTGCCTCACGGCTCGCTTGTGGAGTACAGCGGGAACGCGCTCATGGAGATAAAGGTGCCGATAGTGGGAAACAGAAATTCCCTTCTATGGGAGCGGGACAGACAGAAGATGTTTGAATGGATGAAAGAGGCAAAGCTCCAGCTTCCAAAAATAATAAAACCGGAGGAGATTGACAGGCCCTGTATAGTGAAATTTCCAGGTGCAAAGGGAGGCAGGGGGTATATGGCGGTGAATTCTTATGAGGAATTTGAGAGGAAGGTAAAGGACAGGGAAGGGGTTATGGTGCAGGAGTATCTGGCGGGAATACGGATTTACCCCCATTACTTTTACAGCCCGATTTCAAAAGAGGGATACCGTGCAAGCGAGGGGAGCGTTGAGCTTATGGGCGTGGACAGGAGGTATGAGAGCAATGTTGATGAGATTTACCGCCCCCTTTCCGCAGGCATGAGCATACAGCCCTCTTTTACCGTAGTTGGAAACGAACCGATAGTTCTGCGCGAAAGCCTGCTTGGGGAAATTCTGGAGATAGGAAAGAATGTGGTGGAGGCGGCGGAGAGGATGTTCGGAGGGATACCCGGCCCTTTCTGCATTGAAACCGTGTGCGACGAGAATTTGCAGTTTTACGCTTTTGAAATATCATCGCGCATCGTTGCAGGAACAAACCTTTACCCGCGCGGCTCGCCTTACAGCGTGTATGCTTACAAGGAAGAAATGAGCATGGGAAGAAGGATTGCGCGCGAAATAAAATTGGCGGCAAAGGAGAAGAAACTGCATAAGATTGTTTATTGACTGCACTGAAAGAGGTTGATTTGAATGGACGAGCAGGAAAGAATTGGTGAAGAGATTGCAAAAAGGGCGCTGCGCGAGGGCGGGGTGCAGGCGCTGCTTTATTATGATATACACGGCGGCTCGCAGGATGCACTAAGGAACATCATGGTCGGGTTTATCGGAAGGCTGGTTACGGAGCATGGGGTTTTGCACGCATACGGAAAGATAGAACAGACGCAGAAGGACGAGGAGGCGGGAAGCTTCTTTACCTCTGCCGAAGTGAAGATGGTTTTCAGGGATTTCAATTCATTGGCAATGCTTTGCGCGAAATACCTGCCCATCGGGGTTGAGATACTAAAGCCCAATGAGATAAAATTGAATGTTGGGGAGGCGCAGACAATGCTCCTCAACGTGGCGACGATTGCAAACGAGTATGCCGAAGAAGCAATAAAGAAAACGGTAAGCCCTGAAGAGCTGAAGGCGTATGAACGGAAATTGCTGAAAAAGGAGGAGTTGGGAAGAATGCTGCTTGCACGGAAAAAGGGGGAGGAAGATGGCGGAAAAAAAGAGTGAAATTGATTTTCTTTCTGAGCTTGAAAAGATTAAGGAGAAGAGGAAGGCGGCTTTGCGCACATCCGAAGCGGCAGCACCCAAAAGGGGGGAGAGGGTAAAAAGCGGCATAGACGGGCTGGATGAAGCGCTTGGCGGGGGTTTTGTAAAAAACAGCGTAATAGTCATAGCAGGCCCAAACGGGAGCGGCAAGACCGTTTCTTCAATGCAATTCATAATAAACGGAATGCTAAAATACGATGAACTCGGGCTTTTCATTTCAATTGATGAGGAGAAGCGGCCCATGTGCGAGAACATGCGCTCGCTGGGATGGGATTTGGAAAAGCTGGAAAAGGAGAAAAAGATGGTTTTTATTGATTATCCGCACCACGAGGTTGAGCAGTTTTACACGCAGGAGAATACTATACTCAATCTCATAAAGAGCATGGGAGTGAAAAGGGTAGTGGTTGATTCCGCGGTTCCGCTTGCGCTTGTTTATGAGAAGGAGGATGAGAGAAGGGTGGGAATGATTGATTTGGTTTCAAAGATAAGGAGATGGAACTGCACCACGCTTATTACATGCGAGGACAAGGGAAAGGCGGAAATCTCGCAGGGAATGCCCTCAACAAAATACGAGATAGAAAGCGTTGCCGACGGGTATATTTACCTTTACAACCTTTACCGGGAGGGGGAGCGCAAAAGGGCGCTTGAGATACTGAAAATGCGCGGGAGTGCGCACTCAAACAAATTGATTCCGATGGAAATTGGCGAAGGCGGAATGCGTATTTTTCCGAAAAAGAGGTTTGATTATCGTGATGCTTGACCCTTGGGCAAACCAGCTTGTGGAGTATGAGAAGCTTTTTGGGGAGTTCGGGCTCAAAAGGATAGAGGAAGGAATATTGAAAAGAATAAAAAATAAAGGAAGAATTTTTGGGAGGGGCATCGTATTTGCGCATCGGGATTTGGACAAGTTTCTGGAAGCAAGGGAGAAGGGGCAGGAAGTTGCGGTGATGAGCGGCATAAAGCCCTCAAACGAGTTTCACCTCGGCTCAAAGATGACTGCGGATGAAATGATTTATTTTCAGAAGGAGTTTGGGGCAAAAGTGTTTTATGCGATTGCTGATTTGGAGGCTTATGCGGATAATGGGGTAACACTTGAGGAAGGAGGGAAATTTGCAGTTTCTAATTTGGCAGATATGCTTGCACTTGGCTTGGATGAGAAGAATGCGTATATATGGAGGCAGTCGCAGGAAGTGCGCGTAATGAATATGGCGTATTTGTTTTCAAAAAGAGTTACGGATGCTGCTCTTCGCGCCTTGTATGGAGAAAAGGAAATTGGGCTGTATTTTTCCGCATTAACGCAGGCAGGGGATATTTTACTGCCCCAGCATCCTGATTTTGGGGGGAAAAAGCACGTGCTTGTGCCTGTTGGGGCTGACCAGGACCCGCACATCAGAATGACAAGAGATATTGCGGCAAAAGAGGGGTTGGTGCTTCCTTCCTCCACTTACCATGTGTATGCAAAGAGCCTTTCAGGGGAGCAGAAGATGAGCAAAAGAGATCCTTTAGGAGTGCTGTTTTTATCTGATACGCCTGAAATTGCGCGAAAAAAAATAATGAGGGCTTTTACAGGGGGAAGGGCGACTGTTGAGGAGCAGAGGAAGAAGGGGGGGGAGATTGGAAAGTGCGTGGTGTATGAATTGGCGAAGTTTCATTTCCTTGAGGACAAGGAGCTGAAGGAAATGGAGAGGAGATGCCTTTGCGGGGAAGTGCTTTGCGGGGAGGATAAGGAGATGGTTGCGGAGAAAGTGTGCGATTGGCTTAAAAAGCATCAGGAGAGGAAAAAGAAGATGGTGAAGAAGGCGGAGAGGATATTGGAGGTTGGAGAGTAGAGGGGAAGGAAAAGATGGGAAAAATTTTGGGGAAAGAAGGAGAAGGAAAAAATGAGGTGGAGTGAATGGGATTTGATTATGGAAAGATTGCGAAGGAGAGTTTTGCGTGGTATAATAACAAGGAGTTCTGGATGTGGGGAATTGGTTTTGGAATAATAAGTTTCGTGCTTTCTGCGCTGTATAGTGCAACGATAGTCGGCATGCAGGCGAATCTGGCGCTTGTGCTGGCGTTGGTTGTCGAGCTTTTGGTGATGGTTGTTTTGGGTGCGTTCTTTTCTGCGAAGTTAATTTCGTTTGCGTTGAAAAAGAGGGAAATTACCTCTAACGCTATTGACATTGGTTCAATAGTGAAGTTTATCGGAGTTTCCATAGCCCAGTTTATTTACTGCATACTCTCACTGAAAAGACCGAAACTGATTATTGTGACTGGAGTTCCTTTTGTTTTGTGGATTGTTTTGATGGGGGCAATGGTTGTTGCCCCTTCTGCGTTCGATTCTGGTACCGCAATAGGTATTATTGTTCCGATTGCGATTATGGTGCTTACCATCATTTCGGTGCCGGTTTTGATGTATTATATGATAAGGTTCTATGTTTCAACAATATTCTTCTGGGTAAAAAAGAACTGCAGTATCAGGGAAGCCATTGACCTGTCATGGGATAAAACAGAAGGAAAAGTTTGGGGTGTGCTTGGTGCGTTTCTTTTGATTGAAGTCATCAGTATAACAATAGGCCTTGCGGGTGGGTTGCTCTCGCTTATTCCGTTGGTAGGCATCGCTGTCGGAATCGTGCTTTACCCTGCCGTTACCGGAATAAGTGTGTATGGGCTTGTTGAGATTTACTCCCAGCTAACCGGCGCTGAAAAGAAGGAAGAAACTCCCGCAAAAAAGAAAGCAAACCCCAAAAAGAAACCCTAATGCAGCGCCCGATGAATTCGCGGGATAAATGCGCATAAAACCGCCTGTTCTATCATCTGTTCGCGGGAAAGCAAGCCGCCTGAAAGGTAGTGTATGGCACCTCCCTTTTTTCCTATTCCCTTAACTCCAGCCATTCTGGAAACCACGTGCCCAAGCTCTGATTTTTCAACCTTTATCTCTTCTACTATTCCGTGCGGCACTTCAAATCCCATGCTGTTTCCTATTGTGATGTGCTGTCCGTCATATACTGCACAGAAGAGGATGTCGCAGTGCCTGCCTGCAAGAGAAAATAAGCCGCTTTCAAGTCCTATGCCAAAATCGGCATTTTTTGCCTTTTTGTAGGAGTTTTTCGCCCTGTTTATCGCCCCGGAGATGGTTTTGCGCCCAAATGGTTGAGAAGGAATACCTGATGAGGGGGAAAATGCGCGGAGGGAAAAAAGGTTTTTGCCGAATATCCGCAGAAGGGCTTTTTTAGTCCCATTTATCTTTGAGGGGTTTTTTGAACCTAAGGAAATTGAAAGCTTTGAGAGGCGATGCCCGCTTCTGTCGGTTTTCCTAAAGTAGATGTATTCCGCCGAAAGTTTTTTGTAATCAAGAGCGAATTTGAGAGGAACGCAGATTATTTTGAGAAGGGGAAGTTTTTTGCGCCTGCGAATAGCATTTATCTCTTTTGCGACAGGTTCAGTTTCTTCGCTTACGATAATGGAGTGGATGTCTTTCATGCTTGTGCCTATGCCGAAGCGGTTTGGGAGGGGAATGATGTTTGCATGAAGATGGAAGCGTCTCAAATGCCGCATAAGTGTTTTTCTCCTTTTTGCGTAAGGCTTCACCTTGTAATTTCTGCTTTTTTTCGCAAAGGAATCGGTAGTCAGCCCAATTACCACACGGGTGAATTTTTTCGCCTCTTCAAAAAGGCGCTCGTGCCCCTCATGCACTGTGTCAAAGGTGCCTCCGAAGATTGCGGTCTTTTGGCTTGTCATTTGCTCACCAAACGTAGTGCTTGAGGAAGTTTGCAATAATTTTCTTTCCCTCATCCGTCAGGATTGACTCGGGATGAAACTGCACCCCCTCATGGGGGTTTTTTCTGTGCCGTGCCCCCATTATGTAATTGTCCTGTGTGTCGCGTGCGGATATCTCAAGGCAAGCCGGCAGTTTAGCAACGATAAGGGAATGATAGCGCGTAGCAGTGAAGGGGTTTTTCACTCCCTTAAATATGGTTTTTCCATCATGCCTTATTTCGCTTGTTTTCCCGTGCATTATGCTGTTTGCTCTTTCTATTTTTCCTCCATATGCAAGCCCGAGCGCCTGCAACCCTAAACAAACCCCGAAGATAGGAGTGGAAGGGAAAGAGATGATGATGGGGACAAAGCCGCTGTCTTTTGGATGCCCCGGACCGGGGGAGAGTATTATGCAGTCAGGAGAAATGGATTTTATCTGCTGGATGGTTATTTTGTCATTGCGGTAGATAAGAAGCTCTGCCTTTCCCTCTGAAAGCTCGCCAAAATACTGGTAAAGGGAATAAACGAAGCTGTCGTAAGCGTCTATGAAGAGTATTTTTTTCATATTTTTCATTTCCTGTGCTTGGTTTTTCATACTTCACTGCCAACTTTAATCTCCTTTCCAGTCAATGCAGGTATGCAGGAATTTGCCTTTCTCTGGGTTTCCTTGAATTCGCCTTCAGGCGTTGAGTCAAGCACTAAACCTGCGCCTGTCTGCACCTGTGCAGTATTGCCATCCATAAAGATTGTTCTTATTGTTATGCATGTATCCATATTCCCATTCAAATCAAAATACCCCACGACTCCGCCGTAAGTGCCTCTTCTCTCTTTTTCCATCTCTTCTATTATTTCCATTGCCCGCACCTTTGGCGCGCCGGAAACGGTGCCTGCCGGAAAGGTGGCGCGCAATGCGTCAAAGCAGTCAAATCCCTTCCTTAATTTTCCCCGTACATGAGAAACTATGTGCTGGACAGAGGAGTATTTCTCAATTATGTATTTTTCTGGAACGGAAACGGTGCCGAATTCGCAAACCCTGCCCAAATCATTCCTTGCCAAATCAACAAGCATCGTGTGCTCTGCCATTTCCTTCTCATCTTTGAGGAGTTCTTGGGAAATTTTCTCCTCTTCTTCGGGTGTTTTTCCCCTTTTTCTCGTGCCTGCAATCGGCCTGGCTTCAACCAGCCCATTCTGCACCCGCACATGCACTTCTGGTGAGGCGCCAACAAGAAGCTGGGAGCCGAAATCTAAATAGAAAAGATAAGGAGATGGATTGAGCTCGCGCAGGCGGAAGTAGATTGAGATTGGGTCTTCTTCTGTTTGCATTAAAAATTTGCGCGAGAGCACTACCTGAAAAATGTCCCCGCTTTTTATGTATTCCCGCGCCTTTTGCACCATTGCATAGAATTCATTGCGGCTTGTGTTTGAGGAAACGTTTGATGGATTGGAGGAGGAAGGAAAAGAAAGCGGCTTGCCTTTGCGCAGTATTTGTTCTATCTTCTCAATTTCAGCCTTTGGTTCTTTTTCCCCTTCTGCATAATGAGTTATTATCTGCGTCTTCCCCTCTGCATGGTTGAATACGAGGGAATTTTTGTGAAGGATGAAATACGAATCAAAAAAATCGGAAGGAGCGGAGTGTTTTTCCGGCAGCTTCTCAAAAAAGCGCACCGTGTCATAGGAGAAATATCCTACAGGCCCAAAGGAGAAGCGGCTTTGTATTTTGTCGGAAGAAAGCAGGGAAACGCAGGTGTGAAGGAAGTGCAGGGGGTCTTTTTTTCCTAAAGAGAATGATTTGCAACGAGGGCTCTCGGCGGGCAAGCCCGCCGTATCCGCCAGCTCGTTGCAAAATTTTGAAAATCGCTCCTCCCCGCGCGAAGCGCGGGGTATCCGCGTAAAGCGATTTTCAAATGAATTGGGAGACAGGCGTTTGAATTGTTTGCCAATTTCATTTCCTACTTCCGCAGAAATCTTTCCCTCCAGGAATGCCTCTTTTCCCCTTGTTTTCATTGCAAGAAGCGGGGAGAAAGAGAGTATAGAGAGGTTTGAGAAGCGCTTTGCAAGGGAGGTGGAGCGCTCATCATACACCGATTCAAGCATGAATGTGCCTTCCCTTCCGTAGGCGGAAGCAACCTTGAGGAAGGCATCTGGAGGAGAAATGAATGCATCCAGCTCCTTAATCTTTGCGTTGAAGTGCATGAGTTTTTAATACGGGGGAGCATAATAAATGTTTATGGTTGGGGAGAAGGAAAGAGTTGAAATAGATATTAAGAAGTTTCATGAGAGCATGGAAGGCTTGCCAATAGGGGAAAGAGAAAAGCTGGCAGTCCTAACAGCAAAGAAATACTGCTCCGATGCAGAATATTTTTTGAAAAAAGGGGAGATTTTCACCGCTTTTGGCAGCATTGCCTATGCGCATGGATTGCTGGATGCGATTGTGAAGTATAAGGATTAGGAAACTCTTGCCCCAAACTTTTTCATGTCGGAAAAGAAATTCGGATAGGACTTTCTGATGACTTCGGCATTCTTTATGACTGTTTTTCCTTCCGCGCCAAGCGCAGCGATTGCACAGCTCATCGCAATGCGGTGGTCGCCGTGAGGGTCAATGACAGCACCGTGAAGCACGCCTCCGGCTATCAACAGCCCATCCTCCTTCTCTTCTATTTTCGCGCCCATTTTTTTCAGCTCGCAAGCAATCGCATTCAGGCGGTCGCTTTCCTTTATGCGCAAACGTGCGGCATTGTAAATGGTGGTTTTTCCCTTTGCATAGCAGGCAAGAACTGCCAATATCGGCACGAGGTCGGGAATGTCGCAAGCGTCTATTTTGATTCCGTGAAGGGGTGATTTTTCAGAAGTGATTTTGCCTGCATTTGCATCCGCGGTTATGCTGCACCCCATCTCCTTTAGGAGTGAAGCGATTGCCCTGTCCCCTTGTGCGCTGTTTATTTTCAGGTTTGAAACTTCTACTTTTCCCGCTATTGCGCCTGCCGCAAGCAGAAAAGCGGCAGAAGAGAAATCACCCTGCACGGAATAGGCGCGGGGCGTGCAGCGCTGGAGCGCAGGTATGTGGTATGAAAGAAGGGAGCTGTCTGTTTTTACAATAATGCCAAAATCCCCAAGCACCTCAAGGGTTGTCCGTATGTATGGCTTTGACTCAAGCTTTCCGATAACGGTTAGCATAGTTTCTTTTTTTGCCAAGGATGCGGCAAAGAGGATGCCTGAAATGAATTGGGAAGAAACATCTCCCTTTATTTCAATGCGCCCGCCCCTGTAAGGCCCGCTTATTTCAAGGGGAAGGAATCCGCCTGTTGAGTTTATGCTCACTCCTGCTTTTGAAAGTGCATCTATTATGGGCTGCATCGGGCGTTTGAGCAAACCTTTTTCCCCGGTAATCGTGCCTTTTCCAGCCAATGCCATTATGGGAATGAAAAAG
Source organism: Candidatus Micrarchaeota archaeon CG1_02_47_40 (assembly GCA_001871475.1). Classification (GTDB taxonomy): domain Archaea; phylum Micrarchaeota; class Micrarchaeia; order Anstonellales; family CG1-02-47-40; genus CG1-02-47-40. The sequence continues at coordinate 89,603 of MNVE01000003.1, read as the reverse complement.
CGGGCAGTGGAGCCGCTTTCCTGGCAGTTTATCGGGGAGGAGGGAGGTTTTGGGAAGCATCCTTCAATTTCAAGGCAGCCGTTCTGCCTCGTTACTTTTGCCCCGAATGCGCGCACTGCCTCAATTGTCGCATTGATGTCATCCGACTCAAGAAAGCCCCGAATGCGCGATTTTCCCTCTGCAAGGGAGGCGCATATTATCGCGCGGTGCGAGTATGATTTTGAGGGGGGGGCGAAAACAGAGCCGGAAACGCTTGAGGGTGATACTATTTGTTGCATAAAGAAAGGTTGGAAGGCGCAACTTAAATAAGAGTTTGGCTTCAAGAGAATGATTATTATGGCAAAAAAGAAGTGTTTTGTAATCGGGTATCCGCTTTCGCACACCCTCTCGCCTGCCATGCATAATGCGAATTTTAGGAAACTGGGAATTGACTGTGTTTATGTTGCGCGGGAGTTGGGAAAAGAGAAGCTGGCGGGCTTTTTGGAGGAATTGAGGCAGGAGGATGTAGCTGGAACGAATGTGACTATTCCTTACAAAGAGGAAGTGATGAAATGCCTTGACGAGGTTGATGAAACCGCAAAAAAAATAGGGGCAGTGAATACGATTGTGAATAGGAAAGGGAAGCTTATTGGTTATAATACTGATTGGGTTGGGGCAACGAGAGCCATTGAAGAGAAAGTGAAAATTAAGGGAAAGCGCTGCATTGTTCTTGGAGCTGGAGGGGCGGCGCGGGCTGTTTGCTTTGCGCTTGCGAAGGGAGGGGCGAAAAAAGTTACTATTGCAAACAGGACGAAGGGAAAGGCGGTTTTGCTTGCAGAGGAATTTGGAGGGAAGGTTGATGCACAGTTTGAAGGGATTGATTTGCAGGAGATTGGAAAGGTGGTGCGCGATGCCGCGCTAATAATAAATTGCACGAGCATCGGAATGAAAGAGGGGGAATGCCCTGTAAGGGAGAATGTTTTGCATAAGGGAATGGCAGTATTTGATTTAGTATATAATCCGAAGGAAACAAAACTGATTCTTGAAGCTAAAAAGAAGGGATGCAAAACGATTACCGGAGAGAGGATGCTTCTTTTTCAGGGGGCGGAATCGTTTAAGTTGTGGTTTGGAAGGGAGGCGGATTTGAAAGCGATGCAAGAGGCTCTTGAAAGGGAGCTTGACCGGAGGAAGAATATTGTTAGGATAGGAATGCGTGGAAGCGGGAAAATGGATATCGGAAAGCGGAAAAAGAATATCGCACAGATGGGGATGGCGGAAAGCAGAAAGGCGAGTGCCGGGAAGCTAGAAAAAAATATTGTGCTTATCGGGATGATGGGAAGCGGGAAAACAAGCGTCGGGAAATTCCTGGCAAAGAAAATGAAACGGAAATTCATTGATATGGATAAGGAAATTGAGAAGAAGGCGGGGAGATGCATAAGTGAAATATTCAAAAAGAGAGGTGAGCGCTTTTTCAGGGAAATTGAAAGCATTGTTGCAGTAGAGGCTGCACTCATGCAAAATACGGTCATTTCCTGCGGAGGAGGGGTTGTTTTGAAGGAAGGGAATATGAATGAGCTGAAAAGAAATGGGATTGTGTTTTACTTAAAAGCGGATACAGAAACTCTTGCAAACAGGGTGGGATGGGGAAGGGGAAGGCCGCTTCTTGAGGGAAGGGAAAAAAAGGAGAGGCTGGAGGAAATTTTAGGGGAGAGAGAACGATTATACGAAAAATATGCAGATGAAACTGCAAGGGTAAGGAAGGAGAAGGAAAAGGTTGCGGAAGAAATTCTGAAAAAACTTAGAATCGGGCGCTAACTTCTTGCATTATGGAAATCAACCTTGTTTTAAGTGTGCCTATCGCTTCGGGCAGGCTTTCAATCTTTGGGTCTATCGCAATTCTCGCAGCCCCGTCGTCAGTTATCGGAGCGATTGTTATTGGCAGGTCAATACGGCACTTTTTGCTGCCAAGAAGAGGCGGATTCTGAAGCGCGTCTTTTATTTTACGCGCAAGAGAAGGAGGGGAGGTAAAGAAGGAAACTATGTCGTTTACGTGGTTCGCGCGCCCGATGGGGTGCAGTGCGCCAAAACTAAAAAGAAGGTCGAGTATCTCCTCTTTTGCCCATTCTACGGTCGGGCGCTGCTTTGCAAAATTTTCAATGGAATGGGAAAGCGCAAGACGAAGGGACATTATTTCGGGAAGCGACACCATATAGTTTGGAAGCTTTTTTTCCACCTGTTTTTTTGCCACAAGCTCGTTTATCTCTATGCTTTCAAACTGGAAGAGCCGTAAGTTGAAAAGAAAATCATTTTCAATTGCCGGGAAGAAAAGCCATTCTTCCACCCCTCTTTTTAATGCTGCGGCTCCGCAGACCATTGAACCGAGCGCCTTGTGCCCGACAAAAACGTATGCATCGGAAGCATCAAATGCCCGCCTTATTTCTTCGTAGGGAAGCCTGCCGACCGCCTGGCAGCCGTCAACAAACACATATGCGTCTGGCTTTTTGCTTTTTATCATGCTCGCCATTTTCTCAACAGGCAGGATGCGCCCCGTGCGCGAAACGTGAAGGAGCAGGAAAAGGCATATCTTCTTGTTTGTTTTCAGCATCTGCTCAAGCTCATGCAGAAGCAAGCTATCGTCTTTCGGGATATATCCTGAAGCATCGTGTGAGAATATGTTTATCACTCTGACTGATTCAGGGATTTCCTGCCTGAAGGGATATTTTTCAGGGGCAGGATAGTCAAAAATGCCGAGGGGCTGCTCAAAATTTGTGTTAAGCTGCCGTATGGAAGGAGTTTCAAATGCAAGAGCGCTGTAGACCAGCCTCCCGGTATCGGAGAAGGTCATTGAATCCGGTTCATGCTGTCTTCTTGCCTTTACTCCTTTTGCAAGCGTTGAAATCAGGGTTGAGCCGTTGGAATCAAAAAGAATTGTGCAGTCTCCGAAAACGGATTTTATGTCTTTTCTTATTTCTTCCATGCCAAACGCATATTCATAAAAAATCATACTGGATTTGTTTTGTTCAAAGTTTGAGAGCAGGTTTTTATAAGTGGTGTATGGTCTGCATGTAAACTCTGAATACGGCCTGCTTATACCTGCGTTTCCAAGCCAAAAGGGAGCGGTTTCGCTCCATCTCTTGTACCTGACCCCCTTCATGCGTGCAAGGGAAACGTCTTCCAGTAGCTCACCCAGAACCGGCTTTTTCAGAGGCTGTGGGGGTTGGAAGGCGTGCATTCTGAAAAATTGCATGTTAAAACCGTGTGTATTATGTGGGATTGGATATATAAATATAGTGGCAATTACTCAAAAATGATTAATGGCAGTTTAAAGGGGTTTTTCAGCAAGAGAGTAGCATGAACACTTACAAGCTTGCTGCAGGCGCGCTTTTGGCATCTTTGGCATTTCTTTTGCAGATGTCAAACGGCATTTTAGGGCTGCCGACCGGCTTTGGAATGACAATAGACTTGGTCGGCGTGCCGGTGCTGGTTGCATTTTTTATCCTTGGGTATGAAACCGCACTGTATGTGGCGGTGCTGGTGGCGCTTGCAATCATTTTTTTTTCTCCTACAAGTTACATTGGCGCACTCACGAAATTTTCAGCGACGATGCCGATGGTAATAGTGCCTGCGGCTTATTTGCTTGCGGCAGGGAAAGGGAAGGGGCAGCTTATGGGAGTTGTTGTGCTTGCGGCGGCAGCCCTTATAGCTTTTTTCGGGATTGGAGCTTATTTTGCGGGAATTTTTGAGGGAATTTTCGGAAAAAACAGCGTGCTTGTTGGGATTGCACCCTTGGTGTTGATTGCACTTTTTTCTTACCTGATGCTTTTGATTTGGAAAAAATATTCCGCCGGCGCAAAATCTTCTGCCCTTGCAGGCGCCGCGCCTGCTTTTTTTGTGCTTTTGCTTGCATTGCTTGTTAGGGGGGTAGTAATGATAGCGGCGAACTTTTATTTTGCAGGCCCGATATTTTTCAAGATGTCTCCTGAAGATTTTGTTTCATTTCTTGAAGGGGTCCCCTTTCCCTTTTTGGGAAAGGGGGTTGCCTGGTATATGGTGATATTCTTCTGGAATGCCCTGCAGGGTGCGGTTGAGTTTTTCATAGCCTGGATGATTGCTTTTAAGTTCGGCTTTTTCAAGAAATATGCGGAATAAGCGGGAGGGGAGAAGGCATATGAAAGCAGTTGAAGCAAAGGGCATTTATTTTGCATACACGCAAGAAGAGGAGATACTGCGCAATGTCTCTTTTTCAGTAGAGAGGGGAGAATTTTTAGGGATAGTTGGAAGGGTTGGAAGCGGGAAAACCACGCTCCTGAATTGTCTGAACGGAGTTATACCCAAACTGATTGGAGGGAAAGTGCGGGGCGAAATTAGTGTGATGGGAAGAAATCCGTTTAGGGAAGGGGCGCGGAAGATGAGTGCAATTGTTTCCACGGTGCTTCAAAATCCGGATGATCAGATATTCTGCGAGAGCGTTTTTGACGAGGTTGCGTTTGCCTTGAGGAACAGGAAGATGGAGAAAGGCGAGATTGAAGAGAAGGTGGAAAGGGCGCTTGCACAGGTTAGATTGGAGGGATTTGAAAGGCGGGATCCGACTGCCCTTTCGGTTGGGCAGAAACAAAAATTATCCGTTGCCTGCGCGCTTGCCATGGATAATGAGATAATTCTTTTGGATGAGGCGGGCTCTTCACTTGGGGGAAGGGAAACGAGGGAGATTTTTGAGGCGCTTGCAGGGGAGAATAGGAGGGGAAAAACCATAATTTTTGCCGAGCATGATTTGGGGATACTTGAGGGGTACGCGAAAAAGGTGGCGGTTCTGCTGGATGGGCGGTTGAAGGTTTGCACCAATGATGGAGAATGCATTAGAAAGCTGAAAAGGGAAGGGTTATGATGCTGAAAGATGTGCAGGGAAGAAAGTTGAAAAGGGAAGGAGTATGATAGTGAAATACGTGCAGGGAAATTCCCCCCTTCATCTGCTTGATGCGAGAGTGAAAATAGCGGGGCTTGCGTTTTTGCTTTTGGGGGCGCTGCTTCTGCCGCTTGAAGAGTCCTGGCTGTTACTTGTCCTTCTTTTTGCGCTTTATTGGCTTTCGGGAATTTCCCTTCTTTGGGCAACTGCAAAAAACCGCCTGCTTTTGCTTTTTGCGCTTGTCCCTTTCCTTGTCAGGGTGTTTTTTATCGGCGGAGTTTATGCAGGGGCGATGAATTTCATTTACATTTATTTCATCTGCTTCTCTTCCCTCTTGTTCATTTATTCGACGAGAACGCATGAAATCGCAGATGCGCTTCTTTTTTGGAGCTTCCCGAAAAAGCTCGTGCTGATGCTCTCGATAGCACTGCGCTACCTTCCTTTCCTGCAGAGAAAATTGGGGCATGTCAGAATGGCACAGGAAGTAAGAGGAGGGGGGGATTTCTTTTCTTTGGCTGTGCCGCTTTTTCATTTCGTTTTTTTGCAGGCAAGAAAGATGGCGGTCGCGCTTGAGGTAAGGGGTTTTGGGGCGGAATAGAAAAGTTTAATATTGTAGCTTAACTAAACTATTTGGAAATGGTAATGTTATGGGAGAACCGATTAAATATCGGATAGATAACTGCGATATGCAGAGGTTACTAAAAACCGAAGTTGCAGATGCTATAAAAGAACAGGGTTTTTCGCCGATAAGTCTCGCATTGCTTAGAATGGACAAATCGGAAAACGAGGGAATCCGAGTTTCTTTGATTTTTGTTAGTTCCGATAAAAATGGAGTAGTTAGTGTGGAGCTGAAAGGACCGGAGGAGGACATTAAAAAGTTGAAAATAATAACGGATAAATTGGAGAGGATTGGCAAGAATGATACAAAAAACTGAAACCGTGGATTCCGACCTTTTATCTTTGCAGAGGGAGATAGTAGAAACCATAAAACAGAATTTTGAGATTCAACGAAGGTATGAAGATACGGCAGTGATTGTAATGCAGGAGGAGATGAAGGAACTGAAGCGTGAGATAGCCGAATTACGAAGGTTTCAGAACAGCGGAACTTGCCAGATACAACGGACAGATGCAGAAGCAAGAAATGTGATTGAAAACATTCTTAGAAAAATGAAGGATAATGGAAAAACGGAAGTCAATATTTTTGATTTGCAAAGAGAAACGAATTTGCCATTTGAACAAATATCAAGAATAATGGATATTTTGGAAAATGAAAAAATACTTCTTGCGAGAAACGACGAAGAGTGATGACGAGTGGGCGAATGCAAACTGCCAACTACGGTGATAGACGGTAAAGAATGGATTTTGCTGAATCATATTGATAAAATTATAACTGTTAGGGCCTGTTCGATAGAGAAAAATAATAAGAGAGTTTCGGAGCCTAGTGGTCATCGATTTGATGAATGCAAAGCTGAAGGCTCGGTTAAGTGCAGACCTCGCCCATACAAAATAAATCTTTAGAGCAGCTCTTCTTTTCTCTTCCCCAGCTTTTTCGCATCCCCAAGTGAAATTGAAAAGGAGCATTCGTTCTCCTTAAAGTAAGAGGGGAAGAGGAAAAACCATCCCTCGCGGGAAACGCGCCAGGCAATAAAAGTGGTGATGCCCGTATTTTCCTCCCATTTTTTCAGCCCCAGAAATTGCTCTTTTTCTATCTGCAGGCTTCCCCGGTCGTGCGCCTTGCACTCAAATGCGTACTGCCGTGTGTTCCTGAATGCGAGCATGTCGGGCGAGAGGGAGTTGCCCCCGCTTCCAGCGGCGCGTATTACGGAAAATCCTTTCTCCGAGAAATAATTTATGAGTTCCCTTTCTGCGCGGGAACCCTTTGAGTAATTGCCAAACATGAGATTAAGGTGCGCGTTGCCCGATTAAAAATGCTTGGGTTTTAAAAGCTTTCATTCGCATAAAAAAAGCATGAAGGATGACATAAAAGTGGGAGACTGCATGACAGTCGGAGTCATAACACTTGAGTCGGGCAAGACTGTGCATGAGGCGGCGGCGCTCTTGAAAAAGACGCAGGTCGGCTCAATAATCATAACCAATAAGTCAAAGGCGGATGGCATCGTCACCGAGAGGGATATTGTTTACAAAGTCGTCTCAAGAGGGCTTGACCCAAAAAAGACGAAAGTAAGCCAGATAATGTCCTCTCCGTTGCGGGTGATTGACGTTTCAAAGCCAGTTGAGGATGCCGCGCTTGCGATGAAAAAGCACAACGTGAAAAGGCTGCCCGTTATAGACAAAAAGGAGAGGCTCGTCGGCATAATAACCGAAAGCGACCTCCTTGGTGTTTACCCGGGAATGACAACAATAATGGTTGAGAAGGCACGAATGAAGGAAGTGCCTGATGAGTGCAAGTCAGCCCTGGAAGAGTAGGCTCCGGCAAATAAGTAATGCTTATATAAGTGAAAAATCAGAAATGATGTTGCTGTGCAAGGATGGCAGGCAGAGCCTAAATGAGCAATGAGGCTGGTAGTCAACATTGCACAGCCAATATTTCTCCCGCTTCTTTTGTTCATCTTTCTTAGAGGAGGGTATATAATAGAAATGGAAATTGAAGTGCGTGTTTGCGCGAACGCGAGAAAGTTTGGCATAAGCCAAAAGGACGGAATTGTCAGGATACGCGTTTGTGCAAAGGCGCAAGGCGGAGAGGCGAATGCAGAGCTTGTGAAAAAACTCGGGAATTCGCTTGGCTGCCGTGTGGAAATAGTGAATGGATTGAAAAGCAAAACAAAGAGGCTGCATCTCTCCTGCGAAGAGCAGGAGCTTGAAAAGCTTCTATTAGATAGGTGAAAAATATGGGAAAAACTTACATAGACACAGTGAAATACGTAGTATATGCGACCGTTGATATTGGCGGGCTCGTTGAAAAGCCGGATGTGGTCGGGGCGGTTTTCGGGCAGACCGAAGGGCTCTTAGGAGACGAGCTTGATTTGCGCGATTTGCAGAAGAACGGAAGGATAGGGAGGATTGAGGTGGATTTGCAGCCCAAAGGGGGCAGGAGCAAGGGAACGATAAGGCTTCCCTCATCCCTGGATATGGTTGAGACATGCATACTCGCAGCTTCGCTGGAAACTGTTGACCGGATAGGGCCCTGCGACGCAAAAATAAGCGTTGAGAAGATTGAGGACACGCGGAGCGTGAAAAGAAAGGATCTCATAGAAAGGGCAAAGGGGCTCCTAAAGACGATGATAGTAAATGAGATACCGGAAAGCAAGGAAATCTCGGAAATGGTAAGGGAAGAGGTGAAGGTTTCGGAAATCTCAAGCTATGGCGTTGAGAAGCTCCCCTGCGGACCGGGAATAGAAAAGTACGACTCAATCGTAGTTGTTGAAGGAAGGGCAGATGTGCTCAACCTGCTGAAAAACGACGTGACCAACATCATTGGAGTAGGGGGCGCGAACGTAACCGAAACGATTGCAAACCTCTGCCGCAAAAAAGAAGTGACTGCTTTCCTTGACGGCGACCGGGGAGGGGATATAATACTGCGGGAGCTTGCAAACGTCGCGGACATTGATTTTGTCGCGCGCGCGCCGAGGGGGATGGAGGTTGAGGAGCTCTCAAGAAAAGAACTCATAAAATGCCTGCGCGCCCGCGTTCCGTATGAGCAGACAGGCCAAAACGGAAAGGAAGGAGGGGAGAGGAATTACGGGCGGGAAGGCTCTGACCGGAGTTATGGAAGGGAAGGCAGTGATAGAAATTATGCAAGGGGCGCAAATAAGCAGAGGCAGGGAAGATATGATGAGAGGGGAGAGCGGCCATACCAGCGGTATGGGGATAGGAGAACCCAGTACTCGGATGCTGGTGCGTCCGCGCCAGTGATGGTGCATAAGGAGGAACCGGCGCGCGCGCCTGTTTCGCAGACCGTTGAAAAAGCCCGCGAGGAAGTGGTGCGCGATATTCAGCCTGTGGAAGCGCCCCTGCCGGTGCAGGTGAAACCGCCTGCCCCCGAGCAGCAGGCAGCCCCCGAGACGCCGCCGGAAGAATATAGAAAGGCACTTGACGAGCTTGAGAATACCCTGCGCGCGCGCTTTTACAGCGCTGCCGGCGAGTGCGTAAAGGAGATACCTGTGCGCGATATTATAAAAAACCTTGAGGAGGAGGCAAGCGTTGGCGCGATAGTGTTTGACGGCATAATCACCCAGCGCCTGGCGGATATGGCGGAGAATAAGAAGGTGAAATTCCTCTTCGGGGTGAAGATAGGCAATGTTTTCAGAAAGCCCGCAAGCGTGCAGATAATTACGAAGGGTTAGAAGGAGAAAGAAGGAATTGGAGGGAAGTTGCCTCCTTCAATTCCTTATTTATTTTTTTGCATCTGGATACAATATTTGACAGGGAAAGTAATATTCTGCAGGATAACGTTTGAGTTAGAGAGGATATTACTTGTGGATAAATTCTTCTTCAAAATCAATAACGCTTACTTTTAGAAGCCTGCATGTCCTTACAGCTTTCTTGTCAAAGGATATCATTGTGGCTTGTTTTTCTTTACAGAAGAAGATAGTAGACAGCTCGCCATCCCCTAAGGTCATTGAGCTTCCAAATTCAGCCCAACCATCCAAGTCTGCGATTTCAGAAAGAGCAATTTTCACTTTAAGTTGCTCGAGCATTGCAATCGTTTTCTCACGTTTGCATTCCTGCATAACCTGTGTGCAGACAATAAACCTTTCCTTCCGACCTTCAGCCCACTTGCAAAAAGAGTTTAGGATGTCTGGTTTCTTTGATAGTTCTATTATGACACAGGTATCGATGGCATACACATTAGCACCTACTATAAAGACGTTGAACGTCTTGGATGGAGAGTTTAAGCAGTTTAGCTGCGTATGCCTGAGAGATGGCGCCCTTGGCAATCAGTTTGGGGATCATCTCCTTTTCCTTGCGCAGTACATTCTTAGCTACAGAATTGACAGCAAATTCAGGAAATCTTTTGTAAACTAGATAAAGAAGTTCCTCAAAGTTGAGTTTGTTCATAGTCTGCTTGATAGTCTCATAGACAATCAGTTCGTCATCAGAGAGAAGTTTTGGGATAATGTTCTTACCGTCGTTGGTGAGTTTGTATTTCTTTTCTTTATCAGAAATCTGCTCCGCATATCCAAAAGCAATTAACTCATCAACATCAGCCTCAAGCTCCTGATCATCCGGACCATAATCGTAAGCACCATAATTTTCTATAAGTTCTTTATAGTCATTGGTGTTGCCACTAAGCCAGAAGACTTCCTTCATCAGATGTATTTTGTCCACTGGTTCCATTGAATTGGCATACAGAAAACCAAGGATGGCTTTCTTGCGCTTGGTGATGTCGTCCAGACCCATATGTATTAATAAACCAGCTCAGCTTATTTAATTTAGTATGGCTAGCGACTTGGAGATTAAGTCACAGGAAGACCCCGAAACGTATGGAAGATTGACCACAGTGAAGAGGAGGGGAGTTTCATTCGCATTTCCGAACGTTGCAATTTTGCCTCCACCTCAAAGTCTCGAAAATCAGGAACAGTTGAAGGTATTTAACAGCGGCATATTCGAGAGATACCGAAAAATAGGTGAAGACGACTTTTCAGGATTAAAGAAAGTTGATAAAACAGGTTTCTACCAAAAGCTTCGTTTCAGTACTAGGAAGGTTAATGGTGAAAGCACCTTCAACATGCTGCTTTTCGAACTTAGTTTTTTTCCCAATGACATCAACGCACTGACAGATAGCATATATGCCACTCGCACGGATGTAATAATCTCTCCTGCATTCAACAAGAAGCTTATACTTCTTGAAAAGAGCCAGAACTTCACTACCAAATACCTCGAATTTCTTGATAAGTTTGTTGCATCTGCCAAATTCAGAAACAAACGCGAGATGGGAATCAGCATACCCATCACTAACACCACTCGTGAGGACTTCGAAAAGATACTCCAGCGGTTGAAAAAACATGAGATTAGGTTTGTGATCGCAGACTTCCAAGGTACTGGACCTTTCCATGAAACGCGCGTTGAAAAGATGCACATGCTCAATCGGCAACTCGATGACCAATTCCGGGACAACTATTTCATTTATGGCGTAAACATACGACATCCTTCGCACGGCACGGGCATCTTAAAGCTCATCCCTGCTGAAGAGATGTTCTCTGTTGGACTTGGAATAGACGGCTTGGGCAACAACCATGTTCCAAACTATAACCCGGATGCCGTGAAGATTGACATAAAGAAGATGTCGCCTTCGAGGGATCTTAAGATATTCAATCAGGACACATATCTTTATGATTTGAAGCAACAAAAAGCACTCGAAAACACGTATGCAGGATTAATGTCCTGTGCAAGTCCCTTAAACAAGCAGAACTTTGTTAATACGTATACCAAGCTCAAGGAAGAAACTCGCGTCCGCAAGGTGCTGGCGGAGAATACAGGGCTTGGAACTTACCTCACAGGCAAAAAAGGCTATTCAACTAGGTATACACTTAAGAGACAAAGAAAGAGTTAGGAAAGCTTTGTTACATTCTGCGCTATTTCTATCGCAGATTTGCCTTTTTGTGTCAGAGTGTAGAGGACGGTAACCTTCTGCTTCTTCTCCTTGTGAACTTCAGTTGTAACCATTCCGCAGTCCTCAAGGGAGTGAAGGCGCTGGGTCAGGGTTTTTTGGCTTTTGCATATCTTCTTGAGGTCGGTAAATCGCATGGGTTTGTTCTGCAACGCTTCCAGGATATCTGGAACGTAGAGCCGTGAGATTTCCTGCAACAGACGCCATTTGTTGTTTCCAAGCATATACGGTAGTGTAGTTTTGGAGATTGAATACCGTTGCGCTACTTATAGAAACTGTAGTTTCCAATAAGAAACTTTAATTAAGGTGAGCGGGCTAATTGTTGCAGTATTGGAGGGTTGTTTCAATGTCCGATTCGCTTATTGATGAATTGCCAAAAATAGTGGCACAGGGTAAGAAAGAGGCGCAGCATATCCTTGACGGACTTTCTAGGTCAAATAGAGTTACCCTGCAGACAAACGAGTTTGTTCTTCCTACAAAGGCGAAAGGCGGCTACTTTGGGCAGTCCTTAAGGGAAGATTCGGAAAAGGAATGGCATAATCGGATGATTTACGGGGATAATCTTCTTGCAATGCAAGCTTTGCTTGCAGGCGACGCACACACACCCTCCCTTCTTGGCAAGATTGACCTTATTTACATAGACCCTCCGTTTGACAGCAAGGCGGATTACCGCACAAAAATAACCCTTCCGAATACAGAGATAGAACAACGTCCCACTGTGATTGAACAGTTTGCCTATTCGGATACGTGGAAGGATGGGACGGCAAGCTATCTTCGCATGATAGTTCCAAGGCTTGTGCTCATGAGGGAATTGTTGAGCGAGCAGGGGAGCATTTATGTGCATTTGGATTGGCATGTTGGGCACTATGCGAAAGTGATAATGGATGAGGTTTTTAGGAAGGAAAATTTTAGAAATGAGATAATTTGGTATTATTCTACACTCGGAAGACCCAAAGACAGATTCGCATTGAAACATGATACTATCTATTGCTATGGTAAAGGTCAAAACAGTTTTTTTGATGCGGAAGCAGCAAAGATTCCTTATACTGACGAATATATTAAATCGCATTTTAGAGATGTTGATGACAACGGTAGAGTATGCAGAAAAAGATTTGATGCCGGAAAATGGAGAACATATTATCCAGACGAAGGCATGATTCCGAATGATGTGTGGGACATACCGTATGAGAATTCTATGTCAAAGGAGAGGGTAGACTACGCAACGCAAAAACCAGTCGCTTTATTAGAGAGAATAATAAAATCGTCACTGCCAAAAGATGGCATAGTTGCCGACTTCTTCTCCGGCTCTGGCACGACTGGCGCAGTCGCAGAGAAACTGGGTAGAAAGTGGATTATGTGCGACTTGGGCAAGCCAGCTTGCATGATTGCAAGGAAGCGTCTAATAGACCAAGATGCAAAGCCCTTCTTCTACCAATCAATAGGCGACTATCAAAAAGAGCAGTTTGAGCAGTCCTCATTCAAAACTATCGGCGACCTTGCGCACGTTGTTATCAGCCTTTATGGCGCGCTTCCCTTCCCGCAGCAGGAGGGCGTGCCTAACAACCTTGGCTACATCAAACAGGCAAAGACGCTCGTTTTCGTGGACTCTCCCTCAAAAATGACTGGCTACGCCACGCTGAAAAAAGCGCAGCAGCTACGCGCGTCGTTCATGGGTGGTTGGGAGAAGGTTGTCGTACTTGGCTGGAATTTTGTGTCTGACATTGGGCGGCAGATTGACAACATAAACGACGAGCGGTTGGAAGTGCTAGTAATTCCCCCTGACCTTTTGGACAGACTGAAAACAAAGGCAAGCTATGAACAGCTCATAAAAACCGGGAAAGTGCGCTTCTCTTCCCTTCAATATCTTATAATAAAACCAATAAAGAAAAACAATTACAACGAAGAAAGCGAAGAACTTGTAATCGAACTTGACAATTACGTCCTCCTTTCGCCTGATGCCCTTAACATGGACAAGGAAAACAAGGACAAGCTGGAGAAAATAATTGCGGATGACCCGCTAAGCCTCATCGAATATTGGAGCATTGACCCAGACTATGACGGTGAAATGTTCAGGAGCAAGTGGCAGGATTATAGGGAAAACAACGAAGACATGAGGACAAAAAGGGTCGCCAAGCTTGTCCTTCCAAAAACACAACGTAAGAGAAAAATCTGCGTCAAGGCGGTGGATGTGTTCGGCTTTGAAAGTGCGACTGTTAGCGAGGTTAAGTGATGGTGCTATATTTTGCATACGGAACTAATCTGCTGATATCGCAGATTAGAGAAAGACTTGAAAAACCATGTCTAGAACCGCTTTTTGTAGCATATCTCCCAAACAAAACATTAATCTTCCCTCGTGTTTCACAAATACAGAAAGGAGGCGTTGCAAGTTTTGGAAATGCACAAGGAAAAAAGCTATGGGGTGTGGTCTTTGAGCTGTCCGAAGAGGGTATAAAGACATTGGACCGTTTTGAGGGTTATAAGAATGGACGTAAGACAAACTCTTATGAAAGAAAAACTGTGACCGTTTTCGATTGTAAGAAAAATGGTATGAATGTTATTACTTACGAAGCTAACAAAACGGGCAACTTTACTCCTTCCAATCAGTATATGTCAAAGATTATCAAAGGTGCTTTAGAGTGCGGACTTCCCGTAGATTACATTGATGAACTAAAACAAATCAGTACTAACGAGGAATCGTAAATGGTCGTTGCCAAATCTCTCGGAACAGGAACAACGCCGCTTCGGCTCGCAGAATTAATAACCAAATTAGCAAACAGAGAGTGGGAGGAGGGGGCGTTTCTTGAGAAGGTTTCGCCAACCACAAGGGATTTGCTGCGTTTTTGGGACCCTGACGGGGGTTTTGCAGACACAAGGAACATAAACTTCCACGAAGGGCAGTGGCAGGCGATACTCAACTCAATCTACGTCCATGAGATACTCAAAGTTAAGGGAGTTCATGAGCTTTACATGGCGATTTACCCTGACCTTCTTAACAATATGGATTTGCTGGACTTGAAGAAGGAAAAGCACGAGCATCCCAAATATTGTGTCAAGATGGCAACAGGAACCGGCAAGACATGGGTTCTCTCCGCCTTGTTGATCTGGCATTACCTTAACGCCAAGAATGAAGAAACGCCTTCAGGCAGGTTCTCAAAGAATTTCCTTCTGGTTGCGCCAGGCATAATAGTCTATGAGCGCCTGCTTGATGCTTATCTTGGAAAAAGAAGGGATGACGGCACAAGAAACTTCAATGAATCGGATTTCCGGAGGTTTGAATCCCTTTTTATCCCTCCTGCCTACAAAGGCGAGGTATTCGGTTTTATCCAGTCCTGCGTTTCGCAAAAGGACGAAATAGGAAGGAAGGTAACTGGAGAGGGGCTTATTGCCATAACCAACTGGCATCTGCTTGCTGGAGAGGAAGAAGAGGATGAGCATGGAAGCCCGCTTGACAGCCCTGCCGAAACTGTGAAGGAACTCTTGCCGATAACCCCTGGAACAACTGCCGGGCACTCCCTTAACGAGCTGGACAACCGCTATCTTCGCGGCAGGGAACTTGAATTCCTGGCAAGGCTTCCAGACCTCGTTGTATTCAATGACGAGGCACACCATTTGGGCGAAATTAAGAAATCTGATGAGGTGTTTGAAAAAAAGTGGCAGGATTCGCTTGATGAAATATCCAAACGCAAGAACACCAACTTCATCCAGTTTGACTTCTCAGCCACGCCTTATTCAATCACCGGCTCTGGGCAGAAGCGCACAAGGCATTTCTTCCCGCACATCATCGTGAATTTCGAGCTTATAACCGCAATACAGAACGGGCTGGTCAAGACAGTTGCAATTGACAAAAGGAAGGAATTGGCAGCCATCCCTCTTGATGCACTCGGTTTCAAAGCGGAAAAGGACGGCAAAACGACCGTTCTCTCGGACGGACAAAGGACGATGCTACGGGCAGGACTTTCACGGCTAAAAATACTCGATGATGGATTTGCAGGGACAGATAAGACCAAACACCCAAAAATGCTGGTAGTCTGCGAGGATACAACTGTCGTTCCGCTTGTACACCAATTCCTGATGCATGAGGGGCTGTCAAAAGAGGAGATAACGGAAATCCACTCCAACAGGAAAGGGGAAATTGGGCAGGAAGAATGGGAACGGGTTAAGCAACAGCTTTTCAGTATTGACAGAAACATAAATCCGAAGGTGATAATCTCAGTCCTGATGCTGCGAGAGGGATTCGACGTAAATAATATTTGCGTGATAGTCCCTCTACGTGCAACGTCATCTTACATACTGCTTGAGCAGACGATAGGAAGGGGCTTGCGGCTGATGTGGCGCGAGCCGGAGTATGAGGACAGCAAGCGGGACACAAGGGAACGGCTGCTCATAAAGAAGGAAGAACCGATAAACTCCATGGACATATTGTACATTATCGAACACCCTGCCTTCGTGGAGTTCTACGAAACCGAACTGAGCGGAGCGATAGGCACGACAAAGGAGCTTCCAACGAAAGACCATGTTGTTGGCGACATAATCAACGTTACCCTTAAGGCGAATTTCAAGGACTATGATTTCTACTGGCCGATCATTGTGCATGACCAAGAGGAACATCTGACTTCCGATGCGCTTGCCGTGGAAAAATTGGAACCGTTTCCCATCAAGCTTTCGGAGTTGAAGCCGCTTGTGAACCGTGACGGAGATGTTTTCTATGCAGAAGAACTCACAGTAAAAACCAAATTTGGTGAGTATTCCGTTACTGCGGACATTTTCACCGCAAAGAGCTACAATTCGTTTCTGGAGAAGATTGTAAATGCAGTTTCTTCAGTTCCAGTTAAGATAGGAAAACGCGCACAGAAGAATTTCCCAGTGATGCAAATCAATTCTGCGGTAATCGCCAAGCTAACCGATGACTACATACGGCACAGGCTGTTTGAGGAGGAATTCGACCCAATGGCTGGCAACAACTGGCGTATACTCATCCTCACCCAGGCGAGGATAATACAACATATCATCAGGAACTTAAGCCAAGTGATATATGATTTGCAGAAAAGGCTCAGAGTTGTAGATGCAACAATCCTCAAGAGGCATTTCTCTGGGATAACCGAGATAAAAATCAGAGAAACGTATGCCATAGATGTTGCAAAGATAATATATCCAAAAATTGCGTATCCGTCCAACAAAGGCGGTTTTGAAAAGGCGTTTATTGAGTTCATAGATTCTGACTCGAAGGTAAAGGCGTTCATCAAGATAAACGAGCATTACTGCAACTTTGCCAATATCCTTTACATAAGGGAAGACGGTATGCTGGCGCACTATTTCCCAGATTTTATGGTTAAAATAGCCGATAAATTTTACCTTGTGGAAACAAAAGCAGAGCGCGACATGAACAATACTAATGTGAAGCAAAAAAGACTGGCAACACTTGACTGGATTGGCAAGGTGAACGAGCTAAAACCAGAAGATAGAATGAACTGCACTTGGTATTATGTGCTTCTTGGCGAGAGAACGTTCTACGATTTCAGCAACAAGGAAGCAACTACCGAAGAGGTCTTACAGTACGCTCTTATGACTAAAGACAAAGTGGAAAGCAGGCTTACTGGTTTTATGGAACAGGATAGCTGACTTACTTCCAAATCGCATGAAATATGCATGTTTTTGCCTAGGAAATTAGCTTTTCCTGAAACCCTTACTCACTTTTTTTGAAAGCCGCGAACATTCCCGTAAATAAGATTGCCAGTGAGCTTGCACAGCAGGCAAACCCCTCATTGCGCGGCTCGTGCACTAAAAGATCAGGCCCTGCAATGGAGTTTGAAGAGGGAGTGGTATCCGGCTGATTGTCGACAGGTGGAGGGGTCGGAGTTCCACCAAGTGAAACGCACTCGTTGCTCTGGCACATCTTCCCGGTTGGGCATGGCGGATTTGAAAATTCGCATCCTGATTTTTTCACGCATGCGTTGCTCGTGCACGTCTCATCCGGGTTGCATGGAGGGTTTAAGTACTGGCATCCTGCTTTCTTCACGCAAGCATTGCTAACGCAGTTGTAATCCGCGCCGCAGGCAGGGTTGTTGTTCGCGCAGCCCGTTTCCAGCGCCACGCACTTGTCAGGGTCGGCAGGGTCAACCGTGTATCCGGCAACAGCCGTGCAGCCGCATTTGCTTGCATAATCCTGCAGGGTGGGCGCGGGATATCCGGTGCAGTATTTGCCTGCAATGGTTGTGGAGCATTCCCCGTATTTCGTCAAGTCGCTGCAGTCAGAAACCGCAAAGGAAATCCCGGCGGAAAAAAGAAGCAAAAATACCCCAAAAAGCGCGGAAAAGCTGTTTTTCATGTTTAATCGCCTCGCATATATAACTCGGCAATCATTTTTTAATTTTTCTTCTGTGCATTACTTGCGTTTTTCGGCTTTCCCCAGTCTTTTTTGGTTTCGCAGGTGGGCAGAAGGCACATCAGAAACGGCCTTCTCCCCTTGCGCGTAACTTTTATCTGGGGGGTTTTGCACTTTTCGCAAATACTTCCAAGAGGTTCTATTTTTCCCTCCTGCGGCAGTGGGTAGGTTAGGGTGCATTTCGGGTAATTGGAACAGCCGACAAACCTTTTCTTTGCGCGGGAAATGATTGCGCGCAAATCCCCTCCGCAGGAGCATTTTCCAAGAAGGGAATCGCTTGTCCTCTTTGCCACAAGCCCGCTTGAGAGGGTTTTGCCTATGGTTTTCTCAACGGAAACGAAATGCTCAAGTGTTTTTGAGAGTATTTCCTTCCCGTCCTCAATCACGCGCCCTTCCTCAATTTCGCCAAGCTGTATCTTTTCCATCTCCTCCTCAATGTTCCTCGTCATCTCCTCATCAAGTATTTCGGGGACGTTTTTGGAGAGCGTGCGGTAAAGCGACATGCCAAAGGGTGTGACTTCTATCTGCTTCCCCCCCACATAGCCGCGCTTGAAAAGCGTCTCAACTATTGAGGCGCGGGTTGCCTTTGTGCCAAGCTTCACTTTTTCAAGTGCGGAAATAATGGAAGCGGGTGTGTATCTCTTTGGGGGTTTTGTTTTTTTCTCCTCCATCCGCAGGTTTTCAAGCGCAATGCGCTCACCTTCGGAAAATGGGGGAAGCGTCACCTCTTCCAGCTTCAGGTAGGGTTTGTAAATTTCAAACCACCCCTCAAATACCGTGCGGTTGCCGCTTGCAATGTATTTTTCTCCGTTTGAATCAACCGCTACTTTCTGGCTTTCGCGCCTTGCGTCTTGGGCGAATGTGGAGAGGAAGCGGCGCACTATCAAATCGTATAGCTTTTCCTCCTGCACTCCCATGCTCCCTCCCAAGCCGGTGGGGTGTATTGCAGGATGTGCCGGGTCTTCCTTTTTCCCCTCGTTTGGGGCAAAGCGCTTTTCAGAGAGAAGCTTGCCTGCATGAACGGAATATTTTGGGTTTTTTGAAAGTTTCTCGATTATTTGCGGCAGGCGGAGTTTTGAGGAGAGCTTCTGCGAGCTTGTGCGCGGGTAGGAAATTAAGGAGGATTCGTAGAGTGTTTGCGCAAGCTCAAGCGTCCTTTTAGGGTCGATGTGAAGTGCGCCGTGCGCCTCCACCTGCAGTGAGGTCAAGTCAAAGGGGAATGGCGGCTTTTGCGCATATTCCTTTCGTTCTATCTGCATTACTTTCCCTTCCTTTCCTGTCGCGGAAAGCGCGCGCACTGCTTCCTCTTTCACCTCGAACTTTTCCCTCTCGTGCATGAAGGTGGTTTTTTTTGACTCAAAAAAAAGCTGCCAGTAGGGAGTGGATTTGAATGCGCTTATTTCATCTTCCTTTTTTGCAAGTATGGAAAGCGCCGGACCCTGCACTCTTCCTATGCTCATTATTCTGAATGTGCCTGCGCGTTTTAGCGCCCCCATGAGCGCGCGGCTTAGGTTTATGCCCCAGAACCAGTCAAGCATGTGGCGCGCCTCCCCTGCCTGCGCGTTTTTGTAATCAAGCTCCTCCATGTTTTCGTATGCTTCTATCAAATCCTCGCGTGTCAGTGCGGAGAACTTCATCCTTTTTCCCTGCTTTGAATTGCAGGCAAAACGCACAACGTTATACCCTATGAGGCTTCCCTCTATGTCGTAGTCGCACGCGACTATGAACTCGTCTGCTTTTTGCGCAAGCTCTTCCAGAAGCTCTATGTAATTCCTTGTGTAATCCGCTCCCTTATCAACCTCGTAAGCTTTTTTCCACCCGACCTCAAATACAGGATAGGAGTAGCTCTTTCCCTTTCCCGCCTCCTCAAGGGAGTATATGTGCCCAACTGCAGAAGCGATTGCTATTTCCTTTCCGTTCCGCTCCAGAAGGTAGTAATTGATATCATGGGCGCGCTTTCTTTCCAATTTCCCTTCCGAGAGCGCTTCCGCAAGGGTTTGCGCAACCTTTGGCTTTTCGCATATTATCAATTGCATTTTCGGAACACCAAACCTAATGTATATTATATGTGGAGTGCCTCTATTCTTATTGAGTATATTTAAATATGTGGGGTATTTGCATGCGCTATCTTTCAGAAACGGATGGGATTGGAATAGGATTTGTGCCGTCTTCCTCAAACTTCTTCGTGGAGGAGATAACGAAGGAGGGGAATGTATTGACGCTGGATGAGAAGATGGAAGCGGTAGCTCCTGCCTCCGCTGGCGCAAAATTCACGCATTTTATATTGCAGAAAAAAGACTGGAGCACTTTGGGCGCGGAAATGGAAATTGCAAGAAGATTGCACATCTCCCCTAAAAGGCTCTCGCATGCCGGAGTGAAGGATAAGAATGCCATGACGGTGCAGTTGGAGAGCGCGTTTGCTGTTGAGCCGGAAAAAGTGCTTTCATTGCACATAAAAGACATGGAAATAAACGGGGCGTGGCTTGCGGATGAACAGGTTAGGATGGGGGATTTGCAGGGGAATAGATTTACTGTAAAAATAGGGGGAGGGGAGGGAACGGGCGAAAAAGTACAGGAGATTTACAGTGAGCTGGATGGCGTTTTTCCGAATTATTTCGGCACCCAGAGATTCGGCTCAATGAGGGAGAACACGCATATTGTAGGAAAGATGATGCTGAAGGGCGATTTTGAAGGGGCTGTGGGGGAGTATTTGTGCGGCACGCAAAATGAAAGGGATGAAAAATCAGTTATTGCAAGAAAAAACCTGCTTGCAACCGGAAATTATGGGCAAGCTCTGCGGGAATTTCCGCACCACTTAAAATATGAAAGGACGATGGCGGCGCACCTTGCAAGCCTGCCGCACGATTTTGTAGGGGCATTGCAGAGGATTCCGAGAGGGCTTTCGCTTATGTTTGTGCATGCGTATCAGTCTTATTTATTCAATTTGATGCTGGAGGAAAGGGTGAAGAGAAGGGATTTTACTGCAATGGAAGGGGAGCATTACTGCGGGAAAAATGAGTTCGGGTTTGCAGATACGGAAGTGAAGGCAGTTGGAAGAGAAGGAAAGGACTCTTTTCTCGTGTGCAAACTGCTTGGGTATGAAACAAAGGAAGAGGAGTTGAATGAAATTGAGAAGGAGGTATTGGAAAGAGAAGGGATTGCACTTGAAAATTTCCGCCTGAAAAAGTTTGCCGCGCTTTCCTCAAAAGGGGGAGAAAGGTGCGCGCTTGCGCCTTTGGTTGATTTCTCTTTTAAGGAAGGAGTGTTTTCCTTTTCCCTTCAGAAGGGTGCGTATGCGACTGTTGCACTGGGGGAGTTTCTTGAAAGCAAGGTTTAATAGTTTGTCGCGGTAAATATTATGGGGTGGTGGGATGGCTAACACACCTGGAATGGATAAGGGACCTTTAGTGATAAGACTGATTAGAGTGGCGGACAAAGCATCTGCAAAAGGAAAGACGAAATTGGCATTGTCCTGCGCTGTGCAGGCACATATGATGAAGAATGGATTTGGCGATTTTGAGGGCGCGCAAAGGATTATGAAAAAGCATCCGCTTCTTGAAGGAGTAATGGGAATTATTAATCAAAGAATGCCCGAAGCTTTAAGAAAGACGGAAAATGAAATTATTTCGCAGGCGATAAGGGAAACTCTTTCAGAAAAATCCTAAATACGGATGATTTCGCCCCCTTCCTTTCTTTCCCCTCCCAAAATATAATCCGACTTTATCCCTGTGAAAATCGTTATCGCCTCTATTTTTGCGCTGAATGAAGGGTCGTGGCGTGCGCCCAGAACCACGTTTGCGTTGCGGTCAACCGCTTCGGTGAAGCGCTCCCCAACTTCATTCACTTCCCCAATTGTAAGTTCGGGCCCGCCGGTAAGATGCAAAAGAGCGCCCTTTGCGCCTTCGTAATCAACATCAAGAAAGCGGTGGTGCATAGTATTTTTCACAACGTCATTCACCCTCTCAACGCCAGCTCCTTCCCCCACCGCAATCATGGAAACTCCTCCTCCCTGCATCACGCTTCGCACATCCGCAAAATCAAGATTAAGAAGAGAGGGCTTGCAGATGGTGTCTGTTATCCCCCTTACTGCGCGCGAGGTTATCTCGTCTATGATTTCAAACGAGCGCTCAATTGGAAGGTTCGGCGCGTATTCAAGGAGGCGGTTATTATCTATAAGCACGAGAGTGTCCGAGGAGCGCTTCAGCTCTTCTATTCCTTCCTGCGCTTTTTTCAGCCTTGCTCTTTCAAGCTTGAAAGGGTAAGTTACCAATGAAACAACGAGAGCGCCCTGCTCCTTTGCAATGTCTGCTATTATGGGTGCTGCTCCCGTGCCCGTGCCCCCTCCCATTCCCGCAGTAATGAAAATCAGGTCGGTTCCTTCAATCGCCTTTGAAAGCTCTCCCCTTGAAACTTCAGCGCTTTTTCTTGCAATCTGGGGAAAGCCCCCAGCGCCAAGCCCGCGTGTTATGCTTGCACCTATAAGTATTCTTCTTGCCTGCGGGGAAACTATGTTAAGGTGCTTCTTGTCGGTGTTTATAGCAATCAGGTTTTCTCCGGAAACCCCTCCTCTTATGAGGCGGTTTATTGTGTTGCAGCCTGCCCCTCCCACCCCCACTACGAGTATTCTCGGGGCTGGATTGTCAGAATCGGAATCGGAAGTTTGAGGATGGCTTTCAACTGCGGAAAATAGCGTCTGTTCCATGAGAACACCCCCTTGCATAGCATAACGCGCAATATATATATAACGGTTTTGGGGGAGGGAAAACAGCCTTATAAAGCAGGAACGCGCAATATATTTTTCGGGATAGGTCGGGGGGCCAGGGGTCCCTTGTTGCTGCAAATCCCCTTTAGGCAGGACCGAAAAGCCGGATGCGTTGTTTTTTGCAATCCATGGCTTGGGCCCAAGCGTCGATGCCCTGCCTTGCAGGACATTCAGGCAGACAAACCGGGTCAGGCCGGAAGGAGCAGCCCTAAGTTTTCCTTGTTTGTGCTTGCAAGATACAAGGCGGAGTGTAAGCCCAAATCACCATTCTTTGCAAAAGGCGGCAAAACCGGTGAATCCCATTCATTCTAGTTTTCCAAAGAAATCTAAAAAAAGAAACGCTGAGGGCAGGATTTTTAGGCCGCATGCAATGCCGAAAAGCAATGCCTGCGAGAACCTGCGTGCCCTTGCGGGCACTGGATTAGCAATCCAGCGCACTGACCAGGCTATGCGACCCCAGCTTAAGAAAAATTATGATGATTAGCCTTTATATCTTTTTCAAGAAGCGTTTTTCTCATTTTTTCAGATAAATGTAGTAAAACAGCGCAATCAGCACAAGCACTATCACCGCCGCGACTAAAAGCAGGACGAGAATAACGACGCCTATTGACATCTTGTCAAGCCCGCCGAGGCGGAATTCCCCGGCAGCAGTGCCGTTTGTCAGGTTTGCAGGTTCGGAGTAATCTGAAAGCGCCTCTGTTTTCTTCACGGATTCTATTAGGGAATACCCTTCAAGTGAGTAGTAATAATTGCCCTCTATGGTGGCGACGTATTTTGCAATCCCGTCCTTATCGGTAATTAAGATTGTGCGCACCGAGTTTGGCGCAGTGACCGCCACCCCTGCGTTTTCAATGGGGTTGCCCGCCAAATCCTTCACTGAAATCATTACCTGCTGCCCGAGCTTTATTCTTGCTGGCGCAATCAGCCTTGCCGCCTTTTCCGACTGCCCCACTGTCTCCTCGTAGCGCTGCGCAAAAGAGGAGAATCCGTCAAGCTTGTCCATGTATTTGTTTATTGTGTATAAGAGGGTTATTTTCTCTCCGGGGGCAAACGAAGAGTAGCGCCAGAAAGCAAACAGTTCCTGATTTGCCTGCGTTTCGTTTGAGAAGGGGCGCGTGCCAAACTCAACTAAAGTTGATGTGTGCGCCCAGGAGGGAATTGTTTCGCGGTATTCGAAATTATTTATGCCCTCCGCATCCTTGTTTGTTATGGAAAGGATTATCTTGCTCGTTCCCTGCGATTTGTTTGAAGCGAGCGTGCGCACTACCTCAATCCTCTTGAAGCCGAGCACCACCACTTCGCTTCTTTCAATAAACACCGCCTCATCTGCCTGCGCACAGGTTTGCGAGCATGCCCCCTGGCAGCAGGTAAGCCCGCTTATGCACTGGTAGGTTTGGTTGCACAAGCCTCCGGCAGGAATATTCGTCTGCACGCAGGGAATGCTCTGGCAATGCGAGTTGCAGCAGTAGCTGCCCAGAAGGCACTCCGAGGCGGCGGAGCAGACGGAACCGTCCTGGAGGTTGCAGGCAAGCTCGGTGCAGATGCCGGCACAGCAGTGCAAAGAACTGCACTGTAAATCAAGCGAGCAGGAAACCCCGTTTGCGAGGTTCGTAATCACATATGTGAACATGGAAATGTTCAACTCTACAGCGCTTGTGGAATTTTTTATCTCAAAGTAAAGCAGGCGCGAAACGAAGTTGGTGGCGTTTATTTCTATTGTGTAATTGCCTGCTGAAAGCTGCGAAAAGGAATAATAGCCGCTTGAGGAGGTGCTTGAGGTGTTTGAGTAGCTTGTTTTTGATATTTTCACTGTCGCATTTGTGATTGAGGCGTTGTTTGTGGAGTTTCTGATGTACCCATACACCGTGCCGTTGCTTGCGGTGCTTGAGGGCACGAGCGAAACGTCATAGCTGTTTGTCCCATTTGAGAGAGTCAGTGAGGAGGAATAATAGTTGAAGCCGCTTGAGGTTATGAAGAGGGTGTATGTACCTTCTGCAATTCCCCCGAAAGAATATGCACCGCTTGAGTTTGTGGAGTTTGTGAGGTTTGCGGAGGAGTTCTGCAGGGTGAGCGTTATTGAGGAAAGCGGCGAACTTGTGGAGGAGTTGGAAACGATGCCCGTCAGAGTGACGTTCACTTGGGCAGCAGGCGTGCTTGTTTGGTTTGCGTAGAGTATGAAATCAGTTGTTTTGACCTCGTTTTCTGCCAGGGAAATTGAAGTGCTCTGATTTTGCAAATAGCCGCTTGCGTTTACGGTGAGAGTATAGCCCGAAGCGGAAGGGGTTTGCGGGAAGGAGTAAAATCCTGCCGCATCGCTGAAAGCGGTTTGCGTGCCATAGCTTGCGCTTGAGAGGATTACCTGCGCTCCGGCAAACGCGGTGCCGCTTGTCTGATTCCAGATGTGCCCGGAGAAGTTTCCCCCGTAAATGGAGAGGATTGTGCTTGCGGAAATTGGGCCGTATTCGCAGCCAGCGCTGCTAAATGAGATATTGTAGGTTCCAAGCGAGATGATTTTGAGCGTAACAGTTGCAATTGTGCTGGAATAAGATGAAGAAATGTCGTAGTTTGAAAGAGGGTTCCCAGAACTTGCCAGCAGCACCGATAAGCTGTTTGCGTTCAGCGTGTCTTGGCAACCGCCCGCATACTGTGTGTCATTGACTGCAGTGACTGACAGGTCGAAAGTAGTATTCACGTTTATAGTGCCGGAAGTGCCAAGTGTGAATGATGTTGAGGAGTAGGGACACGCCATTGAAAAGGCAATGAACAAAAGAAAAATCAGGAGCCGTCTTGAGTCCATAATGCCTTTATTTGAATGGGATAATATTATAAACAGTCCCGTGCATAATGGGGGGCACGGAAAGCCTAATTCTTCAAAGCGGGAATGACTGCTAAGAGAGATCGGCTTTTTTTGGAAAAAGGAGGTATGTAAAATGGGAGATGAAGAAGGAGGATTTGGAAGAGGCAGAGGAGGAGATGAAGGAGGAGGATTTGGAGGAAGAGGGAACAGGGGATTTATGCCAAAGCCCGTAAAAGTCGGCGACGAGATTGACGTTGAAATAGAAGCAATCGCCGCAAAAGGGGACGGCATAGCAAAAAAGGACGGTTTCGTGATATTCGTCACGGGTGCAAACAAGGGGGACAAGATAAAGGTAAGGATAAAGGAGCTTAAGTCCACGTTTGCAATCGGGGAAATCGTGCAGTAAGGGGGAACATTTTCCCTCTCTTTTTTTCTTTTTTATTTCTTTTATTTTCTTCTTTTTGAGATACGTGTTTTTAAGCATTCTAATTTACAATTAATGCCAGTGGCCACGGTGGTGTAGCCTGGTAGCACAGGGGCCTGTGGAGCCCTTAGCCCGAGTTCAAAACCATATGGGGGTTTCACCCCCCTAAGGTCTTCACCCCCCAAGAGAAAGAATGGGGTATGAAAATGAGAATCTCGGCTGTGGCCCTTTTAATACTCCACGAGGACAGAAAATGAAAAGAACCATTCTGCAGATAGTTTTTTCCTTGATAGTGCTTGCTGCGGTTGTCAGCTTTGCGGATGTCGGAAAGGTAGCGGAAGTGATTGCAGGGGCAAATCTTGCTTATTTTGCGGTTGCGCTTGTTTTTTATTTTGCAATTAATGCGGTGATGGCTTACAGAATACAGATGATTCTTGAGTATTTGGGAACGAAGCTTGAGTACAAAAAGATACTTACCTCGCATTTTTCAGGCATGCTCGCATCGGATTTCACGCCTGCGCGAAGCGGGTATTTTGCAACTGCGGCTGTGCTGGCAAAAAATCATAAAGTGAAAAGCGGGGAGGCGCTTGTTTCCATATTGGGCCCGCAGATGTTTGATTTCATTTACAAGCTGGTTGCAGGCGGAATAGGCGCCTGGTATTTATTTTCATTTGTGATTGTGGGGGCAGGGGAGAATGCCGGGGCGGGAATCGTGCTGGGGTTGCTTGGCCTTTTTGGAATGGTTGCCTTTATGGCGCTCCTGCTTTTCTCGCAGAGGTTTTTAGGAATGATTTCTTTCGCGGAGAGACTGCCATTCGGGGGAAAAGCGCTGGAAATGATAGGTAAGATGCAGGAGAACTCGCATGCTATATCGGCGCTGACACCGCACATACTCGTGCTCATATTCATTACCTGGATTTTCAAGGCGATTGAGTGGTGGTTCATTGCCATGAGCCTGGGGGTAAAGCCGGAAATTGCGTTTGCCCCAATAATATTCTGGGGTTTTGTGCAGCCAATCATAACCCTTTTGCAGTTCATGCCCCTTCCCACGATTGCCGGGGCAGGTGTTAGCGAGGCAGGGGCTGCGTTTGTCTTGATGCAGTTTGGAATAGGCTTGCCGCAGGCGATTGCTTTCACGCTGATGACAAGGTTTGTGATGATACTGGTTGATTCGGTTGGCATTGTTGAGGGGATTGGCTGGATTGGAGGGAACAAAAGGAAAAGCCAATCTTGACAAAAAGAAAAGCATTATAAATTTATCATTTGATAAATACATCAATTGATAAAAAACCTTTAGGTTTTTTAGATTTGCCCGAAGGGCAAAGGGATAAATATGGGGGCTACAACTCTAACTGAATTTAAGCCGAAAAACCTTGACAGGTATCCCAGGCTTGACACCATACTCATGATGGAAAAGGAGCTTTTCAGGAGCAGGAGCTCAAAAACCATAACGGAAATATGGAAAAACTTAAAGAAAAAAGTCATGTGGACGACTTTTGTCACCATACTTGATTATCTGGAATATTCCGGAAAAATACATGTTGAAGCTGATAAGACGGTTAGCTGGCTTTGGAACCCGCAGGGGGCGGAAGAGCTTAAGAAAAGAGGATTAGTGAAAATTTAGAACCGCACCCGAAAAGTTGAGCGGTAAATCCTTCTCCCGTCTTTTCTCTGCCCCACCAGCTTTTCCGTGCGCAGATATTCCAAATCAAAGTTCTGCAGCGCCCGCAGCGCCTCTATCTTATCCCCGACGTAAAAGTCAATTCCCTCAGAAAGGGAAACGGTGCGGGAAATGAAGGTTTTCCTGCGAATCCTTGACTGGAGCTTGTCAATGTATTTTTCTATCTTCTCCTTGTTCCCCCTAAGCTGTATTATCGCTTCCGAGTAGCTGCCTGCGGATTTTGAGCAGGTGTCGCAGAGGGAGGGAGAATAAATTATTTCCACGGGAAATGATTTTATGAAAGTGCCGTGCGCGGAATCCATTTCAACTGCAAGCAGGGAGTTCTTCTTGTCAAAGCGGGCGGATGCAACCTTTCCCTTGCTCTGCTTGAGAATGATATGGGTTAGGTTTTCTGGCGTTGGCGCTGACCAGCCCGCATATTTTATATGGCGGCACTTTTTGCACTGTAAAACGTTAACCGCCATTGGGATGCGCACGCTAAGCGGGTAGCAGTTCTCGCAGAAATTGCCTGCGAAGGGGGCGGTTTTTGAGGAAATGCCGCATCTTGGGCAGATTTTTTCCATAGGAGGTTATTGGGGAGGGGGGGTTTTTATAAAGATATACGAGATTATAACGGTTAGGAGATGAAATTGATGGGTTCTGCTGAACGCGCCGTAAACCTCACGAAGTATTTCATGAGCCTGCCAAGGGCAAGGGTGCTGTGGCTTTACCTTGCGCTTGTAGGTATGATTTTCGGGATAGCAATAATTTCCATAAGGAAGGGAGAGGTAGGATTCTCCTCTGCGGTTGAGGGCATGGCAACCGGAATTTTCCTAATAACCGTGCCTGCTCTCCTCTCGGCAATCACTTTTTACATAGTAAGGCGGGAGATTGTGCTGCGAAGGGTGATTTTCCTCTCCCTTGTCGCGGCGGCAGTATATGGGAGTTTTTACATTGCAGGCGCATTGCTTGAGCGGGCGGGAATGCCCCTTGGAAACGAGGTGGTGTTCGTTGGGTTTGGGCTTGCGTTCGTCACGTGGTTTTTCATCGTGGGGACAGTGTTTGGATTGGGAAAAACCGCTTTCTTATTTTCATTGCTGCAGCTATGCTACAACGCAGCATTTCTCCTTGCAAGCAGGCAGATTGAAATTGAGCAGGACTGGCTGCTTGCAATACTGAAGATGTATTTTGCCTCATTTCTCTTCCTTGTCGGGCTGTACATGCTTTTCTTTCTCATAAACGCGCCGATGAAAAGAAACATCGGGGTGAAAAGCACTGATGCCATCAGTATGTTTGCCGCGCAGTGGCTGAACCGGGAAAAGGATTTGGAAGAGACGTTTGAAGAGATGGGAGAGGAGGTTGAAACGCTGCTTGGGGTGCTCTGCTTTGAGGGGAAGCGGCAGAAAACCACATTCATAGTGCCTTACGTGCACTTTGGTCCGTTTGGAAATCTGGGCGGGAGCGAATTCCCGAAAATTCTTGCGCAGAGGATAGGAAAACAAGAAGGAGGGGAAGTGTTTGTGTTCCATGGCACCTGCACGCATGATTTTAACCCGGTTGCTGGCACTGAAGCGGAAAAAATAATGCAGGCGTATGAATTTGAAAGAAAGAAGATGAAATTCTCGCCTGCCAAGGGGGCGATTTTGGAAGGGAAAAGCGGAGACTCGGGCGCGCTCTGCCTCCTGGTGAATGATTGCGCGTTTGCCTCTTTCACGCGGGCGCCGAAAACCACGGAGGATGTGAATTTTGCCATCGGGCGCTCGCTTATGAACGTTGCAGGCAGATATGCTAAAACTGCAATCGTTGTGGATGAGCACAACTCGGAAACAGGGGATATTGCTTCTGTGGAGCCCGGCTCGCCAATTGCATTTGAGATGGAAGATGCGCTGCTTGACGCGCTTTCAAAAAAGGCAGATATGAAAAAAATGCGGCTTGGAATCGGAAGAAAAAACCCAGTCGGAGAGCCTGCAATCGGAGGGAACGGGATAAAAGTGGCGCTCTTTGATGTTGGAAAATTGTTTGCATATGTTGTGATTGACTCAAACGGGGTGACACCAGAATTCAGAAGCGAGCTTATTGAAACCGTGCAGAAGTGGGGCAGGGGAAAGGGACAGAAGATAGGATGCGAGGTATTCACAACTGACACGCACGAGATAAACAACGTGCAGGGGGTGCTAAACCCCATAGGGAAGCGGGGGGGCGCAAAGACTGCTGATGCGGTTTTGGAGTGCCTCTTAAGCGCTTATGCCAATCTTGAGGAGGTGAAAGCCGGCTCTGCTCTTGGAAGGATGAAGATTGAGGTGTTCGGCTCAAGGCAGTCAATAGAAATGGTCGCAACGATAAGCTCGGTGGTTGCGATTGCGAGGATTGCGGCACCCACTATACTGATAGGCACTGTTGTTGCGATTCTTTGGGGGCTGACTAAAATAAAGTAGGACCGTTTGGAATTGAGAAAAATGAAAATTGCATTTTTTACAGATACTTACCTTCCAAATAAAGACGGAGTTGTCACGTCAATACTCTCCATGTGCGAATTTCTGGAGGGAAAAAAAAATAAGGTGTATGTTTTTTCTTCGGGAAGCGAGTGCGACAGGATTGAAAACCGGGACAGGAATGTGTTTTATTACACTTCTGCAAAATTCGCCCCTTACCCTGATTACAAGGTGGCGCTTTTCCCTTTTTTTGCCCCGCTAAAGGCAAGAAAGCTTGGGATTGGGCTCGTGCACTCGCACGCGGTTGCCACGATGGGGCTGGCGGCTGTACAGACTTCGAAATTTCTCCGTGTGCCCTCGGTTGCTACGTTTCACACGCTTGTGACCGGTGCAACGCATTATTTGGGCTGGGGGGAAACCGCGCAGGGAGTGGGAGGCAGACTGATTTGGAAATACCTGCAGGCGTATTACAATTGTTTTGATGAGGTGACCTGCCCGAGTGAGAGCACGCGGAGGATACTTGCAGAGCACGGAATAGAGAGCGTGATTGTCCCAAGCGGCGTGGATGTGGAAAAGTTTTCCCATTCAAAAAAAGAGGGGGAGGCGGTGAAAAAGAGGCTTGGAATTTCCGGGAAAAGGGTCATACTTTACCTTGGAAGAGTTGCAAAGGAAAAAAGCCTTGATGTGCTTATTGAGGCGGCAGGAATAATAAGAAGCGAGCTGCCGGACAGCGTGTTCGTGGTTGCGGGAAGGGGGCCGGCGCTTGAGTATTATGAGGGGATTGTGAAAAAAAGCAATCTTGAGGGGATGTTCCTTTTCACCGGCTTCGTGCCGGAAGGGGAATTGAGGAGCTTTTATTGCGCTGCTGACGTATTCGTGCTTCCCTCCCTGTTTGAGACGCAGGGAATGACTGCGCTTGAAGCGCTTTCCTGCGGAGTGCCTGTGTGCGCGCCGAAAAAATCAGCGACTGCAGAATTCATAAGTGAGGGAAAGAGCGGATACTGCTTTCATGATGGGGAGGATTGCGCGGAAAAAATCCTGATGGCGATTGAAGATGGGGGGAGGATGGGGAAATTTGCAAGGAAAAGCGCGCTTGCCTATTCAAAGGAGAAGTGCGCAGAGAAGATGCTGAAGGTTTATGAAGGATTGCTGAAATAAATTCTAAACCTTCTTCGAATCAATAAACGCCCCAAGCTCCTCAAGTGAAACAAGAAACACCCTCTCGGAGCTTATTTCAAGCTTCAGGCGCACTGCGGTTTCATCAGTTGAAACGAGCCTGTCGCAAAAATCGGAGATCTCTTTTTTTCTCTCAAATACGATTATTGAGGGCGCCCCATCAAGGGTGGACAGGGCGCGGGCTGCAGAGGACTCGTCTTCAAAGAGATAGATGTTGTAATCAGTTTTTGATATTTTTATCTTCGCGTCAGGCCCGTCTTTTTCTTTTGGGCGCAGAAATGGCACAGTCCTGTTCACGAAAACGTCGCGGATGAGGCGGAACATTGAAAGGTTTTTGAGGCTTCTTCCAGACTCCTCCTCCCACCTTCGCATGCCCCAAAGCCCGAAAACCTCCTTTATTTCCCCGCTGCTCCCCTGTATTTTTGAGAGAACGCGCTCAAGGTTGTAGGAGCCGACCACGATGGGCTTTCCGTTGTGGCGGAGGGAGGAAAAGCCCCCTTTCAGCTCGTCAAGAGAGAGGGGCATCCGTTCCCAGGAGTAATTCTTATTTATCTTGTCAAAGAGAGAGAGCACGCTTGCTTTCCCGACAGGCACTTTGATTGCGGAAATCGGGGGGAAGTCAGGCACGTCAAGGTAGTAAAGCTCGCGCTCCGGCCTGCGCATGAATGTGCCGACAACAAAAAACACCAGGGTGATTATTCCCAAAAAAACGACAATAGGGTTGTCGTAGAACTGCTTCTGCACGCGGTAATCAAGCAGTATGCTCTTTCCATACCCGCCTTCAAACTCAAAATAAAATGTATGGGGCCCGCTTGCGAGGTTCGGGACGAAGTAGTTGGCAGTGCTGCCTGCAGGGATTTCCTGAAGGAACTTCCCGTCAACGCTTGCATGAAGGGAGGTGAAGTTGATTTGCGATGCAATCGGGGAGGTAAAGCCAAATTGAAAATTTCCTTTCTTAAAATCCGCGCTTTGCGACACTACCTGGAAATCGGCAATTTCGCCTATCGCCTGCGAATACATTTTTCCTGCCGAGTCAACTACGCGCAGGATGTATTTTCCCGGGGGAAGTGAGGAATCATAGTCAAAAGGAATCTGAGACTGTAAAGATGTCAGCCCCTCCTGTATGCGCTCGCTTTTTTGCGCCTGTCCGTCAAGCACTGTCTGGAGGAAAAGCTTTTTTTCCGAGAATGCCGGCTCCTTGAAATCAAGCGTCAGGCGTATTTTCTGCCCTGTCAGGTATGTGGGGAGGAAAACGCTGCCTCCTTTTATGTATATGTCGGAGTTTTGCGCCTTTTTCACAGAAATCTGCTTTGTCAGGGCATATGTTTTTGAGTCTGGAGAAACGCCCTCGGCATAGAGCTGGATGAAAACTTCGGGGCGCGAAATTGGATTTGAAAAAATCAGAATCCGCCCCGAGGTGGTGTTTGCCGTGTCAAGATAAATTTCCGAAATAGACAAGGGCGGCTGCCAGGGGGACTCGAAAACGAGCCTTGAAACGTCCATTGCCGCCGCTGTGCCGTTTCTGCTCCAGCCCCCGTCAAGCGTCTGGGGCAGGAAGAGAATATAGCCTGAATCCATTTTCACTGCTGAAACCGAGCCCCATACCGGTAAGACTGCTTGCTGGTTTTTGGAGGTTGCGCTGTAGAGGGGGTCAAAAAGGTTAAACCCGTCGGTTGAAGGAGATGCCTTCCCTGAAAATGAGAATGGCAGTGTTGATGAGATGTTTGCAGGAGTCGCTACAGGATAGCCGTTTTCGGAAAGCATCTGCTCAAGCGGGAAGCCCATATAAAGTATGACCGTCTGGCGGCGCAAAAGCTCCGCGTAAGTGAAATCCCCTTCAAGGAGGGATTGGGGAAAGTAGCCGCTTGGTATTATTACAAGTGTGCTAGGGGGGAGCGATTTCAGCTGCTCAATGGAGATGTCGCTTACGGAAAGCCCGCGCCCGGAAAGCTGCTTCTCAAGGCTTTTTCTAAATTCCGGATAGGATTCAGCCTGCTGGCGCGGGGTTTGGAGCACGAAAATCTGCGATGGGAGTTTTTCAGAATAATATTTTGCCCGAATTGTTGCGCTTGAAACGTCGCGCTGTGTGAAGGGAATTTCAAAATAGATTGTGTAGAGGTTTTTTGAATCGCCGAAATTCAGCACCTGCTGGTTTTCAACCCCGAATTCAAGAAAGGGGGAGTATTCCGCCTGCCCCTGCGCCTGTGCGCCTGACACCGGCCCATAGCTTCCAATCCAGAGTATGACAAGTGCAAGAACGGCGATTACGGCAATTGCTGCAAAAAGAGCCATGCGCACTACCTGGTTTGCGGGCTGAGAGGGCATTTTCCCTTTTTTTCCCGGTTGCGGCAGCACCGCACCCTCCCTTGCCCCCCAGCGCTTCATTTCCTTTCCTCCCTTGCCGAGGAAACCTGATAATGCCTGCATGGGAGAGCCCGCTCCCTCCTGCGGCTTTGCTTTTGAAAACCGCTTCACGTTTGAGAACCTGCGGGTTATGTCAAAAACGTAGGCTTTTTTTGAAATCTTGAATTTTAGCCCTTTGTCATCCTCTTCCATAATTCAATTCCAGCCCCAATGCCTGAATTTTTAGAGGCATTATTACTGCCTTGCTGAAAGGTATCCTTCGGAAACCAGCCGATTTAGCATCTGCTCCACTCTTGTTTCGGGAACATTGAAAGTTTTTGAGAACTCGGTGATGTTTATCTCGGAGTCGTGTTCGGAAACCCACTCCTGTATCTTCGCTGCAAGCACGTCGTCGGACATTGCCTGCGCCGCCGAAACCTTAAGCTGGAGCTCGTCGCGCACGAGTTTCAAATCATAATTTTCCTTTGAGAGCAGGGCGTTTGCCCCCCTAAGCTCGGCGAGCTTCTTCTGCATGGTGGTTATCTCGTTCTTCATGTTGTCGTAAACTGAATAGAGCTTGTCGTAGTCGCTTGTCACGTATTCGTTCATCTCGCTGATTGCATCTTCAAGAAGCTGGTATGCCTGCCTCATGTCTATCTCATGGCGGCTGCTCGTCAGGGTAAGGAGGTTTAGGAGGTAGCGCAAAATGTCAAGCCGCCTTTTTTTCGGGCTCATGCCTGCGGTGTAAGTGTAAATTATTTCTATTTTTAGGGGGCGGAAGTAGCAGATGGAAAATAAGTAGGGGTTGCGCCTTATGTCGCGGCTCTCCACATTTATCGCAACCACCGCATCTTCTTCCTGGAGAAGCTCAAGAAAGCTCAAGGAAGAAAGAGATTCAAAAATTTCACGCGTGGAGGAAAGCCTTTTGCACTCTAGGGAAAGCCCGCTCACTTTCGGGGGAACCGCTTCTTCCTGTTTTTTCTGCACCAATCAATTCACCGTTTTTTGAAAAAATTCCTATTTTTTCAGACGTGTTTTCTTAAACACGTTGATGCCTGTTTTTTGTTTTTTAAGGGAGGATTTCTTTTGAGTTGCTGCAACTGCCGTCAGTATGGTTGGTTGTTTCTTTGGCTCTTTTTCTCCTTCTGCATATATAGCGGGCAAGTATGAAGTCAGGGAAAACGCAATTATCAATGCGCCTATCACCATTGACATGAGAACGGAGCCGATTGAAAACGGCGCGCCCAAAAGCAATGGCAGCACCACGATTGCAAGCACCAGTATTATTGCAATCGCCGCATACTGCACGAATGTTTTCTCGAATTTTGAGCGCCTTTTTTTATACTCCTCAAGGCTGTCCCTCCCCACCACGAGCGTGTTGTTGCGCGCTATGCCGAAAATCCGCTTCAGTTTTCGCAGGGAGCTTATCACAAAATCCTCCTTTATGGGATACCCTTCCGTTTCTGTTTCGGAAATTATACAAATTCCTCTTTGCATTCAAATCACCATTCCTCTTTGCATTCAAATCACCCTTGACGGCGGAAGCCGTCAGCCGTTATTCCTCCAATATTACCTGCGTTATGTCGCGGTCCTCAATCCCGAGCTTCTTGAAATCGGACTTTGAGAAGATGTTTATGACCGTTGAATCGTCAATCCCCACGTCCTTGAGAAACGAGGTTATGCTGTTGCGCGCCAGGCCGTAGCGCTCAAGCAGCACGACGAATGACACCACGTCCACGTGGTTGTTTTTCTTCCCGAAAAGCCCGATTATTTCTTCTATGTGCACGTTGTCAAGCCCGAATGACAACAGCTTCTTCTTCAGCTCTCCCCTCTCAAATGAAACTACTTTTGCCATAAATTCATCCCTCTTTTCCTCATCCGACAGGGCGGATTCCAAATCAAGGAAGAGCTCCTGCAGGGGCTCCTCCCCGTCCACCTTGTCTATGAGGAACGTTTCCGAAAATTCCGTGGTTGTCTGAAAAGCCATGTTCACGGCGCACTGCCCTACGCCAAGCTTCCCTATCTCCCCCCTCATGTAATCCGAGAAGTTGAGCGTGCTCTGCAGGTAATCAAGGAAGCGCTCGAACTTCACGCGCAGTATGAATGTTGTGCCTACGTTTGAGAAAATCGCCTCTGAAATATCTGTCGGGTTTTGGGATGCGACTATGAGGCCGAACTGGTATTTCCTTCCCTCGCGGACAATCATCACCGCATCCGAATTGTCGTCCTTTGCAATCTTCCACGCCTCATCAAGCACTATCATCAGCTTCAGCCCCTTTGTGGAGCTCCAGCCCGCCTCGCGCATTTTTTCCTTTAGGAATTGCAGCATTGAAAGCCCTGCCAATCCCCTGAAAACCTCGTCCGGAAGCCCTGACAAATCCAAATCCACAAGCCCTACATTTGTGAGCTTTTCCAAATTCACGGTTGACTGCTGCGCGAAATAATCCTCCCCCTCGCGCGTAAATTGCTTTACACGGTAAATTGCGTTCTCAAGCTCTGCGGGAAATTCGTAGGTGCCTGCCGAGAGCTGCTCCTCAAGCGAGTGCTGCACGTCGCGCAGTGTGGGAGGGGGCAGCTGGCTGCCCGAGCGGTCGCGCTGTATTTTCTTGTCCATCTTGAATCCTGCCTGCACATATGCACGCTCGCACGCCTGTTCCGTGAGGCGCTTTTGCTCCGGGTATCTTCCAATATCCGTCAATATTTCAAGCGTGCGGATTATCTGCTTCACACGGTCGTTGGGCTTCATCCCCCCGGTATCAAGAAGGTTTATGTAAGAGCCTTTTCCAAGTGAGATTACCTGCCCGCCCGTCTGCTTCACCCATTCCTTGTACTCCCCTGCCCAGTCTATTATGAATGCGTTCGTGCCCCACACGAAAGAGGCGCGCGTCAGGAATGTTTTCACGAAGTAGCTTTTTCCCGCGCCGGTTATCCCCACAACGCAGATGTGCGGGTTTGTTATCCTCTGGAATGTCCAGTAAAATGGGACGTGGAATATTTTTGTCCTTCCAATGTAAATGGAATTTACCGGGTCGTTCATCAGGTATTCTTCGGGCGGCTCCGGCGGGCGCACGAAGATGTTCCTTTTGGCGAGGTCCTTGTTGAAAAGGTGGGATAGTTTCATCCTTCCCATTTTTACACCTATTCAAGCTGGCTTTCGATTTCCCTTTGCGTGGGGGGGATTGTGTGCTCCCAGTCAAAGCAGAGCTTCATTTCTTCTCCTGTTAAGGGCACCACATCCACGTTGAGCGCGTTTGCCACCGTGGCGCGCACCTCGTTTGCCTGCGATTTTGCCGCAGCCAGCGCGGCTTCTTTTGTTGAGCCGGTAGCAGTAGTCATTATGTATGCAATAGAACCCATGGGCTTGATGCCTTTTGTGAGCTTTGAAATCTGGTTTTCCCACATGGAAACCTCGCGCTCGTAGCGGTCTATTTTAAGCACGTCCGGCTCGGATTTGTCGCGCTCACGGGAAAGCCGAAGCTGCGCCTCTGCGTGCTTTGTCTCCATCTTGTCCCTAAAGTCGGTTATGTCTTTTACGTATACTAACATCGCAAACTTCGTGACGAAGCGCACAGAGGAAATCGCCCGCTCAAAGTATTCGGAGTAAATGATATTCTCCTGGGGCGTCTTGTCCGTTGTGGATTCGTATATGCGCACCCCCAAAAACATGGAGGCGTAATAGCTTGAGCCGACTCGCTTTAGTATGGCATTCTGCTCCGGGGGTATTTCATAGCCGGTATCCGTAACCTGCACTATTTTTGCCCCGGTTGTAAGGAAGGGGAAAAGCACGTAGCCGTATTTGTAAAATCCGATTGCAAGCACCGCGCCCAAACCGGCAACGATGCCGCCTATGAGGGAGAAAATGCCCCCTCCGCCTGCAAAACTGCCAACTACCCCAAGCAGCCCTATTACCGCAGAACCGTAGCCCATCTGCTTTGTGGATATCATTGACATTCAAAAGCACCCCTTTATTTCCACTTACTTACAGAGGGACTGTTTTTAAAGATTGCGAGGAAGGAAAAAAGACTAATGGGGGGATTATGCGATGTTTAAAAGAAGGGGAAAAAGAAGAATATTGGAAGAGTATTTACGGGAAGGAGGAAAAAAAAGAATGTGAAAAAGGCATGTTAAGTGATGTCGCTTGCCCTTTCCCGCCCTTCTCTGAACGAGAGGTCGGACATCCCTGCCTTGAATGCAGAGCCGTATTTTTCATGAAGCTGCTCCTCTACCGAGCGGTTTTTTTCTATTGCCAGGGTTATGTGCTTTTTTTCAATCAGCTGTGCGCCTTCAAACACCGCCAGATCCCCTGCGAGCTTTATCACACCTGACAAACCGCGCAGGCGCAGTGTGAGCGAATCGTGTGCGTTATCTATCTCCCCTGCCCTTTTCCTTGCTTCTTCAATTAGTGTGTGTGCCGCATCTTCATTGGCATGAGGTATTCTTCCGTCCTTTTCTATTTCCTGGCGCATGAATTGGAGGAGCCTGTCCCTGTTCTCTTTTGTATCTCCCATGTGCGTATTTAAAAGAACCTCGTAGCCGTCCCCTGCAATCCTTGAGCGCAGCGGGGGGAGAATCCCCGCCAAATCATTTATGTTCAGGGCTGAAACGAAAATGAAATTGCACGGAACCCCGTCCACGCGGACGGAGGAGCCTGTGCTTGAGGGGTTTTTTCCGGAAATCGGAAATTTTTTCTCCTGCATCGCAGTCAGTATGAAGCGCTGCAATCGCCCCATTGAGGAAAGCTCGTCTATGAAAAGCACCCCCTCGTGCGCTTCGTGAATGGCGCCTGGCACCACGCGCGCATAAGGCTGCGTGCCCAGTTCCGCATGCCCCCCGTACGGGTCGTGCTTCACATCACCCAAAAGTTCGGTTTCGCTTGCGCCGGTCGCCTGTATGAACGTCTTGCGCCCAAGCGGAACAAGTATTTTGCGGGGGCGGCGCAGTGCGTAAAGTTTCAGCTTTTCAAGTTCATTTGCATTGAACACGCGCGCCTTTGAATCCGAGGCGGCTTCAAAAAGGAAAACCTCATCAGCGCCGCTAACGGTGTTTTTTATCGTCGTCTGCACGCGCTTTTCCCTTCTTCCCGAATCAATTGAGGTGACAAGCTCGTCAAATGGGGAAGATGCAAGCCGGTATTTGTCAAAGCCGCATTTGGGGCATGCCTGAATATTGCATGAGGAGATTGCTGCACAGCGGCGGCAGCGAAATCCGAGGCGCTCCGCAGCGTGGAAGGGGATGTCTGCCGCATCGGTTGCCCTGCCGCTGACACGAAAAAAATGCTCCTCCGCGTCTATGTTTTCCCTTCTTCTTGACTCGCATACCGGGCGCTCCGGGCATTCCGGATTGTGAAGGATTGAAATTTCCTCGCAGGCAGGGGGAAGAGAAGAAGAAACAGCCCATGCGACCATGCTCTTTCCTACGCCCGGCGGACCCACCAGGAGAAGATTCCTTCTTTGTTTTGTGATTATGCGCGCTATCCTAACCGCTTCATCCTGCCCGATAACACAGGAGAAGGGGTCGGAAGGAATAGGCACCTCGGCAGTAGTCCACATATGGAAATAAAACGGAGGGGAGGATAATAAAACTTACTCTGTCTGTTCTTTTTTGCAAAATCTTGCAAAAACGTAAATGGAATAGAGGGAAAGCACTATTGCTGCAATTATGGAAAGGTAAATCGCAATTTTTCCAAGTGAATGCAGTGAATTTTCCGTATTGTAATTGTCCTGTGAGAGCCGCTTTTCCTTCCACGCAACAGGGTAGAAGTAGAAGGAATGCACATAATCCAACCCTGAAAGGGAGTATGGCTCAAGGGAGAGAAAACCGGAGTAGATGCGGTAATATGGTTTGCCATTGTGGAGAATGTCCTTTCCCGCAACGAGATTTTTCTTTAGGGAGCTTATCTCTTCTGCAGTAAGTGTTGC
The DNA here is from genome assembly GCA_001871475.1 of Candidatus Micrarchaeota archaeon CG1_02_47_40. Taxonomy (GTDB): domain Archaea; phylum Micrarchaeota; class Micrarchaeia; order Anstonellales; family CG1-02-47-40; genus CG1-02-47-40. Next base: position 50,256 of record MNVE01000003.1, on the reverse strand, counting down.
ATCTACCTTGCCCGCACCCCAGCCGCAGTCCCCTGGCACGCATTCTATGAAAACGGTTTTTGTGAGCACGGAGTTTGCCTCGTCCTTTGCAAATGGCACATATCTTAACTCCAGCGTTTCAGCGTAATGCCTGTCCATGAGCGCAAAGGTGAATTTGCCCCTGTAAATTCTTGAGTCCGCTATGAAAAGAGTTGATTGAGGGGAATATTTTGAAACCTCATCGCGCAGTTGGACTGTCGGGAAAGAGCGTTCATAATTGGAGATGATGGCATAAAGATTAAGTGCGAGGACTATTAGTACGAGCATTGCAAGAAGATGGTTGAATTTGAAAAACGGCGCTGCCTTTGAACTCAAAAAAATAACTGCATCCGCCGCAAAGAATGAAATTATCGGGGCGAAAAACACGAAGTTTTTGGGAAGCTGTGTTGAGCAGAGAAGGAAGAAGAGCGGAAGCAGAAAACAGAGGAGAAGAAGCGATGTGTGCTCCCCTTCTCTCTTATATGCGACAAGAAGCATTCCCAAAACCGCAAGGGAAAATATTGCCATGTCGTGGTGCAAAAAGTAATTGGAGACCATGTTTGCCAGATTGCCAGGAAGTATTGAAACGTCAAATTCAGGCATGCCAAGCCCTGCGTAAGCACTCTCATCAAGCCTGAAAAATCTTGTGAAAATAATGTCCATCTGCCCCTTTTCCTGGAAAAGGAGGAGGTTGTATATGAGAATGGGGGAAACGAAAAAGAGGAAAAGAATGAGGGATGCGATGAGGTATTTGAGGGGAAATTTCTTAAGGAAGGATGACGCATCCAATCCTCCTTTGCGGTAAAGGGAGTAGATGAAATACAGCCCGCAGGAGAATGCGAAAATGAGCATGTATGATTTTATAAGCGTCCCCAGTGCGGCTGTAAGGGAGCAAAGAAGAAGGTATTTGTTCTCACCTGTTTTGAGGAGTTTGATGAAAAAGTAAAGGAATAGGAGGATGAAGAAAGTGGCAGCCAATCCCATATCGCCAATTGTATAAGCAATATGAAAACCGCTGAATGCGAGAAAAGCTGAAGAAATGAGGGCGTGCTCTTTTGAGGCAATTTCCCGCACAACTAAGTAGAGGAGGGGAATGGAAAGCATCCCGAAGAAAAGGGAGAGAAATCTCGCAGAGAAAACTGAAAGCCCCATTATTTTGTACACAACATCTGCCAAGTAAAAGTAAAGGGGCGCCTGGTCTATGGTGGAGAGGTGGTCGGATTCAAGGAAATTGTAAGGGCGCACAGTGTATAAATTTTCGTCCCACCAGGGTTCGGTGGTGTTTATCGCATTGAGCCTTAGGAATAAAGCGGCAAGCAAAATCGCCCCGAAAAGCAGTAGAAAATGCTTCCTTTTCATCACTTAGGATTGGGCAGGCAAGCTTATTAAAATATGAAGTGCCAAAAGATTCTTTGTTGGCACAAGTGTGCCGCGTTAGCTCAGCCTGGGAGAGCATGCGGCTGAAGAATTTCCAAGGGGGGTTTGCTAAAATTCCCTTTTGAGGTTTTGGCACCGCAGTGTCGCTGGTTCAAATCCGGCACGCGGCATGAAATTTCGGGTTAGGTTTATTGAGTTGCCTCAACAAGATGGGGAAAGTCCATCCTAATTTGCTTAAGAAGCAGGGGTAGCCTCTTCGTTCTTTAATAACTTTTTTATCATACCATCAGCCAACAGTTCGTGTGAACGCCTGCATTTTATCCCATAAAGCTGTTCAAGAAGATCTCTGGTTTGTTTGGCATAAAAATGTCTATCTTCACTGGCAATATATACTTCAACACTTTTTTCTTGGTTTATGCTGGCTATTTCTGCCATAATCTCAATATCAGTCCGTCCATGTTTGGGCTTGTATTCTTCAAGAGCTTCTTTTCTCTGCTCGGTCCAAATGGCTTTGCATACTCTTCTGAAACCAGTATTTCGCGTTGATAGATGAAAATGATTAATGTCGCCGGGGTTAGCTTTCCGAAACTCAATATCCAAAATCTGGAACTCGCCCTGAAGCTGTTCAACAATCTCGGATTTTTTCCGGTTGTCGTAGTTCTCGCATTTGAGATAAGATAGCCATGTTTCGAGTTGGTCCGTACATTCATTAAGAAGGAGATGATATTTTTCTGCGTTAACTAAACGTTCTGGCTTTCCCTTTTTGATTAACTTCGGAAGTTTGCTTTCAAGCAGGCTGTTGAGGGCTTTGTCAATAACTCTTTTTGCCTCAATAACTACACTGTGTGTTGTGAAAAATCCATTTTTTTGTTGTTGGTAATACTGTTCGGCATATTGAAGGAGATTGAATGTAGTGTCATAGCGCTCATGTTTCAACTGTTTGCCCCCAAGCATGCTACCTAGCGATGCAGAAACAACTATTGACGTTTCTATGTAAATTTTTACACCCACAGAAGAAAACACCGCTAGTTGAGATTGCTTTCAATATGCTCTCCGAGTTCGATTATGAGCTTTTTTCTGTCCGGAAGCTCTCCTGCCTGTATAATCTGCTTGTTTATTGCCTGCCTTCTTAGGGAACGGCTGGCATCGAATATTTCACTTATAATTTGGGCGGGAGCCTTTTTTTCTTTAGTAACCTTCTCAAGCTTTGGTATAAGGTCAACCGCATTCTGAAGGATTGAATACACTTCTTTTGCAGCTTTTGGATTTTCCTTTCGTTTTATCCCGAGGTCAAGATTTTTAGCAATCCCGTAAAGAGTTCCGTAGACTGTAGAATAAGCCCCGTAAATTTTTATAGAGTCTATTGGTGGCAAGGCAGTGTTCATCGCCCAACACTCTTTTCGCCCTTCGAGTACTGAAAGAACCTGATCATACTTTTTTACTTTTTCTTCATCTATCTTCCGTTCACATATGAAATCAGACAAATCTCCAAATAGTTCACGGGTCAATTCTACAAGGGATGGTTCAGTTTTTGAGTAAGCCACAGGTATCTCCTCTATTTTGAGTTTTAAGAATGGAAGGTTTATATTTTAGGTATGGGTGTTTTTATATGTTGTGGAGTGTGACACAATACAAAATCTCCCGACAATTGTTCTACCCCCATCTCCCTCCCAGTTTATTCTTGTAAAGGAAGGATAAAACCCTTTCGGCCATGTTTAAACTGTTACCAAGCAAGGGCAATTTTCTTAAATGTGCTTATCCATAAGAATAGTTGCATCAAGGATGCGACCGTCGTCTAGCCTGGTAGGATATGAGGTTGCCAATCTTAAGGCCCGGGTTCTCTTCGTGCTCCCCTCGCGGGATAACGAAGGCCCAAAAATCCCGGCGGTCGCATTTTGAGCAGATTGACAACGGAGTTGTCAAGACTTGCCCGAAGGGCAAATAGAGCGAAAAATGCGACGACTTGCCCGAAGGGCAGGCAGAGTCGCATTTTCTTTTCATCTTTTTAATCTTATCCTGCCTAAAATAGTCCATATTTGCGGCCGTCATTCAACCTGGTAGGATTCTAGCCTTCCAAGCTAATAATCCGGGTTCAAAAGATTTGCCTGACGGCAAAATTTGTCAGGCAAGCCTGCCAATCCCGGCGGCCGCATATGTGTTTTTATAAAGAGGTGTTATGAATGAAAATCGGGATTGTCATAAGCACGAACGAGCCGGAAGAAGTTTGGAATGCCTTCAGATTCGGAACGACTGCGCTGAATGCAAATCACGAGGTCAGCGTCTTTCTTCTGAACAGGGGCGTTGAGATAGAAGAAATCAGAAGCGAGAAATACAAGGTAGATGAACAGGTCGCCTCTTTCCTTGGGAATAAGGGAAAAATATTGGCATGTGGAACCTGCTTAAAATCAAGGCAGAAGGAGGGCAGCGGCGTCTGCCCAATCTCAACCATGAGGGATTTGCTTAAACTGGTGGAAGAGTCGGATAGGATTCTGACATTTGGATGATGTGCGCGGTATATTCAATCATCTTTTTGCCGCCAGAAAGTAAGCGCAGCTGAAAGCGTCTCCCAGCCCAACCGTGAATTTCGGGTTTTCTATGTGCAGTGAAGGGGAGGTTTTTGCGTATTTTGCAAGCGAGGAAAAAGAGGGATTTTTCCCGTATTTTGCCCTGTAAGAGCAGACTAATCTTGCAAAAAGGAGCGCCTGCTCGTCCCCTTCATCCTTTGGCAGTGTGAAGGAAAAATTCGGGGAGTGAAAGAGTATTTTGCCAGTTCCCTTTGGAAGTTTCTTTATCGCATCTATTCCGTGCCTGCCAGTAAGCAGAAACAGCTCTTCCTCATTCATCCCCTCGCAGTCGGCAGGAGGAAGGACGTATTTTTTGGCGGCAGCCAGAACTTCCTTTTTCTGAAAGTCGCCAAGCTCAACGAAGATGCGTAGGTGCGGGTTTTGCTTTTTCCAGGCATGGATTATTTTTGCCGATTGCATAATCTCTTCCTTTGATTTCATTAGGTGAAAGCCTCCAAGGAAGGCATGACTGAGGGAGCGAAGGAGCCTCTTTGGAAGATGCAAGCCTGCCTGTGGAATCATCGGCTGCGGCTCGTAAGAGGCAATAATGCGATTGCACATCCCAAGCGAATTGCAGTATTCAAAAACATAGTGTATTGGAAGCTCTTTTTTCTTCCTTTCAGGGAATATTATCGGCAGAACTCCCAATGCACGCGCTACTTCCGCAGCCTGCCCTGCCTGCCCTCCAATTCTGTATTGGGGGCGGGGGAAGGTTTTGCGCAAAAAGGAGAGCTCTTCCTTGTCTATGGTTATCTCCCTCTGTAAAGAAGAAAGAACCGCTTCCCGCACATGCCTGTCCTTCTGTATCAGGGGGAGGCAGAGCAGCATTTGGGGGGTGGTTTTTACAACCGCATCTATGCAGGTGTTGAAGGCAAAAAGAGCAGACTTTGGAATACTGCGTTTTGCGTATTTTATTGCACAAAGATACGCATCCATCGCCATATAGCACGCAGGGGGCATTTAAATAAATAGCGAGGCAAAAGAATTGCCTGTGCATCCGTAGTCCAGCCTGGTAGGATCCGAGCTTCCCAAGCTTGAGACCCGGGTTCGGCTGATTGGCAGCATGTTTGCTGTAATTGGCGCCCAAAAATCCCGGCGGATGCACTTTCACTAAAAAAGTGCATCGACTTGACGCAGCGCGTCAAGCAGAGATGCATAAATTTTTTTATTCTTTTCGGGTTGTTTTTATATGGAAAGAAAAGTTATCCCATTATTTTTTGCCCTTCTTCTCCTGCTTAATGCAGTTCATGCGCAATGCCCTGACGCGCTCGCGCGCGTTTTTGTGCCTGCGGTTTTCGGGGAGGGAAAGGGAGATGTTGTGACTGTTGAGGCGCACACAAGCGCTGGAGATGGAAGAGTGTATACGCAAATAAGGCCGAAAATCGGGATAAGCACGCAAATTTCGCAGGAGATTGCGGCTGTGCTTGGCTTAGAGTATGCAAATGCAAGCGGGTGCGATGTTACTTTTAGCATATACGGAGGCGGGGGAGGGGAGGTTAGCGGCCCGTCAGGCGGGGCGGCAATGGCTGTTTTAGCAGCGGCTGCTGCGGGAAACAGAACAGTAAGAAATGATTTGGCACTGACCGGAACGATAGAGCCTGACGGAAGCATCGGCGCGGTTGGAGGGATGGTGGAAAAGCTTCATGCTGTTGAAGAGAAAAACCTGACTTATTTTGTGGTGCCGGTGCAGAGCTTTTTTGAGAAGCTTCTTTTTTTCGGGGAGAATGCAAGCGTGCGCCTGCTTGAGGCAAGAAATTTAGGAGAGGCATACGAATTTGCGCTTTCGGAAGGGGAAATTGTTGTGAATGAAAGTCAGATAGATTTAGTGAGGGCTCCGGAAAACTTGAGCAGGGGGGAGTATGCAGAAGAATTGAAGGGAATCGCCTCTGAAATGCTAGTGGAATTTGGGGAGAAGATAAAGGAAAACAAAGTGCAGGGGAACGGACAGATAGAAGAGTATTTTTCCCAAAGGCAGAAAAACGCAAAAACACTTTTTGAGCACGGGTATTATTACAGCGCGGCAAACGAGGCGTTTCTTGGAAAAGTGGATTTGGAACTCTTATTGGATGTGCAAGGCGGGCGGGATTTGAATGAGACAGTAAGGGAAGCAGAAGAATGCTTGAAGCAAGATAGTGGAGAAGAAACTGTTTTTGAAGAGAGTTGGGAGATGGGTGTCGGGGCAGAATTGAGGCGCTCCTGGAGTGAGAAGAATGTGAAAGAGGTAAAAAACTCAAGCTATGAAGTGATTGAGGAGAAGTATTATCTGCTGCGCGAGGCGCTTTACGCAAAAAGCTGGTGCATGATTGCAGGGAAGATGAAGGGAGAGGCAGGAGTTGAAGGGAAGAAAGTTAATGAAAGCGGGTTTGCACTTATGGCGCGCGGGAAGATTGACGAAACGGAAAAAATACTCACAGAGGGAGTGGAAAACGAGGAGGCGGCATGGCGGCTTGAGAATGCGCAAGAGCTTTATGAGAAAGGGGAATATCTTGCCTCAATATTTGATTCTGCCTATGCATATTCAAGCGCTAAAGCGGGGAAGGAGGGTTTTGAGAAGGGAAGAGAAGAGATTGAAGTGGAAGTGAAATCCCTTCTTTCACAGAAATATTCGGGCGTGTGGAGTGAAGCGTACGCCGCGCATGGAAGATATTTATACGAAGCGGACAGGGAGGGCAACCTCATGGGAGCGTATTATGCGCTTGCTTTTGCACGCGAGCTTGAAAAAAACACGCTGGAAATTGAAGGAAGAATGAAGGAAGGGATTGAAAAGGAAGTTGTAAAGGAAAGCGCAGGGGAAAGTGTAGAAGAAAAGAAACCCGCTGATTCACCTTACTATGACGGTTTTCTCGCAATTACAGTGATAGTGGTTCTGCTTTTTGTAATCGCAGTGCTTCTTTTCGTGATAATTTTCAAGCTGAAAAAATAAGCTTAATTTAGGTAATGCAAAAATGAAACTGAGCTTACGTTCTGTAATGCAAAAATGAAAATGAACCTACTTTCGATAATGCAAAAACGCGCCTATTCCGTAGAAAGACTGCAAAAACTGCGCCCCTTCCTCCGTTTCGTTTGAGATTATTTTCACCTCAATCCCCTTGTCTTCCGCCAAATCAACCAAATCGTCAAGAAGCGCTTTTTTCTCCATTATTTTGAAGCCTTTTTCCGCCTCGGCTTTCTCTGCCAGTTCCTCCTCGTCGCGCGCATTCACCCATTTTTCCTCCCCTGCTGAATTCATCAATTTTGCGCGCACGTAATGCAGCCCTTCCGAAACCATGAGAGTCTTGATTGCTTTTCTTTCCATTGCTTCCCTTACATCTTTCTCTCCATATATTGCAAGCCCTCCGTGCGCCACTTCCTTCAGGAAGGAGTCTATTATTTTCTTCTCCTCAAGCAGTTCCTGCCCCTGTATCAGCTCGGAGCTTTTTGTCAGGGTTTCCCGGACTCCGTATTCGTCGGTGTAGCCGGTGTCAACAACCCCAAGCACCTTTATCTGGTAGTTGAAGGGCTTTGCCTGCATGAAAAACTCTTTTGCAGGCCCGGGACCGCCCACCACCACTCCCTTTATTCCCGTAAGAAAATAGGTATCCATCGCTTCCCCGATGCGCTTGTAATATTTTTCTATGCTTTCTTCTATCAGGCGCTCAAATCTGCGGGCGCTGTTGTGGACTATGAAGCCGTTTGCGACAAAATTGAAAGTGTTTGGAACGGTCAGGTCAAAATATTTTCTCTCCGTGCATATCGGAATTTTCTCTGATACTTTTGCCACTCCTATGTGTTCCGGCAGCCACTTTGCAAGCATTTTTTCCGCCAGTTTTTTCTGCCCGAGGCGCTCTGCCCTTTGAAGGAGAACCCCCCTGATATTTTTTATGAATGCTTCCCTTCCAAGTGGCTTTTTGTTCCTGAAAAAATCGCTTGCGGCATGAAAATCGCTTGTCTTTAAGCCAAGCGTTTTTACGAATTTGAAAACCTCCCTGCCATCAACAGGCACCTGATCAACGAATTGCATCTTCATGCGCCTGGATGCAATTCTTCGAAGCGCGTTTTTCTTGTCCTCCCTCGAAAACCCTATGCTCGTTTCAAAATTCTTAAGGGATTGCAGGTCGCTTATGCTGACGAACCATTGCGGGTTTCCCTTCACCGCCTTTTCCCCATATGATGCACAGATGCCGAAGCGAAGGAGCATTGCCTGCAGCTGGCGCATCATTTCCCTTGAGCGCATTGCAATCTCAACACGTTTTCCGTGAATGTATCCTTCGGCATCATAGAGCCCTGAAAGAAAAGATGCCTGGACGTTTAGAGGGGACTTTTGTATCTGCAAAGGAACGCATCTTATATCCGAAGAGGAGATTGTTTGGGAGATTTCTGAATTTACAAACTCTGCGAAGTCTTTGCTGTAGAGGCGGATTTCGTAATACTCTTTTTTCGCAAAACTGCCTTTTTGCCCTGTTTTATCCACCTTGCGCAATACTGCCTCAAGCCCGAGCGTTTCCTTGGCAATGCGGGCATATTTTTCCGCAAGCTCGGAGTAGCTTTCATAAATTATGATTCTGTTCCCGTCAAGCGTGCCGTCGCCTGCAATAACCCCAAGAAGGTAGGAGAGGTTCGCGGTGTAGCACTCTGGCAGGCTTACGGAAGGCACTCTGAAACTTTTTTCATCAAGGAACAGCCCGTAAAGTTTGTACAGCTCCCGTATCTTGCCTGCAGAAAGCGGAATTTCGCCCCGCTCCATCCTGCAAACTGCCATTTGAGTTATGCCGAGTTTTTTTGCCACTAAACTCTGCGGCCATTTAAGCTCTTTTCTTCTTCCCTGCAATTTTAGGAATTCATTTTCCCCTAAAACCATGCGATAGGAAGGTTTGAATTCTGTTTTCACTTCTGCTCCGGAATGGTTTAATTTTCTTGCAATAAGCATCCTGTCCCCTCTTTTCAGGTCTTTTGCAAACGTTTCCTTCACTCCGTTTTCAGTTATAGTAAAAAAGCGGTGCCATGCGGTCGCTTCTATTTCCATCCTCGGGGCATGAACCACTATTTTGTAGGCATTTTTCGCCTTCGTTGTGAATTTGTCGGAGCACAATGAATCAGTGGATGTGAAATCCTGAAGGTTTGCCGCCTTTATCAGGGAGCCGGCATGTGCTTCGGAAATGTGGGAAAGTTCGCCGCTTGCAAGCTGTATTAAAGTGTCTGGCGCAAGGCACTGCCCCCCTTTCCTTATTTTTGCATGCGCCATTGAGTTGAGCCTTTTCAGTATGATTATGGACTTCCCCTTCACGGTTGCAATCGTCGCCTCCCGCCCATCCAGCACAACTATTCCGTAAGTATCCTTCACCTCAACCAAATCCCTTATCGGATCCAGAAAGAATGCGGAATCGCAGCGGTAAATTTGTATATTTAAGGGTTCGGGTGGGGACATGGAAAAAAGCTCTATGTCGGTTTTGGCGGGGTTGCTTGAGATGTTTCCGCAGAATATCGCAATGCCGTTTTTTGGGGTTTCTCGAAACATTTTCAGATAATTTATTATTTTTGCAAGCGAATCGGTGACATTTTTCCTCGTGCCCTTTGATTTTATGTTTGATGCCTGCCCCAGCTCTGTCTTTAATTTGTTTGAAGTCTCGTATATGGGATAGCCTGGCGGGATGTAAACCGAAATCATCTCGGTGCTGCCGCCTGAATGGTGCGCAAGCTCGCGCAGCTGCTTCTTGAGCTTGTATGTTTCCTTGCTTTTGTCATCCATGGGTTAGATTAGGAAAAAGGGATATAAAAAGGAGGAAGATATTAAAGCATTTCAACTTTTGAGCAGGTTATGGAATGTTTTGCCCCGACGATTTTTATTTTGCCTTCAGAGAGAAGTTTTGAGATTATATGGCTTTTCCTTATCTTGGAGATTACCTTCTTCACGTTTATTGCCGATGCCTTCTCTATAATCTCCGCCTCGCCTGCGGAAGGAAGTTTCTTCTTTGCCGCCTTTACTGCAGGAAGGATTTTCTTGCATATTGCTGAAATGTTCGGGCTTTCAGCCTGCGCGCCATTTTCCACCTTGCAGGCGGCAGTTACTGCGCCGCACTTTTCATGCCCTAGCACGATTATTAGGGAGGTGTGAAGGTGCAGGGCGGCATATTCTATTGAGCCGAGCGCGATTTTATCAAGGACATTGCCTGCGGTTCTTACCACGAATATTTCCCCTAATGAAGCATCAAATATTATTTCCGGTGCAACGCGGGAATCCGAGCAGGCAAGCACTATCGCGGATGGGCACTGCCCTTTGCAGAGCTCCTGCCTTTTTTCAGGAGAAACTTTCACCTGGCAGGAGTTGCATGCGAAATTCTCGTTTCCCTTTAAGAGTTTGGCTAATGCGTCTTCCATGGGGGAATCACCTTCAAAGTTCTTTTTGCATTAATTCGGTTTGGAGGATTTCCTTTAAAATTGAATCTGTTCGGGTTAAGTCTGCGGAAATTCCATCAGGCACGAGCCATTTCCTTGCGGTGCTCAACCCCGCCATAGTAACGGATATGTCCGGAAGCTTGCCGTCTGTGCGAGCTGATTTTATCTCTTCTGCATGGTTTTGTAGAAGCAGCAGAAGCCGGTCTTTCAGCTCTCTTGCAATCTGCTCGTGTATGAGAAATGACTCCAAACCGTTAGGCAGAACAACTTTTGAGTTTTTTATGCAGATGCCCTCAAGTGCATCCACGACAGTTTTCGCCGCAGTCATGAAAGGCAGGGGATGTTTTCCATCGCTCATTTCAAAAAGCCCGCGTGCGTACATGTGCCTAAAAACAGAACGTGTTGAATCGTCGGATGAGCCGAAAAGCTTCTTGAAAGTCGCTGCGTTAGTTTCGCTCACGCCCCCTATCTCGTTGAGTATCGCTTCTACGCCCATACTCGGAGTTTTTCCCTTAAGAATTCTTTTCAATGCTTCGGAAATTCTTTTTCTTGAGATGTGTTTTTCTCCGGTGGTGGTGCGATTAAGAATTTCGTCAAACATTTTGTGGATTGCAACGGCGGTGTTTATGTAGCCGCATTTCACGTGTATTACGAATTCAGTCTCTTCTACCTTGCCGTCCTTTGCGATTCTCAAAAATTCCTCATCGCTTGGGATGCTGCCAATCAGCCGGTATGTAGTTGCAGTCAGTTCGGGAAACCGTCTTGAATCCGTGCACTCCCAGATTACGGATGCAGAAGCAGTCTCAAGCGCCTTCACATAATGTTCATCCTGTGCGTGAAGGCGGAGATTTTCAAGATGTTTTGCGACTATTGGATGTTCTGAAATCCCTTTTTGGGCGCACCAATCCTCAAAGGGGAGCTTCTTTAAGCCGCCCCTGCCCTTTTTCTTTTCTACTACGTAAAAGCGCCTCTCGCCAATGGCATGGACTACCGCGGGCAGATGCACGTTTGCATTTGTTTTTCCTACCTGGAATTTCCATGTCCGCCCGACAAACAGGTGCCCCGCACTTGTTGCGTCTTTGCGGAGTTTTTTAGTGCGCGCAAGAGAAAGCTCTGCGGCTTCAAGAAAAGATGCTTCATCGCCGTTTTTGCATTGGGTGCAGACGATTATGTAGGGGGGCATATGATTGTTATTTCTTGTTACACTTTCATGCGCATTGTGATTTAGGATATAATAAACCGCCTGAAAATCCTGATTTGATTTTGCTTCTTGCGGGTTTGCGGAGATTGATGCAAGCGCAAAAGTTCCGTTAAAAAGTGTTCCGTTTTCAGTGTATTTGAACCTGTTGTTGAATGCCCTGTGCGCACTTGGTCCGTTTGTTATGAAAACAAGGCATGGGAGCTGGTTTTTTCCCATCTCCTGCGGATGTTTTATGCGGTGCTCGTACTGCTTTTCGCGTATGAATTTCAGCTTTTCCATGCGCGGGATTCCGTATTCCCTGGCTTGCCCTGCAAATAAAACAAAAAGTCTGTTCTGCTCCGCAGGAGGCTTTCCAAAAAAATTCTCCCCGTTTTTGCCCATTGTTTTTCTCCAGTCGTTTTCAAGAAAAGTCCTATTATTGCCGCTGATGAATGTGTTGAAAAATGTCTTGACTCCGTTTGAAGCGGCAATATTTTGACCATTTGGCGCCTGACCGGTTTTTAGTTCAGCCATCCTTCCCACTCTCCTCTAAAGAAATATTTATTGGTTATTTTATATGAAAAAATAAGCTTTAAAAGGGATGTGAAAAAGAAGGGAAAATTTTGAAAAAAGAGGGGAAAAATGAGAAAATATCGGATTTTTTCAAAATAAGGACTTCCCTCTACTCCAAATCCATCCTATAAGCAATTACGTCCTGCAGACCGTATAATTTCGCAAAGGTGCGCGAATCTCTTTGATTGAAGGTTCCCTCGCGCGAGGAGAGGCGCGAATCGTAAAGCGCGTGCGGGGATTTCATTGAAAGCAGTGTTATGCCGCCCCTGCAGAGAGAAAGCTCCACTGTGCCGCACACCGCCCCCTGTGTCTGCGAAATGAAAGCCTCCGTGGAATTGCGCAACCTTGTGTACCAGCCCCCCCTAAACACCAGCCTTGCCCAGGAATGGTCAATGTAATCCTTCATGTCAAGCTCTGCCGAAGTTAGGGTTAGGCGCTCAAGCTCTTTATGCGCAAAGCTGATTATGCTGGCAGCAGGGCACTCAAACACTTCATGCGACTTGAGCCCGACTATTTTATCTTCTATGCAGTTTTGCCTGCCTATTCCGTTCTCCCCCCCTATTTTATTGAGCGCCTCAAACATGGGAACGCCTGAAAATTCCTTTTTTCCCTTTCCCTCCCCGATTATTGCCTTGGTGGGAAAGCCGTTTTCAAACTGGAAAGAAACCTTCACTGGCAGAGAAGGACACGCCGAGGGGGCACATGTCCAGGCATATGCTTCCTGCGGAACTCCAAAATCATCCTCGGAAAGCGCTCCGTAGCGTATGGTGCGGCACCAGAAGTTTTCATCCACTGAAAAGGGCTTCTTCCCTTCTATTTTGATTTTCACCTTTCTTTTTTGCAGGTAGGAAACCGAATCCTCCCTTGAGAGATTCCAGTCGCGCACCGGGGCGATTATGTGAAGCTGCGGCGCAAGCACCCTTATCGCATTGTCCATCCTGAACTGGTCGTTGCCAACCCCGGAAGAGCCGTGCACAACCGCCTGCGCCCCCTCCTTTTCAGCAGCTTGGACAAGATAGAGCGCAATGAGCGGCCTTGAGAGCCCTTCCCCGTTTGGGTGCCCTTTGAACATGCTGTTTGCCCAGACTGCCTTTTTTGCGTATTCAAGCAATTGCTCTTTCGCATCAAAGAAGAAATTCTTTTTGGAAACAAGAGGCGCATTCCTCTTTGCCTGCGAAATGCCCTGCCCCAAATCCAGGCTGACGGTTATAACTTCAATCCCAAGCTCGCCAAGAAGAAGGGCAGTCGCAGTTGAATCAACTCCCCCCGAGTATGCGACGACTGCCTTGCGGACTTGTGAGTATTCGTCGCCTGAAAGCCGCCTTATCCTCTGCAAAAGGGTTTCCATATTCAAAAACTCACTCTGCCTGCCCCGCGCTTATCAGGCACCTTCCCCCATATATGGGAGAAACTTCTATTTCTGCGCGGTTTGGGTAGAATTTGGTGCCTTCCTGCCCGTACTTTACATTGAATGCTATCGCGCCCCATTTCAGCGGCTCGCATTCTGCAATTGACGTTGTCCTGTTCTCAATGATGCAGTTCTCCCCCTCGTAAGCGGCTATTTTTATGTTTTCCGGCTCCTTTCCAAGTAAGCCTAAGGAGCCTGCCAGGTCAATTCCGCAGTTTATTACAGCGCGCCTCTGCTCCGTATTTTCAGCGCCCCTCAAATCCTGCACCAGCACAAACTTCTCTGAACTTTCTACTGACTTTAGAAATTCTTCCGTGGTTATTTCATTGTCCTGGTTTTTTAGGAAAAAAAGAGCGGCAAGCAGAAGCACGACTGCAAGGAGGAATATGAGTATCGCGTTCTGGGTTCTCTTTTCAAGCGCCATAAAATCAGCCTTTGAGGACGTTTGCAAGATCGCAGCGGCTTATGTAGCGCGCGTCGCCTGCGACCAGCACCTCTTTTGTGTATACTACCGAGAACTGCGGGGTGGTGTTCTTCGGCGAATATGCAAGCGTGAATACCGGAACGTCGCCGATGAGCTTCCAGCACTCCTCCGTTGTTGTCTGCACTGTCGGGGCGGTTCCATAGCGGCAGACAGCGCCGTCAATTGAGTATTGCACTGCGCTTATGTTGAGCTTGGAAAGAGCTAGCGCCACTTTGCCTGCGCACGAGTTTAAGGAGGCGGCTGCGCCGGCTGTTGAGTTTGAAGAGTCAATGATGATTACGCTCTCATTGTATTTTGAAAGCTCGCTGCCAAACTCGGAGAAGGTTGCGGCGTGAGAGGCGGAGTTTAGGAGGGAGTAAAAGCCAAGCGAGGCGATTGCAAGCACCATTATGAATGTTAAGAGCACAGCCGCCCACCCAAGGAGTATTATCCTGCGGATGAAGTACTTTCTCATGCGCACGATTAATCCCGCAAACACTACAAGTGCAAGCGAGATTAGTGAGAAGTCAGTTAAGATGAGAAGGATTGGAGGAATTATTGATGAATACGTTTTCCTCGTCTGGTAATTCACTTCCATGAAGGGGTCTGTCAGCTTCAGCACTCCGTCAACTGATGCCCTTCCTATATTTCCGACAAGCCAGTAGAGGGTGTTCTTTGCGGATACATGCCTGCCCATGTATGACTGCGTTTCATTCATAAGAGTGGAATAATTGTAATAAAGGGTGCGGTAGGAGGAGATGGACATGGGCGGCTTGAACTGCTTGCCTATTGCGTATTCGTCTATCTTGAGCTGGTTGTATTGCGTAACCTCCTCAAGGTTCGTCCTGTCCGTCACCCATTCTGCCATAATCAGCATTGAGCTTACGTTTTCCTTTATCGCCATTGTGGAATCGTATGGCTCTGTGAAATTTTTGAGTGTGTTATTAAGGCGGTTTGTGATTATGCGGTACTGCTCAAAGTCCGCATTCAGCCCCATGAAGCGGTTTGATGAGATGCTCTGCTGTATGTCAAGCGTCAGCTCCCCGATTTCCGAAACGTCCTTGTTGAATGAGGCGTCGTAGACGAGTTTTTGCGCTTCCAGCGCAGAGTCTATCGTGTTGCGCACCTGCGCCTGCAAATCCGTGAATGTTTTCCCGTATGAGCCTGAAAGCACTGTATTCACTTTGCGCTCAAGCCGGCTTTTCGTGAAGTTTGCAATCTGCTCGGAAGTTTTGTGTATGTTTGAAATCACCGCCACTTTCGTTTTGAGCGTATTTGTTTTCGCGCTTGCATCGTTGAGGGCATTTAGGTCTATTGGGATTATTGGACAGAAGGCATAGCATGTGCCGCAAGTAGGGTCATAACGCAGCTTGCTTCCTATTATTGCATCGGCATTCTTTCTCATGTTGGGCACTTCTGCTGAAATGTCATTTAGCTTTCCCACTATGTTATTGAAATTCATTGAGAGGAAGGCGGAGTTTGCGTATTCCACCTCATCATCAAGCGCAGTTGTGGCAAGCGCGAATTCCAGCGTGGCGTTTGCAAGCATGGCAACGTCGCAGCTGCCCGGGTCGTAGCGCATGCATGTCAGGGTGGCAGTCATGTAGCAGGTTGAGATGTTTCTGCAGGGCATTGCTTTAAGCGTCAGGGACTGCTCGCAGTAGTCTTCGGCTCCTTTTTTACCAGTTAATGAGGTATTGTAGTTGCGCGAGTCGTTGAATTTTATTAAAGCAAGCCTTGCGGCATCTATTTCGGACTGGTTTGGGTAGATATAAAGCATTGAATATGCGCTCATTACCGGCTCTATCTTGGCAGTTTCATTCAGGGGAGTGGAGTTTGCAAGCAGGAAGGTTTCAACCCCGCCAAAGGAAACGAGCTCGTAATTTGTGCCGTTCAGGATGAATTTTATGCTTGTGATGGTTGAGGCAGGCTCGCTTGAATAAAGGTAATCGGATGGGGAGAAGGAAAAGCAGGCAGAGGTGAAAAGAAACGCAAATACGGCTAAATACGTTAGTGCTTTCATGCTCTTCTGATTATCATGCATGATTTAAATACCTTAGCGTAATCCTGCCGAGGTGAAAATAATGGGGGGAAAATCAGCAAAAAAGAATCGGATTGAATCGGATTAATTGAAAGGAAAAAAAGAAAGAAAAATGAATTAAGTGAAAGGAAAAAAGAAAGAAAAATCAGATTAGGTGAAAGGAAAAAAGAATAATGAAAAAGAATCAGATTGATTGAAAAAGAAAAAAGAGAAAGAAAATTTGATAAGACATAAATTAAGGGCTTGAAAAAAAGAAAGAAAAAGAAAAAAGGGCGGGGCGTTTTTCGCCCCGTGTTGTGTTGGCTTACTGCTTCTGTATTCCAGCTATGAACTGGCCAGCAGCTGTCAGGGTGTCTGCCGCAGAGTAACCTGCTACCACGATTGTGTTGCCTACTTCCTGCACAACGACTGACTTTGTTGCAAAGTCAACGTCGCTGCCGGCAAGCGCTTCGCGGGTTACGCTGTTCACAGCGGGCCCTCCGACTGAGATTACCTTGCCCACGCCTGCTGCATTGCTGTCAAGGACCACAAGGTCGCTTGAGAGCAGGTATGGCTCGGAAACCTCAACGGATGCGGCATTGTTGGGCGAGATTACCGCCGACACGCCGGATGAGTCAACAGTGCAATCAGGCGTTGAGCCTGCGACTGCGCCTGCGACGCATGAGCCGACTGTCTGGGTAATGGTATCCACCTTTACCTTTATGCCTCCCGTAAGCTCGGTCTCTTCTCCCTCTGCAAGGGACTTCTTGAGCACGTTGCTGGTGCTTTCCGTTCCAGAGCTCATGAGGACGTATTTTGCGTCCGCAATCTTCTTCGCGACGTCAAATTCAACGGTGTCCGAAGACAGCCCGATGAACTTTGAGCCTCTCTCTGAAATAAGGGGTGCGTCGTAAAGGTTGCTCTTGGGCTCAAGGAGCTCTGCCACGTATTGCACGCTGTTATACATAATCCTGTCAGAGTTGTCACTGTCGCGCGCCTTGAACTCGAAGGATGAGGCACTTGACAACCCTATCGCCTGGAAGACGAAAGAGTCGTAGTTGGCGCTTACAGAATTAACCTTTCCTGCATCTTCCTGAATATATATTGAAAGGTTCCCTCCGTCTGAAGATGCGTTGCCAGTCACAAAGGAAAGGTACCCTTGCGCTGTCCCGGTTCCTACGGTCTCGTATGCGACTGCCTTTTCGCTTCCGCCTGTCGTGTTCAAGCTGGCGACTGCCGCACCCGCTGCACTGAAACCCTGTGCTCCCCCCTGCCAGTAATCACAAGCTGCAGTTGAGGGCTGGTAGTACAGCATTACGGCACCTGTTACGTTGCCTGCCGCGCTTGAGTTGGTAAGATACCTGACGTAGAATTTATTTACGGTGTCTCCGCCAGAATTTGGTATCTTAAAGGCGTTGCTTATCCCGGACTCAACTTTAATGACCTTCCCGGTGATAGCCGCCGCGTCGTCGCCGCAGGTGGTGTTGCTCGTCATGTTTGTCTCGGCAATAGGTGTCCCCAAGGCGACGCTGCCAAGCTCGTCAGCATTCACTATGCTGAACTTCAAGCGGTCGTAGTCGCTGCTTGCAAGGCTCAAGCCATCGTACTGCAACTGATAGACTATCGGGTCTCCAATTATGTTTATGGACTGACCGGCTGTCTTTCCTGAGTATGTCTCAGGGTCGTAGATGATTATCTCCCTCAGGTTGTCTGCCTGGCTGTTTGAGTAGTTGCCTCCTGAAGCCCATCCCTTGTTTTTCCAGCGGATGTACGCCTTCCAGTCGTAGTTGGGGTCGCCGGAGCTCGCATCAATCTTCTCGGTGTTTTTGAGCAAAAGCTCGTCCGTGAAGATTGCCATGTCAGCCCATTTCGCATTCAGTGTAAACCCAGGTGCAGTCTTATACACATGGATTTTTACTGTAGTGCCCCCCGTTGTGTAGGAGTAGGTGGTGCCCTCATTTATGGACGTCTGCTGGAGCAATGCGCCGTTGGCATCCAATATGTCGACGATTGCCGGGTGCGCGTTGCCTGAGCCGGTCGCGACTGAAATGTCCGAGAGGCGTATCTTCACAGTGCCTGCGTCAAGCTCGTCTCCGACGTTAATGATGCCGGACTGTGAGCTCTTTGCAAGCTTCACGCTTCCTCCAAGCAGAGTAGTCGTGGTGGAGTTAAGATTGTATGCACCCGCGACTGCTAGTGGTGGAGTCAGCTCTGAAATAATCCAGGTCTGTCCGAGGAACTGAATCTCCGCCTTGTGTGTGTTTATGTGCTCGTTGTCGCCTATGGCGCAAGCATTGTAGTTGGAGTAGTCGTAGTTTGAGCCCGTGCAAACCATGATACCATAGTCGCCCGAATCAAACTTTGCCGTGTAGCCGATGCCGGAGAACTTTGCGACAATCGCGTCAGCGCTTGTTGAGAAATACGTTTCACCGTATATCCACATCGCCTGCGTTTCCGAATAGGTCTTCGAGCCGGATGTGTCAGTCACTGTGGCTGACGCAAACGGTGCGAACTCCGCGCCGGATATCTTGAAGACGTTCTGGGTGCCTCTTATTTCAGTCGCTGTTGCGCCTCCATAGAGTCCTGACATTGTAGTTGAAGTGTCGGATGAGGAACTCCAAATGTCATCAGACGATGTCGTATTCCTGTTTCCCGGCATCCTGTCTATGTAGTCTGCTATGAGCGTTGTAAACTGATACGCTCCAGCTGTCACTCCCGGAAGAGTGATTTCAAGGTTCGCCTTCTTGTTCGTAACAGCACATGAGCCTGCGCCCGTTGAGCCGTTCGCTCCGCCTACAGAGCATGCCGCCTCTCCGCTTACTGTCGCGGTCAGCGTTGAGCTCTTATATGCGAGGTTGGCAATCCTTGCCGCTATGTTTCCCGCAGCAACACCGTCGCTTGCAGCCGCATTCGCGCCTACGACAACCTTCACTACCGGCTGGCCGTTTTGGTCAACTAGTTGCGTGTTGCCATAAACCACGTCAGCTACTGCCACGGATGCACCCAAAAGGGCTATTCCGGACGCGAGTGCCGCGATTTTTCTTATATTTATTCCTTTCACTCAAACCACCTCGTGGTTCTTCCTGTGTTTTTTTTTCGCTGCCTCTTTTTTTGGGCAATTCTCTGCATAAATAATTAACAGAGGCAGCCCTGTCTGTTGCCCAAAATTTTTCAATTCTCCCTTAAGGCAGGAAACCCTAGGTTAGGGCCCCCTATACAGGGAGAATGGGATTATGTCAAACAATAACTATATAAACCTTTAGAAGTAGTATAAACTGCAATATACATATTTGAGATAAAAAATAGAATATTGACGAACTTTTGTATATAAAATGACGAATAAACTGAGGAAAATTCGTCAAAAGTAAAACCTGCGGGCATTTATCCTCTCCTCCTTTCACCTATCTTTTCCTTCCTATCTTTTCCTTCCCATTCTACTTCCTCTCCCCATAATCCCTCAAGAATTGCATGTATTCGTTCAACTGCGCAGAAGTTATTGAGGGCCTTCTCTTTCTTATTACCTCCAGAATGTCATCAAGGGAAAATTTTAAAGAGAGTTTTGGCGCATCGGAAGAAAGATTTGCTTCTTTCCCTCGAATTGTCTTTCGCGCTAAAGCCATCTTTGCCTCCTGGCAGATTGCTGAAATGTCCGCACCGCTAAAGCCGTCCGTATGGCTTGAGAGAATCTTAAAATCAGCATCAGAGGCATTCTGCAGGAACTCTTCCATGTTCAATCTGAAGATTTGCGCCCTTGACTCTGAATCAGGCGGAGGGACGTATATTATCTTGTCAAACCTCCCTGGGCGCAGTATTGCCGAATCCACAAGATTGGGCTTGTTTGTGGCGCCCACAAGCATTACGTTCTTGAGCTCGCTGACTCCGTCAAGCTCGGTTAGAAGCTGTGTCAGCACCGGGCTGGAATAGGATTGGCTTCGCGCAGATGCAAGCGATTCTATCTCATCAAGGAAGATTATTGCCGGAGTGTGCTCCCGCGCGCGGTTGAAGGTTTCCCTTATTGCCTGCACAGAGTATTCATAGCCCCTTTTGGTAAGCTCTGCGCCTGAAAGAGTCAGGAAGGTGGCTTTCATCTCGCTTGAGGCGGCTTTGAGTATGAGCGTCTTTCCGCACCCAGGGGGACCGAACATCAGCAATCCCTTTGAGGGTTTTATCTTATACTGCTTCAGCACGTCCTCGTGCAGGAGGGGCAGTTCTATCGCCTCGCGCAGAGCCTGCTTCACGTCCTTTAAGCCGGCAACATCGCTCCAGCTGACGGCATCCTTTTTTTTCTTTTCTTTTTCTTTCTCTTCCTCTCCCTTGCCTGCCACCCTCCGCTCAAAATCAAGGCGGAATTTTTCGTGCTCCGCCAATTGCTCCAAAGAAACAGAGGGGCGGACACTTGAGATAACTCTGCTGAAATGCGCCATACTAACTGGCACTACCTTATTCTTCCCGCTTTCCGCAGCCTCTCCTGCCGCAAGACGCGATGCCTCCGAACAAATGTTTGCAATATCCGCACCGGAATAACGCTCGGTTATTTCTGTAAGCCTCTCATAATCAATATCTGAAGAAAGGGGGAGCTTTTTCGTGTGCACTTTGAATATTGCCTTTCTTGCTGAAATGTCCGGAAGCGGCATGTAAATTATTTTGTCCAGCCTTCCTGGGCGGATAAGCGCCGAATCAAGCTGATTTGGGATGTTGGTCGCGCCTATAATAATGACTCCTTTTTTTGATTTTGAACCGTCAAGCTCTTCTAAAAACATGGAAAGTACTCTCTTACTGACTTCATCAGAAGAGTACTCGCTTCTTTTTTTTCCTATGGAATCAATCTCGTCAAAGAAGAGTATGCAGGGGGCGTTTTTCCTTGCAGTGTCAAAGAGTTCGGAGATATTTTTTTCCGTCTCTCCATACCATTTTGAGAGAAGCTCGGAGCACTGCACCGCATAAAAACCGTAATCAAGCTCCTTTGAGAGGGCGCGCATCAGAAGCGTCTTTCCCGTTCCCGGGGGACCGAAAAGGAGTATTCCGCTCGGGGGTTTTATGCCGTATTTCAGAGATAGCTCCTTTTTCTCAAGGGGCATTATGATTGCGCTGCGCAATTCCGCCTTCACATCCTCATACCCGCCTATATCATCAAGAGAAGAAACGCCTTCTCCCTCTCCCAAATCCTGTAATCCGAATTTGCCGAATTTCTTTGTTTTTTCCCTGCGTATTACCTGCGACTCGTGCGCCACTTTTATGTTCAGGCGCGAGAATGCCACTATAATAATAATAGAGAGAAGCGCGTAGATGGGCATTAGAAAGTCAAAGCTCATGCCAAAAAAGGAGGAAAGCGCAAAATAGGCAAGCGGAGCCAAAAGAAGGGGAAGAGCGGAAACTGCCTGCGTAAGCTGCTTCTGCTTCTTCATTTTCAGCCTTGCAGGCAGCCACCCTATAATATAGAGTATAATGCCCCAGATTGCAAGCTGAAAGAAGGCAGTGTCGTGCGCAAAGAGCACAAAGGTGTTCTCCAATAGTTTTGAAACCCCAAAGGAGGCAAACTGCACGTTCTCAACTGCGAAAAGGGACTGTATTGCGCTTAATGCGCCTGAAACCACGCTCATCGCCTCCACAGCCGGGAGGTTTGCGTGCTGCAGAAGGGACTCGCCTGAATATTTCTCAAGGGAAACCGGAAGGAACGCCGAATTCTGCACCATCCAGAAAGAGGAAAGAAGGAGAATGAGAAATACTGCCGGGAGGGAGATTTCAACGCTTCTTCTTGAGCCAACATAAAGGGAGGCAAGCGCCATTGCAGCATATATGAGAGGGGAGATTAAGGAGAAGGGAAAGGGAGCAAAGGGCGCGAGTATAACAATTTCCAAAAATGCTATGATTGCCCACTCGTTGAATACTTCAAATAACGCTACCGTTAGAGGGATTGCAAAAAGCCATGCCAAGCCAGGGGACTGGTATGCGATTGCGGGAAATGTGAAAAACATTCCAGCTATTACTCCTGCTGGTGGATATTTGTAGGACAATGCCCCGCAGAAAAGGGCGAGCACGGGAATGAGAAGGATTGGGTAGAAGGGGAATGCCAATAAAAGAAAGAGCGCACCCAGCGCAACGAGAAGGGCGCCCCATAAATTGAAATTGTGCTCAATGTCAAGCAGGGTAGCAAGCACACTCTGGTAGCGCAAATCCTGCTCCATCTTTGAGCGCATGGACTCTTTCTCCCCTTCTTTTCCTGCCAGTTGCTGCATGGGAAAATAAACAGGAGTATAATATATAAATTAAATGCAGAAGCTCAAGAAAGTTCCAAAAACGTTATAAGCTTTGTTTTTCAAATCTTATGCAGTGGGTAAGTCCAAGGCTTGGCGTGTACCGGATGGTGCGCTTAAGAAGCCTGCCTTGGGTCCGCTATAATAATTCTTCTTTTCCCTGATTTTTTATTTTCGGATTTATTATATTGTAAAAAGAAGAAGAAAAGCTATGCTAAGAAAAGAAAAAAAGGAGTAAGAAAAAAGCAAAGAAGAAAAAAGCCAAGCTAAGGGAAAATAAAAAGAAAAAAAGGAAAAAGAAGGTCTACTTGCTCTTCTTTCCCTTCTTGCCAAGCATGAAGTAAGCTGCCACTGCGATTGCAAGCACTACAAGCGCAAGCACCACAATTCCCAGCACACCTATGCCCGCAATCAGCCCTGCCCCGCCTGCCTGCTGCAGAGGAGTTGTTGTTGGCGCTTTCTCTTCAGGCGCGCTTGGCGCTTCTGGCGCCGCGCTTACAGCGGTTGATTTTGCAACCAGGAGCAGGTAGCCCGTGCCGACAGAGTACTTGTATGCGCCTGCCTCCCCTGCGGTGAATGTTGCTTTTCCGCTTGCGTCAGTGGTTAGTGTAAGCAGCCTTTCGCTTGGGCTTGTTACCGTTATTTCAAGCCCGCTAATCGGCGCGCCTGCCTCATCCTTTGCAGTTATGCTTATTGTGTCGCCGACGGTTGCGGATGCCGCAGCCATAAGGGAAACCTTCACTGCCTTTGCAGCTTCCTTCTCGGCTGCTTCCTGCGCCGCCTGCGCGGCAGTCATTGCCGATGCCTCTCCCTCCTTGAACTGCGTGCTTGTAACTACTTTATTCACGGAATACCATACGGAGAAGGTCTCGCCCGCCGCCAGTTCCGCAACCTTCCACACTGCAATTATGCTTCCCTGCTCAAAGCTGTCGGGCTGTACCGAGAACTGCAATTGAGATACGTCCGTAGCGATTGAGTCAGGTATATGCTCGCGCACCTCTATGTTATTGACGTTCTGCTGTCCGCTGTTTCTTACTGAAACCGTAATCTGCGAAGAGGCGGAGCCGCCTGATGATGCCGCTGCATACACGTCAAGGCTGCGCGTTATTTCCACAGCCTGCCCCTCAACGGTTGCGCTTGCAGTTTCCACGTTTGGCTGTGATGCGGTGGTTGGGGTAGTTCCTGCTCCCGAGTATGGAGTGCCTCCGGATGTAGTTGAACCGGTAGTCGTGGTGCCGCTTGATGTTGAGGTGCAGGTGGTTACCGTAATTGAGGTGGAGTTTGTGACTGAAGTGTCGCGCACGGAAAGAGCTATGGTGCCTGTTGAGGCGGATGAGAGCTCGGTTGAGTATCCTCCGGTTGAGTTGGTTGTTATGTTTGCATACACCAATCCGGTCAATTCAGCCACTCTGTTTGCAAGCGCCGTTCCGTCTGAAAGCTGCACTACTCCAGAAATCGTCACGCGGTAGCCGGAGCAGATTGAGCCGTTTGAGGTTTCGTTGGAGATTATTGAGGCGACTATCGGGGTGGATGAGAGCGAGAAATTCACGGAGTTGTTCGTCCATACTGCGTTGCCCGCCTTGTCGTATAAAGTCAGATTCACTGAGAAGTTGGACTGCGCCATTGCACCCATGTAGGAGGCAGTTGGCGTAAATGCCCATCTGTAAAGACTGTATATATTAGAGCGATTCACCACCACTGTCGGAGTCGTAAGAGTTATTACTGAGATATCGGTTGCGGTTATTCCCGTCCCGTTGTTTATTGACACGTTGAAGTAAGAGAGGTTGGCATTCGGCTCTGAAACGTTTGCGTATACGTAGAACCTCTGCCCAAGGTAGCCGAGCGTGCCGCTTCCGTTCACGGCAGTGGTGTCCGTAAGATTGCCGATAAGCGAGAGGGAAACGTTGCTTATGGACGGCACGGTGTTGTCAACGATTGTCTGGTAAGTGCCCGCAGTCGCGGTGTTGTTTGCGGTGTCGTTCACGCGCACGGACCAGTTGTACGCGACCGATACGGCAGGCGCCTCTGAAAGGCCGGCAGTCACATTGAAGTAGCACACGTATTGCGTTGTTGAGTCGTTGGTCCTTGTCATGTTCCAAAGGCTTCCGTTGAAGATAAGCCCGCACTGGAGCCCTGGCCGGTTGTTGGTATTCACCAAAGAGTCATTCACGGTCATATTCACCATGAAGGAATTGTTCTGCATCACCGTTCCGTTTGGAAGAGTCATGTTAAACGCAACCAGCCCGAAATTTACCGTCAATGTAGGCGCAACGGAATCAACCATCAAGGAGAGGTTCTCCGTCTTCGTCGCAAGCCCTGCATTGTCCCTGCACGAGTAGCTGACGTTGTGATAGCCGTCGGGTATGTTCATGTTGGAGAAGGTGCCTGTCTTGTTCGTGTGATAGGCGCTTGTTACAAGAGTAGTTGTGTTTGCGATGTTCCCGTCAATATATATTGAGCAGTTAAGTGTCTGGTTGACGGATGTTGTTGTATTGAAGGTGAGGCTGATGTTCGGATTGCTTGTCCAGGAGTTGTTGGAAGTGCCAGGGAAGGCGGTGAATGCGCCGACGTTGTTGATTGAAACATTCAGGGGGGTTCCTGCACTTGAAACGTAGTAGAATGTCTGGTTAAGCGAATTTACCTGCACGTCACCATAATAGCATTCAGCTGAAACTATCAGCGGGCCTGAGAAGTTTGCTGCAACACCTCTTGAGAAGTTTGCCTTTATCTGGAATGCAGTGTTGTTTGTTAATGTGCTCTCGTTGCTGGACACAAACTGCCATGTTCCTGAAACATTTGCCTTCATGGTGCAGTTGCATATTGCGTACGGTATGTTTGTCCGCACGACAAAGGTAACGTTCCCGTCTGCAGAGTTCGTCCAGTTCCCGTCCAGCGGGCTTTCTATGTAAATCATGTCCCTGAATGCGTACAGTATTCCGTTTGAGATTTGCAGAAGTGTTCTGTTTGCAACTACCGGTCTTGTGATCCCGGGGTTGTTGAACAGTGGGTAATTCCACAGAAGCACTCCGGTTGAGGCGTTGAAGAGGCGCAGTGTCCCGTTCACGGTTGTGCTGTTCTCAAACTCAACTGCATTTGCCGCTCCTGCGGAAGTGACGTAGAGGAGGTCGTTTGCAATTATTGGCGTGTATGTTGTGCTGTTGAGTACGTTTGTAAACCACAGCAAGGTGCCGGAAGAGGCGCTGTATGCCCCAATTCCAGTTCCGTTGCCTACGAATATCGCTTTTGTGGAGTTAACATATCCGATTGCAGGGGAGGAAGAAGACGTTCCGATTGAAGCTGAGAAAATCACGGTTCCGTCAATATCGGATGCCTTTGAGTATAGGGTTGCGGATGATGAAACGGTTGATACGTAATAAAATCTGCCAGGCGTATCCGGATCATAGACCATTGATTTGTTTGATACTAATCCGGTGGTGCCTATTGTTCCGCGTATTGAACCGGTTAAGGCATCCACCTGCGAGTAGTGGCTGGATGACAGAGGAACGAAGAGATATGTTCCATTGTAGACCATGTCGCCGGTTGGAGAACCGCCAACTCCGGAAGCGCTTACGCTTACATTAGTCGCCCAAAACTGCTGGCTTCCGTTCGTTGCGTTATATGCATATACATAAGTGCCCGCAGCAATGTATACATAATCATCAACCACTATTGGAGAAGTATCAACCTGCCCTGCAAGTGAAACCGACCAGTTGATTGAGCCGTTAACCGGGTTTATGTAGAGCAGGCTCGGATTCGTTGCATCCCGAGTCCCAAGATAAAGGAAACTCTGCCCGTTTGGAGAGTAGGCAAGCGTTGAGAAGGTGATGTTGTTGTTTAGTGATATGCCCCAGTTTATTGAGCCGTTGCTTACATTCATGCAGTATACCGAGCCGTTGCGTGCCGCAACATAAACTCTGCCATTCACCACTATCGGCGATGACATGGAGGAAACATTGTATTCCAAATCAAATATGTTCGAGTAATCGTAAATCTGCCTTGACCAGCTTACATTAATTGTATTATACGGTCCAATCTCGGTGGTGTTTGAGGTGCGGTAATAATTCCCTCCGAGCATGGTGTAGTTTGCGACCGGGTAGAGAAGCGCGAATGAAACGCACATCAGAACAAGCGCAAAAACAGAAGACAGAACAATTTTTCCCTTCCAATTCATTCAAACCACCTCAAGAGTATGAAAACCTCACCCAACTTGCCTATTGCTACTTTAGTAATATTTATAAACATTCACTCTGCGCCCACCTCGTTTTCCTGCTTCACTCTTTCCCGAAAATCCTGCAGAATATTCATGAAATTTATGTATGCCTCAAACGGGCTTTCATACGGGGAGAAATAGCTGTGCACGTCCTGGTCGGAGAGGGATTTTGTGGAGAGATAATATAGGTGGTCGGAATTTTGCAGCAATCTCCAGGAATGAAGCAGTTCCTCATTTTTTGTTTGCTTCACCTGCGTTTCAAGCTCCTGTAAAATTGAAAAACAGCTTCTCTGCATCTCATTGCCAAGCCAGGCTGAAGTGTCCCTCTCCTTGTCTGCCCAGGAGATTTCGGAGTGTATGTCAATCTCATCCCTTGGGGGAAGAGTTTTTGCAATCTCGCTTGGAGTGGAAAAGGAAAGGCGCTTGTGCGAAAGTATTTCGCCCGGCAGCGCTTTCAAGAATTCAAATATGCCCGTATCCTCCCAGTGGTGCTCCCCGAATGTTTCATAGTCCATGAAGATGTTGCAGCACTCCCCCTCGGCGCTTGAAAGCCATTGCGCGTACTTGGAGGCAGTCAGAGGATATTCATTCCAGCTCTTTGAGGAGAAGCGGTATCCTATGTCATCGGACAGCTTGTAATTGCGAAAGAGTATTTTAAGCGTTGACGCGCCCCGCGGGCGGTAGACGTAGTTTGGGGAGCGCCATCCGAGCACGTGCTCAATTCCCTCTGTCATCACCCCGATATAGCCAAGGGATTCCAGCAAATTGCCTATCTGGTTTGAAAAAAGCGCCTCCGTGTTGCGAAAAACCTTTGCAGGGGGGGAGATTTCGGAAAGCGCCCTTGTGTGCATTTGCACCTGCTCTATGAATTCCTGCTTGTTTGCAAAAAGGGAGGAGAGGGAATGGTAATAGGTTTCGGAGAGGAATTCCACTCTCCCGGTTTTTGCAAGCGCCCTGAAGGATTCAAGCACCTCCGGCGCGAAGCGCTTGCACTGCTCAAGGAAAACCCCGGTTATGGAAAAGCTGACGCGAAATTCAGGGTATTTCTCAAGAAGTTCAAGCATTATCCTGTTTGCCGGCAAGTAGCATTTTCCCGCCACCTTGTCCATTATTTTTTTGTTTAGCTCGTGGTGGAAGTATGCTGAAACGGAAGAGGACGCGCTCTCCTCGAAAAGGGAGAATTTTTTCAGCCTCATCGGCTGGTGCACCTGGAAATAAAGGCAGAGTTGCAAAGTAAATCACTTCTTAAGAGCTAAAAGCTCATCATAAACTTTTAACGTTTCCCGCGCAGCCGCTGCCCACGTGAACTGCCTTGCCTCGGAATATGACATGCCGGACATTGTGCTTGAGAGGGGGGGATAGCGAAGGAGCGCGATTATTTTTTCAGCCATTGCGCGCGTGTCCCAGAAGTCCACGCGCAGGACGGTTTTCACCGCCTCCCCGACTCCGGAATTTGTTGAGATGATTGTGGGGGTGCCGCTTGCCATCGCCTCAAGCGCGGTTATGCCGAAAGGCTCGGAAACAGAAGGCATCACATACACGTCGCATTGGCAGTATATTTTTTTCCTATCCTCATCAGAGAGGTAGCCGAGGAAGATTACGCTTTTTTGTATCCCCAGCGTTATTGAGAGATTGAGAAGATGGGGGAGCATGTCCCCGGTGCCGGCTATAAGGAAAGCGGTGTTTGGCTCCAGGCAGAGCACTTCCTTTGCAGCCCGCAGGAATTCCGCAGGCGCCTTCTGCCCGGTCAGCCTTCCCAGAAAAAGCACCTTCTTTTTATTCTGAAGAAGGGGAAGGGAAATTCTTGAGAGAGTGTCTTTGTTTTCAAACTCTTCGCTTTCCACCCCATTAAATATTACACGTATTTTTTTTTCCTCTGCGTTGAATTTCTCCACAAGCTGGCGCTTCATGCGGTTTGAAACGGTAATGACCCTGTCCGCATTCCCTATTGCCCCCCGCTCAATGTCCGCTATGAAACGCCAGGGCACTGCGTTTCGGTCAAACTCGGTTGAATGCATTGTATGCACAGTCGGAATGGAAAGCTCCTGCTTTAGGGAGCGCGCCGCTGATGCGGTCAGCCAGTCATGCGCATGTATTAAATCGTACTTTTCCTTTGCATGCAGATTTTTTGCAAACTCGTGACATTGGAGATTGTATTTTTCTATTGAAGGGAGTATGTTCTCCCCGTAGGTGCGCGAGAGGTTTTTTGCCTGCTGTGAAAAGGAGAGGTATGGTCCTTGTGAAACTTTTGAAACCTCAAATATTCTTAAGGATGGGTGCGAAGGAAGAATGTGCTTTCCCGATGCGGGCATGAAAAAATCTATTTTTACCCCCAATTTGCAGAGGGAACGGGTTAGGTGAAAGCAATGCACTCCCAATCCCCCTGATACGAATGGAGGAAACTCCCAGCCAAGCATAGCTACTTTCATATGCGCCTCCCAATGCTTCAAACAAACCAAACATTATTTATATATCTTATGCGAAGTTTTTCCTTGTATGGGAGTTGGGAAAGTAGTTGAGGAATTGGAAGCAGACAAGGAAATGAAGGAAGCGGGAGCTTTGCGCTATGGAGAAAATACGAGCAGAGTTGAAAGAAGGGAAGTTGATGAGGAGGAGAGACTGCTTGCCGCGCTCGCTTATATGCTGGGCCCTGCTGCGGCGCTTTCCTTTTACCTCCTGAAGCCCGAGGACCGCTTTTTGCGCTTTCACGCGATACAGTCCGTAATATGCTGGCTGGGCGGTATTCTGGCAATCTTGGTTTTGGTGCTTGGGATAGTGACTGTTTCGCTCGTGCCGCCCGCAGCCGTCCTTTTCCTTGCTGTGCTTGCATATCTTGCCTACCATGCCGAAAGAGGGGAATGGGAGAGATTTCCGTTTATAGGAGAGTATGCTGTTGAAAATTGCTGATTAAATATATAGTTTTACAAAATCCGAAATGAAAGGAGTGTTTGGAAGCCTTCCCCTATATGCATCCGCGGCAGCCCACACGCAGTAAATCCAGTATAATATCAGCGCCGGAACCGCGATGATGATTCCGAATATGGTTATTACAAGCAGGGTGAAAAAAACCGCAAAGGAAACCGCAAGCAGGAGCGCCTGCAGTGCGTTGAAGCGCACGAACTTATCCTCTTTTATAAAAAGATAAATAAGAAGCGGCGCCAGAAGCGGGAAGAGGAAAAAGAAAAAAGCAGCCGAAGCGTAGGAAACTGCCGAGAGCATCCGGCTGTCCTTGTTGAGCTTGGAATTGTCTTGCCCCATACCATAAACTATAAAACCTCGTTCATTTATATATATTATGGGGGGTTTAAATGAAAGAATTTGAATGCATTCCTTTCACTTTCCTTGGAATGAAAAATAATCTTAAGAATGCTAAAACGGTCATTGTGCAGGCGCCCTATGACGGAACGGTATTTTACAAAGACGGCCAGAGGCATGGTCCCAGGGAGATAATTGACGCTTCACGGCACATGGAGCTTTATGATGCCGAGTTTGGATGTGATGTTTGCGAATCCGCGCCTGTTTATACCATGGATGAGCTGGTGCTCTCAAAGGAAAGCCCCAAAAAAGCGGTTGAGCGGGTGGGGGAGGTTGTTGATGAGGTGCTGAAGGAAAGAAAATTCCCGCTTGTGCTCGGAGGGGAGCATAGTGTCAGCGCAGGGGCGGTTTCTGCCTGCGCAAAAAAATTCAAAAAGAATTTTTCTGTTTTGCAGATAGATGCGCATGGTGATTTGAGGGATGCTTATGAAGGGACGAAATACAGCCATGCGTGCGCGATGAGAAGGGCGCGTGAAGCATGCGGCAATATTGTGCAGGCAGGAGTGCGCAGCATGTCCGGCGAGGAGGCGGAATGGATAAAAAAGGAGAGGATTGAAAAATATATTTTTGGGAGCGAATTTGAAGAAAGTGAGGTGCTTGAGAGGATTGAAAATGAGAATGTGTATGTTACTTTTGATTTGGACGGGTTTGACCCCTCAATAATGCCGGCTGTGGGCACTCCGGAGCCTGGGGGGATTTCCTGGAAGCAGGCAACA
This sequence comes from Candidatus Micrarchaeota archaeon CG1_02_47_40, assembly GCA_001871475.1. Classification (GTDB taxonomy): domain Archaea; phylum Micrarchaeota; class Micrarchaeia; order Anstonellales; family CG1-02-47-40; genus CG1-02-47-40. The sequence continues at coordinate 19,786 of MNVE01000003.1, read as the reverse complement.
AGTCTTTTGAGGAAGGTGTTTGAGAGGAAGAATGTGATTGGAGCGGATGTGGTGGAATTGTGCCCGGTAATTGGGGATACTGCAAGCGCTTTCCTGGCGGCAAAATTATGCTATAAGATGATTGGCTGGAAGTTCCTGCTTTAGGTTGTAATTCTAAATTATACGAAAAGATAACTAATCTTAGTAGTGTTATCTTTTTTGATAAAGATAATGACCAAAATACGATTTAAAAGAATTGCGTCCATAGAGGTATCTTGTGGGTAGACGTCGAAGCAGGAAAACGAAATGTGACTTTTCCGAAGACCAAGAGTGCGGATACCATCTCTGTAAGTATAAAGGTCAAACTACACAATGCCCGTATTGCAGAGGCTATTTTTGTCAAGAGCACCTAGCTCCGACACCCCCAAGCGTGATTAATATAAGTCATGCAAGCTACGAGCAGCTTCAAAATTGGCGGAGGGAGGATACCCATCCATGTTATGCTTATGTTGAGGAATATGAACGAAGAAAAGAGGAAGAGAGAGAACAGGCAAAACTTGCATTGGATATGCTGAAACTGGCTGAACGTCCTCGAAAGAGAGAGCCGTATGAAGAATTTGCGCGAGAGGATTTTAAGAGAGATGATTATCGTGATGATCATCAGAAACATGCAGACTCTCAATACAAACCATACGAACAAAAGTATGAAGAACCGAAAAGCAATCTGACTGGCACAATTAAGCATTGGTTTAGAAAAGTGATGGAACTGATTCTCTTTCCATTTTTTTGGCTGGGAGGGACATTGGTAGTATTGTTGGATTTTTTGATAATGAAACCAGCAAGATGGATTTATGAAGAGATTAACAGTTTCTGTTACCATTTAGCAAAAGGGATCGAACATGCGACCAATGCTTTATGGGCGCTTTTTAAGATACTGATTTTCTTGGCTGTTGCGTATGGTGTCTTGACTTATCTTTATAGTTCTGATATTTTACCGAAATTAGCCGATTCCGTCGGAGGTTTCTGGACTTCGTTTTATTCTTACAAAAACTGTAATATCCGAATCAATGAACTAAATGGCGACATTCAAGATATTATTATTAATCATAATGAGTGCTCAACAAACAAGCCTTGGTACTGCAATGATGGAAATTTGATAAAAAAACCAAACGTCTGCGGCTGTGGAGGGGGTTATCGTAGTAATGGAACAGACTGCATATGGAACATAACCTGCACGGATGGAACTTTTTCAGGAGAATGCTCAAAGAATAAACCTTACTATTGCAATAATGGAGGACAGTTATTGCCTAATTCGGAAAGGTGCGGTTGCTCCAATGATTATATGCAAGACGATAACGACTGCAAAAAGATTCAGAGATGCGAAGATGGCACTATTTACGGAGAATGCACTCTAGAAAAACCATTCTATTGTTTGAGCGGAACTTTGATAGAGAAAGCTTCTGAGTGCGGTTGTCCGAGTGATTTGATAAACAGTGGCGAGAGATGCATCTCGAAGTTTGAATATGGACCTATAAACAGGACTTTTACTTGGGGTGCCAATCCGACTTCACCATTGTCGATTATATTATACACGGGAATTTATGATTACTATGCGGAACAGCCTAAAAGTTATTCGTATTACGGACAACTTGCGTCCAATTGGGAAACCGAATATTGGAATATGTTTATCAGCGAACCGATACAAGATGAAACACTTATTTCAATAGTTGATTATGTAAAATCAAACATAGGTGACGAAGATGAGCAAGCAAGGGCATTACTATCGTTTGTTGCATCAATGCCGTACGATTATACAAAGATGAACGACCTGACAGCACAAGCCAACTATCCGTATGAAACTCTCTTTTTGAATAGAGGAGTTTGCATGGATAAATCTTTGCTTGGTACGGCTCTTCTTAAAGAACTTGGTTACGGTGTTGCGTTATTTGAGTATGAAGAGGAAGACCATATGGCAGTTGGAATAAAATGCCCCGCTCAATATGCGTTATATGGTTCAGATTACTGTTTTGTTGAAGTATCGCGAGGTCCTGTCCACATAACAAAAATACCTGATGAATATTATGGTGGAATTATATTGCACAGCAAACCCCTAATAATTCCGGTTTCGGATGGAAAAACACTTGAAAGCATTGAAAAAGACATCGATGAGATTAAACAGTATGATTATTGGGTTTTGAGGACAGATGAACTTAAGGAAAAGATGGCACAAACATATGACACTTACGCGTATAACAATTATGTCTATGAATACAACAGTTTAATTGGAAAGATAAACGAATTTAATGGCATTTCAGAAGAGGGTTCTTAAATCTTTAGCACCTCGTGGCTTTGTGTAGAAAATTCTCTTTGTGTAAAAAGCAAAGCGGTTGTGTAAAAATTCGGAATTTTGGAGGATGATTTAAATGGTTATAGCCCGTTGAATAAATAAAAAAAACCCAATCTCGCCAAGAGATTGGCCTTATTGGGTTGTATGCCAATCTTGTCCCCAATTGACATCTATCTTTTCCCGTGCATTAATATATGCAGGCACATTGAGGTTGTATTGGACAATATCCTCATTAAGCTTTTTGTTATACTCCTCAGAATTTGTAGTTGAACCTCCTTCATTGATTTCCATAAGTTCCAACTGGCGATAATTGGCTTGATTATAGGTATGGGTATTTTGTTCAAGCAAAATTCTGATTAGTTCAAGTCTATCCTGAATGTCCTGTCTAAGCTGCTTGTCTTGGGTTTGATTTTGAATGCCGGTCAGACGTTCTTGTGCAGATAAATAATTTTTTCTTGCTTTGTTTGACCAGTCTTTAATTGTAGTAAATGCATCGTAAGCACTGCTGTAGTCATATTGGTTTGGATTATCTGAGATATACGTATCCACTGTTTCATAAGTGCTAAGAGTTTGAGAAAAATATTCCTCCCCAGCGCCGAGGTCTGTCAAGGCCAATACATACTTTCTCGTAAATTCAATATTAAGTTTGGCATCAGTCTCCTTTGCGTTTTCAAGTACACTGATGTTTCCCTGAAGCAAGGCAATCTCACGATTAAGCACAATACTCCGATTTTCCAAATCCCCAATCTTAAGGGTCATGTTGAGTTTTTCCTCGTCTACCGGCAAATAGTCATTTTTAGAAGATACTCCAGTGCATCCAAAAAGTAATGTTCCAATTATCAAGGAAAGAAAAACAAGCCTGATCTTACCGTTGCTAAACATCCCATCACCTGTTTAAATTGGCAGTCTCAACTCTTATAAATACTACAGTTAGTATAGTTTCTTTAGCGGCTGTTTAAAATGCAGAAACTAAGAAGTCCAGTATATGACTGCACTACTGGAAAAGAAGATTCGGAAATTGGCGCGTGTGGGTGGAGGTGTGGGGCTTATTTTGACAAAGGAAGTCAAGCTCCTGCACTGGACGGACAAGGATTATGTCGGTGTTGAGGTTTATGAGGACGGAAGAATTCTGATAAAGAAGGTCAATTATTAATTTTCAGACTTGTTTTAGTGTAAAAAGGTTTTGTCTTGTGTAAGAAGTCGCTCATTTTGAGGGGTTTTTACACAAAACCTCACCTCGTTGTTCTTCTGAGAGAATTTCCTTATTTCATAAAACAATTGATAGAAGCCCGTCTACATGAAAGATGCCCTCTTCAGTCAGAGAAATACCGTCGCTTAATTCGCGGACTAATTTTGCCCCTTTTAAATCTTCAAGCCCTTTTATTGAATCGGCACCGAAGTTTTCTATTATGTTCTCTCTCTGCACGTTAGGATTATATTTGGCAAGATAAAGCAGGATGTCAATGTTTTTATCTTCCAAAACGATGTCTTTTAAGCGACTTGCCTCAAGAAACTCTTTTTTCAAATCTTCGTTGCCCATACGCACCACCTAAGGGACTTATTCTTTAAATAACCTTACAATGTTATAGATTGCTATACTTTAAGACTTTTCGGTTTTGAAAGGCGTTCTTTCCACGGAACATATTTACTATTGCTGATGCCTCTGCCGTGTTTGGTCTGGGTTTGGATTATATTCGCCAATCTATGTATCCTTAAAGCAACATAAATCAGAACGTCGTCTATTAACTCGGTTTTTTTATATCTGATTATCGCGGGAAAACTCATGAAATATTCATTTGGATTTTGCTTAAATTTATTGAACTTTGATTCCTCAATGAAAAACAGCATTTTACCGTGGAAGATATAATTTTCAGCTAGATAATTCTGTTCTGTTAGGGTTCCTTGGCCCTCGCCATCAATAAAAACGATAAGCTGATGATTAACGCAGCAATACTCTAGGATTTGCGTTAGGTTATAGTGACCTACTCGCTTTGGGTCGTGATAATTATCTATGGTTTGAGCATAATAACCATTTTCCAAAAGAGTGTTTTTTATTTTATGCAAGAGTGCCTTTTTTTCTTCATCGGTCCAATCGCCAAGCAACAGTGTTTTTAGGCGCCTTATTCGAAGCATGTGTTCGTTTTCTTGTCTTGAAAGCCCCTTTCTGATCGCATCCCGCATTTTTCTGAATGAGTCGGTGCCGTAATTCGGTATTTTGGCTTCAAACTTTTCTTTTGTTTTTTTAAAATAATCTTCTGACATTTTTTCGCCCGTCTTATATTCTCAGCATCTCTTTATTCTTTTCAAAATATTCCCTTGATGGGGCGAAGACGCCAATAAGGTATTCCGCAACCGCCCCCTTCAAATCAGCAGGGTGGAGTTTTCCTTCCGAATAATCATTTGCAAGAGAAGCGAAATCCGCGTATTCTGCATCTCCGCCAAACTTGGCTGGGCGGAGTATGTTCAGCTTGTCCTTTTCAGTTCTCAAAATCAAATTCTCGCAAATATCTAAAATCGGATTTGCCTCTGCAATTTTCGGCGGGCAGTATGCTCCGCCTATTTTCTTCTTTATTTCCTCTTCGGAATCATGTATGTATATGCAGCTTGCGGGTTTTGATTTACTCATTTTTGAGGAGATTTCCAAATCAAGCTGTTCATTCTCATCTAATCCCATTTTCTGCGGTCCCTGCAATCCTGAAAGCAGCTTGTGATGAAGCGCCACTGGCTTTTTCCTTTTCATCTTCTCGCAGATTTCCCTCGTTAGTATGTGCACCTTTCTCTGGTCTATTCCTGCGTGCGCAATCTGCACATCAAGAAGGAATATGTCCGCCGCCTGCATTGCAGGGTATATTATGGAAGAGGAGGAAACTGCTTCTTTCTGCGTCCTGCCCATTATCGTTGTGCATCTTAACATGCGCGCAATTGTAGTATTGCTGCATACATTCAGAACATCCTTCCAATAATCTCCGTTGTAAATTTCGCTTGCAAGAATGTAGTTTACGCGCTCTTCGTCAAGCCCGAGCGAAACGAAGGCGCTTTTGAAATACCCTTTTGCAACATACTGTATCTTTTCCAAATCCCCTCCCAATTTTCCGTTTATCCACGCGTGGTAATCGGCAAGGAATATTGTGGGCTTTATGCCCGCCTCAAGAAAGTCGCGCACTTTTACCGCCGTTACAAGGCCGCTGCCTATGTGCACCAAGCCCGAGATTTCAAACCCGATGTAGTGCTTTGGCTGCGAATAATTTTGGAAAACTTCGCGCAGCTCGTCTTCTGTCAGCACCTCGCAGGCAGGCTTGCGCGTAACTACGGAAATTTTGCTTTCTATGTCCATACGGAGATTATTGGGAAGGGATAACTAATATAAATATACTGCGCGCAAATAGTGCTTGTTTGCTCCTTAGCGGAGCGTAAGAGGGGAATGAAAGAAATGAACGGAATGAGCGTAAACGACCTTCCGCAGGACATAATTGTTTCAAAGGAAGATGAGGAGCTTCTGAAATTCATAGAGACAACCCGCCCCAAAATATACGTTGTCGGAACCGGGGGGAGCGGCTGCAACACGCTTACAAGGATGTACCAGATAGGCATAGAGGGAGTGAGTTTTATAGGGATGAACACGGATGTGCGCCACCTCGTGAAAATAAAGGCGGACAAGAAAATATTGCTTGGAAAAAAAGTGACGAAGGGAATGGGCGCAGGCAGCTGCCCCAAAGTCGGGGAAGAGGCTGCAAAGGAAAGCGAGGGGGAGATTGCAAACGCCCTCTCCGAAGGCACACTAGTGTTTGTAACATGCGGGCTTGGCGGAGGGACGGGAACCGGAAGCGCGGCAGTGATTGCAAGGAAAGCAAAGGATAACGGCGCGCTCGTGGTTTCAGTGGTGACGCTTCCATTCACTTCGGAAGGAAGGCACAGGATGGACAATGCGCTTGAAGGGCTTGAGAGACTGCGAAAAAACAGCGATACCACAATAGTGATTCCGAATGACAAACTGCTCTCAATTGCGCCTGATTTGCCCTTAAATACCGCATTTAAAATATCAGATGAGGTTTTGGCAGGCTCCGTGAAGGGGATTGCCGAACTCATCACAAAAGCAGGGTTGGTGAATCTTGATATGGCTGATTTGCGCACCATACTCTCAAATGCCGGCTGCGCGGTTGTCGGAATAGGGGAGGCGTCCGTTGAGGCAAAGCCGGAGAGCAGGGCGATGATTGCGGTTGAAACTGCGCTAAACTCGCCCCTGCTTGATGTTGACATCTCGGAAGCGGACAGGGCGCTCATCAACGTGATTGGCGGGGAAGACATGACGCTTAAGGAGGCGGAGCTTATGGTTGCGGAAGTCTCGCGCAGGATAAGCCCGAGCTCGCACATAATCTGGGGCGCGCGCATTGAGAAGACGAACAAGAGGTCGGCAATAAAGGTGTTGGCAGTAATTGCCGGGGCGAAATTCCCGGATTACGGCAGGAAGAACATTGCAGGGGGAGTTGGAGGGGAAAGGGGTGCGCCCAACATTGAGGAGCTTGACCTTGACCTGATAAATTAAAACTGGTGATATGATATGTTTAACCTGGCTGATTTCATTGACCGCGCGATAAGAGTGATGAATGTGTTCAATCGGCCGAAGCGCGAGGAATTTGTGCGCATGGCGCGCATCACCGCACTGGGAATTGTGGTTGTTGGGATTTTGGGGCTGGCAGTTTCGATGATATTCAATTTCATTTGAAAAAGGAGGAGAAAAAAATGCTTTTTGTTTACCGTGTAACGGCAGGGCAGGAAAAGGTAGTCGCGGAAATGCTCTCAAGGAAAATAAAGAAGGATAAATTGGCGATTTTCTCAATTGCCGTTTTTGAGGATTTGAAGGGATACATGATTGCCGAGGCGCTTGATGAAGTTGCGATAAGGCAGGCAGGCATGAAAATACCCTACATAAAGGGAGTGCTCGCAAAAACCATGGCGATGCCGGAAATTGAAACGCTTATTGAATCGGCAAAGCCGGCGGTGCTTCTGATAACCATCGGGGATATTGTGGAGCTCGTGTCCGGCCCGTTCAAGGGAGAAAAAGCAAAGGTGGTCAGGATTGACGAGGGAAAGGAGGAAGTGACCGTTGAGCTTACGGAGGTTGCCGTTCCCATTCCCGTTACCGTGAAAGCAAACACGATTAGGGTTTACCAAAAAGTGGAGGACCGCTAAAAAGATTTAAATTCTAACCCTAATTGCGCGTATTTTATCAAAAGTTCTTTCCATCTACCATCTTTGGATGGCTCAAAACGCTCGGCGGTTGCAGACCATCTTAATATCGTTTCTGGTTTGAAACAACGAGGTCCTTCATTTCGTAAATGGTCAAATGTAGTCCAAAATCCGTTATTTCTTCCGCGACGATCTGGACCGATAAAATCAGGATTGACCTTTCTTTTTGTTAGTTCATGTTTTGTTTTCGCGCTGTAATATTCTATTTCTAGAACTGTGTGCTCAACAGCGGCCTTAATCCAAGCTCCTTCCATAGAGGAAATCCTCTGGGCATGGTGAATCAAGAACATTAATGCGACAGGCGCTACCGTTTTTATTGCGGTTATTTGTTTGGCACTGGCGTAGTTTCTTTTTATTAATGCTTTTGATGCTTCTTCAAGTTTTGAGGCGCTTTTTGCTTCTTCTAAAACGCTTTTTTCGATTTCATAGAATTGTCTAGTCGTATTGGTGGATAGAGCCAAAGCCCGTGCGGCCATGACTGCGATAACCTTGCGGGATATTTTGCCGTCAATCAGCATGTCTTGAAAGCTTCCGAGTGCATGTGGCGATATGAAAAATTCGGGAAGTGGTGCGGCATCTATGCATTTCAACAGTGTTTTTTGTGCACTGAATAAACATTCATGTTCCGTGAACCTTGTTTTTCTTAATTTATTTTGATCCGATATTATTTGCCGCCAATTTTTTTGGAATTGTCCAAGATCGGGCTGTAAATCCAAAATGCAGTTTATGTCAAAAATATCCTTTAGTATCTGTTGTGGTTCTTCTTCAAGCCTGCCAATTGTATCCAAAGCCAATGCAGATAGTTTGGATGCAAGAAAATAGCTTGGGTTGGGGGTGAAAACTTGAAAGTCTCGTATCGTATGTTTTTCGGTTTCTGGAATGGAGATTTTGATTATATCGAGTTTTACCAATATGCCGTTTTTAGAAATATTGTAAAACGTGAAATCCGGTGCGCGGCTTTTTCGTTGTTTCACTTCGCAGCCTTCTTTTTCTAGTTCTTTGATTAGTTTTTGAACATCTCCAGAATAAGCAATATCGAGGTCTATGCTTAGTCTTTTTGGTGTTTTAAGCAAAGCTTGGATTGCGCTTCCACCAAGAAATACGATATCCGGGGTTATCCTTGACAGAATTCGCAATTTTTCAAATACGGCTTTGCTTCTTCGTTCAAACTCTTCATTCAAATTGAACCACCGTTTTTATGAGTTCCATATTTTTTAAACCGGTTTTGCAGTGTCTGGTGTCCGCATTAGACTTGGTTTTTTTTGATAGTTCATAAGCAAATATGCTTACAAACCAACCCAAATAACGCCTTTGTGAATAGCGATAGAGCTCATTGAAATGCAGCAGTCCTTTTGTAGTTAAGTAATGTCTCCATAAGTCCAGAATGTCTGTTAGAGATATGGGCAATAACTCGTTTTTAGCATAGAATAGCAAGTCGACGAGGCATTTTTCTAACTTAGGGTATTTGCCCTCAATCTCTCTCTTATTTTTGCCTTCTCCGGCTATAATAACGACTGCGGCTTCTTTGTTGTTTATCCGGATTTTCAGCATAGGCTTCTTAATCCCGGCGTAAATCTCGTGTTTTGGATAATCTTTAGATAGAGTTTCTACAATTGTTTCTATTGCCACCCTATCGCACTCTATGAAGATGATATTCTTTCTCCAGTTATGCAGGTAAGGCATAAATGGAGTTAAGTCCCAAGCTGTGATGCTGGCAGCGGGCATTTCGACGGATAATCTAGTTAGTATCTTATCTACTTCCTTTCCGAATTTTAAATTTGTCATGTAGTTAGTTTATATGACAAGATATAAAAGGCTATTGATGTCATGTAATTCAACTGCATGACCAACCGATTCTACGTTTGAGTTGGAAGAGGCGGTTCTTTTTTTCCTTTCTTTTTCATTGCTTTGGTTCGCTTTCTTTTTTTACTTCCTTCTCTTCAGTGATTTTTTCTTTTTCCCCTTCTCCACTCCCTTTTTCATCTTCCCCTTTTTTCTTTCCCTTCCTCCAGAAGAGCTTCAGGCAGGCAAGAATCACAAATCCGCCGATTAGCACGAAGAGATAAGGAGCGTAATTCTCCTTCTTTTCAACCTCAACGTTTTTTTGGGTTGTTAGGTAGCCGTCAGCCGAAACAAAAATCTGCGAGTTTCCCGAAATGCCTGCTAAAAGCTGTACATTTCCCTCTTTCGCGCTTATCCTCTGCCCCTCCCATTCAACAGTGAATTCCCCAAGGGGAAGGGAGTATTCGTCCTCCACGCTTATGCCAAACTTCGCGCCCTGCTCAACCTTTGGGGGGGCGGAAATGAAAATTCTTTTTTTCGGGGCATCGTCCGCGCGCTCAAAAAATACCGAGGTGAATATCCCGTTTTCCCCTTCCACTTTGCAGGAGGCTTCAAACGGCCCTTCCAATATATCTTGCGGGTCAATGTAAAAAGACCAGTTCCGCTCCCCTTCCGTCCGCTTCCATGCGCCGCCATTCACGCTTATATAAACTGCTGGAAGTGGGTTTTTTGAAAATGCCCTTCCGGATATTCTCTCGCGCGCAACGCCTATTTTTGCGTTCTTTTTCGGCTGTTCAATGGTGCAGAGGGAGGAGAGGGAAATGGCATGCACGCTCCCTTTTGATGTCGCAGCAAAAACCGACTGCCTCCTGCCCCCGTCATCAGAAAGGTAATTTATCCTTCCCCCCAAATCAAGCACAGCCATATCCCTTCCGCTTGTCGCATTGAGAAAATAAAGCCCGTCATCATTAGTACCCGCAATAACTATGCCGCCTGCGGGTGAAGGGGTGGACTGCACAGCCGAGAGCGCTGAAAATTCCCAGATGATGCTCCCGTCGCTCATATTAAGGCAGAGCACCCGATTCTCGTTAGTGCCAAGGAAAATGCGCTCTTGTGCAACAGCCATCTCCGCGCCGGGCCAGCCGCCTATATTCCGCTCCCACATCATCCTTCCATCTTCTATTGAGAAGAACTGCACCCTTGAGTCTATCGTTCCGAGTATTACCCCGTATTTTGTTACCAGCGGGGAGGTTTCCCACACTCCGGCAATCGGAACCCTCCAGAGCGTGGATTTGTTCACTATATCGTATAGGGAAAGCGACCCCTCGTCAGCAACTGCGGCAAAATCCCCGAAAAATCCCGCCCGCGCGTTTGTCTCCCGCTCATCCCCGAGGGAAAAAAGAAAATCCCCGTTAAGGGGGTTGTAAAATGAAAGGCGCGCGCCGGATTTTGCAACCAGCATTCCGTTATGGAAAAAAAGCGAGCCGAACCCCTGGCTCTGGTTGAAGCGGTTTAGGATTTTCCCGCTTTGTTCATCCAGCACAGCTATGCCTGCATCTTTCTCCCAAATATAAATTTTTCCGCCTGCAAAAACCGGCTTGGAAATGGAATTTTGGAAGGGATGGGCAAATTTCAGCTCTCCTTCATTTGAGGACAGCGCAAACAGCTTATTTGCGGAGCTTTGCACAAAAACCGCGTTCTCATAGTAGAAAATTCCGGTTGGCTGGCTTTTTATGTCGTAAACCCATGTGGAAAGAGAGAAGATGGGGAGGGAGGTAAGAAAGAGGAAAAAAAAGAGAAGAAATGCCCTGCCCCTCAAATTACCCACCGGCCAATTTGCTGTCATAATTCCCGGCGTTTACCTCGCCGATTATTTTTTTTGCGTCCCTGCCCTCGCATGTCACTCCGAGCGATACGCAGGTGCCAAGCACCTCTTTCACCTTGCCTTTCAGGCTTTTTGAGAGGGTATCCTTCATCTTTGCAATCTTTATTGCCTGCTCAATGGAGAGGTTGCCTGCAATCTGCCCCTTTTCCTTTCTTCCCTTTTCTATTTTCAGCTCTCCCTTTATCAGCTCCCCTGTTGGGGGCGAGCCGACTTCCACCTCATAGGTTTTGGCGGCGGTGTCAATTATTACCTTTACAGGCACTTTCAAGCCTGCAAAATTTTTTGTTTGTTCGTTTATTTTTGCAATCACCTGCGCTATGTTCACGCCCATGGGGCCAAGCGCAGGTCCGAGGGGCGGGCCTGCCGATGCCTTTCCCCCTTCCACTATCGCGTCAATCGTTGCCTTTCCCATTTCCTAAAACACCCCGCACTAATATTATTGATTTGTAGTTTGTAGTTATTGCGAAATATTCTTATAAGCTTAATTGCCTGCCTTTGCAATGGGAAAAAGAAGGAAAAAACCGTCTGGGGCTAATTTTTTCTTTTCATGAGCCGCTTTAGTATCGGCGGAGTGATTATCGTAGTGAGGAATGCCATTGAAGCGATTATGGAGTATTCCGCGTTGCTCAAGACCCCGGAAGAAAGGCCAAACAGGCCTATTATAAGGGCTATTTCCCCTCTTGGGGACATTCCAAAACCGACTAAGGCGGCTTCGGTGCGCTTTAATCCGAGGGCAAGTGCGGACAGCCCGCACCCCATAACTTTTGTAATTACTGCGATTGCGCTTATTGCGAGTATGGGAATGAAAAACTGCGAGAGCGCGTTCACGTCAACAAACATCCCAAGAGAGATGAAGAATATGGGGGTGAAGAGAAGCTCAAGCGGAAGGATGAATTCTTCTATCCTTTTGCATATTTTTGAGCGGCTGAGCACAAGCCCTGCCAAAAACGCCCCGACTATCCCTGACAAGCCGATGAATTCGGCCGTATACGCGTAAAGCAGGAAAAAAACCATCACTGAGAGGAAGGTTTTCTTTGGAAGCACCTCTCCTTCAGCCTGCAGGTCTATGAACCTGTCGACTATGTACTTTCCAAGAAGAATGCCGCCGGAGATGAAAATCGCCGCGCTGAAGAGCACTCCGGCAAGGGGCGAGAGCGCCGAAACCGAAAAGTCAGACGGAAAATTCACCACGACGGAGAGCACGAGCAGGGCGAGTATGTCGTCTATCACAGCGGCGCCGATGAGTATTTTTGCAAACTGCTTATCCAGGACGTGAAACTCGTCAAGTATCGCCACCGTCACTCCGACTGATGTGGCGGTAAGGGCTGCCCCGAGGAACATGGAATACGCGAAGGAATGCCCCCCCAAAGAAGCGTAAAGGAAGCCTGCCGCAAACGGAAAGATAATGCCCAAAAATGCGACAAGGAAGTTCTGCCTGTTGAAAATCTGGGATATTTTTGAGTGCAGCCCTATCTTGAAGAGAAGCACCAGCGCGCCAAGCTGTGCGAACGTTTCAACAGCGCCCTCCGGAGAAACGAGATGGGGCATGTTGTCCGGGAAAAAACTCGCAAGGGAAACCAGCCCGAGCAGAAAGTTTAGGGAGCCGGAAAGGTAAGGCCAGGCGGCTGAAATCGCGCTTGGGGAAATCAGTATGCCGACTATCATCAGCACCATAACGGTCGGCTGGCGAAGGTAGAGGACGAGGAATTCGGCTAAAATTGCGGCAAAAAGCAGGAACACTATGTCAAACCAGATTCTGCTTCCAGCTTCAACTTCGGAGAACATGCTTGCACGGATGACCGAAAAGAAAAGAAGCACGGCCAGGCCGAATATTGCGGCAAAAAAAACCCATCCTATCTGCCGTTTTGCCTGCTCCGGAGGATAAAAGCTTCCTATATCGGGCACTTGAATTAGTATTGCCGCCATGAATTTCTTTTGAGCAAACAGATTTATAAAAGCAGTTTTACATAAGGAGTGTTGGTGAATTTATGCTTGAAATAAATGGGGAGAATTTCAAAAAAGAAGTGCTGGAGTGCAAGACGCCTGTCCTGCTTGATTTTTGGGCAAGCTGGTGCGGCCCCTGCAGAATGCTGGCGCCGGTGTTTGAGAAAGTCGGAGCGGGCTTTGCGGGAAAGGTGAAATTCGCAAAGGCAAATGTGGATGAAAACCAAGAGCTGGCAGGCAAGTTTAATGTGATGGGCATTCCCACAATGGTATTGTTTGAGAAGGGAAAGGAAAAGGCAAGGATGTCCAGCGCACTTTCAGAGGAAGGACTGCAGGCTTGGATAGAGGATAGTTTGGAATAAAAGAAAAGCGCGTGATTTTTATGGATTTTTCGGTTCCGAAGGGCATGAGGGATTTTCTCCCGCAGGAGATGAGGGAAAGGGAGGAAGTGATTGATTCGATACGCAGCACTTTCCGCCTCTATGGATATGCGCCATTTGATACTCCGGCAGTTGAAAAAATGGAAACCCTGCAAAGGAAAGGCGGGGAGGAAATAGAGGGGCAGATATTCAAAATAGAAGGGGGCTTGGGCTTGCGCTTTGACCTTACTGTGCCTCTTGCGAGGGTGTGCGGCGGAAAGCAGTTTTCCCTTCCATTCAAGAGATATGCAATCGCTCCGGTGTGGAGGAGGGAGGAGCCGCAGAAAGGAAGGTTTAGGGAGTTTTATCAGGCAGATATAGATGTTGTGGGTTCGGCTTCTGCTGAATGCGAGGCGGAACTTCTTGCTTGCGCAAATGAGTGCTTGGAGAGACTTGGATTTGCAAATGCTGCCATAAAAATAAATTCAAGGAAGGTGCTGGATGCGTTATGCGAAAAAATAGGGGTTGGGGAAGAGAAGAAAGGGGCGCTTATGCGTTCCCTTGATAAGATTGGAAAATTGGATGGGGAAGAGATAAGAAAGGAGATGGAAAGAAAAGGCATAGGCAAACAGGAGATTGATGGGGTTTTTGGATTTATTGAAGGCGCGAAGGGCAACGAAAAAGCGCTTGCGAAAATAAGGGAAATCGGAACAAAAAAAGCGCTTGAGGCGGAGAGCGAACTCTCTGCCGTCCTTTGTGCATGCAAAGATTACGGAATAACGCCGCAAATTGACCTTTCCCTCGTGCGCGGGCTTGCATATTATACCGGAACGGTTTTTGAAATAAAACTCTCGGAAGATATGGGTTCGGTTGCCGGCGGGGGGAGGTATGACAGCCTGATTTCGCTTTTTGGGAAACGCCTGCCGGCAGTTGGAATTTCCCTTGGGATTGAAAGATTGATTGCGCTCTTGAGGGAGAAGAGGAAAGAGAGTAAAGGCGCGCCATATACGAAGGTTTTCGTGGCATGCGTAAATGAAAAGGCGCGCGATTACGCAAGGAAGGCTGCAGGGGAATTGCGAAGCAGGGGAATCTGCACTGAAATTGACCTGATGGGAAGAAATCTTGGAAGGCAGATGGAGTATGCGAATTCCGCGGGTATTGCGTTTGCGGCAGTAGTAGGGGAAAAGGAAAAGAAGGAAGGGAAAATTACTTTGCGGGATTTGAAAAGCGGAAAGGAGAAAATGGTAAGCGTGGAAGAGGCGGAAGAGATTATTGGGAAAGATTAAGTTTGTGTTTTACTTCTGGATTTTCCACTGTGGGTTTTTGCTGTCAAATTTCTCGCAGGCACCCAAAAGTGCGTTTCGCCTCCGCGCATCAGCGTTTTTGCAATCGGAACCCCTGCCCCGCAGCCAGCATCTGGCACGCTTGCATTTTTAGGGAGCACCCCCATGAATCGTGCAGACCCCTTGCCATTGCCAAATCTTGCGCGTTGGGCAGTGTACTTTTCGGCTATCTTATTGTATCCGTTCTCAACTATAGCACCGCACGAAAAATACAGTGCGCTTCGCGCACTTATTTCGCAATTCCGCTTGCCCTTCGGGCAAGTCGGTGGAAATAGGAATTTCCACATCTTTCGAATTGCTCAATCGTGCGGCACAACTAGCAAACCCGAACGCCGCAGAAGACGGCAGAACCTGTCAAATTACTTTTCGGGTTTGCTATATCTTGCCCTTTTTCATTGCCTCCCTTTTGCAATCTCATCCCGAATATCTCTGTTTGTGCTTTTCAAATCCCTTATGGCATCAACCAGTTCATAATAAACGTCAACCCCTTTCCCAAGCTGGTTCATTTCCAAAGAATGGGAATAGAGCCCTATATCCAAAACAGTTATTTTTGGCTTTAATTCCAGTTCAGTTATGGAAATTCCGGGATTTCCGATTAGTTTTTTCAGCTTCTCCCTGTCGTTTGATTTTTCCAGCAGCCATTCTACCAGGTGTTTTTTTACCTCGGCATGAAATGATTCTATTTCTTTCTTTGGCCCTTCCAAAGCAACTTCCACCGTCCCGTCAAGCAGGTTGAAAACCATTCCCTTCTTGAATCCCGCATGAATCATCTTTTCGGTTAGAACAAGCCTGCAGCCGATATGCTGCGCACTGCTTTTTTCGTCCTCCGGCTCTATGAAAAATCTTGCCTTTACAATTTCTTCGTCTTCCATGGGATAAGTAGGTGAAGGAGCGATATTTAAGTCTTTGCAGGGGAGAAGTCCGATCCATGCCGCAAAAATTATTGAGAAAAATATTCTCTAAACTTAGCCGTAGTGTAGAGTGCAGTATTCCTTCCAGCCTTCCTCTGTGAAACGAATCCTTTTTCCGTAAGCTCCTGGCAATCCTCGTAAATCTGCCCGCCCAAAATGGAGAATAATTTCCTTTTTGTTATTCCGCTGTTTTTCCCAACCACTGCCAGAGTCTTGAGTGCGTGCTTTGAAACTTCCCCTTCCTGCGCAAAATCCTTCACGCGCGGGGAGTATTCGACGCGCACGCGCATTGTGTATTTTTCCCCTTCCTCTGATATGCAGAGCGCGCTTTGCGCCTTCTCATAATCCTGCTTAAGCTCCTCAAGCAGGGATTTCACATATCCTTTTGCAGGTGTGCCTATTACTTTTGCGAGTTCCTCAAGCGAGAGCGCCCTGCCTGAAATGAATAGGGCGGATTCTATAATTCCTTTAGCTTCCATTCTGAATCAGACTCGCTTGCCCCTGGATTTAACTTCCATGAGCAGTTACCTTTATTGCGCTTTTCATTTCCTGCGGGATGCGTACGAATATTTCCCCGAAGAATTTCTCCTGGAAAACGTGCAGTTTTCCCCCCTGCGCAAGGTGCAGCAATGCCAAAAAGCTGAAAATTATTGATTCTGACTTGCACTCTTCAATAATGCGGGAAAAAAGCGCAAGGTTTTCCGAGTCCGCGCATTTGAGTGCGCGCTCATAAAGCTTCTCCATCTCCTTATCTATGTCAAATTCGGACACGTTGAGCTTGAAATCCGGCAGCATTTCCCCCATTTTCTGCGCTGTCTTTTCCTCTTTTTGCTTTTGCTTTGCAAACACCGTTTCAAGGGCGCTTGTCAGCTCCTCAAGCGTGACCATCCTCTTTGGGGGAATTCTTCCCGAGAGTGCAAGGGAGGGGATTTCAAAAGAGGAAAAATCCTCGCCGACTTCCGCCTCGCTTATGGGCGCTTCCTCCTCTATGTGAAACATGTCGGATTTCATGCGGAGGAGTATTGAGGCGGCAAGAATTACGTTTGCGGGAATGTGAAGCTCCACCCTTTTTAGATTTTTTATTTTTGCAAGGTATGCCTCGCACAGGCGCGAGATGTCAATGTTCCACGGGTCAAGGGATTCGGAATACACGAGCTCAAAGAGCATTTCCTTCCACGTGGGGTATGCTATCATGTCCTCAAGATTAACCTCAATCCGCCCGGGCAGTTCCTCTTTTGAGGCGCCAAAGGAGGGCAATTTAGGCTCTGGGAAAACTGACTGGTTCGCCATGCGAATAGAAAGGGAAAAAGCAATTAAAAGGCTTATGGTGCGCTTTTTATAAAGGGGAGAGTTGCTCTTCTGAAATTAGGTAAATATAGCGCGGCTCTCCTGAAAATTCCAGCTTCAGCCCGTATTTTGCCCCTTGTGCGTCTTTTGCGCAAACGCTGAAGGAATCGCCCTTCTCCCCGGAGATGCCGATTGAGCCCTGGCTGAATTTCCCTTCGTTCGCATTTTTGCAGCTGCCGGAGTAAAAGAAAAGCGGCTCCTCCACAAGCTCAAAGTTCAGAAATTCGGATGCGAATTTTCCATCTGAAAGAAGAAAGAGGCTGCCCGCAGCCGTCTTTTTTGAAATATAATAAACGTATTTGAAGGGCGCGAGCGCATGCCTGTTTGAGGGGATTATCCTGCCCCCATCATTCACCGAGTAAAGCGGAATTTTGCCTGCCTGCCCGTTGTTGGGGCGCACTGTGAAAAATGTTGATATTCCTCCATCTGCAAGTGCAGCTTCTGCCCCTTCATTCGCAAGTGCTGCGCCTGCTCCTCCATTTGCTGCGCCTGCTTCTCCATCTACAGGATTCATGGCTGCCGCCAGGGGGGAGAGGGGCATGCCTGAAATGCCTGCGTAAAGCACGGCGGCAATTGCAGCCAATGAAAGCCCTGCAAAGGCGATTGCAAGCAATTTTGAGTTTGGGTATTTCGGCTGGCGCGCCTGCGGAGCTACAAAGAAGCGCTCTATCAACACCATCGCCACGGAGGCAAAAAGCCCGAAAGCCGCCACGAAATACACTGCGGTGATGGTGGGCATCTCAATCACATAAGAAGCGGTTTCAAACACCGCCACCGAATCAAGGTTGATGGTGAATGATATCCCAAGAAGCGCGGCAGAGCAGATGAAAAGGAATAATGCCACTACAAAATACGCCCCCTCAAGCAGGGGCTGGAGGTGGATTGCGTGCGTTTGTATTTTTGGAAGAAGGGATTTTTCCTTTTTCTCCACTGAAATTTTTGGCATGGAGAATTTTGGCATTGAAATTTTCGGCATGGAAATCCTTGGAAGGGTTATTTTCGGAAGGGCGAATTTTGGAAACGATATTCTCGGCAAGCCGAAGCGGGGCATTGCAAATGTTGGCAGGCGGATTTTTGGAAGCGCGAATTTTTGAGATGCGGGTTTTTGCAGCCGTATTTTGGGAATTGCATGCGGCGCTGAAGAGAATATTTTTGGAATCCGCGGCATTTGCATTGAAGGCATTTTTGGAAGGGTTGTTTTTGGCATGGAAATCCTTGGAAGCTGAATTTTCGGAAGGGCTATTTTCGGAAGCGATATGGTTATTGACCTGAATTTTGGAAATTGTGCGTTTGGCAGTTTCCCCATTCCCTTTGCAAAAGAAGGAAGCGCTCCTTGTTTCCCTCCCTTCTTCCCCTTGAAGTATTTGAGCAAGGTAAGGAGCGCAATCAGCAGGAATGCGGCTGAAAAGATGCCCGCAGTAGTGTAGATGGAATTCAGGTGTATTGTGTATGTGCCTATTTGCAGAGGCAGCATATCTGCAATGTCAGCCAAAAGAACAATCAATGATACAAGAAGCGCAAGCGCAAGTATCCTGATTATGGAGATGGAATACTGCGAGCTTGGCAAGAGGTGCAGGAGAGTTATGTGCGGCAGAGAAAGTTTATCGTGCCGTTGGAATGCCGAAACGACTTCCTCGTGCCTGCCTATCGCAGTTGAGGCAAGCTCCGGATGCACGTATGTCAGCGTCAGGCTCTTTTTGCGCTTGAAAAGCACAAGCAGGAGCGCAAGCAGTGCGCCTACCGCTACTGCAGAGAAGAGCACAAGCGCATAACCCACTCCGAAAAGCATTGAATAGAGCTGGAACTGCTCTCCCTGCGCGCCTGATGGAAGAACCAGTATTGTTTTTGAGGGTGCGTTTTTGGCAGAAACGACTGCTTTTCTTGCAAACATTCTTGCGCGCTCGTACTTTCCCTGCGAGAATGATATGAGGGCGTTGTTCAGCTCCTCGTATGCAGTATCTGTGTTCCTTCCCTTCGCAAGGGAGATTGCCGCCTTTGCCTCTTCTATTGCCGCCTCTGCCTGCGCAAGCAGGAGTTCCGGAGGCATCGTGCACTGGTTTGAGGTGCATTCAAGCCCCTGCTCACACTCCGAATCAGCACAGCACTCATAACTTATCCATGTGTGGTTTGCCCCATAGCCGCAGGCGCCGCTTAAGGGGGTGCATTTTTCTTCAGAGCAGTACATGTCCGTTTCGCAGTCTGAATCAATGGCGCAGTCCGGCTTTGGCAGGCACACTCCGAAGCGGCACATCTCTTCCGGCATGCACTCCCCGTCAGAGGAGCAGAGCACGGGCGGGACAGTGACATTCAGCACGCTTATGTTTATGCACTCCCCCTGGTAGCAGCCATACCCCTGCGGGCACTGCAGATTTGAGGAGCAGCCTTCAAATGAGGGGAAGGCATCGCAGTTTATGCTGTAATAGGAAGAGTATGTGGTGAAGCCGGATTTTGAAATTACAAGGGAATACTCTCCCTTTGCCTGCGGGGTGAATGGGATTTCCCCGTTTGCAGGAGTGGAGCCGCTTGCCACAGTTGCGCTTGGCGTGTCCGTGTATCGCAGTGTATATTCCGCACCCGAAACCGGAGAGCCCGAGTATGCGACGGAAATTGATGAGGGCTGGTTTACGCACCTTATGCTTGAG
>MNVE01000008.1 GCA_001871475.1 Candidatus Micrarchaeota archaeon CG1_02_47_40 | reverse complement strand
CTCTCATTTACCTTGGAGGTCCGGCATTTTCCGCTTTTTTTAGCTTATGCCTCTGGTTTGTCGCGGGAAATTGGCTGAAAATCAGGGGAAAGGCATACCTTGCGATGTTGATTGTGCTTCTTTTTCTTGAGCTGAATAATACAGTATGCGGAACGGACAATCCGGTTGGCATGCCTTATTCTGTTTGCATGGGAATGAACGCAGGAGAGCTTTTGGGGTGGTTTTTGCTTGTTTCGGTTTGGCTGGTGGTTTATGAGGAGCTGGCGCGAAAGTTAGATGGAGTTATAAAAGAAGGAGAGGTAAAAAAACAGGTAGATTGAGGTGATATTTATAATGAAAAAAATTATGAAAGATAATTCCAAAGCTCCTTTTACATCGTGTAAGGTTATATATACTCCAAACTGGACCCGATGGAAATCACTTAGACTCAAAAACAAACATGAAAAAGAAACCAGAAACTTGGCGGGAAACATAGGAATCGTATATCAGATTAGACGGAAAAGGGATAATGCCATTGTTTATATCGGAAAGCAAACAAACAGCCATCGAATAAAAAATTTTTTAAACAGACCAAATGTAAAAAATCCGGGTATCGCTTATGAGTTTAGATATCTCAAAATGGAGTTGCATCGCGCAGCCGCTATCGAAGCGGATTTGTTTCACAAATATGAAATAAATAAGAAAGAATTTCCAAAGTTCAATAGGAATCGTCCTTGAGGTAATCTTATGGTTTCCTTGACATTTTACGGCGGAGCGAATGAAATTGGCGGGAACAAGATACTGCTTACGGACAAGGATGCGAAAATCTATTTGGATTTTGGGCAGAGCTTTGATTTTGGAGAGGAGTATTTCTACGAATACCTTCAGCCGAGGGCTGCGAATGGGCTGGAGGTCTATTTTGAGTTTGGGATGGTGCCAAAAGTCAAAAAGCTCTACAGCAAGGGGATGCTTGAATTGACAGATTTGAAATATGAAAAGCCGGACATTGACGCGGTTTTCATCTCCCACTCCCATTCAGACCATATGAGTCATCTTCAATTCCTTGATGAGGAGATTCCGATTTACATGGGGCATGGAACGCACAAAATTCTTGAAACGTACAGAACGATATATCCGCAATTCTATAATATAGGCGAGCATGCAAGCCTCAATCTCTTCAAATCAGGAGATAAAATCAAAATAAAGCACTTAGTAATTGAGCCGATACATGTGGAGCACTCGGTTCCAGGAGCGTATGGTTTCATAATTCACACGAGCGTCGGACCTTTAATTTATACTGGCGATTTGCGCATGCATGGCCCGCAAAGCAGGATGACACAGGAGTTCGTGGAGAAATCCGCAAAGTGCAAGCCGTACGCCATGTTAATGGAAGGAACGAGAATGGGAAGCGAACAGGAGCATAACTATACTGAAGCGGAAGTGGAAATCAGGGTGGAGCAGATAATAAAGGCATCCGAGGGGATTGTTTTTGGCTATTTCTCCATGTCCAATGTTGACAGGTTCATGTCTTTCTACAATGCAGCCGTAAAGCATGGGAAAAAGATGGTGATTGACACCAAATTTGCATATATTCTTGAGAATATGAAGGAGAAAATACCCACTTTGCCGGATGTGATGACGGATGAGAATATTTTAGTATATTATAGAATGGCAAAAAGCGGCACCTACAGTGAAAAGGATTATTTTGTTTATGAGCGCAAGTTCATGCCGAAGATGGCGACTTACAAGGAGGTTGCCAAGAATCAGAAAAAGCTGGTGATGCACATGAGCTTCAACAAGCTCATGGAGCTTGTTTACATACAGCCAAAGAATGCGGATTATGTTTATTCTTCATCCGAGCATTTTCTTGAGGGAGAAGATAAGGAGGATGAAAGGAGGGTGCTTGAAAATTGGATGAAACACTTCAAAGTCACTTTCCACAAGGATGCACACTGCTCCGGGCATGCAAGCAGGCATGATTTGGAGGAGATGGTGCGAATGATAAACCCGAAAGTGTTAATTCCCATTCACACGCAGAATGCAGAGGAGTTCAGAAAAATCCATTCAAACGTGATGGTGCCGGAAAAAGGGAGGGAGTATGAGATATGATTGGGGAAATTGCGAAAGCGGAAAGAGGGAAGAGATATGAAATATGAATGAGGGAATTGCGGAAAAAGAAAGGGAAACGAGGGCATGAGCTATGATTAAAGCGGTTGAAAGAGTGGAAAAGGAGAATGAGGCATAATGAAGATTGAAGGAATGGAAAGAGAGAAGAAAAGTATGATTAGCGCTATTGCTTTTGATGTTGATAATACGCTTGTTGATTTTCTTGGGATGAAGGAAAAGACTGCGAGAGCGTCAGCGAGGGCGATGGTAAGGGAGGGATTGCCGGCAAGTGAAAAGGAAGTGTATGCGCAGATTTTCAAAGTGTATGATGAGTATGGCATAGAACACCAAAAGACGTTTGCAAAAGTGCTGAAGAAATATAAGCTGAAAGAGAATGAGTTTGAGAGAATTCAGCAGGCGGGAATTGCCGCGTATCTAAAAGAAAAATTCAGGTGCATGAAAGCATATCCGCAAGTGAGGGAAACGCTTGCGAAATTGAAGGGGAAGTATATATTAGCAGTAATTACGGACGCTCCAAGAAATAAGGCTTGGCAGAGGCTGATTCTGTGTAATTTGCAGGAGTATTTTAGCGAAGTGGTGACTTTCCATGACACGCAAAAGCACAAGCCGAGCGAAATGCCTTTCAAACTCCTGCTGAAAAAACTGCGCCTCAAGCCTTCGCAAGTGCTTTTCGTAGGGGATAATCCCGATAGGGATATTAAGGGAGCTAAAAAGATGGGAATGAAAACCGCGCTGGCAAAATACGGGCAGGTGCTTGGAAAAAATTCAAAGGAAAAGGCGGATTTTGAGCTGGGAAATTTCAGGGAGATTCTGAAAATTGTTTGAGTTGGTTACTTTTCCTTTCACTTTATTTTTAAAGCAACAAGTATTTAAAACTATTCCCCCATAAATTCACCATGCCAGCGAGCCTTCCGGACATAGTTTCTGACTCAAAGGCGCTAAATTCAAAGGTTTTTTCCCTTCCAAGGCTTCTCATTCTTTCCTCATTGGATGAATTGCCGGAGCGGGAATCCGCACAATACAGAGAACTGAAAGGGGCGCTCGGGCTTGGAGATGGAGTGCTTTTTGCAAATCTAAAGGCCCTTCTTCAGATGGGGTATATACAAGAGGGAGAAGCAAAAGTTGAAGAGAGGAACATGACTGTTTATTCAATAGCAAAGGAAGGAAAAGAGGAACTCAAAAGATTAAGAGAATGGTTTTTAAAATGGATAAACTTGGGTGGTGAAAATGAGGGACATAAATAAGGCAATAGCCTGCTTTAGGGAGCTTGGCTTCAAGCCAAACGTGGATAATTTTGAGAACCGGCTTAAGATGCAGAAAATTATCTGCCTTCTTGAGTTAATGGGAATTGATTGCGGATTTAAATTCAGCCTTTATGTAAGGGGGGCGTATTCAAGGGAGCTTACTGAACTTCTTTACTCAAAAAAACAGATTGTTGAGGGACTAAAAACGGAATCCGCGTGCGCAAAGCGCACGTCTGTGGAAGTAAGAACTTCCACAAACCAACTCTCAAAAGAAGAAATCTCAAAAATAGAAGAGTTCAGGGGAGCAATGCACGATATGAAAGCATCCTTATTGGAAATTGCCGCGACTTATGCATTTATTGCCAGTACGCTTGGCTTGGACAATAAGGAAGCGACAATAAAACTCAAGGAAATGAAGCCGTTTTATTCGGAAGGTGAGATAGCGGTTGGAATTTCAAGGGCAAAACTTCTCCTTTTCAAACCCACTGAAAAAGATTTGGATTCCCTGAAGGAAGAAATGAAGCCTTGGGAAGCGGCTGCCGATGAGGATGCAAGAAAATGGGCATGAGAATATGCTTGAGATTTCAAAAGGAGAGATTTGGCTCATTGACCTGCCTGAGGGGATGGGGCATGAGCAAAAGGGAAAACGGCCCGGCATTGTAGCTGCGGGCGTAAAACAAACCTCAATAGCGATAATCCTCCCCTTGACCGGAGAAATGGATAAAGCAAGATTTGCCTGGACGCATCCAATTGCGCCAAGCAAAGAAAACGGGCTTGATAAGGAGAGCGTATGCCTTGTTTTTCAAATGAGGTCTCTTGATAAACAAAGACTCATTCATAAGTTTGGAAAAATTGAGAAGAAGGATATGGAAGCGATTGATGCAATACTTGCAGATATGTTAAAACTGGAGAGAAGGAGCTGACATTCATTTTACTTTTTTCTATATTTTTTCTCCAGCTCCTCTATCCTCTCAATCATTTTTTTCTCCGGCTTTGCAATCTGCTCCCCAAGGGAGTAATACTTCCCAAAGGAGTAAAGAAGGGGCTTTTTCAAAGGATTGCTCTCAATTTCAAGGACTTCTCCGATAAAGGCAGTATGGTCCCCTAGAACTCTGCTCTCAAGAAGCCGGCATTCAGCATTTAAAGCAGAGCCGGAAAGCATGAGGGCGTTTATCTTCTTCGCGGGATAAAACTCAACCCCAAGCTCCTTCAGCAGGGAAATCTTATCCACTTCCCTTCCGCTGCTTGCGCCTGCAATACTACAAATTATGCTCTGCTCTTCTGAAGCAATATTCACCCCAAACTCTTTGCTTTTTGTTATATTCTCCGAAGTTGCCTTATCGGAAAGCCCTCCGCCTATATGCACTGAAATCAAAGCAGGGGAAAAGGAAACGTAATAAGTCCATTCGGCAGCCATTATGTTCTGCCCATTAATTCCGGAACTCGTAATCAAGCCTGGAGAAGTAGCAAACTTGCCTGCTTTCGGGTTGCCCCATCCCAAATCCATAGGGAAAATTAAGCAGAGGAATAATAAAAACCAAAGCCTACTTTCCGCCAGCCATTATTTTGCCTATCCAGATATTAAGGACGTTCAGCGCCCCTTCTATCTGCGAGTAAATCGGAGCATCGGCATAAATGACGCTGACAGGATATTCAAGAGTAACTCCGTTTCCGCCGTGCAGCTGAACGCCGAGCGCTGAAACATCAAGAAGGCTTTGGGCAGCAAAACTTTTCGCAGCTGCGGCCTGAATCGCAAATGAGGGTATCCTCCCGTTTTCATCAGTGCTTTCCGCAAGGAAAGCGGCGTTGTACACCATTCCGCGGGCAGCTTCTATGCATTCGGCAATATGGCTTAGCTGATACTGGAAAACCTCCGTATCCTTAAGCGTTGCCGCCCCGACTGCAGGGCGAGTCTGTGCGAATTTTATAACTTCATCAAGAACTCTTTCCATAAGCCCCAGCGCCTCTGCCGCAACATTTACCCTTCCGTATGCAAGGGAAGTGACTGCTATTGGAAACCCCTGCCCCAGTTCGCCTACGAGGTTTTCTTTGGGAATCTCAACCTCATCAAAGGAGATGATTGAGGTGGGGGAGCCTCTCCAGCCTATCTTTTCCATAGGTTTTTCGGAAACAAAGCCATTTACCCCCTCTTTTTTTACAGGAACGATGAATGCGGAAATGTTCTTGCGAGTAGTTGCAGTTCCGCTTTCAGTTGCGAATGCTATCGTATAATCCGCAATCGGGCCGTTTGTCACGAAAATCTTTGAGCCGTTGAGCACGAACCCTCTGTCCGTTTTTGAAAAGGTGAGGGAGTTCATATTGGCAACGTCAGACGCGCAATTAATGTCCGAGAGGGCATAACTGCCGATTATTTCACCCTTTGCTATTTTGCGCACGTAAGTCTCCTGCTGTTCTTCATTTCCCGCAAGCATGAGCACAAATGGAAACAAGCCGTCAACATCAAAGAATGCCGCTGCGGAAGCGCTTCCATACGCTAAGTTTTGGTGCAGTATGGCAGTATCCACTATACGGCAGAAATTGTCATCCCCGCCTAATTTTGTAGGTATTCCTATTGAGCAGAATTCCTTAAGAAGGGGAATCAGTGCGGAGTAAGAGAGTTTGCCGGTATGGATGTCGCAGGTTCTTGGGACAAGCTCGCGCTTTGAAAAGTCCAGTATGTAATCAAACAAAGTCCTGCGCTCATCATTCAAAAGTTGGCGGTAAAAATATGAGTTGCACGTCAAATCTACACTTTTTAGCGGGCCCTTTGGCACTCTGGCGTGATTTTCAAGCCGTGGAATGAGCATAGATACACCTCTCTTTGCTATTTGCGACAAGAAAATATTTAAAGAGGCGGGGGATTGACTTTTTACTTTCCCTCTTTCATCTTTGCCATTCCCACAGCAATAATCGGCACCATCAAATATCTCATGCCAATCTGCATGAAATAGGTAGCTGCATCCATTTTTGACATTGGAAGAAGAATTACAAAATCCAGCAGCCAGTTTATCGCAAGCCAGATTATGCTTATGGCGACAGCTTCCTGCAAATATTTCTCCTTTACTTTGGCAAAGTATTTCAGAAGAAGAAATACGCCAACAAAACAGGAGAGCACAATCATTATTGACTTGAAGAAAGTTTCATCTATCGTGAGTTTCTGCGTGGAGGCGTCAAAGAAAAGGAAGCCTGCAATGAAGGGAATCAGCCAGATAAGCAAACCAAAGCCAAACATTTTGAAGTATTTGTTCATTTACACCGCCTCATTTCTTATTTGCACAATTTCTGCCCGCAGTTGCAGGCATTCCCCTTGAAAAACCCGCCTACAAAGCCAAGCATCGCGCCTATCGCGGTTAGGTTGGGGCTGGCGATTCCTATTGCGGTAAAGCCTTCCTTTACAAGGGGGCTTATAACCGGCACGAGCTGTAAAATGAAACCGGTAATCGCGCCCATCAGCGCGCCTATTATGGCGAAGAAGAAGATTGCGAATATGCCTAAAATAGCCGCAAGCACCCCGGCAGCAGCCATTCCCAAACCGGTAAGTACAAATTTCATCATAGGAAACACCCCTAAACCAGCATGTGCGGCGCAAATAACAACATCAAGCCTATTAAAAGCAATAGCGCGCCCCCTATTACTTTGCAATAGCCCGCGTATTTCTCCCCGACTCCGCTTTTTGTGATTGCGAATGCCGCCAGGCCGAATATTATCAGGTCATCCAGCATGAAGAAGAAATCATAAAGGAGTATGTAGCCGTAATACTCAAGGAAAGAAAGATTTGAAAGCGCCAGCACCTGCGTGAATACGGCGGGAATTGCGGAGGAGCAGACGAACTCCACGGAATTCACAACAAATGCGAGTATTATTATTGCGGTTAGAGTGGCGATATTCAGGGGAGAGGAAACTATCTGCTGCACCAAGCCTGCGGTTTTCTTCTTCTCGTCAGCATCCCCAACCTTGCAGATGACATTTCCCTTCGTTTCTATGAATTCCTTTATCCCGAGCGCCCCTCCTCCGATGGCGATAACCCCTACCGCAACAGTTACAAGCCTCAAATACCCAATCACAAGGAAAAGGTTGAGCCAGGCAGTCATGAAAAGGAAGTAAAGAATACCTGAAGCAATTACGAAGGTGCCTACTATTAGCCAGACTTTCCTCCTGTCGTTGAGATCCATCACAAGAGCTATCAGATAAACAAGCACCCACATTGCGCAGGGATTGAAGCCGTCTATAAGCCCAAGGACGACTGCAAGCATCGGCAGGGAGTACTCGCGCACCTTTATCTTTCCTATAAACGGAGCAACGAATTCCTCATCCGCTAAAGAGGCTTCGGTGCTCTCATGCACCACTCCCCCTGCCCCGTTTGATATTTCGCCAAGCCCCTTCTGTATGCATTTCTCTATTTCCACGCCGGTAGTTTCCGGGGAGCCAAAGCCGACTACATAGCAATCCCCGACTACGGTGGTGGGAGTGCCTGCCTGCGAAATGTTCAGCCTTTGAAGCGTTTTGAAGAAGTATTCCCCTTCCTGGGGTTTTGTAATGTCGTGGTAGGTGAATTGCACGCCGGGATACTTCTGCATCAGCTGGATGTTGTAGGGCTTCTGCACCGTGCAGTGCGGACAGGTCGGCGCGTAGAAGAAATCAAGGGTAAGCACGGCATCCTTCACGGTTATGGTTTCATATTCGCCCGTAACGTAAACCAAGCCGCCGACGGCTATGAGAAAGAGCACCAGAAAGCGGTGAAAATCGCTTTTGAGGAAGTTTTTTGTTTCCGAGATTATCGCATCCAGCATACGCATCACTTTATTTCAGCATTCTTTTAATCTTCGCGTGCAGCTTCCCGTTTGTAGCAAGGAAGCGGACGCTTCTTTCCATTTGAGTTTCATTTCTCTCTACGTCTTCTATCCTTCCGCCCGCTTCTTCTATGAGTATTTTTCCCGCGGCAAAATCCCCCGGCTTTAGTTTGGGGTGGAAGCAGGCGTCTATCGTCCCTTTTGCAAGCAGTGCATGGGTGTAGCAGGCAGAACCTAACACCCTTACTGCAAAAAATTTATCCGCAAATTCTTTTATATCTCCCTCTTTTGTTCGGAAAGAATCAAGGGCGCGCGGGTCATCAAACACCAGCAAAGAAGAGCGGGTATCTTTCTTCTTTGAGACTCTTATCCTCTTTCCGTTCAGGAATGCGCCCTTTCCCTTTTCAGCATAATACAATTCATTCTGCAGAGGGAAATAGGAAGCGCCTGCAAGAGGGGTGTTTTCTTTGTACAATGCCATTGAAACGCCCCATAGCGGCAAACCCATGAAGAAATTGTTCGTGCCGTCAAGCGGGTCTAAATACCAGCAGTAGGAGGAGGAGCTGCTTATTTTTCCGGCTTCCTCGCTCAAGATGGAGTGGGTTGGATAGGCTTTGCGAATCGCGGAAATTAGCACTTTCTCGGAGGCGATGTCCGCGCTCGTGACAACATCCTGATAATTTTTGTATTTTACCTTAAAAGATTTGCCGAAAAGTTTGAGCGCGGCATTTCCGGCTTTTCTTATAGTAGTTAGGGTAAAATTTTTCATAAGAAGAGTATTCGGGAGGGAGTTTTTATACCTTTTTAGAAGAGACGGGGCGTTCTTCCTCTTTTTGTGCAAGAGCTTTTTTCATTATTGTCTGAGAATCATTTTTTCCTTCGCGCTTTCTCCTCTGATTATCCTTAGAACCTGAATCTCTATTTGAAGGGAGATTTCTGCCGGTCGGCATAATCGGCCCCACTTTGTTAATGCGCATAATACTCACTTCAAGCATATGTGCTGTATGGGCGTATTTATTGATATAGCCCGCATAGGGTGTTAAGAAGGTATTAACAACCTTTATAAACTCTTTGCCGCATAAAGTAGGTGTTAAGAAACTATTAACAGGCGCAGGAAAAATGAAAATCAGAATAATAAAAAGAGAAGAGCCCGAGGAGCCGCTTATACGACTGTGCAGGGGAATGAATATGCTCACTGAAAGGGATACGGATGCCACCCTTGTGGAGATAATGAAGAGCCTTATGGAGATGGAGGAAAGGGAGATTGGCTGCTCGGAGCTTGCGCGCCAAACTGGCTTGAACAGGATTACTTGCATTTATCACATGAATAGGCTGGAAAAGGCAGGGGTTGTGGAGAAGGAGGAGAAGAAATACCGGCTTGTGATTGACAATTTTGAGGGGCTTGTGGAAGGGATGAGAAAGAGAATGGAAAGGGATTTTGAGGAGTTTGAGAAGATGGCAAGGGAGATTGATGAGAATTTCAGCTTTGAAGGGGAGAGGAAGGAGATTGAAGAGGGAAGAAGGGGAGGAAGGAAAGAAGAGAGAGAAGAACGAAAGGGAAAGGCAAAGGATAAAGAGAAAGAAAAATGGGTCAGAATTGGCGTTGAATAGGGGAGGTTTGGAAGATATGGATAAAGGAAAGGAAACTGCGCAAGAAGCCAAAAAAGCGGAAGCTTCTGAAAAGCCGCAAGAGGAAAAATTCGCAGAACTGACGGAAAAATACCTCCGCCTGGCGGCTGAATTTGACAATTATAAGAAAAGAATTGAAAAAGAGAAGGGAATGCTGGTGCGGATAGGGGAGGAGAAAGCGGTAAGCGCGCTTTTGCCTGTGCTTGATGATTTGGAGGGGGCTAGGGAAGCGGTGAAGGAGGAGAATGCAAGAAAGGGAATTGAAATGCTAAAGCAGAAGGTTTGGGGGGTTTTGCAGAAGGAAGGGCTGGTGAAAGTGAGAAGCGAGGGAAAGTTTGATGAGAATTTACACGAAGCGGTTATGAGCGAGAAGGGAGAGGAGGAAGGAAAGATTACGAAAGTTATACTGGAGGGGTATGCCTTTAGGGGGAAAGTGATTAGGCATGCGAAAGTATGCGTGAGCAAGAAGGAAGGAGGTAATTAGGCAGAAAGTTTGCGTGAGTAAGAAAGAGGGGAAGTAAGCGGGCAGAGAAGTTTGCGTTGTAAAAAAGAGGAGGGAAAGATAGAGTAATTTTCATTGAGGTGAAAAATATGGTAAAAATGGAAAAAATAATAGGAATAGATTTGGGAACGTCAAATTCGGCAGCAGCAGTATTAGAGGGAGGAAAACCCACCATAATACCAAGCGCCGAAGGAACGAGCCAGTACGGGAAATCCTTTCCCTCTTTTGTGGCATTCACTAAAGATGGAAAGAAATTGGTGGGGGAGCCGGCAAGAAGGCAGGCAGTCACCAATTCGGAAGGAACGGTGTTAGCCGCCAAAAGGAAAATGGGAACGGATTATAAGTATAAAATATATGAAAAAGAATATTCCCCACAGGAGATTTCAGCATTTATTTTGCAGAAAATAAAGCTGGATGCAGAAGCTTTCCTTGGGGGAAAGGTGGAGAAGGCAGTAATTACCGTGCCTGCCTATTTTGATGACAACCAGAGGCAGGCTACAAAAGATGCCGGGCAGATTGCAGGCTTGGAAGTGGTTAGAATAATTAATGAGCCTACGGCGGCGGCTTTGGCATACGGGCTGGATAAGGGAAATACGGAAGAGAAAATCATGGTGTTTGACTTTGGGGGCGGAACCCTTGATGTTACCGTAATGGATTTTGGGGGGAACGTGTTTGAGGTGAAAAGCACTTCAGGTGATACGCAGTTGGGCGGAACTGACATGGATAATGTTTTAGTGGAGTATCTGGCAGGCGAATTCAGAAAGGAAACCGGAGTGGAGCTCAAAAATGACAGGCAGGCGCTTGCGCGCTTAAGAGAAGCCGGGGAAAAGGCAAAAATTGAGCTTTCTACTGTATTTGAGAGCGCCATTAATTTGCCTTTCCTTTCTGCAAATGCCTCCGGCCCGCAGCATTTTACGCACCAGCTTACCCGTGCGAAATTGGAGGAGCTGGTGAATCCGATTGTAGAGAGGTGCAAAAAGCCGGTGGAAAGAGCCCTTGCTGATGGAAAAATAGGCGCGGGAGAGGTAACAAAAGTAATTCTTGTTGGAGGACCGACAAGAATGCCAATTGTGCAGAAATTCGTGCAGAGGATTACCGGAAAAACCCCTGAAAGAGGAGTGGACCCGATGGAATGCGTTGCAGTTGGCGCTGCGATACAGGCAGGAGTGCTTTCAGGGGAAGTGAAGGATTTGCTCCTTCTTGATGTGACTCCGCTTTCTTTAGGGATAGAAACATTAGGAGGAGTATTTACTAAATTGATAGAGAGGAATACCACCATTCCCTCAAAGAAAACGCAGGTGTTCTCCACTGCTGCTGATTCGCAGACAAGCGTTGATGTGCATGTATTGCAGGGAGAAAGGGCGATGTCAAAGGATAATATTGAGCTTGGGAGGTTTACTTTGATGGGGATACCTCCTGCTCCGCGCGGAGTGCCGCAGATTGAGGTGGCTTTTGATATAGATGCAAATGGAATTATTCATGTATCCGCTAAAGACTTGGGAACGGGAAAAGAGCAGAAACTCAAAATCGTTGCGCCGCATAAGATGAAAGAAGATGAGATTAAGAAGAAAGTGAAGGATGCGGAGGAGTTTGCTGAAGCTGATAAGAAAGCAAAAGAGGAAGTGGAGGAAAAGAATGAGGCGGAGGCGTTAATTTATACATCGGAGAAGACGCTTGATGAATTGAAGGAGAAAGTTTCAGAAGAGCAGAAGAAGGAAGTGAAAGAAGCTTCTGAAAAATTAAAGGAAGCTTTGAAAGAAGGGAAAGTGGAGGAGATTAAAGAGAAAAAGGAAGCGCTTTCAAAGAAACTGCAGGAGATTGGCACGAAGATTTATGAGCAGGCAGGCGCGCAGAGGGGAAGCCAGGCGGCTTATGAAGAAGAAGGAAAAGGCGGGGATGCGGGAGAAGGAAAAGGAGAGAAGGTAGTGGATGCGGATTATGAGAAAGTGGATGAGAAGGGGGAAGGGAAAAAGAAGAAGTGAAAAAGGAGAAAGTGGAATTGCAAAAGATTTGATGAGAGAAAAAGAAATTCAACAAACAGGCAGAATAAAGGAAAAGGGTAAAGTGAATGCCATCCAAACGCGACTATTACGAAATACTCGGAGTTTCCAAAAGCGCAAGCAAGGAGGAAATAAAGAAGGCTTACAGAATTCTTGCGCTGAAATTCCACCCTGACAGGAATAAGGAAACCGGGGCGGAGGAGAAATTCAAGGAGATTTCCGAAGCATACGCGGTGCTTTCGGATGAGGGGAAGAGAAAGAATTATGACGCTTACGGGCATGCCGGCTTTGACCAGAGATACACGCAGGAGGATATTTTCAGGGGAGCTGATTTTGAGGATATTTTCGGGGAGTTCGGAGCAGGAGGATTTGAGGATGTTTTCTCCTCTTTTTTCGGAGGGGGGAGAAGGAGAAGAAGGAGGGATACGGGTGCGGATT
>MNVE01000013.1 GCA_001871475.1 Candidatus Micrarchaeota archaeon CG1_02_47_40 | reverse complement strand
AGGACAAGCAGACTGGAGCGAGTCTTCGAGCTCCAGGACTTGTCCGAAGGACAAGCAGACTGGAGCGAGTCTTCGAGCTCCAGGACTTGTCCGAAGGACAAGCAGACTGGAGCGAGTCTTCGAGCTCCAGGACTTGTCCGAAGGACAAGCAGACTGGAGCGTAGAACCATCTTTTACATTCAAACATTTAAAAGGAAAATGCCTCCTCAATTTCCTTTCTTGCCTGCGCAAAAAGTGGCAGTTTCCCTCCAACAAGCCCCGCCAAATCCCTCTCCCACCCGAGTTTTTTCTCATCAATCTTCGCAAAAAACACTTCCTTGTCAAATTTCATTTCAACATAAGATAATTTCTTACTCGCAAGCCCCATGACAACCGACACGCCCCTTCTCTTTAGCAAATACCAAAGGTCATACACATCCCTTGCTTTGTTTCTTTCGTAAATTGCCCTGACCTTCTCCGCTAAAATCTCCTTCTCATCCATCACAAACAAGTCAAAGGGCCTGACCTCCTGATAAAGCGAAGAATACGGAAACTGGAGGGGCGGCAAAACAACCCGCTCCCAGAGGCTTACATTAAACATCAAAACCGCTGCAGTTTCCCTCCCGCCGTCATAAAGAGGGCCGTTCACTTCCAGACGAACGTTTATGCACTTCTGAAACTGCTCCACTCGCACCCTGCTCTTCAAATCCAGCAAATTAAAAAAATACGGCAGCCGCTGGAAAAACACCCCGGGCGTAAACCCCTTTCTTGCGCCAAAATCCAAATCCTCACTGAAGCGATTGAGCTTATATGCTTTATACAGGCACGTGCCGCCCTTGAAAACGAGCCGCTCTCCAAACTCTCCGGTTGCAATCAGCAGGGCAATATCCTGCAGATAATCCAATTCCGCAAGCTTGGGCGCGATTCCCTTGAGTTTTGCAATCTCCAGCAGTTCTTCCTTTCTAATCATTCAACCCACCCCCAAATCTGCATCTCTTCACAACTTCCCTCATGCTATCTATCCCTCCAGCTCCCTCCTTAATTTTTTGAGCAGTCCTCTCGCATTTTTTGCATAACAATATAATCTGCGGATGCTGACTTTCCTTCTATTTTCCTTAATGATTTCCGCCGCTTCAGGCAAGGACATTTTTTTAGCCATAAGCGCATCAACAACCGCCTTTTCTTTTTCCGCAACGAATATCCCACGCCCCTGATAACCCACTCTCCGATACCCAAGAAACGCGCTCTGCCTTATTTTTATAAATTCAATTGCCGCATTCCCAAAATAAACGGTTTTTTTCTTCCTCTTTCTCGTGCTGATAATATGAATTGTGAACGGCAGCTGCTCCGTCATCTTATAATAATTCAACGCCGCCCAGGAGGAAATATAGCTGGGCCAAACAATCCACGAAGCAACGACAAACGGATCGCTCTCAAAAGTATATTTTCCCTTTTCAATCTCCTGAAGTTCCCCTCTTTTTTTCAGCCTATACGCAACCAGGGACGCATACTCCCTGCTTTTTTTCAGCACATTTGCAATATCCTTAATGCCAAATACCGGATAGCGTTTCAGTGCGTCAATTCCGCTTTTATTCATCATTCCACCAATCTTATCATTTTTGATAAGATTAGTTCCTCAATATTTATAATCTTTTCCCCCTTCAAATATCTCTTCCATCTCCCCAGCACTTCCTGCCTTTCCTATCTTCGGCCTCATTTCCCTCGCCCCAACAATGCCATGGCAAAGCTGCATCGCATGCAATCTTACTCTCTGCAGCGAGAGCACATCAAACTTCTTTGCAAGTTTAACATACTCGCACAAGGCAGTTCTTTTCTCCTCCAACGCATCATTCTCATTTTCCTTTCCTCCCCTCTGCAGATGCTTAAATATGAACGGATTATACAGCGCCCCCCTCGCAATCATCACCGCATCACAACCGGTTTCCTCCAGCATTCTCCTTCCTTCTTCCGCGCAATAAACCCCTCCATTTCCAATCACCGGGATTGAAACGCTTTCCTTCACCTTCTTTATCACACTCCAATCCGCAGCATTCTCTTCTCTTTTTTTCACCACTCTGCAATGAATTGTTATCGCATCTGCTCCAGCCCCTTCAATTACCTTTGCAACCTTAACCGCTTCTTCCGCCCCCCTCCAGCCCGCCCTTATCTTCGCAGTAACCGGCAGGGATGAATTTTTCACACACTCCCGCACAATTTTTTCAATCTCCTCCGGCTTCTTCAGCAATGCCCCTCCAGCTCCAGCCCCAACTACTTTCTGCGATGGACATCCAAAATTCAAATCAACCAAATCAAACCTCCGCGCGCCGCGCTCCAGCATCCCGCAGATTTTTTCACACGCCCTTCCCATCAAGTTATCATCACCGCCAAACAACTGCACACCGACAGGTTTCTCGCTTTTTGCGCTTTTCAGCGCTCTTTTCACATACTCTCCGCTTTCAACAATCCCCTCGGCAGAAACAAACTCGCAGAACACGCATGCTGCTCCCAATTTCCTGCACAAGTGCCGAAACGCAATGTCCGTATAGCCGGACATGGGCGCGAGGAAAAATTTTCCGCCAATTTTTAGATTTCCAATTCTCATTTAATTTCCCGCTCGTTCTGTCCAAATACTATCTTCTTCTCTTCCAGCAACCAATTT
This sequence comes from Candidatus Micrarchaeota archaeon CG1_02_47_40, assembly GCA_001871475.1. Lineage (GTDB taxonomy): Archaea > Micrarchaeota > Micrarchaeia > Anstonellales > CG1-02-47-40 > CG1-02-47-40. The sequence continues at coordinate 10,483 of MNVE01000013.1, read as the reverse complement.
AAATATCCTCTTCATTCCTTTTTAGATGCTTGCAAGGAATTTTGCTTTACTTCCGTTATTTTTCTTTCTTTCCCTAACTACTCTTGTCTTTCCCTCCCCAATCATCCTAACTCCCATCTCAACCGCAATTCTCGGAATAGGCATCTTTTCCGCAATTCTTGTTGTAGGGCTTGCATACATGGCTGCAAACTTCTTCTCTTCGCGCCCCCTCCTCATCTGGTCAAAAATCGAGCTAAAAGAGCTTTTCGCCTCGGTTTTCATAATCATATCCGTGCTGACAGTGATGAGCGCATCGGACGTGTTCATTTCGGCAACGACGGGAGTTCCCGGCACAAGCATCCAGTCAACTGCCGAGGCGCATCTTGATTTTTTCATAATCTCCTCCGTAAGCGCGTACAACTACCTTGCCGAATTCTCATTCTACATCTCAAAGCTCGCCTCCTTCTCCTACTCCGTTTCAAAGCCCCTCATCATCTTTTATACAAACACCTATTACATGAAAGCCCCGGCTGCCGGGCTTTCCGTCCTCTCCCCGCCCATCTACTCCGCGCTTGACAACCTCTCAAAAATAACCTATGCATTTCAAATACAAAAGCTCCTCCTTGCATTCTTCTCAAACACCATTCCCACTCTCCTTCTCCCGATAGCGTTCGTGCTTCGCGCATTCCCGCTCACAAGGAAAATAGGCGGCACATTGATAGCAGTATGCCTTGGCGCATACCTCTGGTTTCCGGCAGGCATAATTTTCGCAAAGCAAACCTACTCTGAATATTACCCGCTTGGCAGCGAACAGCTGGACATGCGCAACATGTGGTCATATCCCCATTACCAAAACATTCTTGAAGACGCAAACCCGGGCAACCCCCCATCCGCCGGTGCAATCTGCAGCAAAACAACCGCGCTGTTCATCTCGCTCGGGGAAGGGTTCTGGAGCCTTGTCACCTGCGCTCCGCTTCTGCTGATTCCCGGAGCGCAGGGAGCCTTTGAAATCTGCCGCACAATAATAACATACGCCTACCTCGGCTTTACGCAGGCATTCCCGGGCAACTACGGCGCCGCCCTGCACAACTATGCAAGCCTCTCAAGGGAGCAGTTCCTTTCAGACTATTACAACCCCCTCATACAGGAAATACTCCCGCCTCTTGCAGCCCTTTATGTAAACTCCCTCCTCTCCCTTCTCATAACCATCATCGTCACCATAATAATGACGCGCGCCACCTCTTCAGCAATAGGCGGGGACGCGATGATATACGGCATAAGCAAGCTGGTGTAGAAAAATGAACAAGAAAAAAACAATCGTGCTTTTTCTTCTGCTTGCTTCACTTCTATACGCCGCGCCATCATGCGGGTTAGTAGATTGCCCATATGGTTATGAATGCGCTGATATCAACATAGACCCCGTTTGCATTTACTCCGACTGCGCTTCTTTTTATAATAACTGCGGCATCTACTCGCATCCCGACGCAGAATGCACGTATGGCTTGTTTCAAATTTCCCCCGCCTGCGTGCCAAAATCTGCAATCGGGTGCGATTATTACAACCCCTGCCCCCAAGATTTTTCCTGCGTCGACGCCACCTGCCTTTTCAACGGCGACTGCACAAGCGATTATGGCTGTCCCACCGATTATGAGTGCACAACCGATTGTTCAGGCATTATAGAACCCCCGGGAACCGTAGACTGCACTCCCAACCTCTGCTACGCCGACAACTACTGGTGCCCCTCAAGCGCGGACTGCGCATACGACCGCCCCTGTTCAAATCCCTCTGAAAACTGCCAAAACTGCAACTGCAACGCCATTGTCAGCGGGGATTTCAGCGTCAGCTCCATCTCTCCCTCCCCGGCGTATGAGCCGAACATCCTGTCCGTCATCGCTTACATCCCTGAAGGCAGTCCGGACTCCGAGCCGGAAACGCTTGACTGGATATGGACGGCAGTAAACGGCGGCACTACAAATACGCTGATGACGGGCACCCAAGGCACCATTGTCCCCGGGAGCAGTCTGGAACTCCCCCCTTACTCGTCCTGCGACGCAAGCGCCCTCTGCATTCCAGGCACATCCGTTCATTTTGAAGCCACCCTTCACTATTCTGACGGCGCCTCCCAAACCGCCTCCTCCCCCCCGACCACAATCCTCCCGCTTCCCCCGCCGGTGCTGACCGACATCTCCGCCGCCCCCTCTCCAGCCACTGCCCAATCCACCCTCCAAATATACCTCTCCACCCCGACAATCGCAAATCCCTCTCCAAACTCCGTTTCCTATGAATGGCGCACAACCACCGGGCAGGTTCTCTACTCTTCCTCGCAATCAATTTCCCCAACGCAAACCTACTCCTACTCGCTTGACTGCGTTTCATATTCCTGCTTTCCAAACACCTACGTGCTCTTTTATGCCGAACTGCACTTTTCCGGCACCACGAAAACAAGCGAGGCGGAAAGCAGTTCCATTTTCATCGCCCCAGAGCAAACCATCCCGGGCCAGCCAAACTGCGGAAACAGCATCCTTGATGCTGGAGAAGAATGCGACCCGGGCATTCCAAATTCCTGTTTAGGCCCCCCGCCGGTCATCGTAGACGAAACAACCTGCACAGCTGAAAACTGCGCCTGCTCCCAATACTCCTGCACCTGCGCAATCACCTCCTATGAATGCGGCAACGGAATCTGCGAAGGCGCGGAGCCAATATACTGCGACGACGACTGCGCAGACGAAGGAGACATCAACTCCCTCGTTTATCTAGGCTTTGCCCTCACCATCTTCCTAATGGCGCTCGCCTTCATGTACTCAAAATTCTTCGCTCACGGAAACGCCTACCTGGATGTCTGGCTCCGCGACGAGGCAGTGCATTTAGGCTGGTCTGTCCTTTTCGCGGTCCTCCTGCTCGGCGGCGCCTTCCTTGAAAACTCCCTTTCAACTGCGGAAAATTTCATCGGCGGAACTGCAGCAGAGGGCGCGCTTGCCTATGCTTCAGAATACATTGACGGCCTCGCCGAACAAGGGATAGACATGATGGGCGAGCTTACCGAAGACAGCATAAAACTCCAAGGGAGCTCCACGACGGTCATTTTCACCGGAAAGCCCTTTATGACGGGCAAGGGGGAAGGGAAAGGGACGGAAAAGCGCGCATACTCCTCTTCGCAGGAGCTTGCAATCGACCTGCTTATCCCCATGGTCGCCAGCCTGAAGATGCAATCGCAAATTCTGGCGATGCTTGCCATCCCTTCCATACTGCCCTCATTCGCAGCGTTCGCCCTTTTCCTGCGCGCCCTTCCCATCACAAGAAAGGGGGGCAACTACCTTCTCGCCCTCTCCTTCGCATTGTTTGTGCTCCTCCCGGCGTTCTACCTGTTTGCCTCCTATGCACAGGAGCAGATGGCTGAAATGCCCTCCCCTTCGATAGCGCAGGACGATTATATTGGCTTTGAAATTTTCGCCCTGCTGCTGCCCCAGGCAGTCTTCCTTCCAAACATCGCCCTAATGCTCATAATCACCGCCACTACCGCAATAGCGGCGGCAATACGGGGGGTGTCGGAATGAGGCGCCGCATCGCGTTTGCACTCCTCTTTTTCTTCTTATCACTCTTCTCCATGCCCTTCTCCCAATCCCTCTCGCAGGTTTCTCTTTCTTACGACTGGCTCTCTTCCGGCTGGGAGCCCCTGACCATCATCGCGCTCTTCATCTCCCTTCTGATACTGACATTGGCATACATGGCTTCAATAGGGCTTGACATGCCTCCGCTGAAAGCATGGTCAGCAGGCGAGCTCTCGCAGGTCTTCACGACTGCTCTCATCATCATTTCCCTAATCGCCGTATTCAACTTCATCTCTTCAACAACCCTCTCCCTTGTGGAGGAAGGGGAATTTGCCTGCACCCCGCAGGCAGCCGAGCCCTATGCGGTTTCAGTCGCCAAATGCTACCTGGACTCGCTGCTCTCCCTTACGGACAGCTCAATGAAAAGCGCCTCGCTGGACGCCATTGAAAACGCAAAAAAAGCCTCCGAGCGCGAGGGCAAGTCAACGAACTCCATCTACTCCCTCTGGTACGCATATTTCAATGGAAAAAACGCCGGCTACTCAATATACACGGACCGTTATTCATACGATTTTGAGGTTCTCTCCGGCATTTACACGAGCCTCTATGCGCAGAAGGTTTTCCTCCAGAGAATAACCTCCACCTCGCCGGCAGAGGGCTGGTCAATCGCCTCCGTCCTCCTTTTCTACGGCGTGATTCTGCGCACCTTCTTCTTCTCGCGCAAATTGGGCGGGCTTCTCCTTGCAATCGGAATAGGCTTGCTGCTTGTCTGGCCGCTGACATACTCGCTCTCCTGGTTCACGCTGAAGGTCGCCGTATTCGGAGACCAGATGGTCGCGCCCCTTGACGACTACTGCCCGATAGAATGCACCTACGAACCTCCGAAAAATTACATCTCGGAGGGCACTACTCCCCCCTGCAATGGCGCCTGCAGCGGGGCGCAGGATTATTTCGATAGCGAAGGCAAGGGCGTCTGCCCAAATAATGGAAACGAATGCACAACAGGAGCAATCTGCGGGACAGCAGTATGCCCCGTGTCCGGCGTATGCCCGTATACTGGAGCGAGCTGCATCTATCCACCCACATATCCACCCACATGCACCATCCCCTGCTTCCCGCACGAAGGCACGTTCTCCTGCCCTTCCATGTGCCGCGAGCTTCCTTACCCGGTGCAAAACCCCGGCTGCACAAATAGCACGCTCCTGGACGAATCCGAAGACAATTACGGATACATGGCAGAAGGAATCAACGTGCGTGCAATCTGCGCCTCCTGCCCGGACGAGTGCAAAGTCGGGGGCGGCAGCATCAGCACGGTCACCCCGACGGAATACACCGTCCCCTACCGCGAGCGCACCACCTGCTACTCCAACGACGCGCTTGCGGACCCAGTGCCTGAAGTTGAGCTTCTCTTCGGGGAAACCGCCTGCGAAAAAACAGATAACCCCGACGTTTACTCCCCAACCAATCCAAGCGCCACCAACGCATACCTCTCCTCCTGCTACACAGAAGGCTGTTCAATAAAACACCCCGAAAACTACAATTCCCCTTCCTGCAGCGACTCCTGCTCTTCATCCTGCCCCGACTTCTGCCGCGTCTATTACTATGACTCTGATGACCCAACCAACCAAGACAAGTGGCGGATTCCCTCCTCCGAAGATTTCCAACTCTCCGGAGGGGAGGAATGGACTGCCTGCGACGCCTGCACAGAAACGCAATGCGGCTACTCCTGCCGCTTTGGAATGCCGGACCCAAAACGGCTTGACTGCCAAACCCTTTGTGCAGACTGCCCGCCGCAATGCAGGGTTCAGGGGCTTTTATCCTCCGCGTTCTTCGGAACAAACTGCAATACTCCTGTATGCAACTACAATGACGTGACAAATGAAGGCTGCCCCGCCTACTGCAAGCTTTCCATTCCCGCAGAAGGCACTTCCATCACCGAAACCTGCGACCCCGGCAGAGTATGCCCCGATAACTCGCTCTGCTCTCTCGGCAGCACCTGCCCAGACGGCTCCTCCTGCCCCTCCCCCTCTCCAGCCGACTGCCAGCTGCCCACATGCCCCGGCACCTCACAGGCATGCTATCCTGGAAGCGAGTGCCCCAACAATCAGGTCTGCCCGCAGGCAACCCGCCAGACCGAAGCAGTCTGCGCCGACTATCCTGCAGTCCCCCTTCCCTCACCAACATCAAACACCTGCAGTGCATGCCCGAAAGAATGCAGGGTAGGCAGCTCTTCCAGCATAAACTGCCCGGACTCCTGCTCCGACCAATCCTGCTCCCCGGACTGCAAATCGCCCTACTCTCCGCAAGAGCCTCCCTCTCTCTGCGACTCCTGCCTGGACTGCGATGACGACTGCACAACCGCCCCGCAGATACGCACCAACTGCGTTGAGCTTTGCAACCTTCCGAATTCAGCTTCCAGGGATTTCACCCCAGCCGGCTTCGTTTCAACAGGAGGCGCGCAAACCACCATGTCGGACACAAAGAACGCCGGAATGCTTGCTGTCCCGGCAATAGTCCTGCCCCTCTTCAACATAGTCATAACCCTCGCATTCATCCGCGTCCTCTCCCAAACCCTCGGAGGGGATGTTGAAATACCCGGCATTGCAAGAATAATATGATGGTGGGCAAAATTATGAACTTCAAACAAATTTCCATTTTCCTCTTCTTCTTCATACTCTCTTCCCTGCCGGCATTTGCAGAAGGCGCAAACCCCAGCCTATGCGGCAACGAGCAGACAGACCCAGGAGAAACCTGCGGGGAGCCCGGGCTTTCCGCCTGCGCACAAGGGGAGTCCTGCGTCAATTGCCGCTGCACACCCCCATGGCACTCCACAGCAATCATTGCCTTCGTCATTTCCGTCTCCCTAATCGCCCTCATATACATGGCTGGCATAGGAGTCTCAAGTGTCCAGTTAAAGACTTACGCCGAAGACGAACTGCTCCAGCTCGTTTTCACCGCCTTCACGATAGGAGTGCTTGCGGGTTTCGTTTCCTACATAGACTCCTCTCTCCTTCCCGCCTTTGCAGGCACGGCGGGCGCAGGCTCCGCCACCACATTTGCGCAGTACGCGCAGGATTCAGCGTTTGCGGTTCTGTCTGAATTCAACGCGCATCTCTCTGACGCAAACCAAATATCCATCTCCCTTGGGGATGCCGCGTCCCAATCTGCCTATTGCTCTCTGCTCGGCATTGGCTACTCCATAAACACCTGCTCTGGATTGAGCGCATACCGTTCAGTTATAGGCAGTGCGGTTGCCTCCCTTGCAATGGCGCTTGCGGACATAAACGCAGAACTTTCCCTTATCGTATTCGGCAATCTCTACGCTTTCAGCGTGCTTCTCCCCCTTGGAATCTTTTTCCGCACATTTCACTTCACCCGCAAGGCAGGCGGAGTTCTGATAGCATTTGCAATAGGGCTTTACATCATCTTCCCCCTGATGTTCATTTTCAGCGAAAAAGTAATCCACGAGCAGTTTGCAAAAACCCTTCAAACAGGCTCGCCCAACGCCGATTACGACAATTACCTGATGGCGGTTTCCACATCGGATATCTTTCCATACGCGCCTTCCGATATTGAATGCGACCCCTTCAGTTTCAGCTATGGCAGTCAGGTAGGCCCAATCGGCGGTTTAATAACCGGCAGTTACGCTCCGGTAAGCGGAATCAGCTTCCATCATTTTGACCCAATCATCTACCAAGTCTACATACGCGCAATCTTCCTGACAGCGCTCAACCTGACAGTAACCCTTATGTTCGTGCAATGGCTTTCCTCCATACTGGGCGCAAACATAGACGTTTCGTCCCTGATGAGGCTGTCCCAATGAAAACAAGAGCAAGCGCAATCTTCATCTTCCTTTTCCTATTCTCCTCCATCTCCTTTGCCCAAGCCACCGTCTGCATTCCATCCTTTTACTACGGCTCCTTCCTCTCCACAGCTGCGATAGGCTTCTTCGCGCTAATCGCTCTCATCGCGCTTGCATATATGGCAGGCGAATTTTTTTCCCACCCGAAGCTCCTTGTCTGGTCAAGGGACGAAATCTCCCAAGTGCTCTACAGCGCCCTCATCCTGGTTCTGGTTTCGCAGATACTTCTTTCCTTCTGCTCAATAAGCGTAGGCGGTGCGGTCCAGCTGACTTCCGCCTCCCTTTCCCCCTCTTCACCGCTTTCCTCTTCCCAAAACGTTTTCCAGGCGGCAGAGGCAACGCTCTCCTACCTCCAGAGCACCTCCTACTCTTCTTTTTCTGCAATCCGCTCCCGAATGGGGCAGATAGAAAAAGACCTCGTCTATTACGAGTGGGAATCCACCTTCTTTGGGCTTCTGGGCGGGGGCGGCGTCTCCTCCTCCCCGCATTCCGGAGAGCAGGCAATGCTCGGCGCTTTGGGGATGTTCATGAACGCCTCAATGATTTCCCTGCTCACAGTCATCTCCCAAATCTCATTATACAAATTCATGCTTGCCGGAGACGCATTCAACAACTCCTTCCTCCCCTTCTTCCTCGTCTGCGGCGTAATCCTGCGCTCAATTCCCTTCATGCGGGGCTTGGGAGGCGCGCTCCTGGGATTTGCAATCGTGCTCTGCATATTCTTCCCCCTGCTCCTTCTGATAGAAGGGCTGGTATGGCCGCCGGTTTATGACACAATGACAACAACCAACACTCTCGTGGTTTGCAGCTGTCCATCTATCCCTGCCTTCGGCTGTTCCATCATCCCCCCGCCAATTACTCATCCCGGCTCCTGCACAGACGCAGAACACGATGACTGCAACTGCAATACGACAGGCGCGGATGCAAGCCTCATACAGCAGTCCTCCCTTTCCTTTTTAGGCGGAGTTTTCTTCTCTTCTCTCAATTTCATCCTAATAATTGCCGCCATAGGGCAGGTTTCCAGCCTGCTTGGGCAGGAAGTTGACGCGTCTCGGCTTGCGAGGCTAATCTGATGAACCCCCTTTACTTTTTGCAAACCGGCTACGGCTCCATTGAGGGCTTATACGGAGTATGGGAAGGGCTTGGATGGTACGGAACCGCACTCGCTGCTGTTTCCGCCTGCTTTTTCTTCTTCACCATCATCTACATGCTGGGGCGCTCCCTTTCTCTGGAGAATGTGAAGCGCTTTGCCATTTCCGAATTCCTGCAGGTGGTCGCCTCCACGATACTCATTATCCTTCTCATAAACCTCGTTTCCTACGCCGCCTACTTCACCTTCACCTACCTCATAGGCGGCGGCTCCACAGTGCTGTGCGCAGGAACGCAATACTCCTTCACTGCTGTAGGAGGGCAGATTGGGGACAGTCCAATTTCGTTTGCGAAATGCCGCGTCCAGGAAAGAATAAGCGAGCTTGAGGCTCTTCACCTGGAAATATTTACCAACAACCTAAAGACAGAGGCGCTGTCGCAAACCTGCTACAGCTTTGCCGGCATACAGGCATACTGCGGCTACTGGACGATGTACGGGGACGTTGAGCGCGCGCACCTTGTCGCAAGCAAAATACCCCCTCTTCTGATACACCTTCACGCGCAATACTCTATTCTTGATTACATTTCGGCAAACATGCTTGCCATCTTCCTCCCGATAGGAATACTTTTGCGCGCCATTCCCCTAACGCGCGGGGCAGGCGGGCTGTTCATAGCCGCTGCGCTTGGTTTTTATTTTCTTCTCCCCGCATTCATAGTGGTTATGGACCCAACATACGTGCGAGGCGAATCCCCTCCTTCCGGAGGCGTAGAATCACCGATGGTCTTCAACAGCTGCTACCCCGGCTTTTCCGGGGTTTCCACCTTGATGGAGGAGGTTGAGCAGGGAGCTTCCGGCAACTCCGCACAGCTTGACCTATTCACCTCCCAAATAGCGCAGATAACTGTGGGCACGATGTTCTACCCATTCATCGCTCTTGCCCTGACGCTCATATTCGTACGCACGGCTGCGCCCATACTCGGAGGCGACGCCGGCGAACTGACAAGGATGGTTTCAAAGGTGCTTTAAATGAGATTGAGGAATGGAATAATCCCGCTCATCTTCCTGTTCCTATTCTTATTGCTGGGCTGCGCCTCGCAAAACACGCAATCCGGCTGCTGTCCGCAGAGAGGAGAGTTATATACGAGCAATTCCGCTTACCAATGCGCTGTCATAACCTTGAATGCCACCCCCGGCGTTTCACAATCCCTTGACTGCTCCGGTGAAATTGCCCTTCCCGATGCAGACGACAACTACATCCGCCAGAACTGCACATTCCATTGCAACGACCGCTCCGCCTGCCTGGAGCAGGTGCTCTGGTGGTGCCCGGAGGGCTGTGAAACTACCGAAGGCTACCTTACGCAAATACCAAAATGCGCCGCAGTTCCCGCAGACCCCTGCGTAAACCAGAACTGCACCGCAATGGTGTGCGGCTCGCCGTCATACTCGCAGCGCGTCTCAATGTCCCTCTCCGACTATCTCTCCTCCATTTCTTCTGCCGACCCTGGCACCAGCCAGCAGATTCAGTCCGTGGCGACCGAGTATCCTTCCCAACCCGAAGGGCTGTATGCCACCTCCTGCGATTTCAAGCCGTTAACCAAAAAGACGCAGCGCGAATTCAAAACCTCCCCCTCCCTTTTCATAAATACCTTCCGCTTCGGCACCGGAGATTCCTTTGAGGAGTTCAAGGAGGACAGGCTCTATTATCCAATCACCGACAAATTTTCAGGAACAACCGACTACGGCGCATACCAAAAAGACCGCTACACCAATTACGTTGACATCACCTCGCAAAGCGGAACCGGCATAGACCCCGACGAATGGGGCAAACTGACCGGGGTGGGAGGCTCTGCAAATGCAAACTGCTTCTCAAACATAGAAGATGTGATAGACGAAATAGAGGGCTGTGCCTACGACCCGAATACCTGCCCATTCGGCAATAACGATTGCGACTCCTCTGCCACCACCCCGACCGCGGACTGCGGAACCTCTCCAAACTCCTGCTGG
>MNVE01000005.1 GCA_001871475.1 Candidatus Micrarchaeota archaeon CG1_02_47_40 | reverse complement strand
TTCTTCATCCCTTCACCTTCAAAAAAGCCGGAGAGTGCTTCCTGCATAAGCCCCCCCATGTAAAATGCCTCTTCTCTTGTATTAAAATCGCTTTTCACGGAAACGCTTCTCTCATCTATCAGGAGCTTGCCGCTTTGCGCCGCGACCATTGCATTCACTATGTGCGACTTGAGTATTTCCGTCCTCTCCACTTTCTTTTCTTTTGTCAGCGCCGCTCGCACGGAGGATATGTCGGCTTCAAGCTCGGAAATTATCAGCTTTGCCTTTTCCACCTCAAATAAAGCATGTGCAACTTGGTTGCATTTTATCTTTCCAATCATAGAATGAAGCTGGGAGATGTTTGCCTTCTCTTCTTCCATCATCCTTGCAAGAGTGTGCGTTTCCTTTGCAAATTCGGCTTCGGAAAGCGATTCCATTTTTGAAATGGTTTCTTCCATCTTCCCTATGCCTGAAACACTGCGCTCAATCAGGTGCGCAAGCTTTTCGGAGTGTATCCGTGTTGAGAGGCGCTCTGACTCGCGTGAAAGTAAACCGAGTTCTTTTTTCGCGTCCCTTGAGAATGCAAGCGCCTCATCCATGGTTTTGTGCGCTCGCTCATTATGCACCCTGCCTGAAATAAGATGCGCTTTTTGGAAGATGGCGGATGCCTGATTTACAATCTCCTCTTTTTCGCGCGAATGTGCGTGCGCAACTTTTCCAAGCGCCTTTGATACGTGCCTCTTCAGCACGGAAATGTTCCACCTTGCCTCGGAAAGCCATTGCTCTTTTTCCAAACTAGCCACCTAAAGGAGAATAAGGAGGGTTTGTTAATAAATATTGCTGTCTTGACAGGAGTTGCTTTTCAGCCCTTCACTACAGCCATCGGAATAAGCTTTGCGACTATTTTTGAAATGCCGGCAAGCTCCACGCTTTTCACTACCTCATCAACATCCTTGTAAGCGCCCGGCGCCTCTTCCGCAATCAATTCCCTTTCAGTGGCGCGCACAATTATGCCTTTTTGCGAAAGCAGTTCGCCGGCAATGTCCCTCTGCCGAAACTGCCTTATCGCCTCGGTGCGCGACATTTCCCTTCCTGCGCCGTGGCAGGTGGAGCCGAAGGTCATTTCCATCGCTTTTTGCGTTCCCGCAAGCATATAGGAAGAGGTTCCCATTGAGCCGGGTATTATTACCGGCTGCCCAACCTCTCTGTATATAGAGGGAATTTCCTCTCTTCCCGGACCGAAGGCGCGCGTTGCCCCTTTTCTGTGCACGCATACTTCCCTCATCTGCCCATCAATCTCGTGCTTCTCAAATTTCGCAATATTGTGGCAAACGTCATACACCAAATGCATTCCTTCCCCTGTGCCTCCCCCAAACACTTCATCAAAGGTTTCGCGCAGCCAGTGCCCCATTATGTGCCTGTTTGTAAATGCGTAATTAACCGCGCACTTCATCCCTTTGGTGTATTTGTCCGCTTCCGGTGAGTTTAGAGGGGCACAGCAAAGCTCCATGTCAGGCAGTTTTATGTTGTATTTTCGGGAAGCTGAAATCATATCTTTTATGGAATCGGAGCACACCTGATGCCCGAACCCCCGCGAGCCGCAGTGCAGCATAATTGCCACTTTTCCCTTTTCCAATCCAAATGCCTTTGCAATCCGCTCATCAAATATCTCCTCTATTTTCTGTATCTCCACAAAATGGTTTCCCGCGCCTACCGTGCCGAATTGGGGCAGTCCTCTTTTTTTAGCAGTATCGGAAACCGCATTTGGCTCGGCTCCTTGCATCCTTCCCTCTTCCTCGCATCTCTCCTTATCCTCCTTTGTGCCCCATCCCTTTTCAATAGCCCAATCCACCCCGCGCACAAGCGCCTCCTCAAGCTCCTTTTCATTCAAGCGTATCCTTCCCTTTGAGCCGACGCCGCTTGGGATGTTGCGGAAGATTTTTTCAACAAGCTCCCTTTTCTTTGCATCAATGTCCTGCGGGGTGAGTTCAGTGGTGATTAAACGCACGCCGCAGTTTGAAACTATGAAGGAGTTTGCAAAAAAATTGTGATTGCCTTCGATTGCAAAATCATACACCTTTGCCTTTTCCCTTACTTCCTCAATTTTCTCTATCCTGCCGAAAAGGCATCCGTGGTTCTTAAAATCGCCTTCTGATTTGACCAAAAAATTCTTAAAAGACTCAAAATCGAGGGTTATTCTCTGCCCTTTATTTTCATAATAGTGCCTTTCTATGAACCTTTTGTTTGCGTAAGCGCATTCAAGCAGTGTCTGGGTTTCTTTCAGCTTCAGCCCCTTTTTCTTCAGTTCTTTTACTCTTGCAGCAACTTCAGCTCTCTTTTTTTGCATGGCTTTTTTCAGTTTTGAATAAAGAAGTGCGATCTGCATCTTTCTTGCCTTTGTATGGCAGTATTCTGCTCCTATTTTGCCCCATAGTTTGGCAAGATTGTCTTCATCTGCAGAAATGAGGAGCCTTACCCTCTGCACTCTGCCCTCTTTGTTTTCAGCTTCCTCTCTTGAGCTTATTTTCGTACAGTCTATCCCAAATTCCAAAAGAAGCCCCATGAGTTCTATTGCAAAATTCCTTGCTGAATCAAGGTATTCGGTGTTTTTATTTTGCGCAAATATTGGGGAATAGAAACCTGTCTTTGTGTGGGTTGAGGGAGAGCTTAGCTCCGCGCCAAACAGCCCCGCAAGATAGAGCCGCTTTATCGGAAGCGATGAGCGCTTAATCCAAGCAGGCACTCCGAATTCCTGCGTTGTTTTCTTTCCCTTCGGAACGCCAAGCGTATGCAGGAATTTCACGAACGCAGTTGTCTTTATGTGCAGTTCGCTGGAGGTTGAAGTGAATGATTTTTGTCCGTATTGCGTATTTATGGTGCAATTCTTTGTTCGTTGGTGCAGATGCGATGAGATGCCTATCCTTTCCAGGTCTTTTCTCATCTGTTCCATGTCCTCTTTCTTTCCGTATGCGACCGAAAACCATTTTTTGCCGCTTGAGTAAAGAGTTCCGTCACCGGTAAGGTAGCCGACAACTTTCGCAAGGATTGGAAGTGCCTTGTTATCGGAGGAGAGCATTGAAAGGGATACGCTTGCCATCAATGCCTTTTCGTTTTCAGTGAATTCGACGCAATATTGCGGCTCGATGAATCCGCTTGCCGGCTTTGCATACTCAACTCCCTCAAATAGGTGCAGCCCCAATTCATCTCCCACCACAAGTTCGCCCGCGTTTTTCATCCCGTTTCTTGTTAGGAATGGATGGTCGGCGGTCGATTCTATCTCCTCGCCGCCTTTCAGCGTTATCTTCAATGTTTCATCTGTGTCCTTCTCCATGAAAAGAAGAGGGCGTCTGCCTTCTTTTTCATTCGTGTTGGAATTCAGAGTCTGCAAAAGCAATTCTAACTTCGCAACCGAAACGCTTAAGCCGTTGGCGTTTTGAACTGCCGAAGAAACGAAAATTCCGCCAAAATCTTCTATCCTTCTCCATGAACCGAATTCGTCAAGAACGCGCGTTCCCTGCTTAAGGCAGTTTATGTCGTAGCCTACCCCTCCCGGAGAAATTATTCCCTCCTCAAGGGAAAATGCTCCTACCCCGCCAATCGGAAAGCCGTACCCCTCGTGCCCGTCAGGCATGACCATTGCGGCTTTGAGTATTCCGGGGAGGGCTGCGACATTCTTGAGCTGCCCTATCGTCCTTCCCTGCTGCATTTTCTTCACTATCGCCTCGGTGCCAAAGGCAATTCCCTTTACTTTCATTTCCCCTTCCTTCTCAATCTCCCAAATAGCATCAGAAATATTTTTCATTAAAAATCACCTTTTTGCAGTAAATTCTGCAACCCATATTTTTTATATCTGTTCATTCTTAATATTCCCATGAAACTGCTGACTGTGCACGCGGATTTCCTTGAATACGAAGCGCTCACGAAGGCAACTACCTCTGCGGAAGAGGCAAAAAAAGGGAAAATAAGAGTGGAGGAATGCCTTGTTGCTTTTTGCGCAGTGGAAGAGGGGGACAAGGATGTGAAGGGGACTGCCGCCTCCGCTGCAAAGGAAATGATGAGCATAGCCGAGCAGGTGAAATGCAAAAGAATTGTCATTTACCCCTGGGTGCATTTGACGCAGAATCCCTCTTCTTTAGGGGTGGCGCTCTCTGTGCTGAAGGAAACGGAAAAGGAGTTTTCTTCCGATGCGAGTTTGGAAATTTCGCGCGCGCCTTTCGGCTGGTATAAGTCATTTGATATAAAATGCAAGGGGCATCCTCTCTCCGAACTGTCACGGAGCATAAGTGCGGGAGGGGAGAAGAAGGGAAAGGCGGAAGAACCCCAGATTTCCGCTTCCTTAAAGGCAGAAGACAAGCTTGCAAAGAAATATTACATAATGGATTTGGAGGGAAATCTGCACGAGCCGGAGAAGTTTGATTTCTCAAAATTCCAGAATTTAAAAAAGTTTGCAAATTACGAGATGAGCAAGGTGCGCGCTTATGACAAGGAGCCGCCGCACATAAAATTGATGAAGGAGCATAATATTTCCGATTACGAGCCTGGCTCGGATTGCGGGAATTTGAGATGGTACCCGAACGGGACGCTGATTAAGAGATTGCTTGAGCAGTCTATTACGGAGTGTTGCGTAAATTACGGGGGGATGGAAGTGGAAACCCCGCTCATGTATGATTTTGAGCACCCCGCACTGAAGAAATATTTGAACAGGTTTCCCGCAAGGCAGTATACCGTATTATCGGATGATAAGAGTTATTTCCTGCGCTTTGCCGCCTGCTTTGGGCAGTTTTTGATGGCGCATGACACGGTGATTTCTTATAAGAATTTGCCGCTGAAAATGTTTGAGCTTACAAGGTATTCGTTCAGGAGGGAGCAGTCAGGGGAATTGGCAGGCTTGAAGAGAATGAGGGCGTTTACTATGCCAGACATGCACACCCTCTGCGCGGACACGGAAAGCGCTAAAAGAGAGTTTGCCTCCCAGTTTGAAAAGGCGCAGGAGTGGCTGGCAGGCATTGACGTGGATGTGGAAGTAGGTTTTAGGATACAGGAGGATTTTTTCAATGAGCACAAGGAGTGGTATGTTTCCCTTGCAAAGAAGTTTGGAAAACCGTTCTTTGTGGAAATGTTCAAGGAGAGGTATGCTTACTTCATTACGAAATTTGAATTTAACTTCGTGGACTGCATGGATAAGGCAAGCGCGCTTTCCACGGTGCAGATTGATGTTGAGAATGCTGATACTTATGATATATTTTACACGGATGCGCAGGGGCAGAGAAAAAGACCGCTTATATTGCATGCATCAATTTCAGGAAGCATTGAAAGAGTAGTGTATGCTCTGCTTGAAGCGGAGGCGTTGAGGATGCAGAAAGGGGAGAAGGCTGTTCTACCATTGTGGCTTTCGCCAACACAGGTGAGAGTTGTGCCTGTTTCGGACAAGCACGCGGAATATGCATTGAAGGTGGCGGAGGAATTGACACAGAAGAATGTTCGCGTGGATGTGGATGAGAGGCAGGAAACTTTAGGGAAGAGGTTGCGGGAAGCGCAGAAGGAGTGGGTGCCGTATATAGTAGTGGTTGGGGACAAGGAAGTGGCTGAAGAAAAAATTGCAGTCGGCGTTAGGAGGAGGAAGGAAGAGGAGAAGAAGCAGATGAGTGCGGATGAATTGGCGCAGGAAATAAACTCACTTACGGAAGGGATGCCTTTCAGAAAGCTTTCAATGAATATGCTTATTTCAAAGAGGCCGATTATTTATCAGGTGCAGTGAAGCAAATGGTGGGTATAATGCGTACGACTCTGCAAAGAAGTGCTGAAAGAAAATGGCCGCAGTTTGCTGATTCTTTTGAAAGGCTTGCAAGAAAATTATCAAAGACCAGCGGATTGGATTATAAGAAGGCGCGGGAGTTGGCAAAGGTGCAACTTTTTCGCATTTTGAGCGGGGAAACTGTGAGTGCGGTCGTCGGTTCTTCTAGTTTTTGCATGACACGCAAGAAAAAAATTGAAGAACTTTACAATGAATTTTTAAGCAAATGGCATGCCTTGGAAAAAAGACCAGAAGACATTAGGAATCTGATTGAGAAATTTGAGGGGAATGTCAGGGGAGGCGGATTTGACACTTCCAACACATTTTTTATTAGGATAAAGAATTAGGTGTTTATTGGCACGCTTTTGCCATCTCTTGCAGAAGCTTTTTCGGCTCTTTTGCCTTTACGTATGCAGATGCAAGCAAAACTCCAACCGTCCCCAGCTGGATTGCCTTTTTCACATCAGAAGCGTTTGAAATGCCTGCGCCGCAGAGGACGGGTATGTTGGCGATTGATTTTACCTGCTTTATCGTATCGGTAATTACTTCGGGTTTGGCAGCAGAAACTGAAATACCTGTTCCTATTAATTCGGGAGGCTCAACTGCAATATAATCGGGATTTATTCTTGCAGCCATATCAGTCTCGGAAGGATTTGCCGAGCAGATGAGTGTTTCCAGTTTCAGTTTGTGAGCGAGTGAAACCGTTGCTTCAATTTCTTCTTTTTTCATTTTTCTTTCCGCGTGATTGAGCATTATTCCTTTTGCCCCTGCATCTTTTAGCGCGGAAGGAAGGTTTGCGCCTGTGTGTGCACCGAACTCAAATGATTCTGCCCCCTGTGAGAAGATTTCGCAGCCGGTTTTTGCGCATTCCCGTAAATCAACCGTTTGGGGGCAGCATATAATTCGCACTCCTGTTTCTTTTGAGACTTCTCTTGCAATCTCGCAAAGCTTCACCGCTCCCTTTCCGGTTGATTCGGAGTATGTTTTCAAATTCAAAACAATTAGAGGTTTCATCAAAAACACCGCATTTGGCTTCTTCATTAATATTATTAAGGGTATTCGGAGCTAAAATATTGTCGTTATCGCGCCGAGGTCGCATAATCCGGTAGTGCGCCAGTCTCGAAACCTAAGGGGGGTGCATCCCCCCTTGAGGTCTCAACCCCCCTAAACAAGAGGAAACTGTAATGGTTTTCTTTTGGGGGGTAAAACCATTTAGCACCCTTTTCTTTTTCAAAAGAAAAGGGGGCTATGGGAGAGAAAACTGGTCCCTCACGGGATTGGGAGTTCAAACCCATAAGGGGGGCACATCCCCCCTTGAGGGCTTCAACCCCCCAAGAAAAGATTGGGTGTTGAGGATTCCGCCCCCTCTAAAAAAGGAGGGTGAAACTGAACATATCTCCTCCTCGGCGTTTTTTTATTTTTACGATTGCCTCGGAGTTTGGCTCTTTGGAGCCAAATCTCTCGCAAACCTTGCGGTTTGCTCAATCCTCCTCGGCGTTTTTATTTTTATAATTGCCTCGGATGCTCCCTTTTTGGAAGCAGTAAGCTTAAAGAAAACCTCCTTTCATAATTTATCCGTGCCTCCGTAGCTCAGCGGCAGAGCGCTTGTTTCGTAAACAAGAAGTCGGGAGTTCAAACCCATATGGGGGGCTTTGCCCCCCCTAAGGGCTTCACCCCCCCAAAAAGAAAGGGTGAATTTGGATAAATCTCCCCGGGGGCTTTTTATTCATAAAAAAGGGTGAAAAAAATGATAAAAATATATGAAATTGAAAGTGCGAAAAAAGGTGAAGTGAAGAAGATACTTGAAGCTGACCCATACGGAGAAATTTCCTTTGCAAGGAACGGGTATAAGCTCAAAGACGGCTCCGCTTTGGAGGAAGATGCGGCAAAGTGCTACCTCTACCTAAAAAGCGAGGAGGGGAAGTTTTTTGCGTTTGCAAAGGAGAAGCTGGGGGCGCTTGCAAGCGAGGTGAAGGAGGAAGCAGCGCAAAAGATTATTGCAAAAATTGAGGAAGAGGAAGCCGGCGCTGAAGTCGGGATGGGAGCGATATTCGGTTGAGATGGAAATGAAAGGAGCAGGAGGAATGTGAGATATAATCGGATGATTTGATGAATTTGCAAAAAGAGCTGGAGAAAATAAAGGAACGAAACGCCCGAGTTGAGGCAGACAAGGCATGGGAAACGAGCCTGCATAGAAGAGGAGCGGTAGGAATTGCAATATATGCGGTAGCGCTTGTTTTTCTTTACTCCATAAACGCCGAAAACGCGGTGCTTTCCGCGCTTGTGCCGGCGGTTGCTTATTTCCTTTCAACCCTTACTCTCCCATTCCTTAAGGGCATGTGGCTGAAGAACGTTTATAAGAAGTAAATGCCTAATCTTTCGCATTGATGATATCGAGGTATTCCTGAGCCTGGGACCTCAGAGACCCCAGGCAGATGATGAAGATCTTGAGCACTGAGCGAATTCTTATGAGCGAAGGGGTCAGGAGACGTGACGCGATTAACGGCGAAGCCGTTAAGACTTGACCACAAGGTCAAGCAGAAGCGTCACGAAGATCTTGAGCACTGACGCTATTGCTTATGCCCCTTGTATAAAACAAAAAATCCGGCTAAGTAGCCGAGATAGGCGATAACCTGCTCTATGCTTGGATTGCCGTCGTATCCTACAAGCCCTTTGAGGATGCTTCCAAAATAGCCCTTTTCATGCAGCAATGGGTAGGTGCCGTCCGGATTTTGAGGCGGATTAATGTCATAGATGTGCGCCATGTAAGTTGGAAGAACCCCAGCCTCCTGAAGCTCGTGCACCCCCTGCGAGAGAAGCCCGGCAGCAAGAAGAACGAGGAGCACGGTGGTCAGCTTAAAAAAAGTTGAGATGTCCAGCTTTGCCGAGAAGAAGAAAAAGACAACTCCGGCGGTTATGGCAGCCGCAATCCCGAGCACTGATGAAACAAGCGAGAGCGAACCCGTGGAGAAGTAAATCCCGAAAACGAAAAGAACCGTTTCTATCCCTTCGCGCAGAACCGCTATTAAGACGGTGAAAAAAAGCGCCTGCGGGTTTGCGGAACATGTCTTCGCTTTTATCTCGCTTCTTATCCCTTCTGCAATATTCCCTTGAGCGAGAACCCAAAGCAGAAACCAGCTGACAAGCGCACAGGCAAGCACCATGAACAGCCCTTCAAAAAGAGCTTCTGATTCTCCAAATCCCCCAAAGAAGAATTTGAGTGCAACTGCAAATGCGATGCTGATGATTATTCCGGCAGCCGTTCCAAGCCATACATGCTTCTCCTGCCCGTGGTTTCCGGTTTTGCGAAGGCAGGCAAGCATGATGCCCACTATCAGAACGATTTCAAGCGACTCTCTGAATAGGACTATAAATTCGGCAAGCATCGGCAACTTCTTGGCTCCGCAACCTTTTTATAGTTCCTGCTCTTCTTTTGGGTGGGGTGCATCATTTATGGTGAAAAGAAAGGCAGATGCAAAAGTAATGGGCTTTGACAAGCTGCTTGCATATTCAGTGGTTGGAGGTGCGGCTCTCGGAATAATTGTGACTACGTTCATCATTCCCTACCGTTATGAAATGCACATCGGGCTTTTGGTGGGCGCGGTGGCAGGAACAGTCTTTGCAATGATTGCAGGAAGCCTAAAGGGGCAGGTTTAGCTTACTCTTTCATTTCTTTTCTTCCTATAAAGTAATAGAGTATCAGGCCAAGGAGTCCAAGCAATGGGAATATGAACCAAAGCAGTGAAACTGCAAACCAGATGATTTTCCAGGTTTTGTCGTTTTTTGCCTTGAATATTTCAGCCCATACTGATAAGACGAGAATAAGCGGAGAAAGCAGCAACAAAAGCATTACGATGATGGGTAACGCGCCGTTAATGAACATGGCTATGGGCTGTCCGGTATTAGCCTCCGGCGATTCTGGTATAACGCCTAAAATAGGTGCAAGCGCAACAAACAGAATCAGAAGAAGTGCCAAAAGCAGACAACCTCCAAAAATGCGCAATCCCAAGTCAAGGTATTTTGCCATACGTTTCACACTCCCCAAAGTAAATTAATCTTCTTTTTCATTTCCCTTATTTTCCCTTCGTATTGTGAAAGCGCAAGCGGCGCGGTTTTGAAGCGAGTTTCGCGGGTTTTGTCAGGCGAAAGTGCGGAAGAAAGTTCATTCTGCAAAAGTTTCACGCCTGCTTTTTTTGAAATTGCATTTGCATCAAGCTTTAAAAGCCAGATTCCCTTTTTTATGCACTCCTTTACAATCTCTCCAGTTATTTCATGCGCACTGCGGAAGGGAACGCCTTTTTTTGCCAATAAATCAGCCAGTTCTGTGGCGCATGCGTAACCATTTTCCAATTCTTTCAGTATTGCAGCCTTGTCAGTTTCCATGCTCAAAAGCGCGTCCGCCATTATTTCAAGGGAGCCTTTTGCAATGTCTATTGAGGAAAAAAGCAACGGTTTTGTTTCCTGTGAATCCGAATTGTAGCCGGAGATGAGGCCTTTTTGTATTGAAAGGATTGCGGTTAAGCTGCCGATAAGGCGGGAGGAGCGGGCGCGCATTATCTCTAAAAAGTCCGCATTTTTCTTCTGCGGCATTATGGAGGAGCCCGTGCAGTATTCATCCGGAAGTGAAACAAGCCCCTTTTGCGAGAGAAAAATAAGCTCTTCCGAGATGCGGGAAAGCTTTATCATTATTTCTGCGAGCACGAAAAGCATTTCTCCTTCCAATTCCCCTCTTGATGTGGAAACGTCATGCGCATTTTCCTGCACTCCCTCAAAGCCAAGCAGTTTGGCAGTGTATGCGCGGTCTATGCTCCAGCCCGTGCCGGCTACTGCGCACGCACCCAGAGGGTTGATGTTAGCGCGCGAGTAGAGGGAAAGCAGGCGTTCAAAGTCGCGCAGGAAAGACTGCTGGAAGCTCTCGCTCCAGTAAGAAAGGGTTATTGGCTGTGCGATGCGCGTGTGCGTGTACGCGGGAAATGGGGAGGAGCGCTGTTTGAGCGACTCAAGCGATTTGCATAGGGAGAGCAGAAGCTCTGCAATACGGATTATCTCCTCGCGCATATAGAGGCGCGTGTCCAGTATCACCTGGTCATTGCGCGAGCGTGCAGTGTGCATTTTTTTTCCGTGCGGAGTAAGCCTTGTAACTTCCGCCTCAACGTTCATGTGCACGTCTTCCAAAGACGGGTTGAGGGTGAATTTCCCTTCCTTGTAGTTTTGCAGCACTTTTTTCAGAGCAGATAGTATCGCGCCTGCCTCGCTGGCAGAGAGTATCTTCTGCTTTTGCAGCATCTTCACGTGCGCGATGCTTCCTTGTATATCGTAGGGAATGAGGAGGGAGTCAAGCTGCGCATTCTCTCCGCTATTGTATTTGAGAAGTTTTTCTTTCGGAGATGAGGAAAAGCGCCCTCCCCATAACATTTTTTTGCCCATTAAATTCATTTTCCGCCTCCTTGTTTTTTAAGCTTATCCGCACAAACAGTAGTTTTGGGTTCAAGGTGAATGACAAAAAATTAAAGTCAGTTCTCGTGCTATCTGATGGCACTGCTTATTACGGCAAGGGATTTGGCGCCTGCGAAAAGAGGGCGGGCGAGCTTGTTTTCAACACTTCTATGACAGGTTATCAGGAGGCGTTAAGCGACCCCTCATACGCAGGGCAGATGCTTCTCATGAGCTATCCCCTTATTGGAAATTATGGCATAGATGAAACTTCTTTTGAAAGTGAGAAGGTGCATGCGCTTGGGTTTTGCGTGCGCGAGGAGTCTTTTGCTTACTCGCACCGCAATGCGAAAAAATCACTTCATGAATTCCTCTATGGGGAAGGGGTGCCGGGCATAAGCGGCATTGACACAAGAAAAATTGTAAGGAGAATACGGGCGAAGGGAGTGATGCCTGCCGCAATGCAGACTTATGAGGAAGGAGGAGAGGAAGCGGACTTGGGGGAACTGCAGAAAATGGCGCAGGAGATTGATTATTCGGGAACGGATTTTGTAAGCAAGGTAAGCACTAAAAAGGAGTATTTTGTTGATGGAATAAAAACGAATGGAAGAGAAGGGAAGATTGTTGAGGGGGTAAATAAGGATGAAAGAGAAGGGAAGAAAGTGGTGTTGATAGACTGCGGGGTGAAAAGAAGCATAGTGCAGAAGCTTGTGCAAAGGGGAATGGGAGTGCATGTGGTGCCGGCTTTTACTGAAGAAAAAGAAATACGCTCCCTTGAGCCTGATGGAATCGTAATTTCAAACGGGCCAGGGGACCCGGCAAGGCTGACGGGAATTTCAGAAACAATAAAACGGCTTTTTGATTTTCCCATTTTCGGAGTGTGCCTGGGGCATCAGCTGCTGGGGCAGGCGGCGGGCGCGAAAACTTATAAGCTGAAATTCGGGCACAGGGGGGCAAACCAGCCGGTGCTTGAGAAGCGGGCGGGAAAGGTGTTTATAACAAGCCAGAATCACGGTTATGCGGTTGATGCAGAAGGCTTGGAAAGCGAGTTTGAAGAAACACATGTAAACTTAAATGACGGGACGAATGAGGGGCTGGCGCACAAATCTCTTCCCATATTTTCAGTGCAGTACCATCCCGAAGGCTCGCCGGGCCCGCATGATTCAGAATTCCTGTTTGATAAATTTGCAAAATATTTGGAGGAGGGATAAACATGGACGTGCTTAGAATATCGGACCTGAACCAGAAGCAGATTGAGGAAATACTCTTCCTTGCGCAAAAGCTGAAGGAGGAGCATAAGGCGGGAAAGGTAAATAACTCGCTGCAGAATAAAACGCTTGCAATGCTTTTTGAGAAAGCCTCCACAAGAACGAGAGTGTCTTTTGAGGCGGGAATGGCGCAGCTTGGAGGGCATGCGCTCTTTATTGATTTTTCCTCAACGCAGATTGCACGGGGGGAATCCATGTATGATACGGGCGCGGTGATGGGAAGGTATTGCGACATGATAATGGCAAGATTGTACAAGCACATGGATTTGGAGGAGATTGCGCGGGGCTCAAGGGTGCCGGTGATTAACGGGCTTACCGATATTGACCATCCCTGCCAGGCGCTTGCGGATTTGCTCACGATGAAGGAGAAGGGAAAGCTGAAGAAAGGGGCAAAATTCGTGTTTGTCGGGGATTGCGGCTTTAATATGGCAAACACGCTCATGGTGGGCTGCGCGATGTTCGGCATGCAGGTGGTGCTTGCCTGCCCGAAGGAATGCCAGATAAATCAGCAGTACCTTGCATCTGCCCGCGCATTTTCAAATGTGGTTGTTTCGCATAATGTGATTGAGGCGGCGCAGGATGCGGATGTGATTTGCACGGACACCTGGGTGTCAATGGGGCAGGAAAAGGAGAAGGAGCACAGATTGAAACTGTATATGCCTTTCCAGGTAAATGCTAAAGTGATGGAAAAGGCGAAAAAGGACGCCATCTTCATGCACTGCCTGCCTGCGCACCGCGGGGAGGAGGTGGCAACCGAAGTGATAGACGGATTGCAGTCGGTTGTTTTTGACGAGGCGGAAAACAGGCTTCACGCGCAGAAAGCGCTCATGTTGTATCTTCTTGGGAAGAAGTAAAGTGGAAAAAGAGTCGTTTGAAGGGATGCCTAGGGACGGGAGTATAAAAAAATTGGAAATGGAAGCTGATTGGGGAATGCTTAAGGATGAAAGTATAAAAAATTGGAAAGGGGAGCTGGTTGAGGAATGCCTAAGGATGAAAGTATAAAAAAAGTGCTGGTAATCGGCTCGGGCCCGATAATTATAGGGCAGTCGGCGGAGTTTGATTATTCCGGCTCGCAATGCTGCACCAGCCTGCGCGAGGAAGGGGTGAAGGTGGTGCTGGTGAATTCCAACCCCGCGACCATACAAACCGACAGAGAAATTGCGGATGTTATATATATTGAGCCGCTTTCTTTGGCATTCCTTGAGAAAATAATTGAAAAAGAAAAGCCCGATGCGCTTATCGCAACGATGGGCGGGCAGACCGGACTTAATTTGGCTGTTGAGCTTGGGAAGAAGGGGGTGCTTGAAAGGTTTGGAGTAAGGATGATTGGCACCGGCATTGAATCAATAGAAATGGCAGAGGATAGGAAGAAATTCAAGCGTTTGCTGAAAAAAATCAGCCAGCCTTATCTGCGCAGCGCCGCAGTTTCCTCATTTTTGGAGGCGGAGAGGTTTTTGCAGGAGGTTCCTTTCCCGGTTATCCTGCGCCCTGCTTATACTCTTGGGGGGACCGGAGGGGGAAGGGCAAACAGCATGGCGGAATTTGAGCCGCTTCTTTCTTTTGGCATGGGGCAAAGCCCGATAGGGCAGGTGCTCATTGAAGAGAGCGCGGCAGGCTGGGCGGAAATAGAGTATGAGATTGTGCGGGACGCGCGCGGAAACTGCATATGCATATGCAACATGGAGAATGTTGACCCGATGGGCGTGCATACCGGGGAAAGCATTGTGGTTGCGCCAAGCCAGACGCTTTCAGACAAGGATTACCAAAAACTGCGAAGCTCAGCTATTGCGATAGTGAATGCGCTTGGGGTGGTGGGAGGATGCAACGTGCAATTTGCCCTAAACCAGAAAAACGGCGAGTATGCGGTTGTTGAGGTGAACCCGCGGCTTTCCCGTTCAAGCGCGCTTGCCTCAAAGGCGACAGGTTATCCTATTGCGAGGGTTGCGGCAAAATTGGCGCTTGGGTGCGCTTTGCATGAAGTGAAAAATATGATTACGCGCACCACTTCAGCTGCCTTTGAGCCTGCGCTTGATTATGCGGTGGTGAAAATACCCCGCTGGCCGTTTGACAAGATGGGCGAGTGCTCGCGCACGATTGGCACGCAGATGAAAAGCACCGGGGAAGTGATGGCAATAGGCAGGAGCTTTGAGGAGTCGCTGCAAAAAGCGGTGCGCTCCCTTGAGATAAAAATACCTGAAATTGAAGAGGGGAAAATAGAGGAGCACCTGACACGCCCCACTGATTTACGGCTGTTTGCAATATTTGAGGCGCTGCGCAGGGAGTGGAAGGTGGAAAGGATTCATTCTCTAACAGGAATAAACGAATGGTTTTTGCGGAAAATGGAAGTTATAGTTGGAATGGAAAGGAAGTTGGCGCAATGCAACACACTCTCGCGCGAGATTCTTTTTGAGGCAAAACAGCTTGGCTTTTCCGATGAGGGAATAGGAGGGCGTTGTGGAAAAAGCGAAATGGAAATAAGGGGAATGAGAAAGGAGCTCGGCATACTCCCTACGTATAAGATGGTGGATACGTGCGCTGCGGAGTTTGACGCGAAAACCCCTTATTATTATTCCACTTATGAAAGTGGGAATGAAGTAAGGGGAGAGGGGAAGAAAGATGGAAGCAATGATTATGGGAATGAAGATAGGATAAGAGGAGATAGTGAAAAAAATGAAGTAGGGGAAGGAAAGGAAAAAGATGAAGGCGGGGCTGATGGCAAAGCGCAAGTAAGGGAAGGAAGGAAAAAAGATGAAATAAAAGAAAGCGCACAAAAAAAGAAGAAAGTAGTAGTAATCGGCTCCGGCCCCATTAGGATAGGACAGGGGATAGAATTTGATTACTGCTGCTGCCACGCCTCCTTTGCATTGCGGGAAGAGGGATATGAGTCCATAATGATAAACAACAACCCCGAAACGATAAGCACTGATTTTGACGCCTCGGACAGGCTGTACTTTGAGCCGCTGACTTTTGAAGACGTGATGAATGTAATTGAGCGGGAAGCGCCCCTTGGCGTGATTGTGCAGTTTGGCGGGCAGACTGCCATCAATCTTGCGGAACCTCTCTCAAAAGAAGGAGTGAGAATACTGGGGACGCAGAATGAAGGGATTGATATTGCGGAGGATAGGGAGAGATTCAAAAAATTGCTTGAGGGATTGGGAATACGCCAGCCGCAAAACGGAACCGCACTGAATGAAAGGGATGCACTCTTGATTGCAAACAGGATAACTTACCCGGTGATAGTCAGGCCTAGCTATGTGATTGCGGGAAGGGCGATGAGAGTAATTTACTCTGATGATGAGCTTAAGAAATATATTGCGGAATCGGTTGAAGTGTCGCGCAGCCATCCCGTGCTTATAGACAAGTATATAGAAAGGGCGCTTGAGTGCGAGATAGACGGGGTGTCGGATGAGAGCGGGCTTTTCACTGCCGGGATGATGGAGCATATTGAAAGGGCAGGAGTGCATTCAGGAGATGCCAGCGCGGTTTTCCCGCCGGTAAAGCTGAAAAAAGAGGTGCAGGAGGAAATACTTGAGTGCTCAAGGAGGATTGCGCTTGCGATAAAAAACGTCGGCGCGATAAACATACAGTATATTGTGAAGGATGATGTAGTGTATGTGCTTGAGGCAAACCCGCGCGCCTCGCGCACAATCCCGTTTTTGAGCAAGGCAACGGGCATCCCTATTGCAAAGATAGCGACGAAAATAATTCTTGGGAGGAAGCTTTCCGAGTTTTCGCTTCCCTCTCCCCCGAAAGTATCTTACTATTCAGTGAAAAGCGTGGTGTTTCCGTTTCAGAAGCTGCCTGGCGTTGATTTCGTGCTCGGGCCCGAGATGAAGAGCACCGGGGAAACAATGGGAATGGATAGGGAGTTTGGCATCGCTTATTACAAATCAATGCTTGCGGCGAATATGAAAATGCCCTTGAGGGGGGTGGTGCTAATCAGCCTGAAAAAAGAGCACCAGGGGGAGGGAGGGGAGCTTGCACGAAAATTTTCCTCGCTTGGTTTTTTCGTATGCGCTACTGAAGGGACTGCCAAGGGGATTGGAAATGCTTTCGTGCTGAACAAGGCAGGGAAAGGGGAGCCTGACGTGCTCTCCTGCATAAAAAGCGGCATGATAAACCTTGTGATAAACACCCCATCAAGGGGAAAGAATGCGCAGACGGATGGGTTTAAGATACGCAGGGCGTCAATTGAAAGCAACATTCCCTGCATAACAAACCTTGAGGCGGCGTTTGCACTTGCCGAGGGGCTTAGGGCGGCAAAGGAAAGCAAGATAGAGGTGCGCTCACTTGAAGAGTTTTGGGGAAAGTGAAGGAAGAGTTGCGGGTGCATTTTTGCTAGGCGCAGTATTCTCATTTTGCGCATTTCTTCTCATTCTCTTTCTTTTCCCGCATGTGATTCTCCCTTATTTTGGCGCGAATGCGGTTGAAACAGTATTCTCGCCGGATTCGGAAGGAAGAATAGTTTCCTTCATTTCATCGGCGCAGAAAACGATAGACTGCGAAATGTATGTTTTCACGAGCAGTAAGGTTGCTGATGCACTCATTGAGGCAAAGGAAAGAGGGGTGAGAGTAAGGGTGATAATGGAAAAGAGCGCGCAAAGCGATAAGATGGAGAGTTTGTTTGAGCAGATGCAGAAGAACGGGGTTGAGTGCAGATGGGCAAGCGGGAAATTCTCCCGCACGCACTCAAAATTTTTGATAGTGGATGGGGAAAGAGTGCTTGTGGGGAGCATAAATTTTTCCGAGAGCGCCATTACGACCAACAGGGAGGCAGGAGTATTTGTAAGCGGGAAGGTGGTTGAAGAGTTTGTGAAGATTTTTGAAGAAGATTGGGAGATTGCGATTTGAAGGGAGAAGCGGTTTGCAGGTTTTTGAGGGGGCGCTGGAGATTGAGATTTGAGGCGGACAGGAAAGCGGTTTGCGGAGTTTTGAAGAAGATTGCAGTTTGGAGAAATGCAAATCTGACAAGAGTTAATCTGCTATTTCAATTTCTCAAGGATTTCCTTTATTTTCTCCTCCAAAACCGGCAGGTCGTCCTCAACGACTTTCCATACTCGTTCAAGATTCAACCCAAAGTAATGGTGAATCAGTTTGTCCCGCATCCCGGCAATTTCCGTCCAGTTTACATCTTGGTATTTACCAGTAAAATCTTTGGGGAGGTTTTTGCTCGCTTCTCCTATAATCTCAAGCTCCCGTATTATGGCACTTTGCCTTAGCCTGTCTTTCAAAAACTCCTCTTTAGTCAGCTCTTCAGAAAATGAGTAAATATTCTTTATGCTGTCAAGAATGTGAAGTAGGAAAATCTTGCCTTCTTTCATATTATCCTGACCTCCTGCCGGAGTATCTGCCTGCGCAGGAGCGGGTGAATGGCGCAGTACTCAACTAAATCCACCTTTCTTTTGAGAGCCTTTTCCAGCTCCATCTCCAAGCCGATAAATCCGAGAAGGCTCAAATCCCTTTTAATCTCGACGAGAATGTCAATGTCGCTGTTTTTTTTCATATCGCCTTCTGCAACAGAGCCGAATATGCCTGCCTTTTTGATGTCGTGCCTTCTAAGCACAGGAAGAATTTTCTTTTTAATATCTTCTATTTTCATGGCAATCACTGCATCTGCTATTTGGTTGGCTTTGCGCCCTTATTAAAGTTTGCCTCGTTGCTAAAAAATTAGAATATTCACTTGTAATCTATCTTCTTGCACTGCATGAAGTCCTGCAATGGCGCGGGTATTGCTATTCCCTCTTCATCCTGATAATTTTCTACAACTGCAATGAGCGCCCTTCCTACTGCAATGCCAGAGCCGTTTAAGGTGTGCAAATGCGCTGGCTTTCCCCCTTTCCAGTAGCGTATGTTTGCGCGTATTGCCTGAAAGTCAGTGCAGTTTGAACAGGAGGAGATTTCCCTGTATTTATCTTGAGAAGGAAGCCACACCTCCAAATCATAGGTTTTTGCGGAAGCAAATCCCAAATCGCCGGTGCACAGTTCGATTATTCGGTATGGCAGCCCCAGCTTTTGCAAAACATATTCTGCATCCCCTGCGAGCTTTTCAAGCTCCTCAAATGAGTTTTCAGGGGTGCATAATTTTACCAGCTCCACCTTGTCAAACTGGTGCTGGCGTATCAATCCCTTTATGTCTTTTTGGTAAGCGCCTGCCTCTCTTCTGAAGCAGGGGGTTAGGGCGCAAATTCTTATGGGAAGTTCCTCTTCCTTGAGTGTTTCTCCTGAAAAGAGGTTGGTGAGCGGCACTTCCGCAGTAGGTATTAAGTATAAGTCATCATCAGCGCACTTGTAGAGCTCTTCTTTAAATTTCGGAAGCTGCCCTGTGCCTGTCATTGTTTTTTCATTCACT
>MNVE01000015.1:46261-66408 GCA_001871475.1 Candidatus Micrarchaeota archaeon CG1_02_47_40 | reverse complement strand
AGTTTCCAAAAGCGCAAGCAAGGAGGAAATAAAGAAGGCTTACAGAATTCTTGCGCTGAAATTCCACCCTGACAGGAATAAGGAAACCGGGGCGGAGGAGAAATTCAAGGAGATTTCCGAAGCATACGCGGTGCTTTCGGATGAGGGGAAGAGAAAGAATTATGACGCTTACGGGCATGCCGGCTTTGACCAGAGATACACGCAGGAGGATATTTTCAGGGGAGCTGATTTTGAGGATATTTTCGGGGAGTTCGGAGCAGGAGGATTTGAGGATGTTTTCTCCTCTTTTTTCGGAGGGGGGAGAAGGAGAAGAAGGAGGGATACGGGTGCGGATTTGCAGTATGACCTGGAAATAACGCTTGAGGAAGCGGCTAAAGGGATTAAGAAGAAGATAAGCATTCCGCATAACGTGGAGTGCGAAAAGTGCGGCGGATTGGGGGCTAAAAGCAAAAGCGACATTAAAACCTGCTCTTCCTGCCGCGGAAGCGGCTATGTGCAGTCAATGAAACAGATGGGGCCCTTTGGAAGGTTCGTTTCAACTTCTACTTGCTCAAATTGCGGAGGAGCGGGAAAAGAGATAGCTTCTCCCTGCCATTTCTGCGATGGAAGGGGAAGGGTAAGGAAAACAGAGGAAGTGGAAATAAGCATCCCGGAAGGAGTGGATGAGGGACAGCATCTGCGCTTGTCCGGCATGGGGGAGTTTGGGAGGGATGGAAACGGGGATTTGTTCGTAGTGGTGCATGTGAAGGAGCACAAGCTCTTCAAAAGGGAAGGGGATGACATTTACCTTGATGTGCCCATTTCCTTTGCCCAGGCGGCTTTGGGAGGGGAGATTGAGGTGCCGACTGTTTTGGGGGAGAGGGCAAAGCTGAAGGTGCCTGCAGGCACGCAGACGCATACTCTCTTCAGGCTGAAAGGGGAGGGGATGCCTGCAATAAGAGGGGGAAGGGGAGACGAGTACGTAAGGGCGGTTGTGCAGACTCCCACGAACCTCGGGAAGGAGGAGAAGGAGGCTGTGAAAAAGCTGGACAAGGTTAGAAAGGAGAAGGGGTTTTTTGACAGCATGTTCGGGTGATTGGCTTGAGAAGCGGGATTAGGCGGCTGGTTTGAGCCAAAAAACGCCGTTTAAATCCGCGGATTGTAAAACAAGGCGGTTATTTTTGATAAACCTACGGCGTCTTTTTTGAAATTTGCCCTGTTAATTTTTGATTTACGGAATATGCCCCCTTTTTCTGCGGAATAAAACAAAATGCCGAATGCACCGTATTAAAAACAAAAAACAAGAGAAGGACGGCATGGAAAGAAAAACGCCCTGTCTTTTCTTGATTCTGCTGGCGCTTGGCTGACGCCCCAGGACCCCGCTACCATGATGAGGCGAGCCTGGAGCATCTGGCAAAAAACCCGAATTTGAGGTGTGATTGATGGAAAAAACAATTGCCGTTTTGGTTATTTTGTGCCTTCTTATGCCTTTCCTTTCGGCAGAGGCAATTTTCATCCGCTTTGACATGGACAAAAACGACGCGGTCAGCCTGACTGCGCTGGATGTGGGCGAAGGATGGCGCGGACATTTTCGGGAGGACGCCGGCAGTTATCGGATTGCGGTGCTTGATGCTGGGGGAAAGGAAATTGACGCCTTGGAGTTTGAGCCGACTTTCATTCTTCTTTCCGACCCCCCGCAGCCCATTGATTATTCCACCCAAAGCTTCAGGCTGAACTACTCTGACAGCGCAGATGCCCTTGTGATTACGCATGAGGACGCCGTTATATTCCGAAAGAAATTGCCGGAGAGAGGGATATGCAGCGGCAACAGGATATGCGAAGAAGGAGAAAACGCATTCGGCTGCCTTTCCGACTGCCGGCCGTCCCCGGAAATGTTTGAGGATGAATACGATCTTGGAGGGCTGCAGGCAGCGCCTGCGCCTTTTGCAGCCATGCCCATATGCCTCGGCGGAGCGGTCATGCTCCTTATTTGCGCTGCGATTGCGCTTTATTTCCTGAAGCTTCGGAAAAGGTGAACGGGTTAAAGGCGGAATTCTTTCAAATATCCATTTTGTGAAATCACCGCTTTCATAAAATCGGCTATATAAATGATTTTCTGCTTATTCTTGAGCGGGTGTTCATTAGCAATGAACGAAAGTGTTCATTGGCAGTGCAAACCTTTAGCAATAAAAATCATCTGGGAAGAATTAGGCAGGCGTTTCTTCTTCGTCCTGCTTTGGCTTGAATTTGCCGGCAACCGCTTTTGAGGTCCTGCGGGTCAGCGCGTCTGCGGTTTTCTGCGCCGTCTGCCCTGCTGGAGGAATTGAAGGAGGTTTTGACGCTTCTTTCTCTTTTTTGCCTTCCGCTTCCTGCATAAGCTTCTTGTATTCTTCCATTGCTTTTTGGTAATCCAACTTCATCCTTTCAAGGAGGGGATTGAGAATACCGTATTTTTCAGCTATCTGGAATAAGCCTCCGACATCGTTTTGTTTGTAAATCTCTTTCTTTATTTCTTCTCCTTTCTCTTTGGTTATTTTTTTGTTGGCAACCAGTTCATCCACTAATTTGGCTCCGGTTTCCTGTATGAATAGAACCGCCAGCGGTTGGGTGTGATGCTGATCGTTTGTTAAGATTTTTCTGTTTCCAGTCTCTAATCCGTTTAAAAGCTCTTTGACATCTTGCATTTCTTTTAGAAAAAGGTTTCTCATTTCTATGTAATTGGCGCTCTTTTCGGGTGTTAGATTTTCAAGCTTGCTGGTTAGTTTTTCCAAATATAACTTGTATCCCGCAACCAGCTTCTCTACGATTTTTGGGTTGTCTGTTTTGAGGTTTGAGATGTAAGGAGACAAATCTTCAAAAAGACCGCATTTCTTTGCTCTCGTGGTTAGGTCGGAGATGGTGGCGAGGATGTCTTTCTCCCGTGAGTTTTCCTTTTCTTCTTTAAATGCCCCGATTGACATATTTTCTTTTTTCACACCTAAACTTTTTATTCCTTGACATTACCGCAAAAACAACGAGTTCTAGATTTTGGCTTGTTTTTGCCTCTATTTTTTTAAAAAACACCATAAACCGCGTTATTTCCCCTATTTTCTCAAAAAAAAGTTCAAACAATAGGTATAAATACTTCCATATAGTCTATATATGTAGTATTTGGTGTTTTGATATGAAGAAATATGCCATTGCAGGTAAGAACGAGAGTGTGCCTAAAGCCATAAAGCCTAGATTTTTCCAAAGAATGCTAAAATCAAAAAATTTAAGGAATTTGACAGTCGCAGGAGCAATTGGATTGGGAGTGTTGCTCCCGATAACTGTGAATATTCCGAAAATATTTACAAATCCTAAGACGGCTGTATCTATAACTAATGTGTTTGGAGAAGAGCCTTGGGGCGGATATAAAATTGCTCCGCTTCAGGAGCAGTACAAGGGAAAAAACGGAGTTATGGGATGGATAAGCCCCCTTGCCGGCACTACAACGATTATGACAAATATACTCGATATTACAACTAAACCATTAGATCTCAAGCAACTAGGTATAGAAAGATTTTCTGAAAATGCAAAGATAGTTGAGGGAATAGAGGCTAAAGGCTACAAATATTATATAGTGATGGATGTAGGGATGAAAGGACTTATTGTGGTTGGAGTAAGTAACGAATCTGACACTACATATTATGGCGCACCATTGGAAATAATGGTAGGAACCATATCGTCTGATTTAGTTCCGCCACTTCCAGCAAATTATACTTTTGACAAAGCTGAAAGAAATGGAGTATTTGCATTTGTAACAACAACTGCGCTAGTAGTTATATCTGATAAAAAAGGAGAAATAAGGTGTTCTCTAGACCCCACTGAAAGTTATCCATTACCTGTTAATCCAAAAGTTAATATAACTAGTCTTGGCGAAGTAGTAGTTTCTGACCCTAATTGGAAAAAACCAGCAGTCATCCGTATTTTAGACAACGGGGAAGTTCAAACCTACGATCAGCCTCTCGCTGCGGTTTATCCAAAATAAGTTTTCACGCTCTCGCTCTTACAGTCATTACGATTTTTGCTGTTGTTTCGTCTTTTTTTGCCCCTTCTTTATCAGTTGATTTTGATTCGGTTTCCTGCAACCATCTCTTGTATTCTTCCATTGCTTTTTGGAAGTCGGAGTGCAATCTATCAAGGAGGGAGTTGTAGAAGTCGAAGTCTTTGGCAATAGAAAACAGCTCTCCGACGCTTTCTGCCTTGTCAATTTTGGCAAACGCTTCTTTTTTCTTGTTTGGGGGGGTGCCGCTTTTCGCGTTTGCATTGAGTTTTGCAATAGGAAGCGGATGGTTTAAGCGGGAAAGCATAAGGCGGGTATTCGGAAGGCTGGATGTAAGGAAGAAAGATGCGACTACAATAAAAGCGATGCTTTGTCTTATACCCGGATTGCCTGCTACTACTTTAGTGCTTTCCCTTCTGTTTCCGCTTTACCTTTCCGCAGCCGGATTTGATTACTGGCAGATTGGGAGCGCGGTTGCGCTTTATTATCTTGCTTCGGCGGCGCTTGTCTGGGTTTTGATGAGGAAGGGATGGAAGGGGAGGAAGCTGTGCATTTTTGGCGCGGTATTTTACCTTGCGGGCTGGCGCTTGTGAATGCGAGGGGGTTTGAGATGCCTGCCATACTGATTATGGGAATCGGGGACGGCTTCTTTAGCATTACCTGGGAGAATATGCTGGCTTTTGGAACGCAGAAAAGCAGGGAAGTTGCAGCAGATGTAGGGATAATGCACGTGCCATCGCACATTTTCTCTTCAGTTGCACTTGTGCTTTGCGGAGTGGCGGTTAGTTTGTTTGGCTTTGGGGCGGGATTTGCATTGAGCGGAGCATTGATATTGGCGTATTTCATTTTGGTTTCAAGGGTGCTGTGGCTGATGGAAAAGAAATTGACTGATTTTGAGAAAAAAGTGCTTGCGGAGTGCGCAAAGATACCAAGAGGGGAAACGAAAAGTTATAAGCAGGTTGCAGTTGCCATTGGAAAGCCGAATGCGTATAGGGCGGTTGCGAATGCGCTGGCAAAGAATCCTTTTCCTGTGAAAATACCTTGCCATAGGGTGATAAGGAGCGATGGGGAGGTTGGGGGGTATTCAGGAAAGGGCGGAATAAAAAGAAAAAGGGAATTGTTGAAGGGAGAAGGAGTGAAAATTTAAAGCACTATTATTCCGTCATCATCTTTTTTCTTTTCTAGCTGCGGTTTTTCCTCTTTTTTTTCTTCCTTTTCGTTTTTTGTCTGCCCTTCTTCCATTCCATCTTCCGGCTGCTTTTTCTCTTCTTTCCCCTCATCCTTTCCGTTTCCGCTTTTTGGCTGCTCTTCTTCCTTTTTCCCCTCTTCCTTTTCCTCTTCCCCTTCCCTAATCAGCCTTGCGACAGCCGCAACTTTCTCCCCTTCCTCAAGGCGCATTATGCGCACGCCTGCGGTATTCCTTCCAATTACGGAAATGTCCGAAGCAGGGGTGCGTATCACTTTTCCCCGCGAGCTTATCAGGAACAGCTCATCAGTATCGGAAACTGTGCGTATGTCAATTGCTTTTCCATTGCGGTCTGTTGTCTTTATGCTGTATACCCCATATCCGCCTCTCCCTTGCAATCTATACTCCTCTAAAGAAGTGCGCTTCCCAAAGCCATTCTCCGTAAGTGTGAGAAGTGTAGGGCGGTCATTTACTGCCATCCCTATAACCGCATCATCCTCTTCCAGTCTTATCCCTATGACTCCCTGCCCTGTCCTTCCTATCTCGCGCACATCCTCTTCGGCGAATTTTATGGCGTATCCCTTGCGCGTTGCAAGCAGTATGTGGCGCTTCCCATCTGTTTTTCGCACAGAAATAAGCCTGTCGTTTTCCTTTAAGCTGATTGCAATAATGCCTCCCTTTCTCGGGCGGGAGTATTCCATTATGCCGCTTTTCTTTACCATCCCCTTTTCAGTAGCCATGAGTATGCTGTCCTCCTCCTTGAATTCGCGCACCGGAAGCCAGGAAGCGATTTTCTCATTTTCCACCTCAAGCAAATTCACAATGGAGCGCCCCATGGCGTATCTTCCCGCACTTGGGATGCGATAAACCTTCAACCAGTGCACCGTTCCCTTATCGGTAAAGAAGAGAAGGTAATCGTGCGTGGAGGCGATGAGAATGTCCTTTGCTATGTCCTCTTCCTTTGTTTCGGTGCCTATCACTCCCTTCCCGCCCCTCTTCTGCGTGCGGTATTCGGAAAGGGGGATGCGTTTTATGTAATCGGATTGGGTGATGATGACTGCAACCTTCTCATCCGCAATCAAATCCTCTACCTCAAGGTCGCCTTCAAACTCAACTATCTTGGTGCGCCTCTCATCCGCATATTTCTCCTTTACCTCGAGAGATTCCTTCTTTATTATTTCCAATATCTTCTGCTCGTCAGCAAGCACTTCCTTGAGCCATTTTATCGTTTTCTGCAATTCGGCATGCTCCTGCACTATCTTCTCCTGCTCAAGGGAAGTAAGCCTGGCAAGC
The DNA here is from genome assembly GCA_001871475.1 of Candidatus Micrarchaeota archaeon CG1_02_47_40. Taxonomy (GTDB): domain Archaea; phylum Micrarchaeota; class Micrarchaeia; order Anstonellales; family CG1-02-47-40; genus CG1-02-47-40. Next base: position 59,926 of record MNVE01000015.1, on the reverse strand, counting down.
TTCATCTCAAGTATCGCGTTTGCCTGCTTTTCGGAAAGGGAAAAGTTTGGCATGAGGAGTTCTTTTGCTGCCTGCGCATTCTTTGAGCTTTTTATCGCTTTCACTATTGCATCTATGTTTGAAAGCGCTATTTTGAGCCCTTCAAGTATATGGGAGCGCTCTTCTGCGCGTGCAAGTTCAAACAGGGAGCGTTTTCTTACAACCTGCTGGCGGTGCTTTATGAATTCGCGCAGCATGTCGGGAATGGGAAGCACTTTGGGCTTCCCGTCAACAAGCGCCAGGTTGATTGCGCCGAATGAGCTCTCAAGCGCGGTGTGCGCATAAAGCTGGTTCAGCACTATGTTTGCATCGGCATTTTTCTTTATTTCAATTTCTATGCACATTCCTTCGCGGTCCGAGCGGTCGTTTACATCCGAAATCCCTTCCAGTTTTTTCTCATTTACGAGAGTGGCAATATGCTCTATTAATTGCGCCTTGTTCACCTGGTAGGGAAGTTCGGTAATTTCTATGAGTTTTTTCCCTGTTTTCTTCTGCTCTTTTATTTCGGCAACCGCGCGCATGCGCATCGAGCCTCTTCCTGTGGCAAAGGAGGAGGCGCATCCGCCCCTTCCGAGTATCTGTGCGCCGGTGGGAAAGTCGGGTCCCGGAATCAGATTGATTAGCTCTTCGTTGGAAATTTGGGGCGAATCTATGAGCGCCACAAGCGCATCCACGGTTTCCCCCAGGTTGTAGGGGGGAATGTTGGTTGCCATCCCGACGGCAATGCCTGAAGAGCCGTTTATCAGTAAATTAGGTATTTTTGAAGGGAGCACGGTAGGCTCCTGCAATGAGGCGTCAAAGTTCGGGGTGAAGGAAACCGTTTCCTTTTCTATGTCGCAGAGGAGCTCGTCGGATATTTTTGACATTCTTGCCTCGGTGTACCTCATGGCTGCCGGAGGGTCGGCATCAACCGAACCGAAATTTCCCTGCCCGTCTATAAGGGGATATCGCAGGGAAAAATCCTGCGCCATCCTAACGAGACTGTCATATATGGCACTATCCCCGTGGGGATGGAATTTACCAAGAACTTCTCCTACTACGCGCGCGCTTTTCTTGTGCGGCTTATCGTGCGTCATGCCAAGCTCGTTCATTGCATAAAGAATTCGCCTGTGCACAGGTTTGAGCCCGTCGCGCACGTCAGGCAGCGCCCTTCCCACGATAACGCTCATGGCATAATCCATGTAGGAGGTTTCCATCTCCTTTTCAAGGAGGCGGAGAGTGGTGCCGCTTTCGTTTTGTTTTTCTTCTGCCATATCAATCACACAACAAGGTTGCTTGCTTTTTCTTCTGCCATATCAATCACTCAATTATACATCCAGATTTTTCACTTCCAATGCATGTTCCTCTATGAATTTCTTCCTCGGTTCCACCACTTCCCCCATAAGGATGGTGAAAAGCTCATCTGCCTTTACCGCATCCTCAACAGCCACTCTGTAAAACATCCTGTTTTGCGGGTTCATGGTGGTTTCCCATAATTGCCGTGGGTTCATTTCTCCAAGCCCCTTGTACCTTTGCACGGAAACGTCGCTGCCCATCTGCGAAAGCAGTTTGTCTTTCTCCGAATCGCTGTAAACGTATATTTCGGTTTTTCCCTTCTTTAGTTTGTAAAGAGGGGGGCGCGCAATGTAAATGAAGCCGCGCTCAACAAGCTCCTTCATGTGGCGGTAGAAAAGTGTTAAAAGAAGGGTTCGTATGTGTGCGCCATCGACGTCAGCATCCGTCATGACGATTATCTTATGGTAGCGCAGTTTGGAGAGGTTGAATTCATCTCCGAAGTTCGTGCCAAGTGCGGTAATTAAATTGCGTATTTCGTTGCTTGAGAGAATTTTATTGATTTGCGCTTTTTCTACATTCAGTATTTTCCCCCTTAAGGGAAGGATTGCCTGAAACCGTCTGTCTCTTCCTTGTTTGCTGCTCCCGCCCGCACTGTCGCCTTCAACGATATAAATTTCGCATAAAGCCGGGTCGCGCTCGGAGCAGTCTGCAAGCTTTCCGGGCAAAACAGAGCCTTCGAGGGCGCTTTTCCTTCTGATTAAGTCTTTTGCCTTCTGCGCGGCTTCCCTTGCCTGCAATGCAAACAGCGCCTTTGAAATTACCGCGCGCGCGTCAGGCGGATTCTCCTCAAAATAGGCTTTCAGCTTTTCATAAACTATTGAGTCGACTATTCCCTTTATTTCAAAATTGCCGAGCTTTGTTTTTGTCTGCCCCTCAAATTGAGGATTGGGAAGCTTTACCGAAATGACTGCGGCTAATCCTTCCTTCAAATCGTCCCCGGAGAGCTTGCCCCCGTTTTTCACTAAATTATTGGTTTTCGCATAATCGTTTGCGGACCTTGTTAGGGCGCTCTTGAACCCGGCTAAATGGAAGCCGCCCTCATGCGTGTTTATGTTGTTCGCAAAGGAAAAGACGTTTTCATTGTAGGTGGAGGTGTACTGCAAGGCAAGCTCAACTATCACCGCGCCCTCCTGCTTTTCAAAATAGATTGTCTGATGAAGGGGCTCCTTGTTGCGGTTTATATATTTGACGAATTCTTCCAGCCCCCCTTCGTAATGGAAGGCTTCGCTTTTCTTTTTCTCCGCGTCCCGCTCATCGGAGAATTCAATCGTCAGCCCCTTATTCAGGAATGCAAGCTCCCTTAAGCGGTTCTCGAGGGTTTCGTAGGAGAATTCGTTTATTGAGAAGATTTCATGGTCCGGCTTGAAAAGAACTGAAGTGCCTGTGTCCTGCGCCTCTCCTATCACTTTAACTTCTGCAAGCCGCTTTCCCCTTGAGCACTCAAAGAAATGAGTTTTGCCATCGCGCTTTACTCTCATTTGGAATTTTTCAGATAAGGCATTTACCACCGACAAGCCGACTCCATGCAGTCCTCCGGATACTTTGTATGCCTTGTTGTCAAATTTCCCTCCTGCGTGCAGAGTTGTGGAGATGATTTCAAGCGCGCTTTTGTTTAGTTTTGGGTGGATGTCGGTAGGGATGCCCCTTCCGTTGTCGGAGATTTCAGCCTCTCCTGCCGGCAGCAGCTTTACGGTTATTTTGGTGCAGAAGCCTGCCTGCGCCTCGTCTATGGAATTGTCTATAACTTCATACACTAAATGGTGGAAGCCGCCTGAAGAAGTGTCCCCTATGTACATAGCAGGGCGCTTCCTTACCGCTTCCAGCCCTTCCAATACCTGTATGTCTTTTGCAGTGTAATCGTGATTTTTTTCTTCCATTTTAATGCCCATCCCGTAGGCTAAATCTTGCACTAATATTTGGTGTTTTTTGATGCCTTGCTTTCCACTGATTTTATCTGTTTGACCTTGCGGTCAAATCTAAAAAACCAAGGGTTTTTTATCTCGTGAAATTGACTGATAGTTTATATGCGGAGGAGATATATAAAGGTGCCTGTTTGGGAAGGAGTTTTGAGGTGTTTTTAAGCGTGGTGATTGGGTAAGTAAGATGGGAAGGTTTAAATACTCCCGGAGTTATAAAAAAAATATGGTTGAACTAGGATTAGGTATACGTCTTTGCTTAAGAAGCCCTATTTTTAGCGATGTTGAGATTTACAGAAAAAGGCGGGGAAACCGCCCCCAGAAGGTCTTCCTTGCCATCCCTCACGCAAATGAAAGGCAGGTCGCCTCCCCCTTTATGAAAGCGCTTGGGGACAGGCTCGTTGAGAGGGGCGTGGAGGTTCAGAAGGCAAATCCGCTGGAGGTCAGGAGGCTGGGCTGGAAAATGGATGAAAACAGATTTGTCAAGATAGATGGATTATACGGACAGGGAGACTGGAGTAATGAGCTGAGAAAGAACGTTATGGTTCCCGAGGACTGTGAACACAATGAGGTTATAAGCGGGGTGTTTACCCTCATAGATTATTATTACCGGGTCGGATTCGCGCAAAAATGCCTTTCTGCAAATCCCTTTTCAATGATTATTGAACTCCACGCGTATCCACAAAGAGATGAGAACGAAAGCTTCTTTGAAGTTTGTGATTGTTGGAGGGTGGACAGAACTGGCATACTCATTTCCAAATCGTATTATTCCGACTTGAAAGAGACATTTGAAAAGGTGCTGAAAAAAGCCGGCGAATGCTGGCGGTTTGCGGAAAAAATTGCGGGTTTCTTTGGTTTTGACATGGGCATGGCGATAAGAAGAATCGGCAGGGCGCTTCAGGCAATAAAAGAGATGGATAGAAGAATACTGGTGCTGGAAATCCCAGGAAAGGGAATTAGCCTTCCCAAGAGGCATCCGATGTATAGTCATTACTTTAGGAATAAGCCAGATGGAGATGTGGTTTTTCGCCCGGTAAGCTATTTTGAAGAAGCCTATTGCGCTCACTCGTACGAAAGCGTCGGCTTCACGCAAAAAGATGTGGATGCGGTCGCTTCAGTAGCTGTTTTGCCGCCAAAAAAGAGTTAAAAGTATTGCCTGCCCAATACCTGCGTGGAAAAGGGAACGCCGTTACTGAAAGAAGGCCTCGCGAAAATGCTCAAAGGCGGGGTAATAATGGATGTTGTTAGCGCCGAGCATGCCAAAATAGCTCAAGAAGCGGGAGCGGTTGCGGTGATGGCTTTAGAGCGTGTGCCTGCGGACATAAGGGCGCAGGGAGGGGTAGCAAGGATGAGCGACCCCCTCATGATAAAGGGGATTCGGGCATCTGTTTCCATTCCTCTAATGGCGAAAGTCAGGATTGGGCATTTTGTTGAGGCGCAGATTCTGGAAGCTTTGAAAGTTGATTATATTGATGAGAGCGAGGTATTGACCCCTGCGGACATGGAGGCGCATATTGACAAGAAGAAATTTGGAGTGCCTTTTGTATGCGGCGCGCGGAATTTAGGAGAAGCGTTAAGGAGAATAGAGGAAGGCGCGGCAATGATTAGAACGAAGGGAGAGGCGGGAACCGGAAATATAGTGGAAGCGGTGAAGCATATTAAAACGGTGAATAGGGAGATAAGTGATTTGACAAAAATGAGCGACGGGGAGATGCAGGAATACGCCAAGCGGGAGCGTGTTGGGATTGAAATTGTGAAAAAGACAAGAGAGTTGGGGCGCCTCCCGGTAGTGAATTTTGCCGCTGGAGGGATTGCCACCCCGGCAGACGCGGCTTTGTGCATGCAATTAGGATGCGACGGAGTGTTTGTCGGAAGCGGAATCTTCAAATCTTCGGAGCCGAAAAAGAGGGCAGGCGCGATTGTGGAGGCAGTGGCTCATTTTACGGATGCGGATTTGCTTGCGAGAGTTTCGGAAGGGCTTGGAGAGCCTATGAAGGGAATTGAGATAGACGCTATTCCTGAAGCGCAGAAGATGGCGAAAAGGGGGATTTAGACTCCCCTTCTTTTCTTTCCCTTCATGTAATAGTATGCGATTACGGCAAGCACAGCAAGCCCTATAAGCGCCATTATCGGCAGACTGCAAAGCGCCGCCAAACCTAATACGCTTGGGGCTGAAGAAGCGGTTCCCCCTTGCGGAGTCTGTTCGGCAGGCGATTGCGGCAGTATTGGCACTGCTCCTGCCCCGCCCGTAACTGTAGTGCTTGAAATCCCTTCTATTATGTAGCCGTCTGCGGAATATCTGTATACTCCTGCATCGCTTACAGTAAATTCAACCTTTCCCTGCGCATTGGAAACGAGTGTCAGTACCTTTCCAAGCGGAGTGGTTATTTTCAGGGAAACGCCTGATGCGCTTGCGCCTGCCTTTGCAAGCGTAAGGGTTATTTTCTCCCCCACCTTTGCATTCTTGATGCCGCTTATGGTGAGTTTCTGCAATCCACCTGCCGGGGCGGTTGTTTGAGGGGTTGTTATTGTTTTTACCTCTGCGCTAAATCCGACCAGGGAATTTACGAGCCTATCTACAGTATATGCTATTGCGATTGACTCGCCAGGTTCCAGTTTTTCTATAACCCATACTGCAATGATGCTGCCCTCCTCAAAGCGAGTTGGCTGGAGGGAGAATGCAAGTTCGGATATACTGCCTGCAAAATTGGAGGGAATGCGCTCGCGGTATTCAAAATTCGTAAGCGCCGTTGTTTGTTCATTCTTTATCAGGAGGGTCACTGTTGAGCTGCCGCCTGTCGGGTCAGAGTCAAGAGTTCTGGAGTATGAAATTATCTGCCCGCTTTCAGTTGTCAGCGTTTCAAGCTCTGGCTCCGGGTTTCCTCCGCCAAGGGGCGTTCCGCCGGTAGTGGTTGTGGTGGTTGTAGTTGATGATGATGATGAACTTGGACAGCTTGCAGCACATGCGCCATTGCACACCGTATACCCGGACGGGCATGCGGAAGTGATAGTAGAAGTGAATGAATCTGAATCGCTGCCAAGCTCAAGCACGGCTGTTTTTGAGGTGCTGAAGTAGGTGGGAACGGAAATTGTCCATTGAAGTGTTGTTGAGGAGGATGCGCCCATTGAAAGGGAGGTGACTGAATTCACCGGCTCGCCGCTTACAGACAAACTGCCAGTGTCGCTGACTACGAGCCGGTACGAGGTGGTTAGAGCCGCGCCGGGATTTGTAAGGGTTACATTCAGCTTCACTGAAGTTCCCTGCGTAACGATTGAGGAAGTAGGGGTGCCGGAAACCGAAATCACCGAAGGCGCTTCATATACCAGCGTCCCTTTAGTGGATTCAGAGGTGCTGACCATTCCCCAGTATTGGTAGGTGCCTGCAGTGGAAGCAGTCACTGTGAAGGTTTTGCTTGAGCCGGAAGACACACCGGAGTAATAGCCGCTTGAGGGGTCGGAAACAGTTAAGCCTCCCGAGCCTCCGCTTGAGAGAAGATAGACTGTTTCACTGGTGCATTCGCTTCCGGAGTAAGTAACAGTTATGGTTACGCTCGTGCCTGTTGTAACTCTGCTTGCCGAAGAGGAAGCGCTGACCGAAGTGATTGAACAGCTTGCATAGGCAAACAGGGAAAGGCAAAAAAGGAAGAAAAGAAAAGCAGTTGCGGTTTTGTTTGTGTTTTTCATATCAATCGTCCTCCTATAATTTACCCTGGTCCTCCGCCCTGTCCCCCGCCGCCCGGATTATACATCACCATGCCTCCCCAGACGGTTTCGGAGCTGTCGTCGGAAAGCCTCTTTATTGTCAGCTGTATTTCTGAAGGCATTCCCATTGTCCAGCCGTTCGGGTTGGAGATTTTAAGCGCCGCGCATCCGGAAGGCCCGACAGAAATGTTTGAAACCACGCTGTTGTTTATCGGATGGACCAGCTGCAGCGCGGCGGTTGTCGGAGGGCCGTTCATCTGGTAATTCATGGTGGTAGCATTCATCACTACCGCGTCAAAGATGGGCATTCCCTGCGGCTTTGCAAATGTTTTCGGGCAGGCCATTATGGAAACATTCGTATCGCTTGAGTTCACGTTGTTCATACCCATTCCGCCCCAGCTCTCCTGCACAAAGGCAATCTGCGCCTCGGTGGTGTTTTTTATCATTGAAACCGCCTTCAGCCTGACTCCGGTGTCCCACTGGAAGTTGGGCGCGGAGGCGTTGAGGGTTATGCTTTCTGTGCCGTTTATGTAGCAGGTGTTTATGTTTCCCATGCAGGAGGTTTCGTAGTATGCGCCTGCTTCTGTGTATTCGTTTGCGAGTATCTGCACTTTATCGTAGGCAGTATCTCCCGAAACGTCAAGCACCTCGCGCACGCTCTGCGGGTAGAACCTCAATGTCTTGCCGGAGATTCTCCTTGTCATGTTAAGGTGCACCCTTCCTGCTGTATCCTGCCCCTTCTCAAACAAGTGTATCTTTGAGCCTCTTTCCGTCGTGTTTCCAATTGTAGAGTAGTTGAATATGATGCCGGTCGAGTTAGTGTAATTCAGTTCTGTGAAGTTGAAGGTGGCGTTCAGATAGACGCGCAGGTATGCGGTGTAATTTACGCTTGCGCCTACGTATTCGCTTACTCTCACTTCATGCATTCCAAGGTCCGAGTAATTCAGAACGCTTACCTGTTCTTGCGGCGGGTTGGTGTCGTCAAACCTGTCAGAGCCCTGCTGTACATAGTAGTATATTTTAGAGGTGTTTGCGGTGCTGTTTCTTGCGACCACGAAACAGCCTAAAGGCGCATTGTTGTTTGAGCTGTTTGTCAGCATAACGTAGGTGCGGTTTGTGCGCAAATCGTAGTAAAGCATAGTCGTTGGGATTGTTATTGAAACATTTGCCGGGTCAAGGACTGAAACGTTGAATGGGGATGCTTGCGAAGAGTTTGACAATATCCTTACCAGCACCGTTGAACTGGCTCCTGCGCTCTCGTTGCAGTTTCCCTGCGAGGCGTTGTTTGTCTCATTCCACCAGAGGGAGACGTTTGAGAGGTACGGGGCAAGCCCGACAGTTTCATCTGAAAGCGGAATTACCGGAGAGCGCTCTATTGACAGGTTGTAGTAATCCCCTTCAGTGATGTTCTGCCCGAATGTTATCGCCCCGATTGCGTTTTCTGCGGTTCCGTCTGAAAGATAAATCGGGTCGGAAACAAGCGCGCTCTTGTTGTATTGGTCAAGCCCGCCTATCTTGAAGTAGGTCGGGGTGGTTATGGCGGTTACCGCTTTCCAGATGGTTGCAAGAGAATCAGAGCCTTGAATTGGCTCCTGCGGGGTCTGGTTTACGCTATTGGCGCCAGTGAAGTTGAGGAAAAGAACAGTGCCTCCGCTTGTGGCATTGCTGTCATCGTCCAGCCTTGTCAGGTTGGTGCTGAAATCCATTGCCATGTAAAGCGGCTGCATGTAGTAGAAATTGGAAGCAACTCCCTCGTAAGTCTCGCTAGTGTTCAGCCAGCCCCACTCCTGCTTCTTGTACAGGGTGATGGAATTGTTCGTTTGAATAGTCGTTGAATAGACTTCTGATTGGAATCTGCGCGACTCAAACGAGCTTCCGCTTGCAAATGAAGCCATGTCGCTTTCAGATGAGCTGTTTGCCTTCCAGAAGAGCATCAACCTTCCGGGATAGGAGATGTTGAGCACCATAAAGGCGACTCCGTGGTGGTTTGTAAGCCCCTCAACGAGGCTGTAATTTGTGGTGTTTATCCCAGCCTGCATGCCAAAGCCCTGCAGATTCTGCTCAACGATTGAATCCACGCCCACTGTTGTGTTTGCCATCGTTTCTGAAACGGACTTGCGCACTATGTATGGTATTGTGATGTTTGTTCCCAACTCGTGCGTGCCAATCCAGCCTGAAGAGGAGGTGTTCTGCGTTGAGTTGAATATCTTGATTGACCAGCAGCCTTCTATGCTCCAGAGATATAAGCCGCCTGAAGTGATATTCCTCCTTGAAAGGTCGGTAAGGTTCAAAATGACGTATGCATTGTTTCCAGTGAGATTTCTGAATATGACTGTGTCGCATATCCCCTGTCCGCTGTTTACATTCAGGAGCATTATTGAGGCATTTGCATTGTAGGTAATTGTGGAGGAAGTACCGGCGTTCCCATAGGAAGTTACGTTGAAATTTCTCTTTGTGAACACTACTCCGTCCGAAGAGTTTACAAAAAGTTCCTCTGAAATGTTTGTCAGGTTCCAGCCCTCATCCAAGAGCGTTTGGTTGTCCCATTCAAGGTTGCGGTAGCCCATTCCCATCTCCACGAACTGCTCTGTTGGCACGAATACTGCGAATTTCTGCGCGGAGAAGAATGTTTCAGTCTGGGTGCTTTCCACCATGCCGGAAGTGTTTGCCGTGACTGTTATCATCGCCATGGTTTCGCCGGTGCTTATAGTGGTGGGGATGTTGAAGGTGACATTCCATTCTTCATAGCCCCAGTCTGAAGAGCTGTTCCAACCATCTACAAGAAGCGAGCTTGAACCATTTACATAATTCGGAACGATTGACATTTCCCCTTCCCATGGCTTGCCAAGCATTACCTGGAAGCCTGCCTCGCCTATTATGTTGCCACCGCGCGTAACATTCGCACGGACGTTGACTGTTAAGGAAACGTTCTGCCCTGTAACGTATTGCTCCGGGGGGCCCATGAAGGCGTTTTGTATGAATGCGTCAAAGGGGGTTATCTGAACTCCTGTTGAGCCTTCCCCGCACGCTCCGCCGTCCGCATTGCATATCTGCACCTGTATCTCCATAAATCCGTTGGGCCATGCGCTAAGTGCGGAAGAAGAGGAGAAGTTCTGCGGGTGGATTACAAGCGAGCCGATGCCGTTTGCAATATCCGCAGATACAAGCGCGTTTGAGTTGTATACCTGCTCCCCTGTCGCCGGATTGAATGTCATCAGCCTGACTGCCGAAATGTTCCCTGTTGCAAGCACAGAATTGTTTGAAAGTATCGTCGCATTTGTGATGTTTATGGTGATGTTCGTATTTGGCGCGAGTTTCCAGGCAAACTGCCCCTGCTCATTGTATACTGTCGGGGAAATGTCAAACTGCCCGCACATGAAGCCCGTGGGAATAGCATCCACATTCCCGTTGTAGCTTACATTCACAAGCATGAAGTGGAAGCCGGAAAGCGAGCATGAAGGGTCAAACGAGAGAGTAAAGCTTCCTCCGCTTGAGCCGCTTGTCACCCCGTTTGTCATGTTCAGCACGCAGGAGGTCTTGTCCTCGCCTGTAGATTCCTTCTTCAGGATGCGCACTCCGGAAATGATTGCGCCTGTCACCAATTCGCTTGTGGCAGCATCCTTTACCATTGCCATGAATGTGGCGTTGCCGCTGCAATAAACCGCGTTGAATTCCGCGCCTGGCCCCATTTCCCCGCCTGCCGTCGGGAAAGCCCAGCCCTCAAGGTAGTTTGCAAAGAAGAAGGCACTGGTAGAAACAGTACTGCCTCCGACGACTGCCTGCACCGTCAGAACCATGGGGCCGGTCTGGTTGGGTATGGTAACATTCAGCAAGCCAAGCCCGTTTGTAGGCGCGTAATAGGTTGGAAGCGCAAGCTGCTGCCCGGTAAGCGGATTCATAAGGCTCGTGACTGCAATGCTTGTGATATTGGCGCCTGTCAGTTGTGTCGCATTTGAAGCGTTGTATGCGGAAAGGGTGAAGCTTGCGTTTGTCAGCGGGGTGAACGTTTGCTTGAATGACCAGCCAAATGAATTTACGGGCGCGACCTGCAGCATGTAGTTCTGCACGTTGAAAGTCTTTTCAGCCATTATCATCTGCCCGCTGTGGTTTATGTTTACTTTCAAAAGGTAGCTGCCTGCGGCGATGGGGGCGCTGAAGTTCAGCCTGCAGATTGAAGTGGAATAATACGTTCCTGTCGAGTTGCCCTGAAATGTGGCAGCGATTGAAGCGTTTATTGATGATGAGTTTCCGAACGCAGTCACTTCCATTAGGCGCGTCTCGTTGCAGCGGACTTTTGCGGCTTCCCCTGTCGTGGTGCCGCTGATTATTGTCCCGTTGGAAAGGTTGAGGATTGACAGCAGGAAGACGGCATTGCTTCCGCCGACGTATGCGCCGGAGCCGGACCAGGTTATAAAGCTGTTGGTATCTTCCACGAGCATTGCGTTAAAGTATTTTATCCCAAAAGAGCTGCCCATGCCTGCGATTATTCCTGAAACGCTTGCACTGACGGTATATTGGTAAGTGCCGCTTGTGCTTGTCGTGGCGAAATTGCCCTTGTATGTGCCAGCTTCAGTTGTTGTTAAGGAAACCGAGGTAAGTGTTCCGTTTGGAAGAGTTACGTATGCTGTTGGGGAAAGCCCGGTAACCGGATTGCCTGCTGAATTGCGGAATTTTGCGACGATAACTACCGTGCTCGAGGGATAAAAATCGGTTGCGGTGCTGTTTGTCCCGTTTATTTCTGTTGAAACGGAAACGGTTGTGCCTGAAGAGATGTATACTGGGAATGCGCATGCGCCTCTCTCAAACACTATAATATATGAGCCTGTCGCGTTTGAGGGGGATGAGATGTTGAAGAGGGTGTGCCCGCCATCGTTCGGAGTTGTGTTTTGGGTGTTCCAATAGGTTTGCAGTGCGCCCTCGCTGTTGAAGACGGAAACTATGGGCACCATCGTAGTTCCGGGCGAATCGTTGGTTACGTTTCCTCCGTCAAGCGCAAGGGCGCTGACGTTCAGGCTGAAATTCGAGCCAGCGCTTACGTTTGAGACCCCCTGCAGGAATGCGGTGCAGTTTGTAATCGGAGTGATGCGCATTTGGATGAGTTTGGAAACGTTTGAGGTGTTTACGGTAAGGTTGGTGTCATACCTTGTGTTCGGCGTTTGGACCATCACTGAAAAGTTGCCGTCGCTGCCGGTGCTTGAAACGTTTGAGGTGGAGTTGAGAATTATAGTAATGGGAACCGCATTTGCGCCGGTGGTGGAGTTGGTCTGGTATACGTAGCCGGTTATTGTTACGTTGGTTAGATTCCCTGCTGCCGCTGGGGCGTTTACAACCATGTACTCTGCATTTATTGCCCCGCAAAGGAGCAGAATTGCCATTAAGCTATATAACCCAAGAGAAATTTTCACAAAACCCACCCCGCAAAAATTGACCATTTCGGAAAAATAATCAAGACAACATTTAAAAGTCTTTATGCGCTTCATGAATTTAGAAAAGCGAAAACAGCCAGTCAAGGAAATCCGAAAGAAGCGGGATGCGCAAAGGAGTTGAAGGCGGGTTCTGCGTTTCATTTTGAAGCGGTTGGGTTTCATTCTGCGTTTGTGCTGCTGTTTTGTTCTGCTGTGCGGAGTTTATTTTTCCCTCATTCAGCTTTGCAAGCAGCTTCTGCTCGTTGAAGAGCTTCGCCCTCTTTTGCGCATTCTCGGCAGCCTCTTCCGTTCTTTTCCCAATCTCAAGGAAGGGAAGGCTCTCCCTTTCTATTTTCTCAAGGAGCATCTTTGCCTTCACAAGCGAAACCATATCGTATTCCACAGGGTAGCAGAGCTGGTAGGCATCAAAAAGGTCGTTTGATTTTATTTTCGTTGCTTTTTTATTCAGGTCGCTTACAAGCGAATATGAAGCGTCAAATGTTTCTTCAGATGGGTTTTGCTCAAAAGCATCTATTGTGGAATTTGCATTTGCAAGGTACCTGCCAAGGTAATCAGTATCATTCTCAAAGGAAACTATCAAATCTATGAAAGTCCAGCCCCCGCCAAGCGCCAAAGGGTTGCAGAGCGGAGTGTAGCAGGATTTATAGCAGGAATCCCTGTCATAGCAGGGATAGAGGTCGGTGCCTATGTACTGCCTGCACATTGCCTCGCCGGGCTGGCGGCTTTGCGAAAAGGAGTTTAAATATTCTTTGAGTTTGGGAATTTCGGAGTAGGAAGAGGCGGCGTAACCCTGCCTTTCATATAAGAGGGTTAAAACTTCCCTTAGCTTCTCCTTATCCTGCAATAGTTGAAAGCCGTATTTTGTTGAAGGGGAGCCCGATATGAATACAGTATCTCCGGAACTGAAAGAAACGGGCAGGTATGCCTCTTGGGGCGAAAGGGAAATTTCCTCCCCCACGGAGAAACTCTCATTTTCCTGCAGGTGCACAAACACAAAAAAATCAAGCGCTTTCTCATCATCATATGCGGCAAAAATGGCAAGTGAGAGAAACAGAAGCGGCAATGCAAAGGCAGCTATTTTCATAATAATCATCTCTTTCTTTTCTTCTTGCGCGTATTTTCCTTCTTCTTTTTCATCTCTTCTCTTTCTTCTTTTTCATCTCTCTCTTTTCTTCTTTTTCATCTCTCTCTTTTCTTCTTTTTCATCTCTCTCTTTTCTTCTTGCTCATCTCTTCTCTTTCTTCTTT
>MNVE01000015.1:0-46249 GCA_001871475.1 Candidatus Micrarchaeota archaeon CG1_02_47_40 | reverse complement strand
GCTCATCTCTTCTCTTTCTTCTTTTTCATCTCTCTCTTTTCTTCTTGCTCATCTCTTCTCTTTCTTCTTTTTCAATAAATACATTATAAACGCTGCTGTAAGCAAAGAAAAGAGAATAAGGGCGGGAGCGAAAGTGCCCTCCTGTTGTTCTTCTTCTTGGGGTGCCGGTTGGGCGGGCGGCAACTGCGGCGTTATTTCTTTTTGCGGTTCGGCTTGCGGCGCTTGCGGCAAAAGTATTCTTATTGTGGCAACTGCATTTGCGCCTGCTGCGGTTGCTTTGTACTCTCCGTAATATTCCGCCACGAAAGAGGCTTCGCCTTTTTCATCCGTGTAAAACGTTTTCTCGCGCCCGAGCGGGGAGATGAGGGTTATGGGAATTGCTGCTGCGGGAGAAATGCCAAAGAGTGTTGCGCGCAGAGTTGTGGTTTCGTTTATTGATGCGTTTTTGGGTGCGAGTAGGAAGATGTTTTTGCTTTCTTTTTCCCCAAGAAGGGTTATGCTTGAGTTGAAGTTGGTTATCTTGTATATTTTGCCCGAGAGGTTGTAATTTATTTCTATTGATTCGCCGGGAAGGAGGTGTGAGAATTTCCAGACTCCGATTATGCTCCCTTCTTCTGTCCTGTCAGGTGAAAGGGCAAAAATGACGCTTTCGGAGGAATTTGCGGCGGAAGAGGGTATTTCCTCGCGGTATTCGAAGTCTTCTATGGCTTTGGTGTCGTTGTTTTTCAGGAATATGGTTATTTTGGTGATTTTCAAATCGGAAAAGACGGTGTTTTTGCGGGTGAAGTAGTAACTTTTCTTCCCTGAACTTACTCCAAGGGAAAGCGAGGAGGATGAGGAGCCTCCGCCTGCAGGTGCGCCTCCGCCGGAAGAAGAGGTTGAAGAGCTTGAAGTTGAGGCTGTGGAGGCCGTCTGCGTTGTGGTTTCAACATTCACCGGCACTGGACCGCAGAGGAATGTGCTCTGGTTGCAGAATCCGCTGGAACAGCTTGCGTTTAATGTGCAGGAATTGCCATTAAGCAGTTTTCCTCCTGCGCTCCATTCGGAAAAGGAGGTGGTGTTCGCCCACACGTAATTTGAATCAGTATTCACTCCGCCCCTTGGAGAGTCGTATTTCACCCAGGAGGAGTTTGAAGAGTTGAATTTGAAGAGGCGCATGGTGCTTTCATTTATGCCGAGCGCGGAAATTTCTGTTTCATTATAATAGATATATAATAGGGCGGAAAAGGGCGCCTCTGAAACGTTTGAGCTTGCGTTTATGTAAATGAATTTTTGCACTCCAGTTTCATTCATGCCGCCGATTGAGAAATTGTTCTGCGAGGTCTGCGAGGTGGAAATGTTGAGCGACCAGCTTGAGGCGTTTATGGCGGAAATAGTGATGGTGGCATTTGCACTTGTCGCGTTTATTTGATAGGATGAATTGGCGGAAAGATTGAATTGCTCTATTTGCGAGGTGGTGAATGAGTAATTTGAGGAGTAAATACAGTTGTAAGCCCAGTCGCAAACCTTGAGCTTTGTGTAATAAGCGGAGGCGGGAAGCAGGGAGAGAAGGGAAATGTTTTTTGAGATTGAAAAGGAAGTGGAGTTGGAGGTGTTGAGCATTGCACCGGTTGAAAAGCCGTAATAGCTGGTTGCATTCACGTTCTCGCTTGCGTTGAAATAAACTGTGGCACTCTCGTTTGTGATGTTGTAGATGAGAAGGGCGTAAATTGAAGGAGTAGTGGCATCTATGTAAAGCGCTCTCGTTTCCGTGATGTTTGTATTATTCACCAAGTCCGTTATGTATGCAAAATAAGAATAGTTTCCATCAGACAAACCTGTCCTGTTCAGATGCCACTCCGTTCCGTTTCCATACATTAAGTAATGCGTGCCGTTCCAGTTCAGGGTTGCATTTGCGAGGGATTCGGAAGAAGTGATGTTTATAATAGCCGATGTTGAATTTTGCATGGTTCCGTTTGCAAGCGAGCCCTCGGAAAAGCTTCCGTTCGGGTAAAGGGTGTCGATGCGCACGAGCCTTGTTTCGGAGTAATTCCAGCCTCCTCTTGCGGTATGGTTTGCCAAAATGCGGTAGGTGTAATTTCCGTCGGTTAAATCGGATTTGTTTTTGTAGTAGGAACCGTTTCCCGTTTCCACGCTCTCGTTTGTTGTGTAATTCCATTCCAATGTTATGTTGTTTGCAAGTCCGGTAAGCGTGAAATTGATGATGAGCGAGTTTTGGGAGGTGTTTGAGGCGTTTGGAAGGGTTGGAGAGATGAAAGAGATGCTCAAGTCGAAGAACTGGATGTAGACGTATCTTGCTTCCGTGCTGTTTGAGTTGTTCGCAAAATCGCGCACGGTTGCATAGTAGGTGTAATTCCCGTCGGAAAGGTTTGAAACGTTGTAAAACCATTTATCTCCGGTCAGATTCTGCATTGAGTAGTTTGTTCCATTCCAGTAAAGAGTTGAGTTTGCAAGGGTTTCGGAGGAGGAGATGTTTATTATGAGGGAGGTGTTTGAGGTGATGGACTGGTTGGAAGGAGTTCTGTCGGAGAATGAGGGGACCGGGAGTATTGTGTCTATGCGGACATTTCTCGTGCCTGAAACGTTCCACAAGCCGTCTATGCTTGAATTTGCATAAATTTTGTAGGTGTAATTGCCATCACCGTAAATGATTGTTTTATTGTATCCGAAAAATGGGTGCATTCCATTCATCGTAATGTTTTCGGAAAGATTCCATTCCAGCGATACGTTGCTTGGTGTGCCGGCAGTTATAGTTGCGTTGATTTCTATTGAAGAGGTATTTATGGCGGAGTTGTTTTGAGGAGTCAAACCGGAGAAAGATATTTGGGGATAGGGGTCGGCGATTGTTATGTTTCGTAATTCCGTGCAATTTGGATTATTGTTTATATCTATCGCGTATGCTTTGTAAGAATAACTTCCCAAAGCGAGGGGTGTCATGTTTTTGTATGCGTAGAAATTTCTTGTGTCTGTTGAGTTGGTTAAAGTTTCGTTTGTTCCGTTCCATTCCAAAAGAGCAGAGGAGATGTTTTCGTTTATTGAAATGTTTATGAAAATATAGGAAACGTTTAGTGTTGTGTTCTCGGCTGGAGTCGGAGAAACAAAAACGGGCTTGGGCTTTTCATCATCAGCGTAAATCAACGCTTCATAAACGCTTATTCTCGGGAACGTGCCGCTGCGGGAAACTGTGATGTTTGAATCTGTAATATTTTTTCCGCTGTTCTCAAGGGCGGCTTCTATGTCGGCGGGTGTTGCATTCCCTCCCTGCAGCTGCAGGAACTGCTTTAGGAGGGCGGCTGCGCCTGCCGCCATGGGAGCTGCCATAGAGGTTCCGCCCAGTATTTTTGAAGTTCCGTTGTAATCGACTGAAGTAATCATCGCTCCAGTAGCAAGCAAATCAAGATTAGGACCTGTGTTTGAGAAGCACGTTATCTGGTCTGCGGCGGTTGTTGAATCGGTGCATGGAGTAGACCAGCCTATGCCTCCGACATCAGCATCATAAACAGCGCCTACTGAAATAACGGAAGGATCGCAGGCAGGGGACGAAATTCCGTTGACGTGTTTCTCGTTCCCGCTTGCAGCAAACAGCGTTATTCCGGAATTCTTGGCAGAGGCAAACACAGAAGAATAGTTGCCGGGGCATGTTGCTTCAGTATATTCCTCCCCATCCCCGAGACTCATGGAAATTACGGAGATGTTGAAAACCGTTTTGTTGTCAAGGCATCTCTCGGCGGCAAGGGCAACCGTTGATAGATAGCCAACCCCGTTCGAGTCAAGCACCTTCATGGCCACTATTTTTGCGTCAGGCGCTGCTCCTCTTATTGAGCCGTTTGCCGCCACTATTCCGGCAACGTGGGAACCGTGCGAGTGGTCATCTCTCGGGTCGTTTGTGCTGTTTATGAAATTCCATCCTCCTGGAATCTTGTCGCAGTTCCCGGCAAAAAACTGGTCTGCGGTGCAGTCCCCGAAACTCTCATGGCCATATGCAATTCCCGTGTCAAGCACGCAGACAGACTGCCCCCTTCCGGTTATGTTCTGCCCGTTTATGAAAAGCCCGTATGAAGGAGTGACATTTTGGAGAGGAAGAGCTTGTGGAAGCATCGCATGAACCGGATGGTCGTAGATGATGCGCTCCACGTTGGGGTTGGTCTGCAGTTGTTCCAGCTGCCTTTCACTAACTTCTCCTGCAAACCCGTTGAAGTAGTGGTATTTTGCCTTTGGAGTGAAATCTTCAACCTGCGAAATTACGGAATCTTCCTGCGCTTCATATTCTCTCTTTTTTTCCTCTACAGCCTGCGCCCCCAGCCCCTGCGCCTTTATTATATTGGAGATTGGGGCTTCGTCTTTGAGGAAGACTATTACCCTCACCTTTCCCTCATCCTTCAGCACGCCGAGAGCCTGCCCCTCCACCTTTGAGAATTCCGTCTGCGAAAAAACAGAGCCGAATAGGAGAAGGGAAAGGGCGAGAAGGAAAAATTGCGCCAAAAAAGGGTATTTCATCATCAGTATAATGAAGGGAATATTTAAATTAGATAAGAGGGCTAAAACAACCCATGGACAAGAAAATCGTGGGGAAAATCCAGGCTGTGCTGAAGAGGCATAATGTAAAGAAGGCGGCGCTTTTCGGCAGTTTTGCAAGGGGGGAAGAGAGGGAAAAAAGCGACGTAGATATACTGATAGAGCCGCCGGATAAATTCACTCTTTTTGACATGGCAGGAATGAAAACCGAAATTGAGGCAAGCATAAGGCGGCAGGTTGATTTGGTGACTTTTAGGTCAATAAGCCCTCTGCTGAAGCCTTACATAACGAAAGATGTGAAAATGATAACGTAAAACGCAGGCAGAAAACGGCTTTAAACTTCTTGTTGCAGAATATACTATATGCAGAAAGTGGGAGTTCTTGCCTTGCAGGGAGATGTTTCGGAGCATGTTAGCGTGCTGAAGAAGGCTGCACAGGAAAGCGGAATTGAAATTGACGTGGTTGAAGTCAGAACGTGCCGAGAGCTTTCCTCCCTTGATGCCTTAATCATTCCCGGAGGGGAAAGCACAACATTAAGCCTGCTCATGGAAAGAGAGGGAATGTTTGAGGAAGTGAAGAAGATAAGGAAAATATTTGGCACCTGCGCAGGGGCAATAATGCTTGCGAAAAAGGTGAGGGGAGCGGAGGAAGGGCAGAAATTCCTTGGGCTTGTGGATATTGAAGTTTCAAGGAATGCCTATGGTCCGCAGACGGAATCTTTTGAGGCAGAGATAGAGAGTGGAATTGGCAGGCTGAAGGCGGTATTCATACGCGCGCCCGTAATAGAAAGAGTTTGGGGGGATGCGAAGGTTTTAGCGGAATTTGCAGGAAAGCCGGTTGCGGTTGAGGAGAGAGTAGAGGGAAAATCTTTTTTGGCGATTACTTTTCACCCTGAAATAAACGGGGAAACGAAATTCCACGAGCATTTTTTGAGGATGTAGACGCGAGGACAGCATCATTTAAAGCATGCAAAGGTTTAAAAGCTTTTATAACACTAAAATTAGCGAAACGCTAATATAGGTGTTATGATGGTTTCAGGTCTTTCAGCCAAAGAGGTAGAGGTTGTTTCCTTTCTTGAATTTGAGAAAAAATACTACTTTGCAAGAAAAGACGTTGAAAAATTTTTCAAAAACAGGAGCCTGATGAATTATTATCTGCACAAACTGATGAAAAAAAAGAGAATAATAAAACTGAATAAAAGCAGGTATTTTCTGGTTCCCATCAAAGCTAAAAAAGGATTTTGGGCGGAGCATCCGCTTGTGCTTGTTGATGAGATGATGAACGGATCGGATTATTTCGTCGGCGGAGCGTATGCCAAATATTACTGGAAATTTATAGAGCAAATACCTAGGGAGATTGATGTTTATACAACAAAAAGGCAGGGAAGCCGAAGAATATTCAACGTAAAGATAAACTTCCACAGAACCACCCGGAATAATCTGAAAAATGCGGTAGTGCGGAGAATGATGGGGCGCTCCTTTTTCATCCTGAATAAAAACAAAATAGCAAAGGAATCAAAATGGCAATGGAATTGAAAGAACTGCAAGTCATCGCAGGGGAGAGAGGATTTGACCTGGAAACAATCGTCAAAGACTATTATCTGACGCTTCTTTTGCATAGGCTGTCTGGAATAAACAGGCTGTGCTTTAAGGGCGGCACCGCATTAAACAAGATATGCTTCAACCACATTCGTTTAAGCGAAGATTTGGACTTCAGCGTCAAAGGAAGCATTGGAACGGTTGAAACGCAAATCCGCAGGGCTCTTGGGCAGGAAAAAGAGTTCGTCAAAGTAACCCACGATAAGAAAACGAAGCAGTTTGTCCGCCTGCTTGTGCATTATGAAACGGCGCTTAAGCCGGATTATATCATTGTGGATTTGAACCAAAAAGCGTCAATCCGCCTAAAGCCGGAAGAAAAGGAAGTAAAGCATTTTTACAGGGGAAAAATTCCGAAATTCTCAATACGGACTCTGAATTTTGAAGAGCTTGTCGCAGAGAAAGTTTCGGCTGCATTCCAGCGCAACGCGCCGCGGGATTACTACGACCTTTACAACATCATAATCAGAAGAATGTTCATAAACGAAAGGCTTGTAAAGCAAAAACTGAAAGAACACGGCCAAAGGTTTGACATAAGCAGGCTATTCAAGCCGGGAAGCAGGGTATACTCCCGCTGGGAAGCGGATTTGCTGCCGCTCACGAAAACAAAGCCAAGCTGGAAAAAAGTGATAAAAAAGATAGCCGAATACTTCAAATACAGGAAAAATCCCCTTTCTTAGCCCAATTTCCTTCCCTTTGAGCATCCCCTGCAGACATCCCCTTCAAGGCAGTTTCTGCAGGTGGGGGAAAGGCACCAGCAACAGGTGAAATCGGCTAATTGCCCGCAGATGTGGCAAAGACCTGGACAGTTCATGTAAGGATAATAGAGATTGCGGTTTATTTGGTTTTCGCTCGGCTTCTTTTCCCCTCTTCCACTATCAGCGCATGAAACTCTTGGTAAATGCGGTAATCGCGGGGGAGGGCGGCTTCAAAGAGAAGGCGTATCTCATCATAATCAGCATCAAGGGAGAATAGCCTTCTTGTATAGGCATCCACCACGAAAATGGGCTGTTTGTAGGCATAGAGGAGAATGGAGTCGGCTGTTTCCCTTCCAATTCCCCAAATTGAGAGAAACTCGGAGCGTGAGGGAATTTTGTCTTCCAGCCCCAAGTAGAATTTTGCAAACTCTCGCAATTTCTTTGCCTTTTGGTTGAAGTAGCCGGCAGGCTTTATGGCATTTTTTAGCGTTGCATCGTCAAGCAAGAGCACTGCCTTTGCATTAAGCGCTTTTATCTTCTGCAAATTCGCAAGCGCTTTCTCTACATTCTTCCATGCAGTGTTTTGAGTCAGTATCGCGCCTATGCAGATTACAAACCTTTCTGCATCCGTGCGGGGAATAGCGTAGTTGTTAGGGTGATAGCCTGTTTCAAGAAGAGGCCACCAGCCTTGTTTCCCGTGTTTTTTCAGCAAAGAGCGATAACTTTCCAATAAATCCATAATCTATATACCCGCCATTACATCCATTATGCGAACCTTATATTAAACGAAAGCGGAATTTTTGATGGCGACAGAATATGGCAAAGAAAATCATGCTTTTAATCATAGTGCTCTCCTTTGCATTTGTTTTGGGATGCGCTGGAAACGGAGAGGCAAGCGGAAGCGGGATTGCAAATACCATTACGGCAGAGTCGCTGAATGCAGCAACGGCACAAACGGAGAATGCAAGCAATGTAATACAGGTGCAGGCAGGAAGCGTTGGCGCCAATGCAAACAGCAGGGAAGGAAAGGAAGCGGTAATCTCCGGTGTTGATGAAAAAATGAGTTTTAATGCAAGGGATACTGACAGGCTGATTGTTTCGGGAATGAATAATTATGTGCAAATATACAACTGCGAGGATTTGAAGGAGCTAGTGCTCTCTGGAATGGACAACAAGGTTTATTATGACAGTGTTTGCGAGTTTAATGTGATAAAAACGGGAGTAAGAAATGAGCTTGGAGTAAAGTAAGCCCTTTTAATTCTTTTGTCTGCCTAATAATAACACTTATGCGCCTCCTTGAGTTTGCTTGCAACTCTTGTTTGGGAGGTGGACACCGTGTGGCTAACCCCCGACAACGTCGGGGGCATCGCATACGGTGTTTTATAAGCGGCCGATGTGCCGCTGAGAAAACATTTGGTATGGGACTTAATTCGCTTGATAACGTCAGCGGCATTAGCCCCACGGTGTCGTGCAAGAATGATTTACGTGGTGTAGAATTAGAATGCGATTTGAAGAATTTGGTTTATCCGAGCCGCTTTTAAGGGCAGTAAAAGAAGCGGGATTTGAAAGCCCCACCCCTATTCAGGAGCAGGCAATCCCATTGCTTTTGCAGGGGGAGGACGTGGTTGGGCAGGCACAAACCGGCACTGGAAAGACTGCCGCTTTCGGCTTGCCGGCGCTTGAGTACTGCCTTAGTGCGCGCAAGAAAGAAGGAGGAGGCGCGGTTGCCCATGCGGGAAGGGAGGCAGCGGCTCACGCGCAGAGGGATGGGGGGCACTGGGAGAAGAAGCGAGTTGCCATCCCAAAGGTTCTTGTTTTGTCCCCAACACGGGAGCTTGCGGTGCAGATTGCCTACGAATTTGAGAGGCTTGGCAAATATGCGCCTGCGAAAATCGTTTGCGTTTACGGAGGGCAGGATATAGACAGGCAGCTTAGGGCGATTGAAAGGGGAGTGGATATTGTTGTAGGCACTCCGGGAAGGATGCTTGACCATATAAAAAGGGGAAGCCTTGAGCTTGGGGGGGTTAGTTTTGTCGTGATGGATGAGGCGGACAGGATGCTTGATATGGGATTCATTTATGATGTTGCTGAAATTCTGGAGAAAACAAATCCAGAGAGGCAGACCGCGCTCTTTAGCGCAACAATGCCCTCTGAAATACTGAAAATATCCAGAGATTATATGAAAAACCCGCAAACCCTGAGGGTTTCGGAGGATAAGATAACCGTTGAGGGAATAAGGCAGAAATACGTGCTTGTTGACGCAAGAAGCAGGATGGGGTATTTGTTGGGAGTGCTAAAGCAGGAGAATCCCAAGCTTGCGCTTATTTTCACCAGAACGAAATTTGCGGCGCAGAGATTATGCGGCACATTGCAGAGAAAGGGGTTTGCGGCGGAATCCCTGCACGGGGACATGAGGCAGGGGGCGCGCGACCGGGCGATGAGGAAATTCCGCGATGGCAGCGTGCACGTGCTTGTCGCAACTGATTTGGCAAGCAGGGGAATAGATGTGCTGGAAATCAGCCATGTGATAAATTACGATTTGCCTGAAGAAGCTACCACTTATGTGCACAGGATAGGAAGGACCGGAAGGATGGGCGCGGAGGGAGTGGCGATTTCACTTATTTTTGAGGACCAGCTTGGCTGGATTGATGGAATTTCACATGTTACGAAAATGCCTGTTGAAGAGATGAAGGTTGAGCCGGAGAAGATTGTTTATACTGATGTGGCAAGAGCTCCGCAAGGCAGGAGTTATGGAGGGCGCCCTTCATATGGCGGAGGACATTCGTCATATGCAGGAGGCGGCAGGTATGGCGGAGGGGGAGGAAGCAGATTTTCAGGAAGCCCAAGAAGCAGTTATGGGAGAGATGGGGCGCAGAGTGGCGGCGCCACGCAAAGGCGCTCTGATGGCGGAAGCTATGGAAGAAGCGGTGCCGGCGCAAGGGAAGGCGGAGGATTTGGGCAGAGGCGCTCATATGGCGGAAGCGGTTATGGAAGGGAAGGCGGACGCGGAGGAGGAAGTTACGGAGAGCGCGGCGGAACTGAAAGAGTAGTAAAATCCCGTGACGGCGTTGAATATTTTGAGGGAAGGAAGAATTACGGGCAGAAGAGTTCGGCAAGGGGAAAAAGGGATTACGGAAGGAGAAGGTAGAAACGCTTGTTTGCTTGAACTGCAAAGTCTTGTTTTTCATTGCAACGAAAGAGAAGCCAGTATGTTTCAATTATGAAACAACTGTTTCAGAAAAATAAATACGCCCCGGGCAGGATTTTCGTATATTCAACCTCCAATTCTATTTTTCTTGGGGGGTTGAAGCCCTTCGCCAAATTCCTGATTTGGCGAGACTTGCCCGAAGGGCAAGCAGACAAGGGGGGTGAAACCCCCCTTATGGGGTTCGAACTTGCGACCTACTGATTTCAACTTTCCAATTTTCTGGAAATTAACAGTCAGTCGCTCTACCACTGAGCTACCGGGGCGCAAATGGCAGGAAGATTATGCTCCAAACCAATTTTAAAGCTTAGTTTATGCACTTAGGTGTTGTAAGAATATGCGCTTTTGCAAACCTTGAGTAAAAAACTCTTTTCCCAATCTCTGTAAGCGCGAAATATGCGACAAGTGTAACTGCGGTGAATGCAAGAAGCTCCGCGCTTAAGGGCACGAAGCGCAGGAGGGAGGCGACAGGCGTAAAGTAAATTGAGCCTATTGCAACTGCCGCCCCGATTATGGAGCTTGCAATAAGCAGGTGTGCGGGGATGCTCTTAAAGAAAGGCATGCTGGTGCGAAGCGAGAACACTATTATTATTTCGGAGAGCACGGATTCCAAAAACCAGGCGGTGCGGAATGCGTCCATCCCTACATTCAAAATGAAGTAAAGCACGCAGATAAACAGAAGGTCAAACAGAGTGCTTATCACCCCGAAAAAGAGCATGAATTTGAGTATGAAATCCGTGTTCCAGCGCTGGGGCTTTTGCAGGCTTTCCTTATCCACATTGTCCCGCGAAATGCAGAACATCGGCAGGTCGGAAATCAGGTTGTTGAAAAGTATCTGCGCCGGAAGCATGGGGATGAAGGGAAGAAAGAGCGAAGATAATCCCACGGTAATCATGTTCCCCTGGTTTGCACTCATCGTATTCAGTATGTATTTTGTAATATTCGCAAAGGTTTTCCTGCCCTCCTCAACCCCGTCGCATATTACGGAAAGGCTTTTCTGCAGAAGTATTATGTGGGAAGCTCCCTTTGCAACGTCAGCGGCAGTATTTACGGAAATGCCCACGTCAGCGGCGCGGAGGGAGGGCGCGTCATTGATGCCGTCCCCCAAATAGCCGACAACGTGCTTTCTCTCCCTCAATGCTTCTATTATTGCAAGCTTCTGCTGCGGTGTTACGCGCGCGAAAACGTCAAACTTTTCAGCCATTTCTGAAAGCTTTTCCAAGGAGATGTTCTCAAGCTCGCTGCCAAGCACAACGCGGTTTTTATAGGGAACGAAACCTATATCGAAGCACAGCTTTTTTGTTACAAGCGGGTCGTCTCCAGTTAACACTTTGAGGCGTATGTTCAGCTTTTTCAAACGCTCAAGAGTCTGCTTCACGGTGTGCTTTGGGGGATTGTGCAGCATGATAAAGCCGATGAAAATAAGCCCTTTCTCATCCTCCTTTGAGTATTCCTTTTTCTTCTCTATCTGCTTGCCCTTTGGGCAAGTCTTTCGCAGTCCCTTGGACTGCTCAATATCTTTATACGCAACAGCTATCACCGTGTAGCCCTGCATGCTGTAATCGCGCACCATTTTCAGTATCTTCGTTTTCTTTGAGGAGATGGAGTAAAGCCCGCTTGCAAGCTCCACCTTTGTGCAGGCGGAAATGATGGATTCAACCCCCCCCTTCACTATGAGATAGGTTTTCTTTCCCTCCTGCACTACCTGCCCCATCCTCCTTCTCTGAAAGTCAAATGGAAGTTCCTGTATTTTCTTAAACCGCGAAACATCTTCTCCCATTTTTATCGCGTATTTTTTTATCGCCACATCAACGGAGTTTCCGCGTATGCGCACGGTGCTGCCAACAGAGCTGTTGCAAAGGAGCGCGTATTCCAGCAAATCATGGGAGTCTTTCTCATCCAGGTCTATGTATTTCTCCACCCTAAGCTCTTCTGTCAGCGTGCCTGTCTTGTCGGTGCAGAGCACGTCCATGTTCCCCAAATCCTCTATTGCGGCAAGTTTTTTCGTGATAACCTTGTGCTTTGCCAGCGCCATGCTGCCGTTTGACAGGGCGATTGTAACGATTGCCGGAAGGGCTTCCGGAGCTATCCCAACTGCGATTGCAAGGGAGAATATGAGAGATTCCACAAGCGGGTTTTTCTCTCCGTGCCCGAGCGCGTAATTGGTTAGAAAGACGAAAACTGAAAGTATTATTATGATGCGGATAAGCAAATCCCCGAATTTGCGTATGCCTATCTGAAAATCGGATTCCGGCACTTTAGAGCTGAATACGGAAACGGTTTTCCCGAAAAAGGTGTTTTTTCCTGTCGCAATCACAAGCGCCTTTGCATACCCCTCCGTAATGGTCGTTCCCATGAAAAGCCCGTTTTTTATCTCCTGCGGTGTGCTGCAGTTCTTGCAGGCATCAAGAGAGTTTTTCTGCACTTCGCGGGATTCGCCTGTCAGCACGCTCTCATCAGCGGAAATTCCCCTTGTTTCAAGGATGCGTAAATCCGCAGGCACTATGTCCCCCATGCCCACAAACACTATGTCTCCCTCCACAAGCTCGCGCGAGTCTATCTGCCCTTTCTGCCCGTCGCGCAGAGCAACTGCCCCGTGGGAGAGGTATTTTTTAAGTTCGGAGAGCGTCTTTTCAGATTTGTACTCCTGCAGAAAGCCGAAGAATGAGCTTGCTGCAATAATTGCAAGTATTATCAGTGCGCCAGTCGTATCCCCGAGGAAGATGGAGAGAAGGGATGCCGCCATCAGTATTTGTACTAACGGGCTTGCAAACTGCGAAAGGAGAATGTCAAGCCATGCCCTCCTGTCCTTTTCAGGCACGGAATTGTATCCCTCCTTTTCAAGCCTTTCCTTTGCTTCCCTTGAAGAGATGCCTGCCTGCGAGCAGGTGAATTGTGCAAAAAGCTCCTTTTGCGTTTTGCTCCAGAGGGAAAGGTTTGACATGTGATTTTAATTCGGCAGGATAGGTTTTAAACTTTCTTTTGGGAAGGAATTTCGGGGTGAGGGGAATGGAGGCGATGGAAGCTATAATTACAAGAAGGTCGGTTAGGAGTTATGAGGCGCGGAAAATTGACAAGAAGTTGGTTGATTTGCTTGCAAATGCCATGAATGCGGCTCCTTCTGCCGGGAATTTGGAAAGCAGGCATTTTTACTTTGTTTTGGATGAGGGGATGAAAAAGAAGATTGCCTCCTGCTGTTCGGAAAGGCAGAGGGAGAGAATTGCAAGTGCGCCCCTCATAGTGGTCGCATGCGCTGATGAGAAGGAGAACCGGTATGGAGAGAGGGGGAAAAATCTTTATTCAATAATAGATGTTTCTGCTTCGGTGGAGAATTTGCTGATTGCTGCACACTCTTTAGGGCTGGGAGGCGTTTGGGTTGGGGCGTTTGAGGAGGAGAAGGTAAGGGAAGCGTTAAGCGTGCCTTCATATTTGCATCCGATTACGCTTGTGCCTCTTGGCTATCCTGCGGAGAAGCCGATGCCTCATGAAAAGAAGGAGATGAAGAAGATTTTTACTTTTATTGAGTGAGCACAAGCTTTATATATTTTCAGTGCATACACATAATTAACTGTATTAAATGCGGGTGATAAAATATGCCGACTATAACCCTGTCAGTATCAGAGGAATTGAAGCAGGAGATGGACGAGGTAAGGGAAATCAACTGGTCCGAGGTTGCGCGGGCCGCTATCAGGAAGAAACTCGGGCAGATGAAGATACTCAAGGCGATTTGCGTAAAATCAAAGCTGACGGAAAAGGACGCGCTTGAGCTTGGCAGGAAGATAAACAAGTCGCTTCATGAAAGATATTCACAGGAGCAGCAGGGTGCTTACTGAATGGAAGTCGCTTCATGAAAGGTATTCGCAGGAGCAACCGAACAGAAATCCTTGAACTTCTCAGAGAACGATTCTAAAGAACTACTCGTTGGTAGAGATAACTGTTTTTAAGTATATAATAAGATTCCAACAACTCCGAAAATTGCAGATAGAGTTCAATTGCTTTTTTATTCATTTCTTGGCTTCTTTCTCAATTTCATCTTCAACTATTTTTTTAGCCTTTTCAAGAAGTTCTTTAGATTCTTTTCTTTGTTTATATGATTCAATAATTTTTTGAGATATGTCTTTCTGAATAGATTCCTTGATTAGTGGAATCTCAATCTTATCTAACTCATCTTTACTTATTGCTGTTAGGATTGTTCCTTTACATCCACGCCTCAATAAGTTTTGCATAATTATTGACTTTGCAAGCACTAGTAAAGTTTCTGAGTTAATTATTTTTGAGTTTATGACAAAAAAACCCGTGGAGCATAAAACACCATCATATTCATCTGTGATAACTGCACAAGATTCTAACGCTCCTTCAATAGTAGAAATGATTACATCTCCTTTACTAACTTTTCTTCTTGCTCTGGATGGGAGATTTTTTCCTAGATCTATGGTGCAACTAGTTATATTTCCATTTGAGGAGATATTTGAGAGTTCGATATATTTGTATTCCTTATCATCTACAGGGAAAAAGTTTTTGTTTTTGATTTTGATTACTTCGCTTAATGGTTTACTACTTAAACGATAATTCTTTATCTTTTGTTCAATTTCCTTATATTTTGGTTGATAATAATCGGCATCAATTCTTTTTGAATTTAAAATTTCTCTAAGCTTTGTGTCGTATGATAACTTATGTTCAGGCTTATAATCATTCAGATTTAATTCATTGAGAAGAGTTTTTTCTGCTTGTTTGTATTTATCGACAGAATCATTTATCTTTGCTTTGCTCTCCAATATTAAACATTCGATTTTCTTCTGAAAGCTTTCACTCAATATTGGAACTTTGAGATTTTCCAAAATTGTTAAATTTACGTGACCTTGAAGTCCACCACTAGCAAATTTATATAGTTGATGCCTACCAAATATTGAATTAAGATAAGCCACTAAATAAAACGGATTTATTTTTTCATTTGCCCGTACTATAATTATATCAGACGAGTTACAAATCTCTTTTTCTAAGTAGATTGAAGCATTTCCAAAAGAACCACTTCTAGCAATTAGTATATCCCCATATTCGACTTTAGATTTTTTGAGAATCTTATGAAATTCCTCAGTAATTGAAATAGTAGAATCTAGATTGATAAAAAATTCATTAATGTTTCTTGTTTGTAATAATAAAATTCCATTTTCAGTATAAGCATGTACCATAGGTCCTACAAAACCAACATCTATTTTTTCTGTTAATTTGACTAAAGGTAAGAATTTCTGGGAAGTTATTTTTGATTCACTTTCTAAATATTCTTGTTTATAAAATTCTGCATCAAATCTTTTTTCTGATTTTACTAAGGATAGTTCAATAATACTAATCTGTGACATTATTCTAACACCCTTTCCATAATTGGATACATGATTTTATATGAACTTTCTACAAGTTGAATAAAATATTGATCATCAATATCAAAATCTCCATGAACTAAACAACATCTTACATGATAAATAATTTGTAATGTTTCTGAAAAAAAATCTTCCTTTTGGTCACTCCTAATAAAATATTTTTTACTTCCTTCACCAACTTTAATAAGACTGTCCGTTGTTATCGTTCTTGAAGCGGGATTTTCAATTAATATTGTGTATTTTACTCTGTTGTTATCTTTGTCGTTAATTTCATAATTTTCTTCAGCATTTAAAACAAACAATCTTATCGCTTCATTAAAATTCTTACCATCTGTTGAAGTGTCCTCGAAAAATCTTAGAAAATACAATTTAACTTTTCCACTTACTTTGTATTTTGTTATTGCTTGAGCATCTGTTTTAATAGGAGGAGTATCTGCTTCTGAATCTTTTTTATACCAACAATTAAAAGCGAGCCACAATTTTAGAAAGGGCGTAATATATTCAAGTTCAGCTTTCTGAAATAATTTATCTGCTTTGCCCATCTTTATTAACCCAGAAGCTTAATTTTTCCTTTTTAGCCCACTCTTCAAATTGCTTTGCAACGTCCATTAAATCGCTTTTTATTATCAAATGACCATGTTCATCGAGCTTTATCGTTCCATCCTTGTTTTTCTCATAAACTGGATTTCCTGAATTATCTTTTCCAGATTGTTCACTAACCCCAAAGAAAATTGAATAATCTTCCTTTTTGGAACAGATTACTCCTTTTTTAGGATCGTCGTTCCATTTCTGAACAAATAAAACAGATGTTTTTGTTCCTGTGTGTGGCTTAAATGTATTTACATCTAATCCTACAACTGCAATAAGTCTGCATTTTTCTAAAATATACTCCCTTATTCTTTCATCAGAGGTATTGTTATATCTTCCTTGTGGTAAGACGATCGCCATTCTTCCACCAGGTTTTAAGAAATCGAGGTTTCTTTCAATAAAAAGCACATCTCTGGAGATTTTGTTTACGAATTTCTCTTTATTTTGGCTTAAATAATACTTATGGATTATCCTGCTATCTTTTATATCTCCCGCAAATGGGGGATTTGCCATAACTATATCAAAATTAAAATCTTTGTAAGAAGTACTGCTTGCTCTTAATTTTTTAAGTCTGTTAAATCCTGCAAGATAAGTTTCTACCCATACCTCATCTTTTATTTTTTCATCCCATCTTTCATAATCTAAAGTATTTAGGTGTAATACATTTGTGTTTCCATCTCCAGCTATGAGATTAAGAGTTCTGGCAACTCTTACTGACTTCTCATCAAAATCAATTCCAAATACTTGATTCACATATTTTTCCTGCTCTTTTGTTTTCCGTTTATTTGAAAAATTGCTAAAATTTGCTTTTCCTTTGCCCCTTAACTTACCCCAAACATTAAAGATGGTATGAACTGTAAATCCGCAAGAACCTGCCGCGGTATCAATCATAAATTCATCTTCTTTGGGATTAAGAATGTAAACACACATATCAATAACATTTCTAGGTGTAAAGTATTGTCCTTTCTCACCTTTAGCAGATTTATTAACCAAATATTCAAATGCTTCATCAATAACTTGGAGATTCGAATTGAAAAGCTTAACTTCTTCCAAGAACGAAACGCACACATCTAAATGGTTTTCATCGGATATTCTTATTGGCTCTCCTTCATCAAATATTCCAGGCCATTCTTCTTTTGCTTTAGAAAAAAGTTTAGTTATAACTTCTTTAGTTCTATGTGCATCTCCTCTACTCCTAAACTCCAATTGTCTAAAACCCGGATAATTAACCATATCTAACTTAAAATTTAGTGATAATTGTCTTTCAATCTCATCTCTATCGGCAGAACTTTCCATCTCATCATATAGTTTGATGAATATAAGTTTAAACACTTCCTCAAACACATCTACTCCTGCATTAGCAAGAACTTCATCTTCCATTAATTGAATTAATTCCTTAAGCGATTTTCTTTCCTTAGCCAATTTATCATTTTTCATCAAATCCAAATAAGTAAAAGACCTCTCTTCAACATCTTCAATAGTCTGATTATAAGTTGGAATATCTCTAATTGGTTTGAGCATATTTGGCTTTAATCTCAAAAAATAAGTTATTTGTGTTCCATTAGTCCACACTGCCAAAGGAGCTCCTGTTGCATTAGTATAACTTCTAAGTTGTTCTAATCCATCCCTTTCTTTGTGCTTCTTAACTTCTATTACACAATAAATAGAGCTTTTGTCTGTTTTGTTTAGAATCACTATGTCTGCTTGTTTTACTTCTCTTCCAAATTGAACAGGATGCAAAACTCTTATCAGTTCAGGGGGATAATCATATTGATTTAATAATTTATCAAGAATAAGCTGTTGAATGATTTCTTCTGGCTTTGCCAGTACTTCTTTTTCTCTAATTAAGCATTTTATATATGGTTTCTCATCTTTATCAATAATCCTACTTTCAATAAAATCAATTCTTTCTTTAGCAAATAGAGTAATATCATATTTATTTTCTACCTTCACTAATTCTGCGATTTTGAACTTTGTCATTCACATCCCTTCTGAAGATTGCGTTGATTCTACTCCTCTATATGCAAAAACTTCTCCACAATCGCCCCGTAGGCAGGGCGGGAAATCAGAACTCCAAGCAGAGAGCCTGAAATGTGCGCAGTGGCAAAGCCTATTATTTCCACCATTCCTGAAAAGAGAAGCGGAATCATTGCAATTATTGCAACAGTAGCGTTTGTAATTATGATTGCAAACGCGCTATCCAGCTTCTTCTGCGCGTGCGCACTGCCTCCTTTTTTGAGAAGCTCATCCGTTACTACTATCTGTGCATCAACTGAAACACCTATTGCCGCGAGTATGCCTGCCATCCCTCCTAAATCTATAGAGAACGCGCCTACAAAGGAAACCAGTATTATCATTTCAGAAACGCTTATGAAAATTATCGGGAGAAGGAGGCGCGGGTTGCGGTAGCGCAGGGCAACAATGAGGGAAATTACTATCAGGGCAATTATCGCGCCTATCACGCTCAATTTCAGAAATTCGCTGCCAAGAGGCGCGGGAATGGTGGTGGAAGAGCCTATTGAAATCTGCACCGGGAATGCCCCTCCTTTCAGTATTGATTCTACTTCCTTTGCCTCTGCGTGCGCGGAAAGGGCTCTCTCCTGCCCTGTGCCTTTTGCGGGACCGGTAATCTGGTAGGAATAGCTTGGGGTGCCCGAGGTTATTGCCGGCACGAGATACGGGCTTGACATCAAACCAACTGCATCCCATCTTGCAATTACCGCCTTGAATTCGGAGAATTCGCTTGAGGCAGAGAGGAACTCGGGCGCCATTTCCGCCCCTGTTTTCTCCAAAAGAGTGAATCCTTTTTCCCTCAAGAAGGCTTTTACCTCCGCAGATGCGTTTGCGTCTATTATTGCTTTTGTCTTGTTCGTGCGGGGCGAGAGCGCATCTGCATTATTTTGCAGCTCCTCCTCAAAGTAAAGGGGGATTGAATTTCCTTCGGCATCATCAAGGGAAAGCGCAAAATTCGCCGCTGACACCAAATCCTCATCTGTTAAGGAAACCCCTTCAAGCGCGTAAGAGGGTTCAGTAAAGGTTTTCCTTTTTATTACGATGATTGCGTCCGTAGGCCGGTCAAGGAACATGAAAAGCGGGTAATTCGCTTTTCCCTTTGCGACCTGCGCAAAGCGAAGAGCTCCTGTCTGCGTAACGGTGAAGGAAACGCCCCAGTCGGCAGAACCCTGTAAATATTGGGGGTTCACCTGCACTATTGTGCCTGAAAAAATATCATCCCCCTTTATTGCCGCCTTCCCGTCAACTATGCCCCAATACACTCCCTGCTGCGAGAGCACGGACTGCACCTGCTTCATAAACGCAGGGTCGGAGCTTGGCACTTCCACATATATCTGCGAGTCCCCTACTCCCCTTACCTTCACTTCCGTCATTCCAAGCGTTGCCGTCCTTGTCTTTATGGACTCAATCATAGAGTTCATTGTCTGCGAGTCAACGGGCATTTCAAGGAGCACCGGTATTCTCGTGCCGCCTGAAAAATCAATCCCGAATTTCAATCCGTTTAGGAAGGAGTATGAGAGCGCAATTAGCGTAATTGCCAGAAGCAGCATCACGCGCTTGTCAAGGATAAGCTCTTTTAGTGCGTTGTGTTTTTCCATTTTTATTCAACTTATTTCTTTCCATAGAATGCCGTGAATTTTGATTTTGCCTCTCCTGCTTCTTTCTCTTTCTTTTCCGCGTACCATAATACGATTACCGCATTCAAGCCCCAGGTTGCGAAAAGGTCGCCCACAAGCCCTGCAAGCGCGACTGCGGATATTTCGTAATATGTTGAGATGTTAGTTAGTATTGAGAGTATGAGAAGGGCGGAAAAGGCAGCCATTGCGGTTATGTTCATCGTGACGCCGGTTTTCATCGCGCCAAAAGCCCGTTCGCGCGCATGCCCCTCGCTTCGCTTGAGCGTTCTCATTGTAAGCAGTATATCGGTGTCAAGCGAATAGCCTATGAGCATCAGAAGGGCTGCAAAGGATGCGAGAGTTAAGGGTATTCCAAAAAGCCCCATCGCGCCAAGTGCAATCGTAATGTCCGCGGTGGCGCCTATGAGCACTGCGGCGCTTGGGATGAAGGAGCGGAAAACGAAGAATACCGCTATTATTGCAAGTATTGAGGAAACCCCCACTACCCACAGGGCGGTGGAGATGAAATGCCCGGAAAGGCTTGCGGAAACTATCTCAAAAGAAATGGAATCGTATTTCACGCGCTTCTCAATTGCAGCACGAACGCCTGCCTGATAGTCCTCGTTTATTTTCGTGTAGGCGCGGCTTGCCATTTTCCTCAAATCATTTGTGTTTGGCGCATCCTGCGCTTTTTGCTCCATTTTTGAGAGGAAGAAAAGCTCGTTTGCGATTGAGTCAAGGCGCTCCCGCGCTACTTTATATTTCTGCGGCGCATCGGAGCCTATGAGCGAATCGTTTGTCAGGGTGCCGCTCTCAAATATTGCCGCATCCGCCTCCAGTCTTGAAACGTCATCCACCTGCGAGAAGAATTCTCCCTTGAGTGTTTCCGCGCGGGAGAGCGCTTCGCTTTGCGCCAAATTTATTTCTATAGATGCGCCCAGGGCGGATTCTATCTTTTTCACGGAAAGCTCGCTGCCAAGCTCGCTTTTCAAACTTTCCTCAAGTGAAAGCGCATCCACATTCTCCTGTGTTTGGAGGGAAATTAGCACCCCCCCCTTGAAATCAACCCCCTGCTTCACGCTTGGAATGAAGAAGATGGCTATCACTATAAGCAGGAGGGGAAGCGGAAGCAGCCGTCTGTAATTTCCTTCAAATATGTTTGGAAGTTCCATAAGAAACACAACAGAATGGGTGTCTTTATCTTTCGGAAGATTTATAATTGAATTACAAATAATGCGGGAGAGGGGATTTTTAGGCTGCGTATTTTGCTTCGTCTGCAAAACAGGCAAGAACCCCCGAATCCACTAAGGAACAAGGTTCTGAGCCTTGCGCCATTGACCGCTAGGCGACTCCCGCAGGAGAATTTGGAGGGCAGAGGAATAAAAAGGTTATATCCTAAATCTGCTTATGCACAAAGAAACATTGCCGATAATGTTGCTTCTTGCCATATTCGCGCTTACCCTGCTGGCAGAGCCGTACGTACAGACCAACGCGGAGGGGAAAATAGCAGCGCACTGGAATGTGCAGGGAAAAGTAGATGGCTGGAGCGAGAAGTGGCTCGGATTGATGATTTTGCCTGTTGTCGCGGTGTTTGTGTATGCATTGCTTCTTGTGATTCCGAGAATAGAGCCATATAAGAAGAATTTTGGGAAATTCGCAAAGCAGTTTGAAAGGTTCAAGCTTGCCCTGCTGGTTTTCATGGGACTGGTGCAGATATTGATGATTGCCTCAAATGCGGGGGTGGAGCTGGCGCGCGAGAGGATGGGAAGCGCGGTTATTTTTCTTGTTGGGTTATTGCTCTGCGCCTGCTCTGATTTGATAAAGCACGCAAAAAGGAATTTCTTTGTCGGAATAAAAACGCCTTGGACGCTTGCAAGCGAAAAGGTTTGGGATACGACGCATGCAAAAGGCGCAAAGGTGTTTTTCGCGCTTGGGATGCTGTTTATTGTGCTCTCTTTTATAGGGGGCGCAATGGCATTTATATTGATGATTGGGGCGCTTTTTGCGGGAGTAATTTATTTGGTCGCGTATTCCTACATTGAGTTTGGGAAGGAAGGCAAGGGGAAAAGCAAAAGGAAGAAGCGATGAGTATTGAAAGGAAAGGCATGAAAAAGAAAAAGTGGGAAGGAAGAGGCAGTTTTATAAATCTCTTTTGGGTGGTTTAGGATATGGATAAAAAAATACTGTCTGCTATTTTGGTGGTTGCGGTTGCTGCGGTCGCATTGGTATTTCTCGTTCCGTTTCTTCCCTCTCTCCCTTCCGCTTCAGGCGGAAGCTTGAATGCGGAGTTTGCACCCTCCACCATAAAGAACGGGGAAAGCTCCATTTTACGGATTAGGGTGGAAAATCAGAAAGATGAGGAGAGTTCGCCGATTGTGAAGATAAGGACGGAGAAGAGCGCGGACAGCGATTATGTAATCCTTGGGCAGAAGGAATGGCAGCTTTACCCCATGAAATATTCCGGAGAAGTCCAGCTTAACAAGGTTAATGTTTCGGCATCTTCTCCTGCTTCGGAATCAAAATTCAACGTGATTGTGTCGCTGGAAGAAGGAGATGAAACTATTTTTACGAAAAAAGTGAGTTTGGTAGTGCAGAGAGAGTAGGGAATTGTATCATGCTGAAAATCTTGCCCAGAATGCTGCTCCCAGCCAGCAAAGCGCCCATATTTTAGTGAAAAAGTCCCAAATAAGAGGGATTTGGCTCTCTGCGATGATGGCAGGCAGGATGAATGCGATTAGAGAGTATAAAAGAAGGGCAAAAAGAGTTAGGGAGATGGGCTTGATGTAGGTTTTGCGGAAAATCTCATGCGAAATGCCGGAATCAGAGCGGAAGATTATAAGCTGGGAGTCCTTTGCCAATGAAAGCACGAGGAAGAAGAGCAGAATGTGGAATTTGAACAGGAAGAGAAGGAAGATTGAGGCGAATATGATGAGCAGTAAAAGAAAGGCAAACACGCCTTTTTGCGTCTTCTTTTCTTCAGAATAGTCGGTTTTATAGAAGTTTATTTCTATGGCAGAAAAAACAAGCGCGGAAATGAAAATGTCAAGGAAGGGAATTGCGTAGAAGGAATCAATGGCATTTCGGGAGAGGAAGGACTGCGCTGGGTTGAGGAGAGTGAAAATAAGTGCGACAATAAGCGCAAAGTAGGAAAAGGATTGCGCCAAACGCAGGAATTCGTCTGTCCCGAAGGAGCGCAGGTAATCGGAGAAATCGGAGAGGGGCATGAAAAGGTAATAAATCAAAAGATTTTAAAGTCAATCACCCACTGCTCTATTCCCGGCGCAAAGGGGCGCACCATTTTTTTGTTTAGGATTTGGATTTTTCTTTTGGATTTTTCTGCCTGTTTCTCTATTGCCTCAAGGACTTTTCCGCAGGGATTTTCCCTGGGACCGAAGGAGTATATGTGCACTGTGCAGTTTGGCTTGGCAGCGCAAAAAGCCGCATCAAGGAATTTCTCTGCGCCTTTGGGAAGGGGCATGCAGATTCTATTGTATCGGTTGTGACTCCGCTTAACAACCTTACGTGCATCTCCTAAAATCGCAGTGATATTCCCCGCTTTGTTCAGCGCAATATTCTTCAGGGCAGACTCGTGCGCTTTCGGGTTTAATTCTATTGCGGTTATTTTGCAGTCCGGCTGGAATTTGGAAATGATAAGGGGGTAGGGGCAGCAGCCCGAAAAGAGAACGAGGACGTTTTCTTTCTCGCGCACCATTTCAGCTATCCTTTTCCTCTCCGTTGAGAGGCGGGGGGAGAAATACATCTTTGAAATGTCTACGAGCATGCGCATTCCATTCTCCGTGTAGAGGGTGGAAGTGCTGCGCCTGCCGAGCAGGACTTTTACTTTCCTAATGCGGAATTTTCCCTGCATGCCTGAAGTTTTCTTGCAGACGCACTTTACATTCGGATGCACGGCAGAAACTGCCTTTGCAATCTTTAGCTCGTGCTTCTGAAGGGAAGCAGGTATTTCCAATATCGCTATATCTCCAATAATATCAAATGATTTTGTGAGGGATGCGAGTTGGGATTGACTAAGTTTTCCTTTGAGCGCGTCTTCAATTGAGCGGGGTTTTTTTGAGAGGGGGATGGAGAGGCGTTTGAGTATCTTGAGGTTTGTTTTGAATTTCCTTGAGATTGGCAGGTAGATGAATGAAAGGTCGGAGGTTATTTTAGCGTCTTTGCGCAAAACTCCTTCATCGGAAAGCTCCCTCCTGTATTTCTCCCCTTCTTTTTTGGGAACGCGAAGAAAAAGGGAGTTTGGCATGGAAATTCACGCTAGTAGCAGGCGTTTGAAAGTGCGACGTAGGCGGCGATCACTTCGCTTGGGTAGGTGTTGCCGTTTGGCATTGAATTGCCGTTTGGCATTGAAGGGTAGGCGTTTTTGGCGCAATTGTTCGCGTAATTTATGAATTCGTGGTTTCCGGAGCAGGAGCCGCTTATGGGCAGGTTGTATTGCGTTGTGAAAGCATTTACCAAATCAACCGCCTCGCTTGGACTGCCCATGTCGTAGGCATACGCTGCAAGGTAGGCGTTCATCCATTCCTGATTCAACTCTCCGGTGAGTGGGTCGGCAAGCATCTGTGAATTGCTGTTGATGGCATCCTGAAGGTCCGTGTCAGCAAAATCTATACTCAATTCCCTTGCGCCAAGGCAGGCGTTTGTGGAGTTGAAGGGATTGTAATATCTGTCTGTGGGAACGCACTCTCCGTCGCCCTCGTGGTATGTTTCAATCCTTCCCATCAAACCGCATTCAAGCCCTCCATCGCCGCTTGGGCAGGCGTTAAGCGGAGGTGGTGGATTTAAGGCGCCGTTAATAATGGTAGAACTCAAGCAGGCACCGGAGAATGTTCCTCCGACCTGACTTTCGCATAAAACGTAATTTTTGGCATTCAAATCAAGCCCATCGGTTTCAACATAGGAAATTGCCCGCACGAAAAGAGGGTCAACTGAATAATCTCCTGCGTATGCGCTAAGCTCCGGGTAATCGGTGCAGGCTGTATCGGAATTGGAAATTGAAGGCAGGGACACGCTGAAATAGTAGCGCAAGGGAGGAGGCGCTGAAGAGATTTGCGCTCCGCAGGAGTATTTGTTTTCAGTATCCGGAAGCACCGGCTCTTGCATTTTAGTTGCATCGTGCACAATACCGGCTTTCATGCGGTTGTTGAATGTGAAGGCGCAATGGGTTGCCCTTCCCTTTGGAGAGTAGACGCTTGCAATCCTGTCATAGAGGGAATAGTAGTAATGGCAGTTGTCAGACCAGGCATTAAGCTGGGGGTTGTTTTGTACGGGGGGGGTAATGGATGAAACCAGTCCAAACTGCGAGTCTAATGGCACTACGGAAGGCAGCTTATCATCCGAGAAACCAACATGCGCAACCCCCACTATTCCGGAGTATGCAAGCATCTGCGCATTCTGGAAAAGGTAATCGTAGGAGCTGGCAGCATCATCCCCATCAATCGCACAGCCATCAGCCGAACCCTCCTCAACGCCAAAATACGCCCAGATGGAGGGCTTTTGGTATTGCTTTAGTATTGTGGAGTAGGTGAAATTTGCCGCCTCGTATATTCTGAATTGCGGATTGCAGTCGTGTTCTGCAACACTTTCAGGCGTTATTATTATTCCCATTCCAATGAAATCAATGTCATTTTTTATTCCGTATGGGTCAAGCCCCTGCGCTATTTCCTGCGGAGTGCCTATAACATTTGCAAGTGTTTCCTTCCAGTATTTTTGCGCGTCATCAGTAATGTAGGGAAGCATGAGAACTGTAAGGCAGTTTGGACAGACGTCTTTTATCGCACGTATCTGCCCTTGCACGTAATTTGCAGTAGTGCTATCGTAAGCGGCGTAATCCGGCTGTGTTGTAATGTAAATTGGCGCGATGTTGTTGCTAAGAGAGCTTGCAATCTGCTCTGTTTTGAGTATGTTTATCGTCCCTCCTTCATTGTAAATTATATACAGGGGGATGATTGTCCTCTCAAGAAAGCAGGCGGTTTGTATGTAAGAAGGAGTAGGCGGCGCTTCTGGCGAGCTGGCAGAAAAGGAAAGCCACTGCACAGGCAAGTCCATTGAATAGCCGCAGTATTTGTTAGCTTCATCAAATGAATGAAAATCAGGCCCCATGCCAAAGGAGAAAAAGCGGAGTATTTTTGGCGAGGAGAGGAGGGTGGTGAAGGGATTGGCGTGATAAGCCTCCAAAAGCTCGGAATAACTTTCATTGCTGCACGCTTCAAAAGAGCATTTCTCCCCAAGCAGGGAGCTTTTTATATACATCCAGGAGAATAGGGAAGGGTGCTGTTCGCACACGTAGCATTGGCAGGGGGTTTCATCTGGCGGCTCGCAGGTGACATCGCTTGTGTCAAACATGTGATTTATGCTTGAAGTTGTGGCTCCGCCTGCATTTTGGGCACATCCTGCAAGAAGCAGGAGAATGAAGGAAAGTGCAAAAAATTCCGTGTGTTTCATAAAAATCCTTTTTTATGGGTTTTGCGCCCTCTTGTGCAGCCAGCGCCATTCCGAAGGCCGAAACATCCTTGATTTGTCAAACATGCTGGCAAGGAAAAGCCCTGGGAACAGCATTGTAGTCTGTATGTTAAAGCTATAATAATAAGTCTGCCTTGCTGTCTGCATAAGCGCGTCTCCGATGGCTCCCTGCTCTTCTGCTTTTTTGAAAGCGTCTTCTGCACTGCGTGTTTTTAGGTGCCGCGCTATGAAGAATGGAGTTTTCAATCCGAATTCATACATCTCAAACTCCTGCTTCCTTATGTCCTCAAGGCTGACTGCCTGCCCTGAAATCGGGTCAACGCCAAGCCCGATGTCGGTAGGCATCCTGTCGCGGCGCCAGAGGTTTGACTGCGCGTCCTTCCGCACATTGTAAAGATCCGCAAGGTAGCTGTAATCCGCATTGTGTATTATCGCATTTGAGAGCCGCACGTTTAAGTGCTGTCCTTGTTCATAATCAAGCCACATCATGCCCGGCGCGAAGGGCTTTTGCTGGTTTATGTAATAGGGATGTTCTTTTTCAGGGGTTCGCTCGCTTTCAGGGCCTGTTGCCATTTTGTAGCCGGTAAGCAATAGATTCACGTTCTTTCCCTTCTGGAAAACAGGGTCATACCAGTGGGTTTCCTTCTGTGAGATTGCGTCCGAATCAAGGCCGGTTGCCGCCTTGTATGTTTCATTTATGCTCCTTGCCTGTTCTGCAGAATGGGCACTTAGGTAATTTTCGGACACGTTTAGCATATTCTGCAGCGTCCTTCTTCCTATTTCCGCTTTCCCTTCTGCTCCTCCCATCCCCCACTCCTGCTCGTAGGTTATTGGCATGCGCATTACCGCGCCTTTTCCGCTTATATCAAACCTTGTCCAGCCTTCCGCCTCATCATATCTCCAGGGGGATTGCACACGCGGGAGAACGGTGTTTGAGAAGCGGTCAAAGTTCTCCCAGAATTTGAAAAGGGATTTTACCCCTTCCGCGTGCTTTCTTTGGCTCATCTGCCCAAAATCATAAACAGAGGGGTAGCCGGTGAACACCGCCATGGGCCCGCGCGTAAAGTAGGAAATCCAGCGCGCAAGCCGCTCGGCAGGCGCAAGGAAAAAGCGCGTCGCCCCTTCTCCCGGCATCAAATCATGGCTCATGACATAATGCCTTGGCTCGTATATGGACTGCCCTGTGTGGTATCCCACATCCATCGCCTGCTGGATGCCGAAGGAGGAGCTCGCCGCGCGCGGGTCTCTCATGAAGGAGGATTCGTTGATTGCGAATATCATATCATACATCCTTGAGAGCTTTGCAGTTTGTGCAAATGCCCGCCCGTATACTGCGTCATCGCGAAGCTCTTTTATGGTATCGTGCAGCTCGCTTCTTCTTGTTTTCTGCAAATCCGTAAACTGGTTTAGAAGGGGCTCGAGCCTTGTGAGCGCCTCGCTTTTCTGCTTTGAGGCCAGGTTCATGCCTTCAAGGGAGTTTTTTATCTCAAATTTCACAAACATTCTTTCCTCGCCGGGCATCTTGCCGGACATCTCTTTAAGCACATGGTGCACTGCCCTTCCTACCGCATCGGTTGAGTTTTCAGACTGCTGCTTTTGCCACTCAAACGATTCCTTCATTCTCTGCTCCTCGCTTAAGAGGGCGCTTTTTCCATATTTCTCAATATCTCCGCCGCTTGAGAGTTTTCTGTCGCCAATTGCGTCCCGCATTCCCTTAAGCAGAGTTGACTCTCCAAAAAAATTCCCTTTTTTGTAATCCCGCTGGAACTCGCTCCATGCCTTCTTCTGCAGCATCTGCATTGCAAACGCGGTTTCAAGCTTCTCTGCTGTTGGCAGCATGCCCGCCATCATTATGTTTATGAAGGGGTTTTGCATTTTCTTGAAAACCGCTTTCGTGGGGGTGCTGTACCCGGACTCAAGCCAGTGCTTCCCGTCCTTGTTGTAGACCGGCACCAGCTTGTCGGCAACTGAAGCGCCGAAAGCGTCTATGGGCGTTCTCATTGGCTGTCCCTGAACATCCTTCATGATTTTTCCCTGCGCATCGCGGACGTATTTGAAGAAGTTGAGCCCGTCTTCCTTTATGAATTTCTGATACTGCCCTTCCGCGAAGAGGGGCCTGTACGTCCTGTCGGAAGTTGAAATCCACCCTCGTATGACTTTCCCTTCGGTGATTGCTTTGGCGTCATCGGAATTCCATTTTAAGTTTGTAGCCATGCCCCAGGTGATTCCCTTTTTCAGGAGCGCCTCATAAGCCGCAAAATTGCTTAGATTGCCGGATGGGTTTATTAGGGGAAGAAGATGGTCCATGTAGAATTTGAGTATTGCAAACTGCTCATTCACGCTCTGGCGGAAATCACGGAACATGGAGTTGTGCATGTCGGTTATCCTTCCTTCCATCCTGTCCGCAAGCAGTCTTCTTGTCTCGCTTGAAATATCTGTGCCGTATCCCCTGCCCTGCCCGCGCAGTTCATACATTTCACGAAGGGCAGCCCACTTGTAGGCGCCAACATTGAAATCATTCAGAACGTAGTCTCTTGCGGTTTTTATTGCGTCCGTGTAAGTGGGCGCCCTTCCTTTTTCTTCTTCCCATCTTTTTACATCCCGCATGTATACCATCGCAACTAAATACTCCCTCATTCTTGCCATATTTTTATCCTGTAAATTGCTGCGGTCAAAAAGAGGTTTTGTTATCTGGAGTATTTCCTTATTTTGCGAGTCAAAGGAGTCTATGTGCCCAAAGACGTTTGCTATGTAATCCCTTGCGGCAGACAAATCAGTCACTCTGCCTCTTACATCCCTGTCTGCACCCGCATATCTTTTATCTTCCGCGCAAATGCTGCTCATGAGCGCTTCAAGCTTTCTTGCAGTTTGCGCATCAATCACGCGCCCCCTTTCAACCTGAAGAAGGCTCTGGAGCGCCTCATGGTATTTCTCATCCCGTATGTATCTTGCAAGCGTCTGCGAGAATGCCGGATCGGAGAGCTTCTTTGCAAGCGCTTCGTTTTGCGCAATTTTTGTCATCACGTATGCAAGTATGTCCTGCTTTGCAGTGAGTGAAAGGTCTTTTTGCACCTTCTCAAGCTTTTCCTTTGAATCCTCAAAATAGCTTATCTTCCTCTCTTCCAGGGAGTTCTTCTTAACCCAGCCCCAAAATCCCTTATCCGTGGATTTCGCCTTCACCCCAAGCCTTCTGCCTGCAAAATTCACGGTTTCAACAAATGCACCCTTTGCATAGTTTGCCTGCATTTTGCCTGCGGTTTTCATCTGCGCGGTAACCTCAACCGGAAGGACAAGGAGGTTTGCAAGCGGGCTTGTAATTAAGGGGGCGAGAAGATATTTTCCAAGTATGGGAACTCTCTTGACTGCCAGGTGCACCGCAAAAGCCGCATTGTAAAACGGGCGGAAGACCTTTTTTGAGAGTATGTTGTCGTATCCATATGCTTCATCAATCGCCTTCATCTGGTCCGATTGTATTAATGATAGACCGACTGTTTTTTTGAGCGAGTCAAAAAGTCCGGTGAGCCTTTTTCTGCTGTCGTCATTGCCTGCGAATTTCAAGCCTTCAATCTCCCCGCGCGAGGCAATTTCCTGCACGTATTTTTTCCCGCCGGAGAGTATGGAATCCACATAAGAAAGGGTTTTGCCTGCGAAAAGCGCAAGAAGCGCCGCAGCGCGCACCGACGGGTCAAGCTTTCGGTTTTCCATTATCTCCCTGTATTTTTGCGCCCTTGCAGCATCAAGCGCACTGCCTGCCCCAAGCGCACCCCCTGTTGTTCTTGAGAATTTGCCAAGCGTAGCCACCACGCGCCTGTCCAGCTCCTGCTTTGCCAGCAGGTTTGCACGAACCACTATCTTTGCCATCCTTGTTTTTTTTGCCCTTGGCAGGCGCGGAACGGTTATGTCAAAGAGGGCAAGGGGGTTTTTGCCCGAGTAATACATTGAGGAGATGAGAAGCCCCATTATGAGAAATGCGGAAACGCATATTGCCCCTTGTATTGGGTTTGTGCGCACGTTCTGCAGGGAGTCTGAAAGGGAGGTGCCAAATGCATTAAGGGAATTGTTTTTTGAGCCGCAAACCATTGTTTGCGATTCCGAACCTTCAAGTTGCGCTTCCCCTTCAAAAACCGCTTTCACTGATTTGCATTCCTG
Source organism: Candidatus Micrarchaeota archaeon CG1_02_47_40 (assembly GCA_001871475.1). GTDB lineage: Archaea > Micrarchaeota > Micrarchaeia > Anstonellales > CG1-02-47-40 > CG1-02-47-40. Next base: position 16,018 of record MNVE01000015.1, on the reverse strand, counting down.
CCAATTTTCTATTTCAGGGTCGGTGCAGCTTGCCATTCCCCATTCTGGTGTTCCTTGCGCTCCGGTAATGGCGGCGGCAGGGCCGCTGCATTGCAATTCCTCAAAGCCACTGCTCTCAAGCACGTAGAATTTGATTTGCTTCCCTTCCAATGGGGAGGTATCCGGTGCAATCACCGAGTAATCAACACCCTGTGGGATAGGCGAGCCGCCCTGCTGTTCCGCAAGCGCCCCTTCAGGGTTGTTAAAATCAAAGTAGGTTTCAAGGTGCAGTTTTGTGAGCTTTGCGTGAATGGTAGTTCCCTGCGTGTAGAGCTGGAGCCTGCTTGAATCCTTCCCCTCCGCCTGCGCTGAAAAAATGACAGCTGAAAAGATGAGAAATAGCGCAAAGATAGTTAACGCTGTTTTCAAGCCGCCCATATGCACTTCTTTGTAGAGTTTGAGTATTTTAAGTTTGTGGCACGAAAAAGGCACTCCTACTCAATGTAAATTGAGGGTTTAAGGCAGCATCACTCAATGTAGATAGATGGTTTTGAGGGAAGGGCGCAAGCAGCCTTTTGCTTTCTTTCCCCGTTGGCATCCGAATCAGGGAGCACTTCAATCGCACAGCCGAACTCCTTTTTTAGAAATGCGGCATTCTCCAGGAAGCATGCAAGCTCCTGCTCGGAAGTAAGCATTTTATCAGTCAGAACGTTGAGGTTGCCTGTGAATTTCTTTGCAAGCAGGGCGCACTCCTTCATATTATTCTTTAGAGAGAGGTCTTTTGCCGCCTCTTTCAGGGAAGCGTCAAGCCTCTTTGCATTATAAACGATTTTTTGCAGTTTTCGCTTCCATTCGGATGCTATGTATAATTCTATTTTTTTGGGGGAGGGGCGGTTTATCAGCTTGAGTATGTGGCGTATATCTTCAATTGTTTTTACAAGAAGCTCTTCTGCGAATTCTGCCTCAATGCTTATTTTTGAATTGTCGCTTTTGGGAAGAACAGCAGTGCAGGCGAATTTTGAGTCTGGCACAAACTCCTTTTTCCCAAGCATTGACCAAATCTCCTCGGCAAAATGGGGCATTATGGGGGAGATTAGTATGGACCATTTCTCAAAGAATTCGCGCAGGGAGGGGCGTTCTGCTCTTTTAATATACCAAACAGCATCGGAAAGCGCTCCGTAGAATATTTCCTGGCAAAGGGCGCGCGTCTCAAGCGATTCGTAAAGCTCCCCTGAATGAAGTATGGTGCGGTTTAAGCGCGAGGAAAGCCAGATATCAGCCGGTTCGGGGGAGTGTTTTTTTGCAGAGGAATATTTCTGCGCCATTTCCATTGCCTGCCCCAGTTTGCCGGAAACTCCGTTTGCGGTGCTCTGCGAAAAGTCCGAATCCATGGAAAGCTCCGCCCCTCCTACAACTGAAAAGCGTATTACATCAGGCCCCCATTTCCTTATTGCATCCTGCAATGGAAGTATATTCCCCATGCTCTTTGACATCTTTTTCCCATCCATCGTGACAAAGCCGTTTGCAACGATTTGGCAGGGGGAAAGCTTCTCTCCGAATATTGCAACGTGGTTGAATATGAGAAAAGTCAAGTGGTTGTGCACCAAATCAAGGGCGGAATGCCGCGAATCAAGCGGGTACCAGTAGAGGAATTCATTTCTCATGGCTTTCGCATCAGGCGTAAAGTTCTCTGCCTCTTTCCCCAAAAACAGGTAATCAAAAAGCGCATCATTCACCTTTCCCTTTGGGTAATTGGAAAGCAGGTGCGAAATTGTATAAAATGCCATATAGATTGTGGAATCAGAAAGCGCCTCTATCATCTGCGTTTTGTCAAATGGAAAAACAGTGCCAAGCCCTTTTGAGCGCGTGCACGCCTTTGCCTTCAGCCACCCTATAGTGTATTCGTATTCGGGAAGGGTTTTTTCAGGCAGGATGCACATTTTCTTCAGGTGATTGGTGGTTTTCTCCTTCCATTCTTCGTTCCCGTAATCTATGAACCACTGGTTTTTCACGGTTTTTACCGTGCATAATGCTCCGCACCTGCAATAAAGCGGGGAGTTTGCAATCTCGTGCATGAGGAATGCGGAATCGTTTTCAACAAGCTCGCGTGCCACTTTTTCCTTTGCAGCCATTGCACTTTCTCCCGCATATTTGCCAGTAATCATTTTTCCCCCATAAGCTTCCTTTTTGTAGAGAATATTTGTTGCCTCTTGCGCTTTGGGGTCGGTTTGGCTTTGCACTTTGAGCTGTTCTACTATTTCGCAGGAGGGGCATTTGCCAAAACCCGGAAGTTCTATAACTTGTATTGGCAGTATTTTGGAGCCGGCATCGCGAAGGGCAAGATAATCAAAGGGCGCGTGCGCCGGAACGCTCATCACAATTCCCGTGCCAGTCAATTCATCCACAAAGGAGGCGGGAAGAATGGGTATGTTACTGCCTGTCATGGGGTTTATGCACTTTGTGCCTGCAAGTTCGCTTCCCTTAAATGTCTTTTGTATGTTTATGTCAAATTGGGAGGAAAGCTTTTCTGCGGCTTTTTTTGAGAGGAATAGTTTCTCCCCCTTAAATGTGCATTCTGTATATTCCGCTGCCGGGTTTACCCAGAGGTTGGTAACTCCATATATCGTTTCGGGGCGGTATGTGGAAGCGGGAAAGAAACCTTTTGCAGATGGGAACTTTACCACGCACACTTCCTCAAGGCGCGGGTCAATGTCGCCACGTGTGTCGTGCCCTGATACAGGGCTTGCGCATTTTGGGCACCAGGGAATCGGATGCGTGCCCTGTTTTATGTACCCCAGTGAGTGCAGGGTGCGGAACTGCCATTGTATGAATTTATTGAAATTCTCATCAAATGTATAAAATTTCCGTGACCAGTCTATGGAGAAGCCCATCAGCTTCATCCCTTCTTCTATTTCGCGGGAGAAGTAGGAAACCAGCTCTTTCGGGTTGGTGAGTGTCAGCGCCTTTTCGCGCGGAATGTGATAAATGCGCTCAAAAATATCCAGAATTTCCCCATCATTTTCGGCAATCCTCTCCGCCATTGCAAGCACCGGCGTGCCTGTCACGTGGAAAGCCATTGGAAAGAGCACGTTGTATCCCTGCAGTCTTTTGTATCTGGCATAAATGTCCGTAGTTGTGTAAGTCCGCCCATGCCCTATGTGTTGAGGCGAATTCGGGTAGGGGAATGCCGCTGTCAGGAAGAATTTCTTGCCTTTTCCTGCCTTTGGGGAAAAGAGCTTTTCCTCCTGCCATTTGCCCTGCCATTTTTCGTAATCAATTTCCATGCGGGAATAATGAAGATAATATAATATTAAGGTTAAGGATGTGCAAAAAGGGGGGTTTTTAAATAACCAAACTGAAACTATTTTCCGTATGGGAAAAGCTTTTCTTGCATTTGCGCTATTTTTCTTTTTCTTTTCCCTTGCGTCAGCGCAGGGAACATCAGGCAGCCAGCTGGCTTGGGAAAGTTTTGCATCTGATTTTGCAGGCGGTGAATTTTTCGCCCCCACTCTCCTCGCGCTTGCAATAGGCGCGTTCATTGCAGGCATTGCGTGGATGTTTGGCGAGTTCTTCTCCTCTCCCCAATTAAAGGCATGGGTGAAGGGGGAGCTTTACGAGCTTGGGGGAAGCGCACTGATGGTGGCGCTGGTTGCCGTGCTTCTCGTGCTTTTTGCCGCCATAAGCCAAACCCTGGCGGGAAATGAGGATTTTTACTCCCAGCCGAAGCTGTTTTTAAATATTGTGAAAACAAAGGGAATACACAATTATGTCAGCCTGAATATGTACGAAATGCTCATAGGGTTTTTCTCAACGATGCGCATCTCTCTCTTCCTCCCCATGACGCCGGTGAACCGGCTTTCGCTTTCCCTTGCTCCGGCGATAGGCACGCAGATGGTCAGCGAGGCGAACATATTGATAACGGATTTCATGGGGGTGGCGATAGGCATAACTGCCGTTCAGCTGTTAGTGCTTGAGTTTTTTGAAAAAACGATGCTGAAGCTTTTTCTTCCCATTGGGATACTCTTAAGGTGCTTCTTCCTCACAAGAAGGCTTGGAACGAGCCTTGTGGTGTTTGCACTTGTAGCGTATTTTGTTTTTCCAGCATCCGTGATGGTGATGAAGGAGGTATGGTATAACACGCAGGTGACGGATTACGGGGATTATATGAGTATTGTTGAACTTGCGCAGAGTGATGTAACGGACACGCAGACGTATTTAGAGGAGATGCAGACAAGCGGGCAGAATGCGGGAGAGGAGGCAGTGGCGCGCACGGGAAGGGATTACACATTCGGAGGGTTTGTGGATTGCGGCGGACAGGTGCAGGGAGCTCTCAAGAACCTTTTCTGCTCTGCATGGCTGTTTATTGCCGGCACGCTTGACGTGCTATGGATTGCACTCGGAATGATTGGAAAGGTCATAACGATGGTTTTCACGATGATGGAATCTTTAACGGACATGAGAAAGCTCCCCATAGTGTTCTACTTTGGCGCGCTAAAATCAATAGGAGTGATGACGCAATATCTAACATTTGTGGTGGCGGGGCTGGTGCTTGAGATAATAATCACCATAACCGCCTACCGGAGCCTGGCTGCGGCGCTTGGCGGGGAAGTGGAAATTTTCGGGCTTTCAAAGCTGGTGTAGAATATGCCTTTTGTAGATATACTGCAGAGCGCGGAGATGGGAATTTTTGCCGTGAGCATGGCGTTAATGGTATTCGTGGTTGCGGCAATTTACATGATTGCGCAATTGGTGAAAAGGCCTGAATGGGAGGCGTATGCGCGGGTTGAGACGCACCAAATTTTCTTCTCCGCGCTCATTCTCATAATGGCGCTCCTGATTGTGAACATGATGGAAGATGTTTCAAAAAGCATGCTCGGCGGAAAGGATTATTTTGATGTCGCGCAGGAATACCTTGACAAGCTGGTGGTGAACCTTCTCATGCCCACCCTAATGCAGATGGAGGGGATTGTGATTGGCTCGCAGCTTCTCTCGGGAATATCGCACAGCTATGGCGCAGGCACGGCATGGGGAGTTCGCTTTGCGCTTTTCCCGCAGTTTAGCCTCTTTGAATCCGTTTTTGAATTCGTGCTTATGGTAATAACGCCTTTCAGCGCATCCATAATGGCGCAGCAGTTCGGTTTGCACATAATACACTCAACGATGATTGCTTTCGTTCTGCCCGCAGGCATCATCCTGCGCATATTTCCCGCAACGCGCGATGCCGGCGTTTTCTTAATTTCAACCGCATTTGGATTTTACTTCGTATTCCCCCTAACATACGTAATGCATTATGACATAATGAAATATATTGACGCAAAAGACACGGGAATTGATTTTCTCGGAGTTCCTGATGCGCCTGGCGCAGGCGACCCTCTTGGAGGGATTGAGCCTGCATACGACCCCAATTCGAGTTTTTATAAGAGGGTGTTTGGCAATTCTTTTGATTTAAGCTGGATGCTGCATCCCTTTGCAAACCTTTCAGTGATAATAATGCAGGCGATATTCCTGCCCGGGCTTTCCATGATTATAACGAACACGTTCATAAAAAGCATGATTAAGTTTCTGGGGCAGAAATTTTAGTGAAGAAAAGGTGTTTATTGAAAATGGCTTTGTTGACTGCCGCATACCTGCTTTCGCAATACGGCTACCTGCTTGCCTTGGCGCTATTCGCATCCATCTCTCTTGTTGCGCTTCTATATATGATAGGCAAATTCCTCTCGGATGAGCGGCTGGAGGCGTATGCTAAAGCTGAGCTTTCGCAGATTTTCTACTCCGCAATAATACTTCTGCTCGTGGTGTTTGCCGCAACGGGAACGGATTACTGGGTGGGCGCGATTGCCAGCCTTGACCCGCAGTCTGCTGTCTTGTGCTCGCCAATAGGCCCAAACGCGCCCCAAAATCCCAATCTTACTCCTTGCCATTTCGCGCTTGCAAAAAACCACCTTGATGTGGTGTTTGACACTGCCGAGGACATGTCCTCAAAGCTGATTTGGATGAACTCGCTTTTCCTCTTCATTTCCGAGGCAAGGATAGGACTGCGCTTCACAATCGCGCCCTGGGGGGATTTGGGAATGGCGCCTTTTTCGGGAATAAGCACTCTGACGGAGGGGATTAATTTTGCAGTTGATTTGCTTGTGAAAATAATGATTGTTTCAAGGTTCCAGCAAAACCTCCTTGATATCATACAGCAGTCCGTGTTTCCCATTTTCTTAATAGGCGGGTTTTTACTGCGGAATTTCTTCCTGACAAGAAAGCTTGGCGGGCTTCTCCTTGCGATGGGGGTGGGGTTGTATTTTGTTTTCCCCTTTATGTACGCCCTTGCCGGCTACCTGCTTTACGCCACCACAGGGCATACTGATAGTGTATTGCTTTTCAACGGGCAGTACAAAACGGTTATATATAATCTTGAGCTGCCGCAAGAAGAGGGGATGGAAAAAGGGGAAATGAAGGATGTTTTGAATCCGGATGGAGGCACGATTGCACCCCCCAACAGCAGTGTTTATGACTTAGAGGGAGAGGCGCTGGACGATTATATAGGACAGGTTAGAAGCCAGTGGGACATATTTGGAGTGCAGGAAGGAGAGCCGCAAAACATCCTTGATACTGTCGGCTGGATATTCACCAATTTGGGGGAAATGATTACTGGGCTTGTTTCAATTGCAAAATCAATTCCAAAGGCGCTTTACGATTCGCTTGTGATTGGGGGATGGTACCTTGGAGAAGAGGGAGTGTTTGCAGGAATAGCAAAACTCATGCTCTTTTCCGTGTTCATGCCATTTATTGCGATAATGACAACAATTTCGGCGATAAAAACGCTCTCCCCGCTTTTGGGAGGGGATGTTGAGATTGCGGGCTTGACAAGATTGATATAAGTTGAGTATATGAAAAATGCATTAATTGCAATTTTGTTTGCGTGCATGTTTGCCAGCCTGGCTTTTGCAGTGGACCCGAACGTCTGGCTCGATGCGTTAAAAAGTTACGGGCAAACTGCTTATTGCCAACCCGAACCTGCAGGCAGCCAGCAAAATCTTAACTCTTCCTGGATAGTGCTTTCGGGATTGGGGCTTGCCGCTTCGGTATTCCTTGTGTCCCTTGCATTTATTGCCTCTTACGGACTGCAAAACCCGAAAGGGATTGCCTGGGCAAAGGAAAATCTGTTTCAGGTGTTCGTTTCGGCAATTGTTGTTATTTTCTTTTTGCTTTCCACCGGGGTGGTTGATTCGCTTTCATCAGTTTATTCGCAGGGGAGCAAAAGCTCCATTGAGATGGCAATTGCCTATGCGCACGCAATTGGAGGGACTGTCAGCGCGGATTTGATGGTTGTTACGCTTTTCAACGTGGCGGTTTCCGTGATGGGAACGATGCACGTGCTGCTCAACCCCGGAGGGCTTGGAGGGATTGTTTTCCAAACCTCTTACATGTTCCGTCCCATCATGGACCTGCTTAACATGATAATAGTAATGCTTTCCGCTGTTTTCGGGGAGTGGTTCGTGCACCTCTTCCTCCTCTGCTTCATAAAAAAATACATGCTAAGCATCTTCCTGCCTGCCGGAATTTTCCTGCGCACATTCTCCCTTACAAGAGGGATGGGAGGGGCGCTCATTACAATTGCAATAGGATTTTACATCGTATATCCTGCGATGATGAATGTCAGCGCAATGGCGATAGCGGAGAAATATGAGCTGGTTGACGCAAATGGAAATGACTGCACAATGGGATGGGGAGTGCAGTGCTTTTTCAAGACGCATCTTGGAGGGGATTATGTTAAGAACCTCCTTGGCATGATAGGCGCCACCCCGTTCTTTCTTATAACGCTCATATTCGGAAGCAACTTCGGGCTGGTTGTGGGCATTCCATACCTGATTTTCTCCGCGGCGATAAGCATGCTTATGGATGTGGCGTATTTCCTCGTGATTGTCGGGATGATTTTGCCCCTTCTCAACCTTTTCGTGACTTTCAGCGCGATAAGGGAGATTTCAAAGCACCTTGGAACGGATGTTAATATAGGCTCGCTGATGAGAATATTGTGATTGGTATGATGGAAGGCAGATTCAGTATTGCATGGTTCGCATGTGAGGGTACGGTTGGTTTCGAAATTGACGGCAAAGCCGAGGCTTGCGGTTCGCAGATGTGATGTATATGACCGGATTTGTAATTGACGCGTGCAGTGCGATTCCCGAGTACACCGCATTTTGGGGCGACTGGAAAGTAGGAGTGGGAATTGCGCTTATCATTGCCGCCGGGATGCTGGCGCTCTTTTACATGGCAGCAAAGTTTTTCGGGAATTCGCAGCTTGAGGTGTGGGTTAGGGCAGAGGTGGGGCAGCTTTTCATAACCGCCGCGATAGCCGCGCTTGCAATCGTGCTCGTGTCCTGGATGTGCAGTTTCAACCCTGCTGTTTTTGATTCGCTGTTTGGAAGAACGCCTGGGCAGTATGCAAATCTGCAGTATGATGGGCATGATATAAAAAATTTCTACGATGCGGCAAACTATTACCTTGAGTATCTGCTTGCGCTAAACCACGTGGCTTACCAGATGCTCATCATGCTCTTTTTTGCGGTGAATCACACGATGAACGCGCAGTATTTCGCGGACCCGGTGGGAATAGGATTCACCATACAGCCCCTTGCGGGCTTGGCGCCTTTCACGCAGGTAATCATAATTGCAACGCAGGCGCTTACCTTCTCCCTCCTGCTTGTGCTGATAGAAATGAAAGTTCTCCAGTACATGTCAATTGCCGCACTTACATATCTCTTCCCCTTCGGAGTCCTGCTGCGCGCATTTGAGCCTACAAGAATGTTCGGCGGCTCTCTTATCGCCTTCTCCCTTGGGATGTTTATAATGTATCCCGCGCTTCTTGTGCTCAATGATTACGTGGTGAGAACGCCGCAGAATGTAGATTGGATGAATGATGTGAATGAAGGAATGGCTGATGTGGGCGCACAGGCGGATGAACAGATAAATTTAGATGAACAGAGAGGCAGCGCAAACAATATCGCAGGCGGCGGGGCAAGCGGGGAAGCTACAGGCGGGCAGGAAATTGCCGGAAGTACAAGCAACTACATAATGCCCTTCTTATCAGGTGCGATGTTCATTTTCATTTCAACGGTGTTTCTTACCGCTATAAATTTCGCCATCCTGATAGCGTTCATAAAGGAATTAAGCACGATGCTTGGAGAAGAGATGGATATCTCAAGCATAACGAAGATGATTTGATGAGGGATGCAAGATGACTGCTTTCTCTGACGTTTTCCAGGGATGGATAGGCATCAATCTAGTGGCGCTGTTGCTAACCCTGTTTTTCACGACTGTGCTGTACATGCTTTCACTGGGGCTGAACCTGCCAAATGTAAAAAAATGGGCAAAGGGGGAGTATGCGCAGGTGCTGGTCGGGTTTTTGCTCATCATGTCAATAGTCGGAATGGTGGAGGTGGGCTGGCAGGTGATGCAGGATGTGACGGGGGGCGTTATTTATGCGGGCAGCGGACAGATGTTGAGTTCTGCTGTGAGCCCGTTTGAGGTGGCAGACGCTTACCTTGACACTGTCATTGAGTGCGAAATCTCCGCCTACAAGTGGCTTTATTATGCGATGTTTTTTGCAAAGCCGGCGCAGAGCTTTGTTACTGATGTTGCGGGAGTGGAGGCGATAGATGCAACCATATTTTCCCCGATAATAAGCTTGGCATCTTACTTTTCAAACAGGATAACCTGGATACTGCTCTTCCAGTACGTGCTGAAGGAACTGCTGGCTTTCGCTGAAGCTACTATGCTTACGGTTTTCCTGCCAATCGGGCTTGTTCTGCGCGCATTCCCGGTTTCGCGCGGGGCAGGGGGAATTATGATTTCAATAGCGATAGGCTGCTACTTCGTGTTCCCGCTCTCCATTGTTGCGATGACTGCGATGCAGGGAAATAGCTTCGTAGTGGAAAATGGCGAAGTTGCAATGAACACCGGCTCAAGCGCGCTTGCGCTTTGCACTGCCGTTGGCGTGGTGCCGAATTTTGAAACCCTCTGCCCTGACGATATTGTGGGGTATTTCTTCAAAGGGGAGGAGTTGCTTATGGGAGGAAAGTCGCTGATGGGGCAGGTTACAGGCATAGGAGAGCAGATTAGCGCGCTTTACCTGCAGGCGATGTTTTATCCGCTGGTTTCGCTTATTATTACCTTCACGTTCATAAGAAGCACCTCTTCCATGTTCGGCGCAGATTTGGCGGAGCTTGGCAGAGGTTTAATAAAGTTAATTTAGGAAATGTTTGGGATTGGAAAATGGCAGATGAAAAAGGAGATTACTCAAGCAAGCCTTACGGGGTTGCGTACAAGGAGTCTAGGGGAGGGTTTGCAAAGAAGGAGGAGAATGTTGCCAGCGAAGCGCCGCCTCTCATAAAGCCCCCCTCCCTGCCAAGCCCAAGGGAGATTGAAGAGAAAGCAGGGGGAGGTTCCGTAAAAGGCGGAAGAACGGAAATATTGGCAGGGCTTGCATTTATCGTTTCCCTTGCAGCGCTTGCTTTTGTGCTTCTCTCTTCTGGAGGAATGGACGCTTCGGAGAAGGCGGAATTGCGCGCGATTGCGGCTGATTTGCGCGCAATATCTGCAAAAGACATAGTTGTTTCAAGCCCGATACAGACTACAGTAAAAATTGACGAGGAGATACCTATAAGCGAGATTTTCCCTTCTGATTTTTCCGTTCCGCTTGCATTTAATTTACAGCTTCCAAAGCAGGTGACTGCAATCTCTTCCACAGGGCAGGCGGCTGTTTTCACCTTTGACAAGACCATTCCGATTTCGCAGGCGGCGAGAATTGATGTTTCCTCTTCTAAGGACACGATAAAAATAAACAGGGAGATTCCGGTGAATACGCAGGTGCGGGTGGCTGTCAGGGTGGGGGACGCTTACGGAAGCGAGTTTGAGGATATCATAGAAAGAATGGAGAAATTAGGCAATTAGCATTTTGGAATTTTGCTTAAGCCGGCTATTTTTGCAGTGCTGGAGGTGTTCCCAAGAAGAAAATCCCATCCCCCTATCTTCAGACGATGGGAAAAAAACGGGGCGTCTGATACAAATGTTTCCCCTTCCCCTCCTTCCAGGAATGGGTGTATTTTGAGTTTTTTCAGTTTCTCAAGCATATCCGCATCAAACCTTTTTGAGAGAAACTTTGCATCTATGCCTTCCGCCGCCACCGCAACCATGTAGATTTCAAAATAACGCATCATTTCTTCCAGCACCTTCTCATTCTTGCGCCATATTGGAGAAAAACTCCTTATGCCCAATTCATGCGCCAGCAAATCAATTCTCTGTTTTTGGTATTCGGAAGCTACTGCGCCGGTGATTATGCAGTCTATTTTCAGCTTTTTTAGATGCGCTTTGAGGTCAGCAAGCTCTGTTTTGTTTCTTGTCTTTACGTAGCTTATCGGCAAATTCATAACTTCCGCCTGTTCTTTGCACCACTCCGTATTCGGGTGGTGGAACATATAGGAGTCTTCCTGGGATTGGACGCATACTAAAGAGGTTTCCCATCCCTGAAAGATGGAAAAGAATACAGCGAGGGTGGAATCCTTGCCGCCGGAGAAGAGAACTGCGGATTTCATTGGAGAAATGAAGCGGGAGAAGTTTAAATATATTCTCGCTATAAAATACAATCCGTGTGTTTCTATGGAAATCGTTAAGGGAGATTTAGGGAAGAAAGAAGGAGTTGGATGCGTTCCTCCGGCATTTGAGAAAAAGATTTGGGACGAAAGAACCAAGAAAGTCCTTAATGAACGCATGATGCGAGCTGTCAATGAGAATGATGCCCATTCAGTCAGGGTGCTTGTGCGAAACGGCGCGGATGTGAATTGCAGGGATGCGGATGGGAAACCCCCGCTTAAGATTGCAAGGGAATTGAAATTTACGGATATCGTTTCTTATCTTGAAAAACACGGCGCTATGCAATGAACTACGATGATTATAGATTATTCAGGAACTGTTGAACTAAACCTCTAATGTTTGCATTCCTACAAATTTCAGGTCAATCGGCTTTTCCGCTTCAAGATAAATGGAGATTGCCTCCTTCATGCGTTCCATTAATTCGTTTTGTGTTTTTGCCTGCGTGTGGCAACCCGGAAGCTCGGCTACTTCTCCAACGAAATAACCGTCAATCCCCTGTTCAACAAGCAAAGTATATTCCCTCATAAAATCACCTTATGTGCATATATCGCAGAAGGGGTATTTTAAATTTCCCTTTGCAAATAATTGGCAAATGGGCGGGTAGATCAGCGGTAGATCGCTTCGTTCGCAACGAAGAGGCCGAGGGTTCCTGCTTTCTTTTCCGATTTTGAAAAAGGAAAATTAAGCAGCCCAAAAATCCCTCTCCGTCCACTACCATATAACCCTTTCTTTTTCCCGAAAAAGAAAGTGTTCTAAGGTCTTCACTCCCAAAGAAAAAGGGAGGATTTCAACCCAAAAAGGAGGACGAATATGATTGATTTCTTGAAGAATTTGTCATTAGATGCATGGTACAAATGCTTCGTTTATTTAGGTGGAATCGGTTTTTTGATGGGATTGTTTATACCGATTCAAACAAAAATAATCTCAAATGAACAATTATTGTTATTCTCATTTGGCTTATTTCTTATCGGAGTGGGGGCGTGGAGAGAATGGAAGAAGATTTATCCATACGATGAAAGAAGACCGACTGAAGTAGATGGAATAATGCAAGGAGTAGGAGTAATTTTATTGATTGTCAGCATTATTTGGGTGTTCTTAGAATTCGTTTTATCGATTATTGTTCATTAAGAGTCCATAAACTCCTTATGCACCTTTGACCAAATCCGATTCGGGGTTTTCTTCACCCAATCGGCATACCAATCTATGAACTCCAGATTCTCTTTTGCATTCTGCTTTTTTCTTTCCTCAAGCTCCTTTAGGTCGTATTTGCCCGTGTATTTTTTCTTCATTTTCCCACCAAATCGTATAATACGGACGTTTTGACATTTAAATCTCTTGCGCACGCGGAAAGTTTCGCAATGTTTAAGTTATCCTTGAACAGCCGATATAGGTAGCGCGCGTCATTAATGTCTTTCTCGTTCCCAATATAGAGTTTGTAGGCGATTTGAATTTCAAGAGGGGAAATGAAAAGCTCCTTGCTATTGAGCATTAGGCTGGTTTTGCCATCCAAAGTATCTTTTTCAAGCGCGGTTTTCGCAAATTTGAATTCGATGTTTGGGATGGGACTATCGCCAGTATAAAACCTTATCGCCAAATCTTCCGTTAGATAAACGGAGTAGGCGCTTTTCGCATCTTTTGCCTGTATGCACGCAAAGCCCGCCTTTTCCAAATCTGCGAAAAGCTTCTCAAACTTCTCCTGTCCGCAGTCCTCAAAGAGTATGTCCACGTCTTCGGTATTCCTGCTCCTCCCGAAAACTATGACAACGTAGCCGGAAACAAGCACGTAATTTATGCTGTTTTTCCGCAGAATATCGCAAAAGGAAAGCACGAATTTATCCAAAGCTCTCTCTGCACACGATAGGATTATCTTATTGCCTGAAAACCTGGCGTCCATAAGCTGATTAATGGAATGGAAAATTTAAAAAGAAAGCTAAGGGATAAAAAGAAAAATAAAAAGAAGAAAAAAGCTAATGGGAAAGAAAAAATAAAAAGAAGAAAAAAAGAAAAGAAGAAGAGCTTATATTGCTGCAAGCTCCTCTACAACCGTCCTCTCGCGCTCGTTTTGAGGCACTTTTCCGAATATGCTTGGAGTCTGCGGCAAACCCGTTATTATTGCCGTCACGCAAATGTCCTCCCCGATTTCCGGAGTGATGCGCGCCCCGAGCTTTACGTTTGCATTGTTGTCAAACGCCTCGGAAATCTTTTCCCCTACCGTGATTGCCTCTCCAAGCGTCAGCGATGCGCTTCCAGCTATGTGTATGAGCGCCCCCTTTGCCCCTTCGTAGCTTACATCAAGGAGCGGGTGGTCAAGGGTGCTTTTTACAACTTTCTCAACGCGGTCAGTGCCCCTTCCCTCACCTACTGATATAAGGGAGACTCCTCCTTGTTCCATCACGGACTTTACGTCTGCATAGTCCATGTTAAGAAGGGAGGGCATCATTATCGTGTCGGAAATTCCCCGCACTGCACGCGCGGTTATGTTGTCCGCCAAAAAGAACGCGTCGTTTATCGGGATGTTCGGCGCGTACTGCACGAGCCGGTTGTTGTCTATAACCACTACGGTGTCGGAAACCTTCGCAAGCTGCTCCAAGCCCCATTGCGCCTTTTTTATCCTGATGCGCTCAAGGTTGAATGGATAGGTTACGATGGAAACGACGATTGCGCCCTGCTCCTTTGCGACCTGCGCTACAACGGGTGCTGCCCCTGTCCCTGTCCCTCCGCCCATTCCCGCACAGAGAAACACGAGCTCATTCTCACCTATTACTTCGGCGAGCTTGTCGCGCGAAATCTCCGCGCATTTCTGGCCCACTTCGGGAAAGCCGCCTGCGCCAAGCCCCTTTGTCACCGCCTGGCCGATTAGCACCCTCTTTTGAGCCATGATGCTTTTGAGGTGGAGCTGGTCCGTGTTTATGGCAACGGTCGTGGCGCTCTTTATCCCCGCCTTTGTTATGCGGTGGATGGTATTGCACCCTCCCCCGCCGACTCCTATCACGGCAATGCGCACGTCGGAGTTGCTTATATCGTCTGCCTGCTTTGCCTGCAGCGACGCGTTATTTTCCAAAGCCGAGCTTACAAAACTTTCCAACATCATAACCACCTCATACTACCCGATGATTTCAATATCGTCGTAGGTCACTTTCTTGCTTGCGAGGTCCTCAAACTGGGCCCCGAGCACAGAAGCGCCTTTCACACCGGTCACTATGGCAACTATTTCTATCTTGCCGTCGTATCCGGGTATGAGCCTTGCACCCCATTTTATGTTCGCCTGCGCGTCCATCTTCTCGGTGATTATTTCACCGGCTTTGATGGCATCGCCAAGCGTCAGGTCCGCGCCGCCGGAAATGTGTATGAGCGCGCCGTTTGCCCCTTCATAATCAACGTCAAGGAGCTTGTTTTTGAGCACCCCTTCAGCGGCGCCCCGCACCTTGTCGGTGCCTTTTCCCTCCCCGACTGCAATGAAGCCTACCCCGCCCCCCTGCACTATTGAGCGCACGTCGGCGAAGTCTATGTTAATCAGGGATGGCTGCGTTATCGTCCATACCAGGCCGCCTATCGCCTTTGCCAAAATCTCATCCGCCACCGAGAACGCCTCATTCATCGGCAGGTTCGGCACAAGTTTCACGAGGCGGTTGTTGTCAAGAATGATTACGGAGTCCACATGCGCACGGAGTTTTGCAATCCCCTCGTCCGCCTTTGACCTCCTTGCCCTCTCCAAATTGAATGGATATGTGACCATGGCAACTGTGATTGCGCCCTGCTCCTTTGCGACCTGCGCTATCACGGGCGCGGCTCCTGTTCCGGTTCCGCCTCCCATTCCTGCGCACAAGAATACCAGATGAGCCCCTTCAAGCTCCTTCTCCAGCATTCCGCGGTCAACTTCTGCCGCCTTTGCGCCGGTGTCAGGATACCCTCCGGCACCAAGCCCCTTGGTTATGCTTTTGCCAATGAGGATTTTTTTCGCCTTCTCGTTTATCATGTTAAGGTGCTGCCTGTCGGTATTCACCGCCAAAAGCTCTGTTCCCTTAACACCGGAACGTATAAGGCGATTTATGGTGTTGTTTCCCGCGCCACCGATTCCTACAGTCACAATCTTAATCTGGTCAGAGCCGAAAGAAGAATCTTGAGCGGGCTCTCGCTCCCCTAAAACTGATTTTATTAAGCTATCCATAACTGAATCGCCAATTTGTATATTCAGAGAAAACGTTTATATACCTATCGTTGGTGTTTTTTTGAAATTGCTTTTTATTCCTGCGCGATGAAAAAAAATTGCTTGAGGATGATTGCGGCATAATAAATGAAAAAATAAATATCTGCGCCCTAAAGGGCGCAGTTTTCCCTACATGAAGGAAATGAGGTTCATTTGCTCAAACTCTTTCTGCATCGAGCCAATTGATTG
>MNVE01000004.1:73089-99895 GCA_001871475.1 Candidatus Micrarchaeota archaeon CG1_02_47_40 | reverse complement strand
ATTTCCTTCCTGTATTTGGGGCACCACTGCAGGTGAAAGGCATTTATACCTACGCTGTGGTTTCCATTCACAAAGCTTGTGCTAGACATTGTCTCGTCTCCAGCGGCGGATATGGTGTTATGGGGGCGCGAAAGCGCCCCGCGCCGCCGCTGGATATGGAATTGCATTGAAAGAAAAAGAATGTGCGCGTTTCATCCCCCGCCTGAAGGCGGGATAGCCCGCTTGCGCGGGCTGGTTTTCACTCGCACCTGATTTAATAAAAAATTAAAAAAAATATGGGAATCGGTTTGAAGAGGAATATGTGAAAAAATAAAATAGGAAGATGCTTGAAGGAATAAATGAAAAATAAAAGATTAAAAAAATTGCAGGGGAAGATGCCTTGAGGCAATAAATGAAACATTAACAGGTGTGAGAAGATGCTTGAGGAAATAAATCAAAAATTAAAACGCGGCGCGGAGCTTTCTGCCGGCGAAGCAACTGACGCGATGCGCTTAATCATGGGAGGGCGGTGCAGCGAGGATGAGATAGTGGAATTTTTGTCTGCACTTTCAGCAAAAGGCGAAACCGCGCGCGAAATTGCCGCGTTTGCGCGGGTGATGAGGGAAAACTGCAATGGAATGGAACTGGAGTTTGAAACGATTGACACCTGCGGCACCGGCGGGGATGAAATAAAAACTTTCAACATCTCAACCGCGTGCGCGTTTGTTTTGGCGGGAGGGGGATTGAAGGTTGCAAAGCACGGGAACCGCGCATTCACCTCAAAGGCGGGAAGCGCCGATGTTTTGGAGGCGCTCGGGGTTAAGGTGAATTTGGAGAAGGAAAAAACAGCAGAATGCGTAAGAAGAATTGGAATCGGCTTTTTGTTTGCGCCGCTTTTCCATCCTGCGATGAAAAATGTTGCGTCTGCGCGCAAGAGGATAGGAAAAAGGACTGTTTTCAACCTTCTAGGGCCGCTTACGAATCCCTTTGGGGCGAGAAGGCAGGTGCTTGGGGTTTATGAGGAAAAACTCGTTGAAAAGATGGGCGCAGTGCTGAATGAATTGGGCTGTGTACATGGGTTTGTGGTGCATGGAGTGAAAGGATTGGACGAGGCAAGCGTTATTGGGGAAACCGTTTTCTGCGAAGTGAAAAATGGAAAAACGGAAATGGGAAAATTCTCTCCGGAAGAATTTGGGATAACAAAAAGTTATGCAAAAGAAGAAATCCTTGGAGGGGATGCAAAAGAGAATGCGCAGATAATAAAAAATATTTTTGAAGGTAAGGAGAGGGGCGCGAAGAGGGAGATGGTTGTTGTGAATTCGGCGCTAGGATTTGCTGCTGGAGGAATTGCAGGCGATGTGAAAGAGGGGGCGAAGATTGCAGGAAAAATAATTGATGAAGGGAAAGCGATGCGGAAATTGGAGGAGTTGAAGGTGCTCACTAATGAACTATCTTG
Source organism: Candidatus Micrarchaeota archaeon CG1_02_47_40 (assembly GCA_001871475.1). GTDB lineage: Archaea > Micrarchaeota > Micrarchaeia > Anstonellales > CG1-02-47-40 > CG1-02-47-40. The sequence goes on along the minus strand of MNVE01000004.1, from coordinate 98,460 downwards.
AAAAAATAATGCTGCAAATAAAGGAAACCGGTTGGTGAATGCGTGAACTATCTTGAAAAAATAATACCGCAGGTGAAGGAAACCGTTGATTCCGGCTACTACGTGCATGCTTCCCGCGAGAGAAAATCCCTTGTGGAAAAAATAGAAGAGGAGAAGGAAAAGAAAGTTGTGCCCCTTATTGCGGAAATAAAGCCCGCCTCCCCGCGCGAGGGAAAAATAATTGGAAAAGAAGAGATGGAGGAAATTGCGCGCGAATATGTTGAGGGAGGCGCAAGCGCACTCTCAATATTGACGGAGCCAAAAGATTTTCTGGGAGATATTCTTTTTCTGCAGAGGGAATGGAAAATTCCGGTTTTGATGAAGGATTTTGTGATTGATAAGCGGCAGATTGGCAGCGGAGATGCGGTATTGCTGATACAGAAACTGCTTGATTTGTGCCACATAGAGGCGGATGAATTGATTGATGCCGCACACGAAGAAGGGATGGAAACCCTGCTTGAGGTGCATGATGTTTACGAATTTGAAAAAGCAAAGAAAACTGAAACGGACATAATTGGAATAAATAATAGGAATTTGGAGACGATGGAAATTGATTTGGAAAATACCTGCAAGATACTGAAGGAAGTGAAAAGCGACAGATTGGTGATAAGCGAGAGCGGCATAAGCTCGGCGGAAGATGTGCGCAGACTCATTTCAGCCGGGGCGGATGCGGTGCTTGTTGGGACGAGTTTGCTGAAATGCAAAGACAGGAAGGGAAGGATAGGAGAGATGAGGGGGGCGAGATAACTTCTGATTTATTTTAGCTCTTTTTCATCTTCGCGGGTCAGGTTTCCGGAATTGTACTTGACTATTTTTTCCCATAATATTTTTCCATCCCTATCGCAGAACTCCGAAATAAAATCCCCCGTAAACTTGTTTATCAGCTGGGTCTTTTTTGCAAGAAAAGACTCGTTGAGCTCCTTTGCCCGGTAGCCCAGCGGTTCGATTATTTTAGTGTAAAAAGATTTGTCGCCGCTGACCAAATACCAAAAATTCTGCCCGCAAACCTGAAGGATGAAACCGTGCTTCATGGTTGTTTTGGCTCTGCCATAGCATATGCCAAGAATATGCTTGACCTCGCCAGTGTGTTTTGACTGCCTAAGGATTTTTGAGGCATTTTCGCAGTCCTTCCTCAGGGCTTTCCATTGGCTGCTATTGCCCCAATTCAATCCGGACTTGACTGAAACGAGAAAACGGGTTTTGCTTGAAGAATATTCAAAATCGATTCCGTGCGCCGATGATTTTGCCGCACCCTTTGTCTTTTGAGCGACAAAAAGAGCGAGATTTTCAAGGAATTCCCCGAATATCTCTTCTTCCGAAGAGGAGATTTTCGCATCCAAAAACGAAGTAACCAGTTCGTGCGCAGTAATCAGGTTTTTTGCTTTGAAAAGGTACGGGTTCTTTTTCTTCAGCAAACCGTGCAAATCTGTACCCTCAAGGCTTTTCAGCCTGTTCTCATGAAAGGTTTCGATGTTTTTAGAAACGTATTCGTTAATCTGGCTTGGGCTTATTTTGTTCATTCGCTAACCTCCGTTCAGCCAACTCTTTGTATTCGGGCATTATGTCTACCATCGTATAGTTTCTGTCGAGTTTTATGCATGCAAGCGCGGTGGTCCCGGAACCGGCAAACGGATCGAGGACTAAATCTCCTTTTTTCGTAAACAGTTTAATAAACCAAGTAGGAAGAGCTTCTGGAAATGCGGCGCTATGCCCGACATTTCCGCATTCCGTTGCAAAGTGAAGAACGTTGGTGGGGTATACTTGGTCTCTTCCAACCCAATTGGAAATTTTCTTTCCGAATCCGCTGCCCACTTCTGATTCATCCCTAGTTTTATCTGTTTTGCTTAGATTTTTCAGCCTGGTTTTTGCCCACTCTCCTACGGGCACCTTAACTTCATCCTGGTACATGTTAAATTTTCTGCTTTTATTGAATTGAAGGCATCTCTCCCAAGAATCTCTGAATCTGTTGGGCCATTTGCCCGGGTAGCAGTTTCGTTTAACCCAAATGTATTCTTCTGTCCATAACCATCCTTGCTTTCTCATTGAAAGGATAAGGTCAAGTATATATGGATGCCGTTCTCCGTTGTGGGCTTTTTCTTTTATGTTCAGAATAAACGTCCCTGTTGGTTTTAAGACCCTAAAGAATTCCGCTGCCTTTGGTATGAACCAAGAAACATACTTATCTGGGTGTACGCCCCCATAAGTGTTCTTACGGCTATCTGAATAAGGAGGGGAAGTGACTATCAAATCGAAGGTATCGTTCGGTATGGCAGACAGAACCGCTTGGCAGTCTCCACTCAGATATTCGTCTATAAAATTCTTTTGAATTGGCGGTGTCTTTTTTATTAGTTGGCGATTGATGCCGTTTTCTTTTGTTTCCGTGAAAGTAGTATGCTTCTTCATCATATCATCAACCAAAGACAGATTAGGATATGTGAAGCTTCTTTTTATAAATTCGCCTAACTCCGTTTGCCCCCATCCCACCCAAATCACCAACACAAGTTACTCCTCTTTAATCCTCATGCTCGTTCCATAATTTCCTTTTCTGATTCAAAAGCTCCTTTGCAACAGCCAGCAGCTGCGTGCTTATGCGCAATGCCTCATCAGGGGAGAGGCGGATTGACTGCTGTGAAGCTGAATTCATTATGCGGAAAACTATTACCCCGTCGCGGGGGAAGCCGTTCACCTCCTGTGCATTCTCCCGCTCTATGCGCATGGCGTTTCGGTGCTGCTCGCCTTTCTCGTCTTTCCACCAATGGATTATTTCGTCTTCGATTGCCATGCTGGAAGAAGGGAAAAGGCGGTTTATAAACAAGGGCAGGGGGTAGAAGTCCGACCCCATATAGGGGGCTTGCAGCCCCAACACCGTGAGAGCAGAGTAGATACATATTTCATCCTGCCTGCTCGCACGGTGTTCCCCTAAGGGTTTCACCCCCCAAGAAGGAAGGTGCTAAGGTCTTCACCCCAAAAAGAAAATATTTTGTGCTAAAGGGTTTCACTCCCAAAAAAGAAACGCATCACTCCAAAGAAAAAGAATTTTGGGATTTCACCCAGCACCGTGAGAGCAGAGTATTGACGGAGAAACCGTCAAGACTTGGCTCCAAAGAGCCAAGTGGAAATACAGTTCTCATCAACACCGTGCAAGCAGAGTAACTACGAATCTCATCCTGCCTGCTTTCACGGTGTTTGCCTGCTCGCACGGTGTTCCCAAAAAGAAAAACTTTAACTCTTCGCTCACAAAAAAGGGAAAAACAAAATAAAATGGAAGAGTTCAGTCAAACACGGGCATTGCCGCGGGTATGGTGCAGGCGGTTGAAGAGCCGCTGCCCGCTCCCTGCTGTATGCCGAGAATCGCGCCGCTTGTGTAGGTGCTGGCTTCCGCTTCCTGCGAGTTTGAGTTTCCCGCCAAATCGGTGCAGGAGATTTCAAGCGAATAATCCGCATTCATTTCAGGCACGTTTATGGAAGTTTCGACCGTTTTCCCGTAATCGGGCGGGATGTTCGGGAACATCTGCTGCTCAAAAGTGTGCTGCGGTTCGCTGGTGCGGGAGGCGCTCACGGTGCACATTATCGGATAAACGTTGTCCGACACCCTGAATGAAACCGGGATGTTCGTGGTGTAAAGCTGAAGCGAATCCGGCTCGTATATGAACACTTCCGGAGGCAGGGAATCCGCAGTTGCGGTCGCCTTGTTGCTCTCTTCGGATTCCTGCCCGTTTGCGTTTTCCGCCTTCACCGTGTAGTCGTATTTCAGGCCGTTTATGGCGCGCGAATCAACCCAGGAGAGCGAGCTTGCCTCGCCGATTTTGTAATAAACGCTCGTTTCCTCATATTCGCCTTTTCCAAGGTAATCCGAGAATATTGAGTTTGCAAAGAGGTTTGCAAAATTCATTATAGGGGAAGGCTCACTCTTCTCTACGTCCGTGTGCGAGCGGCGGTAGATATTGTATTTGATTACTGAAGTTGAAGGAACGCCTCCGCTTGCGGGCATTTTTCCCTGCCAGCTCAATTCTATCCTTCCTCCGACCAGCGGAACAGAAGTAAGCATTGCCGGAGAAGAGGGAGGCTGAACTGTAGGCGGGGTCAGGCTGTAGAGTATGGAATCCTCAATAAGGGGTGTTTGGTTAATGCTGTTCCTGCACATGCAGGAAACGTTGAACTGGACAGGAGGAGTCTGGGGGATGTTGTCAAAGGAAGGGTCGTTTCCATTCGGGAAAGATGCCCTCAAATCCCAATCCCTTATCTGAAAATGCTCATCAAATCCGTAGGGCTTCCAGTTGCAGAAAGTTGCCCCGCCGTCGTTTGAGCAGCGGCACTCCTGCGCGTTTATCGCGTAGTATTTCAAATCAACGAGGAATGACTGCGTGTATTCCGCCCCTTCGTCTATCAGAAGGCGGTATATGACCGGCTGGGTCGGGCTGTATATTACTGAATCGCCGACCTGCCCCGAACTGCCCACTGTGTTTTTGCACTGGTAGGTAACGTTGTATGTCGTATTTTGGGTGGCGTTATCGTATTGCTGGGGCCCTGTCTCCCACCCCCATCCGCCTCCGAAAATCGCGGTCAGGTTCCACTCTTTTGTGGCGTTGTAAGCCTCCCACGGGCTGAAAGTGCTTCCATTGTTGTTGCTGTAGCGGCATTCGGATGCGCCAGAGGCATAAAGGCGCAGGGTGACCATCTGCGAGCTTGTGTAGGGGATGCCGTTGTTTATTTCAACTGACAAGTTGGATGGAGGGTTTATCTGTTGTATGTTCGGTCCGCCGGAACCGCTTACTCCGCCTGGTTGTTCGCCTCCGCCGGATGAGCCTCCTCCGCCTGAAGGTCCGTCATTGGGGCGAATCAGCACGATGTCGTCGGAAGCGTCGCCGACAATCTGCCCGAAGTAGTCTCTGCACTGGTAATAGACGCTTTTGTATCCGTTCCCATAAGTGAGAGTCCAGCTTCTGCTCGTTGCGTAGGGCTCCCATTCTATGAAATTCTCGCCGGTGTTTTTCAGCCGGCATTCGTATGCGTCCTGCGAGAAGAGGGAAAGGGAAACGGTGATACTTCTCGTTTCCGGCGCGTCATTCTCTATTTTTATGCTTGTGCCGTTCGCCAAAAGGGAGGGGGAAACTTCAAAGGTGTAATTCAAACTGCGTGCAGAGTTGCCTGCCTCATCCGTGCAGACTAAGTATAATGTGTTTTTCGTTGCAAGAGCGGTGAAGAGAAGCGACTGCTTTGCATTGAGAGCTGATTGGATGTCCGACTCAATCCCGTTTATGTATGATTTGCAGGTTATCTTCTGCGAAGTGGAATCGCTTATTGTAAAGCTCATGTTGAATTTGCGGGTGTTGGGAATGAGCGCGGCTTTTGAGACATTTATCTTAGGGGCGATTGTGTCAAGCGTGATGGAGGAAGAAACTGCTGCAGAAGTCACCCCTGCTGGATTCATGCACTCCACGCTCACTTCTTTCGCCCCGTCCCCGTCGGAGAGCTGCCAGAGGAAGGCGGGGGTGAATGCCTCCCATGCTGACCAGCCGCACTCCTCGTTTTTGAAGCGGCACTTGTCCGCGTTTACTGCGGCAAGGGAGATTGTGACGTTCTTCGTGTTCGCATACTTTGCGTTGTTGTTCAGCTTAAGGGTGACTGCGCTTGGGGCTACCTCCTCCCCGAATGCGGATATATATGCGGCGCCGACCTGGTTCGTGTTCTGCTCCTCATTTCCGTCAGCGTCCGCGGAGCGCACTATATAGTAATATGTTGAGCCTGCCGAAACCTGCAAATCAATGAAGGAGTTCAGCCTTGAGGGGATTTCGCCCGCCTTGTTTCCCAATGCCCCCAATGCGCCGCTCTTGTAAAGAACGTAATGGTCAGGAGGGGAAAATGGATGCTCCCAGGTGATTTTTATCCCTCCTGCTATTGCTTCTGCCTTTAAGTCTGTCGGTGGGGAAAGCGAGATGGCGCCCCCTCCCAAAAGGAACGGGATGACTGCGGAAACGGCGTAGATGATTACGATTAAGCCTATTATTGCTGAAACAAGCATTGCCAAAGGGCTGGTAAGAAACGAGCCTTCCACGTCAGACATGCAAAACCACCGAGAGTATTGGAACGGATGAACCATTAAAAGGTTTCTATTTTGTAAGCATTCCATGGGAAATGCAGAAAGATGGTCAGGCGGGCTTGCGTTCATCATTGCCGCCATAGGCTGCGCCGTCGGGATAGGCAACATCTGGCGTTTTCCCTATATAATGGGGCAGAACGGCGGGCTTGCTTTTCTCATCCCTTATCTTGCCTGCGTAGCTCTTTTCGGAATACCCATGATTGCGCTTGAAATCGGCGCGGGAATGCACTTCTCCTCTTCTTACTTTGAGGTGCTGAAGAGAATAAGGTTTCCTAAAGCGATTGGCGCATTCCCTCTCCTGCTTGTATTTTTCATCTTGAGTTATTATGTCGTAATCACAAGCTGGATGCTCTTTTACTCTTTCGGGTTTTTTGCCGGAATGGATGTGAATTTTTCAGTTATAAGCGGAGGGTATTATTCGGTTTTTTTCCTGCTTGCAACAGTTTTTCTAATGTATGTTGTGCTTTCCCTCGGGATACACCGCGGGGTGGAGCCGTTCATGAAATTGGCAATTGCTCTGCTGGCAATATTCATGGCGGCATTGGCGGCGCATACCCTGTCGCAGCCTGACGCATTCGCAAAGACGCTTTCCAGCCTTTCCTTTGACGCTTCCTTTATCCTCCTTCCGAAGACCTGGCTGTTTGCGGTTTCGCAGGCAGTATTTTCACTTTCCATAGGAATGGGGCTATTGCTGACTTATGCTTCTTATGTAAAAAGAAAAGAAGGGGCATTGCGCGATGCGGTTGTAATAGCGGCGGCTGATACTTCGGTTTCCCTGCTTGCAGTATTGGTAGTATTTCCTCTTGTGTTTCTTGCTGGCTTTTCCATAAACGAGGGAACGCTGCTTTCCATGGACGCCCTGCCTCTTGCGTTTGCGAATATGCCTTTCGGCGGATTGGCAGGAGGCGTGTTTTTCCTGTGCATCTTTATTGCAGCCTTCACCTCTGCCCTTTCAATGGCTGAATTGCAGATAACCGCGCTTGAGAGTGAGAAGGGAATGCCAAGGCAGAAGGCAGTGAATTACGCGCTGTTTGCCCTGCTTGCTGTTTCCCTTATAGTGCTGTTGAGCTATTCTCCGATGAATTGGTCGCTTTTTGGAATGCCGCTCTTGGATTTGCTTGATTATTTGTTCGGGACTCTGCTCGCGCCCCTTTCGGCTTTGGTGGTGTGCGTCGCTTTGGGGCATTACTGGAAAACGGAGCAGTTTTTGATTATGATGAGAGTTAGGGAGAAGTGGCTGCAGGAAGCGATTGCACTGCTTGTGAAATTGGTGATTCCGCTTGTTTTGGCAGGATTGTTTCTGCACGGGGTGCTGGGGGGCTAGCCTAGTCTATGGTGCTTGATATGTCCAAGATGATTACCGAAGCGGTTGGTATGTTCCTGAAATTCGTCTTCTTTGAAATAGACCATCTTTGCGCATACTAAAAATTGATAGACTTCATTAAACAGTGAAATCGCTGAAGTTTCATCTATCTTTTGTTTTACTATTGATTTTAGAAAGGGCAATTCATTTGTTGACACTCGTGTTGGTTTTAAACGTCCTGAACGCGCACCTTCATTTGCTTCTTGTATTTTTTCAATCGTTAGAGGTCCTTTAAATTCAAAAGCCAAAATGGGAGCAGAAAGTCCTTTTGTTATCTCTGTTTCGTTTGAATGCTGATATACATCCCTGACCTTATTCTTAAATCGCAGGAGAAATTTTATGTCATTAATCTCCATAAAACGCATTTGTATTATTTTCTTGAGGCATTTTCCATACGAAAGTTTATCAAAATTAGAACCGAGTTTTAGATGGAGCCTCTCTTTCATAATTGCCTCCAAAAGAACGCCCATCAAAACAATCGTCGCGTTATATCTACCAGTCAAGAGGCAGTGATAACAATCTTCATACAACCAGAACAATCTCGGAATTCCAATATCAGATTGACTTAGAGGCGGCATTAGCATTATGAAATTCTTTTCGGATAATCTTTTCCAATTTTCTTGGTAGCGCCCAAGTGGAGATTCCCACGGCAATTGCAAGCTCGTTTTACATTCGGAGCACGTCAAAGTATCATAATTCTTATTCATTTGCACTTTTTTTCCTTTTATTTTTTCACAGATTGCACAAAATACTGGTTGTTCATTTGAAGAATCCATAAAACCACAATTATGATGGAATGCGATTATAGAAGTTCCAAAAAAGCCTCAACGCTGATTCCAATCTCGCGTATTATTGCCCGCAGGGTCCCTCTTGCGATTGGATTATGATTTGGAACTGTAAGAGTAGGATAATAAGAACTTCTTAGATGCAAATGGGAACCTTTTTGGTGATGGACAACGTAACCAAGTTTGGATAGCACCTTGACTAATTCAATAGCTTTCATTTGCGGGATTTTGCCGCCCATTTAAACGCCAGCCACATCAAGTGAAACTCTTGAGAGAATTGAGTTTTTCCTCTGCAGGGGCAATCCTTCTTCTAAAATAGACTCAAGGTGAAATGCTATCGCTTCGCGTATATTTTTCTTCGCTTCTTCCTGCGTTTTGCCCTGCGAAATGCAACCGGGCAGGGAAGGAACGGTTGCGGTCCAAAAGCCATCCTCATCCTTTTCAAGAACGATTTTTACATCCATAAAATCACCATAAGCACTAATAGTTTCGGTTTTTCTTCCCTTTAAGCTTTTGCATCAGCCTTTCTTAACATATCCATAAATAGAATTAGAAGCAACCGCCCCCTGCCCTACTGCCACGGTTGCCTGCTTTACCCCCCCCGTAACATCCCCCGCGGCAAAGATTCCAGCGATGTTTGTCCTCATCCCTTCATCCACCTCGATATAGCCCGCCTCTGAAATTTTTGCCCCTGATTTTTTTGCAAGCGAGTTTTCAGGCTCAAACCCTATGTTTATGAAAACCCCGTCTATTGGAAGAGAGGTTTGTTCGCCTGTTTTTGTATCCTTCAAAATCAGCTTCTCCACCTTCTTCTCCCCTGCTATTTCAATTACTTCCTTATTCAAAAGAAATTTCACTCCTGATTTTTTCACTTCTTCAACGAGCATTCTGTCCTGGGCGCGGAATTCATCTCTGCGGTGTATTATGGTTACTTCGCTTGCGTAATCTTTAATCAATCTTGCAGAAGTGAATGCGGAATCCCCTCCCCCTATAACTGCAACTTTTTTCCCCTTGAAGAATGGCGCGTCGCAGGTGGCGCAGAAGGATACGCCTCTGTTGAAGAGTTCTTTTTCTCCCTTCGCTCTCAAATGGCGGTAGGAAGCCCCTGTTGAGAGGAGGATGGATTTGGAGCGGTAGGAATTGCCATTGGAAGCGGAAAGGACGAAACAGTTGCTTTCTTCCCGCTTAATTTCACTTATCTTCGCAGGAACAAAATCCACTCCGAGCTTTTGCGCTTGCAAGAGCATCTTCTCCCCCAATTCCATTCCAGAGATTTTCTCAAAGCCGGGAAAGTTCTCAATCCTGTTTGTCAGTGTCAGCGAACCGCCTGGGATTTTCGGCTCAAAGAGAATGGTGGAAAGAGTTTTTCGCACGCAGTAAATTGCAACAGTAAGCCCGGCGGGACCGGCGCCTATTATTGCAGTATCGTAAATTTTTTCACTCATGCATTTCACCTAAACAGCCAGGGAAGGAAATTCACTACGAATGCGATTGCGACAAGCGCAGTAATTGCATCTGAAACAAGCTTGTGCTTTATGGTCAGCTCAAATATCCTCTGCCCGTCAAAAAATGGAAGGGGAAGGAGGTTCACCACTCCCACTATGAAATTGAGTATGAAAAGAAGCGCAATTGTCGTATGGAAGAATCCCAAAAACTCAAAGCCGCTCTTATACGCCGCCTTCCCCCCTATCCCTGATTTGTAAATCGGAAGGTAGAGGATGCCGAATGTCCCTTTTTCCCCTGCAGTTGCCTTTATTTCCCCTTTATTTGTTGCAAATACGGCTTTCTCCCCGGCAGAAAAGGATGGAAAGGCAAAGGAATCATTCACTGCGATTCCGTTTATTGCGTAAATGAGAGTGCCGTTTGCAAGCGTTCCGTTGCCGGAAACGATTTGTATTGCCGAAACGCGCGCATCGTAGGTGGAGAAGAGGAATAATAAAAGAAGGAAGAAGGCAACTGCGCTTGCAATGAAATTTGCGGATGAACCTGCCACGAGAAGGCGTTTTTGCGCAAGGGGCGGCGCGGCAAGAAATTCCTTTTCATCAGGGTCTACGAATGCGCCTACGGGCAATATTCCAAAAAGAACTATTCCGCTTGAGTCAAGCTTTATTTTCGCAAGCCGTGCAAGCAGTCCATGCGCAACCTCGTGCACTAAAAGAAGTAGGAAAAGGGCGATTATTCCCTCAAAAAGCGGTAAATTTACGCCAGGCAGGAGAAAGGAGGCGCCCGGCTGTGTTGTGCTTATTGCGGATGCGTCCCCCATGAAAAAGCCGGCTATTGCACTAAGAATTGTTGCTGAATAGAATAGAAGCCCGAAAAGCGCGAATGCCAAAACTCCGCCTAGAATGATAAGGAGAAAAGAAAGGGGAAGTATCAAGCCTGCCTGCGAAGTAATCAGTTTTGTTTTTGCAGACTGCGTCAAATCTATCCCGCTTATAAGGGAGGAGGCAAGTGGAAAGATGAATGGAGTCATTATGATTGAGGAGAGAATTAGGAGAATGATGGAAATTGCTATGAGCGGAGCGTAATAGCGCAGGCGGGTTTTAAAGTCGTCAAATATGAAAATGGAGGAAAGCCCGAAGCCGAAAACCATCCCGAAATCTGCGAAAGCCTGCCAAAGTTTTGGGTGCGCGTTTGCTATCTGATCTATGCGGGAGAGGCCCCGCCTGCTCTTTAGCATTATGATGGCACCTGTCCCTTCCAGCCTCCATATCTTTCTCAAGAGAATGCCGGATGCATAGAGAATGCCGACACAGAGAAGGAATTTGAGAAGCGCGTGAAAATCGGCTTCAAGAAACTTTGCAACAAGGAAAATGGATAGGATTGCAAGAAGGAAGGTAAGGAGGTATTTTACTTCAACTCTGTTTAGCATAGAAAGGTTAATGTTAATAACTAATATAAAGTTAGTTGATTTGAAATGGAAGCGGGAATGGGAATAAAAGGGAGTTTGGCTTGGACAGGGAGGTTTTGGAAGCGAAAATGGGAAGTTTGGTTAGGTTGGAGGGTTTTAGAAGCGGAAATTGGAATGCGAGGAGGTTTGCTTTAGGCGGAGGAATTTGGAAAGCGGGAATAAGAGGAAGTTTGCTTTAGGCAGGGGATTTGGAAAGCGGGAACAGAAGGAAGTTTGTTTAGAGCGGAGAATCTTGTTGGATGCAGGCACATGGGAGTATTGAGGTGATTTGGATGGAGTGCGAAATGTGCGGGCGGGAAGGGGCAGGGTATGTTGCGATTGTTGAGGGGGCGAAGCTGAAAGTATGCGAGGAATGCTCCAAGCTTGGCAAAGTGATTAGTGAGCCGAGAGGATATTCGGAAATGAGGGGGAGAGAAAGCGGAGCAGGAGAACAGAGAGTAAAAGAAGAGCCGGAAATGGTTGAGGATTACGGAAGGAGGATGAAAAAGGCAATGGAGAGGATGGGAGTGCCGCTTTCTGTTATTGCGGAAAAGCTTAGTGAAAAAGAATCTTACTTGAGGAGGATTGAGAATGAGGCGGTGATGCCGGATGAGCACCTTGCAAGAAAGATTGAACGTGAACTTGGGATAAAATTATTTGAGGAAGGAGGAGGAAAGAAAGGAGGCGTTGCGGTTTCAAAGAAGGGGGAAGGGGGATTGAGCCTCTGGGATTTGGCGGAAATGCAGAAGAAGAAAAAGAAAGAGGAATGAATAGACTGGAATTGAAGATACAAAAGAAAATCATGCGTGAGTTGAAAAAATGGGAGCTGACATCGGCGGAATTGCTGAAGGGAAAATAATTCCCATTTCCGAACTTGGCGGAAAAACCTTTGCGGTGGATGCTTACAATACGATATACCAGTTTCTCTCCTCCATACGCCAGCCGGATGGAACTCCACTGATGGATTTCAAGGGAAGGGTTACAGGGCATTTGGCAGGGGTGTTTTATAGGAATGCAAAACTAATTGCAAACGGAATAAGAGTCGCATATGTGTTTGACGGAAAGCCCCCTTCGTTCAAGGCAGGCACAATTGATGAGAGGCAGAAGGTGAAGGAGGAATCCGAGGAGAAATGGAGGGATGCGCTAAAAGAGGGGGATATGGAAGGTGCAAGAAAATACGCGCAGGGCACGAGCAGGCTGACACGCGAGATGGTGGAGGAGGCAAAAAAATTGCTGGAGCTGATGGGAATACCGGTGGTGCAGGCGCCAAGCGAGGGGGAGGCGCAGGCAGCAGAGCTTGCAAGGGAAGGGGAGGTTTATGCTGCCGCCTCGCAGGACATGGATGCACTGCTGTTTGGCGCGCCAAGATTATTGCGAAATCTTTCAATTACAGGAAAAAGGAAAATACCGCGCAGGGATGAATATGTGAATGTGGAGCCGCAGCTTATTGAGCTAAAGGAGGTGTTGGCTGCGCATATGATAAGCAGGGAGCAGCTCATCTGGCTTGGGATATTGGCTGGGACGGATTTTAATAAGGGAATAAGAGGGATTGGAGTGAAGAAGGGATTGAAAATAGTTTTAGGGAAGAAAAATCTTGCTGAAGTGGAAAAATTTGTCAAAAGTGAATTGAAAGCTGAATTTGAAGAGGATATTTATGCGGTTGAGAAATTCTTCCTTGAGCCGCCTGTTGAGCATGGAGTGAAAGTGAAATTCGGGATTGCGGATGTGGAGGGGCTGGGGAAATTTCTTTGTGATGAACACGACTTTTCCCATGAGAGGGTGGATAAGACCGTGCATGGATTGTTTGCAAGCCAGAGCGTGAAGGGGAAGCAGAAAGGGCTGGAAGAATGGTTTTAGCAGCATGAGATAAATCTATATTTGTTTTCGCGATAATATTATCGGGAAATCGAATGGTTGAGATTGAGTTGTTTGTGAATAGGATGTAGAGATTGGCTGAAGAAATGCAAAGGCATGAGAATGAGGGAGTTTGATGCGCCTAATTACACATACTGATTTTGACGGGGTAGTCTGTGCTGTCCTTATTTCTTCTTGTGAGGAAGTGGACGATATTATTTTCCTTGACCCTGCTACAATACAGAAGAGGAAGATGAAAATAACGGACAATGATATTCTCTCTGACCTTCCATATCACCCGAAATGCGGACTTTGGTTTGACCATCACCTTTCCTCAAAGCTGAAGGAAGGGGAGAAATTTGAAGGGGAATGGGCGCCGAAAAAAAGCGCTGCAAGAGTGGTTTATGATTATTATGAGAACTCTTACCTTGAGAAATATAAAGAGATGGTGGAATGGGCGGATAAAATAGATTCGGGGGAGATTACAAAAGAGGAAGCGCTGCTCCCTGCTGGATGGAGATTGCTTTCAGAAACGCTGGAAAGCGATGCAGAGAAGAAAGTGGATGATGCGTATAGGAGGAAAGTGATTGAGTGGCTGAAAGTAGGGGAAGGAGTTGAGGGGATTTTGGGGAAGGAGGAAGTAAAGAAAAGAGCAGAAGCAGCGCTTTTGGATTTGCAGGATTATTTTGGGAAAGTAAAAGAGTTTGGGAGGATGGAGGGGAGCGTTGCTTATTTGGATATTAGGGGGATGGAGAAATTCCCGCACGGAAATAATTACCTTATTTATTTGGCATTCCCGAATGCGAAAGTGTCAATGAAGGTGTATGATGACCGGACGGATAAAGAAATAGTGAATGTGAGCGTTGGGCAGAATGCGTTTAACAGAATTTCAAAGGTAAATATTGGCGCGTTGATGAAGGAGTATGGGGGAGGCGGGCATCCTGTTGTGGGTGGAACGCATCTTAAAAGAATTGACGCGGATGGGAAAATAAAAGAGATTTTGGGGAGATTGAAAGAGTAGAAATTAAAAGCAGGAGATGAAGAGTATACTTGGAGAGGAACATGGCAAAACCGATGGAGTATATTGTGGAGCTGGACGTTGAATCTGCCGGCAGGTTTCTTGAGGGCTGGCTGAACAAAACGCCAAATCCTGCAAGAAACGCGGCACTTGTGCGAGCTAAAAGGCTGAAAATTGAAGAAAGAAAAGTTTAATCAAGACCATATCTCCTGAACAGCTCTGAAGGAGAAATTTCTTCAAGCTCTTTCTTCCGTTTCTCTTTTTCTTCTTCGCTTAATTCTTTTGCCGAGCCCATAAGACTCATGAGCTTTTTAGCCTCTTCTGTTTGCGGGAAGTCAAATTTAGGCTCATGCTGCCTCAAGCGCTCCAACGCTTCAATTGCCGAATGCTCGGCTTCCTCAAATCGCGAGCTGAAAAAATCTGTCAATATTTCCTTTTCGTAGTATTTTTCAAGAGATTTACTGAATTCGTGGGTAGCAGTCAAATCCCAGACTCTCAAAAATGCCTCAATGACTGCCCCCTGCGCCTTTTGAATTTGCTTCTGATTGGAATTCCTGAAAATTGAGAGAAGAGAAGTGCAGTAATCCTCAATTATCAGAACGAGGGTTGAGTCGGAGTGGTTTTTTTCCGCAAGCATTGCAAAATCGTTTATCAGCTTCCTTGCGGAATTCATGCGCTCTGCGCTTTCTTCATGGCAGAGGCTGGTTAGGATGGAGTAGAGCTTTTCCTTGGTGCTATAAAGCAGATTTCTCTTTTTCTCGTATTGGAGCAGGCATACTTCATGGGTGTTTTTGCACTGCAGGTATTCTCCGCAGGCTTCTCTTATTAATTCAAATTCAGTTGAGCCTTCGGGAAACGGAGTCTGGGAATTCATGCTGGCGTTGTCCGGAGGGAGAATGAGAATTTCTCCGAAAAGATACCATCCCTTTGGGATATTCACGTCTATTTTTTCCGAGACATCAACCGCTATCTTCTGCATTGCCGTTGATGGAAGCGGTTTTCCCCTTGGGCAGATTTTTTTTATTGAGACATATATTTTATTTATCGTGTCTTTCTGCACTTGGCTAAGCGGCAGGCGGAAGAGGGTGTCTTTTTCGTATGCGCCAATCTTTATGTATCTGATTTCGTTTTCTTCCTTTATTTCTTTCACCAGCCCTACTTTCCCAAAGAGCTCCAGATACCTTTTTGTGCTCTCCCAATTTACTCCCGATATTTTTGAGATTTCCTGTATTGAGAGGGGCTTTGCCGGTGAAACTAGGAACGCTTCGCAGATTTTTTCAGCTACTTCGCCGGCTCTTCTTTTTGGCATGGTGGGACGGTTAAATAGCAGAAGGAATGTTTATATAGATATTGGATAGGATAATTTTTCAGTATATAGAGAAAAAATAGATAGTTTATTTAGTATATACCTAAATATTTAATCATCCATGAAAGACTCAACCCTTTTTCTCCTTCTGCCTCTCCTCCCAAACTTTCATTCCAAGGGAAATAAACAGCGCGCAAATTATTACGGAAATCCAGAACCATCCAACAGGACCGAAAAGGCTTCGCCAGTTGGGGAAGTGCTCAAAATTCTGTATGAAGACAGGTATCTGAAAGGGAAGCTCTATCGTAAAGCCGGGGAAATTATCCCTCAAAAGAGGGGGAAGGATAAAAAGAAGGGGCAGTATTATTATCAGGGGCTTGAACTGCAGGAACATTGACTCCCAAAGCTGGGGCATCGCATCCTGCTGTCTTTTCATAGCGACATCAGTGCGGAGCTTGTCATTTGCCTTTGAAGCGTCGCTCATCTCCTTTGAAATCTCATTGAAGGTTTTCTGTATCTCCTTTATCCTATTGTAATTGCCGAATTTGCGCGTAATGAAAGTGGAAAGGATAGAGTAGAGGAATGCAATCGCAAATATTATGTAAACTGCGTATTCGCTTGCCATATTATTCAGCCCTTATTATGTAAACTGCGCTCACTTGCCATATGAATCAGCCCTTATTATGTAAACTGCGTATTCGCTTGCCATAGTAGTCAGTCCTTCATTGGGAAAGAAGCGCGTCCAATTCCACAGCAGCTTCCTTTGCCTTCCCGTCTTTATTTGTGATTATTTTTGCAGGAGCGCCGCTTAAGGCGGAGTAGGAAGCAAGAAGGGAGATGTTGAATGAGTCTTGCTCATGGAGTTTTCCTATCTCATCTGCGTCTCTCTTTCTTGTGGGGTCTGCCTGCCTCCTTTTCATTATCTCATCTATTGGGGCGCGTATTAAGACAAGAGCGTCAACTTTCAGTTTGGAAAGAAGTTTGTTTGGAAGCCCTGGCAGATAACCGGAAGGAGTGGAAACCGAGCAGTGCGTGTCAAGCAAAACCTTTCCTTTCTCATTCGCAAGCATTTCCCCGACTTTCGCCTGAACTTTCTTCTGCTTTTCCGCAGTAAGCTTCCTTATCTCATCGCGGGAAGAAATGCCAAACTCCTTTTGCGCAATCTCAAACATCAGACTGCCGTAATTAAGGCGCTTGCAACTCTTATCCTGCAAAAGGGAAAGCACCGTTGATTTGCCGCTGCCCGGCAGCCCTAAAACTATTATCATGCCTAACCCTCCAAAAACCCGCTTATGGCAGAGTTCATGCCGAAAGCCTGCTTTGAGCGCAAATCCTCATACATTTTATACAGTATGCCAACAGTTAGCAATATTCCTGTGCCTGTCCCGAGTGCGCCTGTCAAATCCGCCAAAGCCGCCAGCAATCCCACAAAGGCAGAGCCGAGTATAGTAATTGTGGGAATGTAACGCTCAAGCACTTTCTCCACTATGCGAGGGTCGCGCCTGAATCCGGGTATCTGCAAACCCGACTTGTCAAGCTGTTCAGCTACCGCCTTTGGCCCCATGTTCGCAGTCTCAACCCAGAACACGCCGAAGATTATGCACAGCCCCATGAGAAATATTGTGTAGGTGAAAATATGCAGCACCTGCGGCAGTGCGAGTATTGGGGTGGTGGTGCCAAGCATCGCACCCATATAGGTGAAAACATCTATCTGGGAGCCTACATATATTGGAGAGATGAAATAAAGCAGCCCGTCCGCAAGCCTTCCTCCCGCATCAACGTAGCCGATTGCGTGAATTATGTTGAACTCGCCAATTTTAAGGGAAATGTCCCGGAGCGTAAGGGAGAAAAACTGTAAATTTAACATGAGTGCGGAGGCAAGTATTACCGGTATGTTGGATACGTAGAGGAATTTTATCGGGAACCTTCCTCCAAGCCCGCGCGCGCGGTCAAATGCAAGGGGTATTTCCACCTTCATCCCCTCTGCATACACCACTATTGCAAATACCAGTATAGTGAAAAATACCGGCGTTAAGTCAAGAAGAACATTTGAGAGCGCGTTTGCGCCTCCTGCGCCCAAATCTTCTATTACTCCGCCTGAACCTGTTATTATGAGCAAAAATCCCGCTACAATGGAGTATGAAACCCCTCCTGCAATGAAGAGGGAAATGCCCGAGCCGATTCCGTATTTTGAAACCACTTCATCCAGAAAGAGAAGCACGATTGAGCCGAGCGCAATCTGCACTATTACGAATGCCTGCGTTGCCGCCACACTGCCGAAAATGAGCGTGCCAAGCGCAATCTTTGAGAAAAGCACGAAAACCGCAGCCTCAAAAATTGAGAGGAAAAGCGCAAGCAGTTTCTGCACTCCGTGGAAGGTGGCTTTTTCCTCCGGGTTTGTCAAGTCCACATTTATTATTTTCGCCCCTGCGAAAAGCTGCAGGAATATGCTTGCAAGCACTATTGGGCCGATTCCTGTTGTGATTAGGGAGCCGATTTTTGATGCCGTGACAATCTGCAAAAAGTCAAGCCCGCCTGCATTCTCCTGCACTCCAACCGCAGTAACATTATACATGATGAAAAATGCAATGAGCGCAAGCGCGGTCCAGATGAGCCGCTCATTCAGCGCCGGAGGGTACTTTGGCGATGCAACTTCCGGAAGCTTCGAAGTTATCGGCCTCAAAAAGTCAAGACTTCCCATCGTTTGCCTCCTTTTTTACAAATAATTCCCCGCCTGCCTTTTTTATTTTTTCTTTTGCGGAATTTGATGCGCACAATGCGTGCACAGTCACGGGAAGGTTTATTTCCCCTTCCCCAAGTATTTTTCCCTTGAACTCAAGTGAATATTTTCCATCTGTTTGCTGGAGCTTTCCCTTTTTCGCAAGATTTTGTATCTGGAAAATATTCAGAGTTTTGTATCTTTTTGTTGTCGGGCAGGAAAAGCCGTGCACCCCGTAATAATCAGGGAAATATTTCAGCGTGGAGGCAAGCTTGTGCGAGCGTCCGCCTGCCATTCCCACTCCGCCGCGGTTGCCGCTTCCCCTCTTGTTTTTAGTGTTTCCCTTGCCGTGCGTGCGCCCGCCTTGCAGTTTCCTTGAGCGTTTTTCTTTGCTTTTCATTTTTCATTACCCCCAAAAAAGGTGGAATTAAATTACAAGCGAATGCTTTAAAACGTTGATTAAATCATGCGCAGCAGGAGCTTGTCCATGTCTTTTCTTTTCCCAAGCGCCCCCTCTGGGTATTGCCTCTTGATGGAAGTCCATCCCTTTCTCGGGGGGGAAAGCCGAAAAACAGGGTATTTCGGCCCTGCCTTTTTCTTTACAACACCTTCCTTCTTTCCCTTTACCTTTCCCTTTTCCCCTCCTGCCTTCTTTTCCTCCCCTCTCTTTGCAATCATCTTCTTCACTACCTCTTCGCTTGGAACTCCCCACGTAATATAATCCTTGCATGCCTGCACCATTCCCATTATTGCCGGCGTTTCCTCAAGCAGGATGCAGTGGTTTACTTTCGTAAGCCTAAGCAGCTCCAGTGTTTTCCTTGCAGTTGGATTTGGTGTTCCCGCGCGCACGCGTATAACTGATATCATATTCTCACCTTTTTCAGCCTTGGGTTTGGATATTGCTGCCAGGTCGCGCCTGCGATTGTGTTAAGCGCCTCAACAGCATTCTGCGTCGCAAATGCCATGTTGAGTATGTTTGATGTCCTTCCCTTTGCGCTTGTCCACACGTCTTTTATGCCGGCTTTTTGCAATATCTTTTTAACTATCTTGTTTGCGACCACGCCGAGGCTGCGGGGCGCGGGCTTGAGTGTCACAGTGGCGCTTCCGCATTTTCCTGTTGCCCCTACCGGTATGGAATTGGTGTAATCTCCCTTGTCTTCCCAGCTTCCCGAGCCGAAAGGGACGCATATCATGTTGCGCTTTGCGCATTTTATCGCGGATTCTATTGCGGGCTTTACCTCCTCGCTTTTTCCAACGCCGATTCCGAAATGCCCGCTTGAATCCCCTATTAATATTACTGCGCGGAACTGCGCCTTCCTTCCGCAGTCCGTCACCCTCTGCGTGCTCCGTATTTCAAGCGTCTCATCCTTCAAATCCGGGAAGAAATGGTCTATTATCTCGTGCTCAAGCACGGGCTTGCCCATCTTATATATCTCTTCTATGGAGGTGATTTTGCCCGCTTTTACCATCCGCCCTATTTCCGTCCTTGGAATCCACTCGGGCTTGGGCTCTTCCCGCCTGTTGTCGCTTCTTCGTCTATTAAACATCATACCACCGTTTTAAGATGAGAGTATTTTTTCCTTTGCCGCCGCGAAAAGAACAGGAAGGCTTTCCGGGTTTATTCCCTTTTGAAGGTAGTCCGAAAAGAGCCTTTTGTATTTCTCGGGCGACTTTTCTTTCAGCATTGCCGCGTACTTTGAAGTCGGCGAGCCGTCAATTGGCTTTTTGAGGAGCGCCTCGGATGAAAATGCGCTTTTTAGCCCCCCGTCTATTGCGCCCTTTATTGCGGCGAACACGAGCGAGCCCTTTGCGCTTTGCAGCCCTATGTCTGCACAGAATTTGCTCCCTCCCTTTGCAGCCGACTTTTTTGCGCAAAGAAGGCCGGATAGGTAGGCAGATGGCAAATTCCTTCTTGGCTGCCAGCCGAATTTCAGGAGGTCGCGGGAATGCACGCTTGCAATCACCTTGTCCCCTATCCCCCCGAACTCCAGAAGCTGCACGATTACCCCCCTGTTGGTTTTGCGCACCACTAGGCGGGGGATGCCGGATTTCACAAGCTCCAAGCGCCGTGAAAAGTCCGTGAGGTTTTTCCTCCTTCTTCGGTATTTGACTTGATAGTTTGGTCCTGTTGCCCTTGGCATTTTTTTCACCACATTTTCAGTATAATTTCATTATGATTGTTTTGTTTATTTCAAAGATTACTTCAGCAGAAGCTTGTTGTCTTTCAGGTATGCGAGAACCTGCGAGCGCCCCCGCGAAAAGAACCCTCCCTTTGCCATGTAATAAACCTTCTTGTATGTTTCATGATTTATTTTTCCGCCTTCAAGCAGTTCCAGTATGTATGCGCGCTGTGCGCGCAGTCCGGCAATCCACATATCCCGCTTGCCCGAGCGTGCGCTTGCAAGCCCTGCGCGCTTTCCAGTTCCTCTCTGCCTTCCCTTTGCGCGCTGCCTCTGCCTTTCCCTTGCCGGCCCTCGGGAAACCCCGAATTCCGCAAGCCTTGTAATTGCCCCTCCCTTTATCAGCACGCGCACATCCTCGCGCGTAAGCGCTTCGGACACTTCTTTTAGTTTGGCTGGGTTTAGGCGTATGCGGTTGATGCCGATGCCAAGGATGCTTGCTGCGATGCGCTTTGCTGTTTTTACTGCCATTTTTTCACCTAATTTTCATCTGATGATTTGTTTTGGTATCTAATTCAATACCGAGAGTGACATTTCTCCTGCTTTCTTCTTTATCCCTTCCCTCTTTCTCTTCCCCACTCCTTTCCCAATCCGTATTGCAACGCCTTTCAAACCGGATAGCATTGCCTCGTTGCAAACGAGCACTTCCATTTTCCCGCAAGGATGCTGCCCGCGAACGGAGAATGTGTTGCGGTAGCCGATGTGCGGAATCGCCCCCATGTTGTTGCGCTTCCTTCTCTTCTTGTTGTCCTGCCCGCGCTGGCGCCTCCAGCGCAATTTCACTTTTTTGCGGCTTGTGCGCCCGTAATTTGGAACGAGGAATTTTGGTTTTTTTTTCTTTTGTACGCCCATATCAATCACTTTATTTATGCTTCAACCGGATAAAGCCCGTCCTGGAATATTCTTGAATCTCTCGCGCGGATGTGCGTTGCGCAGCGTATGTTCGCCACTGTCTGCATTACATTCTCCTTGTCAGGCCCGCTTACTATTATTTCCTTTCCCGCAAGCTGTATTTTCGTCTGCCCGATTATGTTTGCGAGCCTTGGCTTCTTTTCCCCTATGAAATTCTTTATCACAAGCGTGCGCCCCTTCACCTCAAGGGCTATAGGGAAGTGCGAGTATATTGTAGTCATCTTCTTTGAGAAGCCCTCGGTTGCCCCAAGCAGCATGTTCTTCACGTGCGCAATCGCAGTATTGAGCTGCATCAATGAGCACGCGGTTATTTTTATATCTGAACTGCCAACCTCCAAGTTGAGCCCAAGCGCGTAAAATTTCTTCTGCACAGAGCCGTTTTTTCCGGAAATGGTAAGAATGCTTCCCTCAAGCTTTGCGCTAACTCCCTGCAAAACCGCCACGGTTGATTCGAATTTTTCGTTTGCCATTTTTTTCACAAAACCTTTTTTTTATTTTACAAATGCCAATGCGGCAATTCTAATGCAGCTAATATACGTAGGCGAGGAGCCTGCCCCCTATGTTTTTCTCCTTTGCCGACTTGTTCGTCATGAGCCCCTGGGGGGTTGAAACTATGAGCGTGCCAAACCCTTCCCCGGGGATGTAGCGCTGCTCCCAAAAGCTCCATTCATCCTTTTTCACGGCAAAGCGCGGCTTTATCACTCCGCCCGCATTCACCTTGCCGATGAGCTTCACGTGGAAGTTGCTGTTCCTGCCCGTATCCTCAAACTCAAACTCGCCGATGTAGTTGTGAGCCTGAAGCAATTTCAGGGTTTCGCGCACTATCTTTGAGGGCTTGACCCTGCATTCGCTCTTCTTAACGCGATCGCATGTTTTTATTGTGTTGAGTGCGTCTGCCAATGTGTCATTCACCAATAAATCACCTGATTTAAAACTTCCGGAAGCCGATTTTCTCCCCAACTTCCCTAAAGCACCTTCTGCAAATCATCAGCCCGTATGAGCGTATCATGCCCCTGCCCGTTCTGCAGAAGCGGCACATCCTGTTTCCCCTTCTCTTGAGCGTGTACTCCTTTGGCGTCCCTGTTTTTTTTCTTATTCTTGCCATAAGCTTCACTCCCCTTATTCCACCAAAACTCCGAATCTTTCCGAAATGTATTTTGACGTCTCTTCGCTGCTGATGCGCTGGCAGGAGGGCATTTTCGTGCGCCCCCTCTTCCTTTTTGAGATGCGCAAGCCCCCCCTCCTTCTCATCGTTACGGAAACGTCAAACCCTATTATTCCTATTTTAGGGTCGTATTTTGCACCCGGAAGTTCTATGTATTCCGCAATGCCGAATGAGAAATTCCCATCCCTGTCTATTGAGGTTGCGGAAACACGCTTGTTCTTTGCCTCAAACGCCTTTTTGAGAAAATCCTCCACAGCCGCCGCTCCGCGGAGCGTGGCTTTTGCACCTATGGGCTCGCCTTTTTGTATCTTGAAAGCCGGCAGCCTTGTGCGCGCGCGTGTTGAAACTGCCTTGCAGCCGGAAAGCCGCTCAAGCAGGGTTTTGGCGTTTTCAAGCAGTTCGCCTGCCTTGCCCACCCCTATGTTGAGAGTAACCTTCTCAATGCAAAGCTCCCTCATTTTGTTGCCATTGTTCATTTCATTCCACCTTGAAATTATCATCAATTATGAAAATGTACTTGAGCACGGTTATGAAATTTCCCTGCGGGCCGGATACTTCCACTTCGTTTCCCATTGACCCTACCCTCTCAAGTATCTTCCCCACTATCGCAAGCGTGCCTGCGTGCTTTCCCGAGGTGATGATGCACTTTGCGCCTTCCTGCCGCTTTAGCAGGCGCACGAGCTTTCCGGATGGGACTTCCATCACTACCGTGTCCCCCACTGCCAATCCCTTATCTGCCGGCATCGTCCTGCCGTCGTGCATCGTGCATACCTGTTTTGCTCCCGGCATTGTGTGCTTCTTTGCAACCTGGCAGTATTTCCTGTCGGTTTCGCCGGTTTTTGGAGCGCAGGCAAATTTTCCGTTTTTTATCGTGATTACATAGTGCTTCTTTTCCAGCGGGAGGTAGACCACGTCCATGAACCCAACCGGGAAGGAGCCTTTTGTCACTTTCTTTCCGTCAACGAGGAAATTCCCCTCTGACATGATTCTCTCCGCCTCTGAAGCGGTTTTTGCAATCCCGAGAAAATCGCGCAATAGGGATGTTGCGGAAACCGACTCATTTTTTTTGTGCGGGCCTGCGCCCGGCGCAGCGAGCCATTTGACTGATTTGCGCCCCAGCACCGGAATGCGATGCGGGGATGTTTGACGTATGTAATGTTTTGCCATATGAAAATCACCTTATGCTTTGTTGCCGGACCTCTCAAGTATTTTCTTTCTCCAGCCGCTAAAATCACCGTCAATTATCTGAAGGTTTGAGGGATTTATCGGAATCGGCTTTTCTATCCCCTTTGAGTTTCTTTTTGAAGCCCCTTCCATGAACACACAGGCGTTGCGCGTGTCCGCCGCCATCACTTTTCCAGTTGTGCCTTTTCTTTTTCCGGAGATGACCTTCACTGTATCCCCTTTCCTTACCGCAACTGAATTTCTTTTTGTTTTCAGCTTCTGGCGCAGTTCCTCGGAAAGCCCTGCATGCATTCCTGCCTTCCTTATGTGAAGCGGCGCGGAAAATAATCTTTTCCTTGATTTTCTTGCTTTTGTTGAGCCCATATATTTTCACCAATTTTTCAAACTTCAAACAACCGCCGAGGCGATTGCCGCTACTTTGGGGAAGCGCTCCGCCACTTCGCGTGCGAGTGCGCCCTTTATCTCCGTTCCGACCGGCAGGCCCTGGTCGTCTATTATCACTACTGCGTTATCCTCAAAGCGCACGTGCAGGCCTGATGCGCGCCTAAAAGGCATCCTTTGGCGGACAACTACTGCCTTGAGCACTTTCTTTTTCATTTCCGGAGTCCCGCGCTTTACTGCAACCGTGACGATGTCCCCCACGCCTACTTTTGGGTACATGCTCCATTTTGCCTTGTATCCCTTTGCGCCGATTATCATCACTATCTTTGCGCCGGAGTTGTCATTGCATATGACTCTTGAGCCGATTGTCAGCCCTTTTGTGACCGTTGATGGAAGTCCTCTCATTTTTTTCACCGTTTATTCTCTGAGTTTTTCACAGTTTATTCCCTGAGTTTTTCCCTTACGTTTCCCTCATCCTTTCTTGAAACTATCTCCGTGACTACCCACGCCTTTGTCTTTGAGATTTTCCTGCACTGCCCTATTTTCACGATGTCCCCGAGCTTTGCCCCCATCTCATCCGGGTTGTGCGCGGGAATCCTTGAAGTGGTGCGGGCGTACCTGTTGTACTTTGACATGTATTTCTCAAGGTTCCGCTTTACTATCACGGTTTTCTTCCCCTTGTCCGATACAACCTGCCCGGTTGCGGTCAGGCCGCGCACGGACAGTTTCCTTTTGAGTGACATAAATCATAACCCCCTATTTTTTCTACAGCAGCTTTTTCGGCCGGTCGTGTGAGCGCATTGCAATCCTGTTCCCGTCCACTTTCACGAATGCATTCCCGAGCTTGAGGCAGAAAACGCTCCCTTTTTTTGGAATCGTCTTTTCCCCGCGCGAAGTGCAAATGACAAGCGTGTTCTTCGTCTCGTCAACCACGCGCCCGCTTATTCCTTTCATCTCTTTGCAGGCGCACTCGGCAACCTTCGCTTCCAAGCCTATGAATTCGTGCATAAGCACGTTTGAACGGTTTATCATGCAAATCTGTTCCCGCAACTTACTGGATTTTTATCCGCTCTGAAGCGAAACCCATTCCTACAAGGATTGCCCGTATCTTTCTCTTGTGGTCCCCCTGCAGTATTATTATCCCTTCTTTTTCCGTTCCCCCGCATGCAAGGTGTTTTTTCAGCTCCTTTGCCGTCGGGGCGAGCTTTCCTTCATCAAGCCCCTCAACGATTGTCACGAGCTTCTTGAATTTTTTCTTCGTGGTATATACCTTGATTGCGGCGACTTCCTCCTTTTCCAGTATGCTGCACGCGCAGATTTCCTGCGGCAGTCCGCATTTCACACACAAACCCAAAGCTGCATCACCTCACTCCTTTTGTTTTTTTATTTCGTTTTCCACTGCATCAGCGTTAGACTTTTTGGCTTGGGGGATTTCTTTTTCAGGCATTTTTTCCTTGCTTTCTTTTTCCGCATC
>MNVE01000004.1:19151-73082 GCA_001871475.1 Candidatus Micrarchaeota archaeon CG1_02_47_40 | reverse complement strand
TTTTCCGCATCTTTTTTGCTTTCTTTTTCCGCATCTTTTTTGCTTTCTTTTTCCGCATCTTTTTTGCTTTCTTTTTCCGCATCTTTTTTGCTTTCTTTTTCCTGTGCCTTCGCTCCGCCTGCTTTTACTTTCGGCTTCACGTTTTTCTTTATCCCAAGCGCCTTCTCATGCAGAATCGTTATTATCCTTGCGCGGCTTCTGCGCAATTCCCGTATCCTTCCCGGGTTTGAGCTTCTCCCTCCTGTTGCGACCTGCCCCCTCTCGCGCAAAAACTCCTCGTTTATTTGCGCAAGCTTTGAAAGCAGCGCGTTCTCATCAAGTTCGCGCGCCTCTGTGGATTTTATGATTGCCATAAATTATTCCTCTGTTTTTTCCTCTGCTGATTCTGCCTGCTTGCCTTCATCATTTTCTTTTGCTCCTTCTTCGCCTTTCCCTTTTTCTTTTGCTCCTTCTTCGCCTTTCCCTTTTTCTTTTGCTCCTTCTTCGCCTTTCCCTTTATCATCGCCATCTGAAGAAACTGCCGGAGCCGCCTCCTTTTCCTTTTTCTTCCTTGCCTCGTCACGCCTTATGCGCAGTATCTGCTCCTGTGCGGTTTCCCCTTCCTTGCCGCTTCGTTCAACGTCCTCTGCTGCCGCAATTATGCGGGGCAGTTCAACCACTGCCGCCGGCACCTTGTCAGGGAAAACCGTTCCCGGCTGCACTATGCGCACAAGCACTCCGATTGCACCTGATTTCGGGTAAGCTGTTACGTGAGCGGAATCAACCAGCCTTGCAGGCTCCCCTGCTTTTGGGATGTAGCCCGCAGCAACGCGGAGCTTTTTTGCCCTTGCCCCTTTCGCAGCTATCTTTCCCGCCGCGATTATTTCAGCGCCAAGCGCGCCCGCGCCCATCACTTCGCGCAGGAGGGAGTGCAAAATCGCCCTTACCTTCTTCCCCTGCTCTATGTATCTGCACGCCTTTTTTGCAACCAGCCTCGGCTGTCTAGACTGGTTTGTAATTTCAACCACTGAAATCTGCGGGTTTTCAAGCTTGAATTCCCTGCTTATTGCGTCTGTCAGCTCCTTTATGGTTCTCCCTTTTCTCCCTATGACTTTTCCCGGGTTTGTTACCTCTACTGCAATCCTCGTGACAAGCGGAGTCCGCTGTATCTCAAGGCGCGAGAAGCCCGCCCTGTCAAGCTCCTGCTCAAGAAACCGCGAAACGCGGTATTTTACTATTGCATCTTCTATGAATTTTCTTTCTACTCCCATCTACTCCACCTTTTTCTCCCCATTCCTGCTCTTTTTCGGCAATGACCTCTTTGAGCCAACGCTTATGCGGGCATCCGTTGCTTTTGCCTGCTGTGCCCCGGATGCACTTTGTGATTTGGCAGGTGTGTTTGTGCTTGCTGTTTTTTCCCCTTCAGTTTTTGTTTTCACGATTGCCTTTTCCTGCACTATTGCTATTTGTGCTGCCGGCTCTTTCTGCAATGCAGCAGGAGCGGAAACTGCTATTTGAGCGTTTTGCGTTGTCTGTTTTGCCTGCGTGCTTTGTGTTTTTGATTCTGTTTTCTGCACTTTAGATTTTGCAGTTTCTGCCGTCTGTTCTGTTTTTGCTTTCCCCTCCCTTGAATCCCGCAGGACTATCTGTATGTTCGCAGTCTCAAAATCGCTTCTGGCGCTTCGTCCCTTTGATGCGCTCCTCCCAAATATCCTCTCCTTGTTTGCGCAAACGTGATGGACTTTCGGGTTGGTAAAGCCCAGTGCGTTCGCATTTGCAATCGCATTCTTTAATATGTCATATGCCATTTTTGCCGCCTTCTTTGGATATCTTCCCTTCCTTCCCCCCAATTCCCTCCTGTGCCCGAGGTGCTTGTTGTTGGAGAAATACCGCACTGCCGAGAGCCCCTCGCCCGCACTCTCAAGAAAGGCAAGCGCAGCCTGCGCATTCCTGCCCCTGATATTGCTGCATACCTGCACCAAATCCTTATAGGAAACGTTCAAGCCCGTCCCCTGGGAGAGAGCGTATAGTCCCCCTTCTTTTTTTGCGTGGCAGTATTCCATATTTATCATCTACTTAAGCGGTATGAACTTTGAGCCCCTCGTTGCCCCTACTCCGGGCCCGGAATGCTGCACCCTTCCAGTCGTGTGCACGAAATCCCCGAGCCTCCTTCCTATTTTTTCCATCGTTATCTGCACGTTCTTGAATTCCTTTCCCGAGTGCACCGCAAACGTCAGCCCAATCCACTCCGGCATTATGACCGCGTCGCGCACGTGCGTGCGTATGATTTTTTTCGGGTCTGCAGCTTTTATTTTTCTCACGTTTGCTATGAGCTTCTTGAAGTTTGAGTTTCCAAACTGCCCTACCCTTTTCATCGCCCTTCTTGCGCGCGATGGAAGAAAGGGGAGAGCCTCCTCGTTTGTCAGCTTTGCAAACTCCTCTTCCGTCTTTCCGAGAAATGTTTTTATCCTTGCCATTTTTCAACTCACCTTTATTGCTCCTTGAAATGCGTTGTCTTCCTCTTTCTCCCGCCCCTTCCTGTTGAGCGCGCGGCGATGTGCCCTACTTTTCTTCCGGGCGGCGCATTCCTTGAGGTTGACATTGACTTTCCCGGGTGGTGCTGCTTGCCTCCGAATGGATGGGTGTATGGGGACTGTTTTACTCCCCTGACTTTGGGCCAGAGGCGGTTTTGCGCGTGCTTCTTGAAGAAATTTGTCCCTGCTTTCATGATGGGTTTTTCCGTCTTTCCCGCTCCGCACACCACTCCCACCTGCGCCCTGCAGCCTGCGGGCAGGTTCAAAAGCCTCTTGCTTGGAAGTTTCACGAGCACGAACTTTCCCTCGCGCGACACTATTGTGGCAAACGAGCCCGGGGTGCGCACGAACTTTCCGCCGTCGCCCGGAGTCACCTCAACATTGTATATGTACGCTCCGTCAGGTATCTGCGAAAGCGGCAGGATGCTGCCAAGCGCTAGCTGCCCGCCCGAACCTATTGCAATTGAATCCTCCCTGCATATCCCTTCCGGGGCAAGAAGCATTATCCTCTTTGTGTTTTCAAGCAGAACATCCATGAGAATTGCCTGGCGCGCAGGGTCGTCTATAAAGCCGATTACCTGCCCTGCCATGGAAGTTTTGGCATATTCGTCGTATTCGGGGTATTTGAGTTCAGTTTTATACCTGTGCGATGGGGTAGAGTAGGCAAACGAACCCTTCCCCCTTCGCTGTTGTTTCAGTAATTTTCCCATATAGACAACCTGATATTTCTATGCAATCTTCAGTTTCGCGGCAATCTGGTCCGCCTTGAACGCCTTGTTTATTTTCACATACGCCTTCTTCTTTCCCTTCATCGTGTTCTGCACGTTTACCTTATCCACCTTTACCCCGTATTTTTGTTCCACTTCCTTTTTTATTTCCGGTTTTGTCGCTTCCTTCTCCACTACGAACATGAGCGTGTTCTCAAGCTCTATTAGGGAGATTGCCTTTTCCGTTACGATTGGGTAGAGTATTGCCATGTTTTTCACAATTTTTCAATTTCCTTCAGCGCATTCTGCGTGAACACTGCAAGCCTTCCGGGGTATGTGCCCGGCGCAAGCAATTCAACCGAAAGCTGTTTTATGGTGCAAGCATCCACTCCTGCGATGTTTTTTGCTGCGCGGAGCACTTTTGCATTCTCTCCGGCAACCAGAAGCGCGCTTCTTGGGTAGGTTTTCCTCTGCGAGCGCCTTCCTACTCCGCTCTTTCTCCTTCCCCTTTCCTTTGAGTGCTCCAAATCCTGCGCAATTATTTTTTGCAATATTGCATTTGCTTCCTTTGTCTTTGTGATGTTTTCAAACGCATCTTCCATCACTATTGGAAGCGCAATCTCACCTATGATATGCCCTCTCTTTTTTGCAAGCTCAACGCTTGTGGTTGCAGCCAGCGCCGCGATTATTGCCGCCCGCCTCTCCTTCTTATTGAGCTTGTCTTGTATTCTTTTCTCAACTTTGGGCGGGTGCGCCCTTCTTCCCTTCACTGAAGAAGGAATCCTTCTGACTTTTCCGTGCCTTCCCTTTGGAAGCACTTCCCTCGGGAGCATTGCCTGCCCCTTGTTTTTGAGGGAGCCATAATCATCCTTTCTTCCACGGTACTTTGCGCTTGTGTCAATTCCCGCGTATTTGTACGGGCCTTTTGGCTGGAGTCTCTGTGACTGCTCTGCCAAAACCGCGCGCTTTATGAGAGGAAATCTTACCTTTGCCTCAAAATGCTTCGGCAGGGAGCACTCCCCGCTCTTTTCCCCTTTTATATTATATATAGGAACATTCATTGTTTGCACCTTATTTCTTCTTTTCTGGAACAGGAAGGCTCTCCTCGCAGTAAGTGGCATTTCCTACTGGAAACTTTTTGCCGCATTCTCCTTGGAAGTGGCAAACATAGAATGCTTCTCTGCCATATGTAATGGAAGCTGGAGCCGCGATCTTGCTAAACTTAGCGCCAGGCAGCAATTCCAATTTGCATTGCCGAAGATGCCTCATATTCTCACCGAAATTATCTGCGGCGCCTTTAAGACGCCGGGCTTTCTTGACGCAATCCTCATTCTCACAAGCCTCTTTGCAGGACCTGCCACCGAACCCCCGAGCATCAGGTAGTTTGTCTTCACTATCCCGTAATCCCTAAAACCGCTTTTTGGGTTTATTTCCTTGCCTTCCCCGATTTTCATTATCCTTGCATTAAGCTGTGTTCTTTTGTGATAGCCGTGCTGGCCTGCCATCGGAACGGTGTACATTACATATGAGGGGTGCCAGGGTCCGAGAGTTCCCACGTGCCTTTTCTTTCCCGTTGCTTTTCTCCTCTGCAGGCTGATGCCGTGCCTTTTCACAGCCCCCTGCAGTCCGTGCCCTTTTGAAACCCCTATTTCATCAACGTATTCGCCTGTTTTGAAAACGTCAGGCGCTTTGAGCTCCTTTCCCAAAATGCTTTGAGCGTATTCCAGTTTTTCCTTTTCATCCTTTCCCCCAAGCGCAATTTCCATTGGCTCCGGGGTTTTTTTCGGCAATCCTGCAAATTTTGATTGCAGGTATACAAGCACAAAAACATCATCAAAAGAAGAGGGAATTTCTATATTTTTTTTCTTTTTCATTCCAAGGGGGGAGAGGATTTTTTCATCCGGGCAGAGAACGTCGCAGAGCACTTTCTTATCCTTGTAAAAGCGGATTCCAAACACATTCATCGGGGGGGCTTCAAGAATCGTTACGGGATAGGAAACCTCCAGGCCCTTTGAGGGGGATTCCGAGTCGTCAATATATGTTATGTGGGTCATGCCGGCTTTATAGCCCGCAAACCCGAGAAGCCTTTTTTCCTCTAGCTTGGGCCAGAAATTAATCCTGCACCTTTGCGAATTGGCCCTTTTCCTTGGCTTAAATGCCAGCGAACTCTTTCGATGTTTGTTTCTTTTTCCCATATAGACAACCTACGGTTTTCTATTATTTTCCCTTTTACCTAGCTAAATTATCCCCTGAAACATTACAAGGAATGATTTTCTGCACAAGGCAGAAGTGTCATTCTTACCTCAAAAAAGAGTAAGAAAGTGGGGAATATTATTAGGGAGGGAGTTTAAATACTTAACTGGAAGGCTTGCGTTGTAGTATCCCGAAATAAGTTCCTCCTGATAAATAGCAAATTTAGCGGATGCGCACCGAAGCGAATATAAGCCTCGCTTTTTGTTAAGGCTCTTGGCAATACCACAGCATCCTCTGCCTGTCCTCCACTTCCTTCTACTCCCGTAATTAGGCTTTATTTAATTTTTCTTTCAGTTGCTTTAGAATGGATGGAAGTTCCGTAAATTGGCTTAGTGTCCCGTTCATTGTTGTTAGTGTTCCGTTCATTGCACCTAATGTGTCCGTATTTGATTTTATTGAAACGTTCATCGATGTTAATGTTCCGTTCATCGAACCTAATGTTTCCGTATTTGATTTTATTGCACCGGATAATGGTTTTATCGAATCTGCCAAATACCTCATTGCGCCAACGCCCTTGCTGGTTTGTTCCAGCATTAATGAGCTTGATAATTCTGTTAAAGGTAAAACTAATACGGGATGAGGATTGTCTAGTCCGAGTAAATCACTAGCTATAATGTCTTTGGGAAAATCGCTATAACAGAATTTATTTTTATGTAGTTTATTCAAATGCTTAACTAGTTCGTCTCTAATTTCTTTAATTTTTTGTTCGTTATTTGCGCTTATTGCGACGATTACCCTGTTTATATTATCGGAATCATTTAATGCGTTCCCTTCTTTTATTCCCCGCCCGATAAGAAAAGAAACTACTTGCGCTCTCATGCCTACTTCTTGCAGCGGCGAGGAGGAAGATTCAAGATAAAATTTCTTTTCTACCATATTAAACACGCGCAACGCCATTTATGTATTTCTTATAAGCCTCGTCCGCTTCTATCAGTAATTTTTCCTTGCTTTCACTATACTTGATGCTGTTCATGGCTTCCAAAAAAGCCTCTGCATCTTTTCCGTATAAAGTTGGAGTGGATGCTATATATTTTGCCACATCTATCACCAATAACTAACAACATAGTTAGGGAAGAAAAGATTATAACTATATGCTGATAGGCGCACTTCACGCAGTTTTCAATATCCCAAGCAATTCCTTTGCCAATCCCTGCGCCTGCAAAAGGTAATTTGCCACGGTTTTCTTCTGTTCCTCGGTCATTTCCAAATCCCCTGCCGAATCAACCGCATTTTTCGCATTCTGTAAATGCGTGCGCATCTGCACAAGTGAGTCGCGCACATTCTTCGCCTTTGAGGGGTCAAGCTGTGCGGAATACGCCTTCTCCTGCAATGCTTCCATTATTGCGCCCATCTTTTCTATATTATATTTCTCGGAAAAGTGGAAATTTACCGCGCCTTCGGCAGTGCATTCTTCAAAGAGGCAGTATTTTTCAAGCTCTGCTGGGTCGGGAGCAATGCACATGTTTGCAGTTTGGGTGGACGAGTTGACATTTATCTCATCATTGCAGGTGAATTTCTTTTTAAGAGGATTTATCACCCGCTCCCTCGCATCCTTGAGAAGGTCAATGAGATGCGTGGTGTTCACCTTGTTTTTGAGATTTTCCACCTTTGCGGAATACTCGTCCAGTATATGCTCGTAAAGCGAAACCTTCGCATTCGCATAAGAGCCAATTGCCCCCACATGGCACACCATATACGCATCTTCCGCGTTCTTGTATTCCACGCGCAGGAGGTCTTTCTCCTCAAGGGTGTAATTCCTGTTTGCCTTTGCCTGCCTTACCTCGTTCCATAAATTTTTCATGTGGTCTACGAATTGGCTTCCCCGGTATCCGTTGAACGCATGGATGTCATTCTGCTGTGCATACGCCTCAAGGTGCGTTATATCCTGGTAAAGGAGCGCGGAATAGCCCGCATGCACTTCCTCCTCGCGTGTGGCTTTGAGCACGGCAAGAGCAAAATCCACCCTGCATTTCGCCTCTGCAATCGCGGCACTCATTAAGGGGTAATAGTAAGTTTTGTTCGTTTCATTTGTTATGTTTGTGATGGGAGGCGTTTCCGTGGTTCCGTTGGTGGGTGCAATTTCAGCTGAAGGCTCGCTTCCGCTTCCCCAAACAGGAGGCTCGCTTCCGCCTGAAGAGCCCCCTCCGCTGCTTCCTCCTCCGCCTGAAGAACTGCCGCCTCCGCTCCCGCTTCCTCCTGATGGAGAGGTTGCATTCGTTGCATTAGTGGTGTTGGTTGGCAAAGTCCCGGAAGTCAGATTAGCAGGCAGAAGGGAAGGCGTTTGCACTGGCTTTGTCTTGTTCTTTGGAATTATGGTTATATTTGTAAAAGGCATCTGCAAGGAAGATGAGGTATTTTCTCCCAAAACCTCTGCTTGCGGCTCTTCCTGCGCCTGCGGGATTGAAAAATAAACTACTGCGCCTGCTGCCAAAACTAGCGCAAATGAAAAGAGAACCCCTGCAAGTATAAGCTTCCTGTCCATACGCATAAATTGGGGCTTTTTGACATTAATAAGAGTTTGGTTTTTGTTAGGCGTGCCCCGAACGAAAAAACAGCAACGGCGGAAAATCAATACCCCAATTCCTTTATTATTCGCGAGCTTTTGTAAATGTCATCGTTCATGCTTTCCCTTATCTGCATTATTTTGTATTTCCCCTCATGCAGAAAGGGCTTCTGGTCGTAGCCGAATATCACCAAATCAGGGGAAATCATCTCAAGCGCGTTCATCCTGTCCTCCCCCCCAAGCAGAACATAATCAACGTATTTTATAGCCTGCATCATCCTCTGCCTATAAGTTTGCGTGTGCAGTAATTTTCTTTTCGTTTTCAGCGCAAGTGCGTCGGAAGCAATCACCACCACTAAAAGGTCGCATCTCTCTTTTGCCTTCTGCAGGGTGAATACATGCCCCAAATGAAGCACATCAAAAACGCCGCCAGTCAGCCCCACTTTTATTTTCTTTCTCTCGTAATCCCGCAGGAAATATTTATCGCCGCGAAGCTCAACTCGCAATCTCTCTTCAGAACCAAGCTTGTCGTACTCTTTTTTGTCTATTCCCTCATTTAACATTGAGAGGAGGTAAATGCGCTTGAGAAGCTCTTTTTCTTCCTGCAAATCCATCCC
Organism: Candidatus Micrarchaeota archaeon CG1_02_47_40; assembly: GCA_001871475.1. Lineage (GTDB taxonomy): Archaea > Micrarchaeota > Micrarchaeia > Anstonellales > CG1-02-47-40 > CG1-02-47-40. Next base: position 64,489 of record MNVE01000004.1, on the reverse strand, counting down.
CATAAAAATCACTTAAGGATAAACTCTGTTAATCAGCCTCGGGAAGGGAATCGCATCCCTTATGTGCTCCAAATCAAGCATCCACTTTACGAGGCGTTCGATGCCTAAGCCGAAACCTGAATGGGGCACCGAACCATAGCGGCGCAGGTCCACATACCATTGGTAGTCCTCCTCCTTCAGGTTCTGCTCTTTTATCCTTCCAAGCAGTTCATCCAATTCCCAAATCCTCTCACTCCCTCCAATCAATTCTCCGTGCCCGTCTGGCGCATACAAATCATCGCAGAGGGCAAAGCCAGGGTTGTGCGGATCTTCCCTCATGTAAAAAGCCTTTATCTCTTTTGGAAAGTGAGTGACGAAAATGGGCTTTTCCTCCCCTTTTGTAAGGAACATCTCTTCATCCGCGCCGAAATCTTCTCCTGATTTCATCTTGCCCCCTCTTTCATTTATCAGCTTCACAGCTTCTTCGTATTTCATTCTCTTGAAAGGAGCTTTTACTTTCAGGAGGCGCTCCGCTTTCTGCCCCAATGCCTCAAGCAAATCCGCATTTTCCTTTGCAAATTTCTGGCAGACGTATTCAATCATCCTCTCCTGCAAATCAATGTTCATTTTATAATCAAAGTAAGCCATTTCAGGCTCAAGATGCCAGTACTCCGTTAAGTGCTTCACTGTGCGGGAAGGCTCTGCGCGGAATGAAGGGGCAAGCACGAAAACTTTTTCCAATGCAGTTATGAAAACTTCCGCATACAGTTGAGAAGATTGTGTTAGATATGCCGGCTTTCCGAAATAATCAACGGTAAAAAGAGTGCTGCCTCCTTCGCAGCCCGCTTTTGTAATTATGGGCGGAGCAACCTCCCAAAAGCTTTCTTTTTCAAAGAATTCCCTTAAGTAATGTATGATGCGATGCCTTGCCTTCATTATCGCACTTAATTTCTGTGAGCGAAGCCAGAGGTGCCTCGTATCAAGCAGGAACTCTACAGACTGGTCTTTTGCAATTGGAAATGCTTCTCCCTTGCAGATGATTTTTGCTTGGGTTGCGGCTATCTCGTATCCTCCTGGTGCTCGCTTATCCTCCTTTACCGCACCCTCAATCTCAAGAGAACTTTCAACGAAAAGCTCTGTCGCGTCCTTCCAGCTCCCTTCATCCACCGCGTCTTTCTTCACCGCACACTGTATTGTGCCTGTGGAATCGCGCACCACTATAAATGCAAGCCCGCCTGATGTGCGCTGCCTATGCACCCATCCGCGTATCCTCACAGAATTGCCGGTGTGTTTTCCTTGCAGTATTTCACTTATGAAAGCGAAGGATTTTTCAGAAGTTTTCATAAAATCAACGGAAGTTATTTCGGGAGATTATAATAAAAACCTCTCGCCCGGCACTTTTGCAAATGGGCTTGCCTCCCTTATGTGTTCCAAACCGCAAACCCAGCGCACCAGCCTCTCTACTCCAATGCCCCCTCCTGCGCTTGCACAGAGTTTTCCTTTGCGCGCCAATTCCATGTAAGGGGCAAAATGCTCTTCCTTCTGCCCTCTTTCCGACAGCTTCCTCTTCAGCACGCCATACTCAAAATCCCGCTCCGCACCGGACAGGGCTTCTCCAAATCCCTCTGGGTAAAACAAATCATAGTTGTGATAATATCCCCTTCTTCCCTCATCTTCCTTATCGTAGAATTCGCGCGCAAAATCGGTTATCCAAAAGGGCGTTTTTTCCCTTTGCGAGAGGACGCTTTCAAACCCTTCGCCAAAATCCTGCCTCGCCTCCTTTGACTCATATACGGGAAACTGGCTTTGTGAAATGGAGAGTTTTTCCCTTCCGAGCAGTTCAATCTCGCATTTTCTTTCCTCCAGAACCCTTCCTACTGCCCCCTTCACCATTTCCTCCGCAAGCAGCATAAAATCCCTCTTTTTTGCGCCTCTCATCTCAATGTCAAGCTGGGAGAATTCTATTAGGTATTTTCCAAGGGGCCCGCATTCTGGTTTTTCAAGGCGGACATTTGGTGAAAGCACGAATATCTTTTCAAGATGCGGCGAACTTACCGCAACCTGCTTGTGCAGAATCATGCTCTTTGTAAGCTGGAGCTCCTGCCCGCAGTAATCTATTTTTGCATCAAGCACGGAGTGGCACAGCGGATCGGTTATGGGGGAGAGGATTACGGGCATGAGTTGAGTAAAGCCCCGCGAGTAAAGGAAGGAGCACATGGAGTTCAGCAGGGTGGACTGTATGTTCAGCACTGCCGACATTCTTCTTGAGTGGATTTTTTCAGTGAGTTTTTCCATTTGAAAAGTGGGCAGAAAGCATTATTTAAATTTATTTCCCAAAAAAAGGAAAATAATGCAAAAAACATAGTATTTTAAAGCTTTTTTGGAAAATATTTCCATTATGGGAAAAATAGACGAGAAGGATTTGGAAATACTGCGCGAGCTTGAAAGGGACTGCTCGCAGACAAAAAAGAAGATTGCACGAAAATTGGGGCTGCCTCTTACAACGGTGCACAACCGGGTGGCAAAACTTGAGAAGGAGAAAATAATCTCTTCCTACCGCGCGAAAATTGATTACAGAAAATTAGGGTTTGGCATAAGCGCGTTCGTGCAGATAATCGTGGATTATCCGAGCAAGGATTACTCGCAGGAGGATGCGGCAAGGAAGATTAGGGCGCTTCCCGGGGTGGAGGCGGCAGCGATAGTCGCCGGGGGAACGGATATCATCGCCAAAGTGCGCGCAAAGGACACTGATGGGCTTAATGATTTTCTGCTGAAGCATTTGAGGAAGATAGCCGGAGTGGATAAGACTACTACGCTGGTTGTACTGAAAGAGTTTGAGTGAAAAAGAGCGATTTATGAGAAAGTGTAATTTTCATGCCTTTTTTGGCAGTTTTTGCCTATTTTTTAGCAAAAAACGCTTGATTTTGGCGGAAATCTACTTTTTAGAAATTTTCCCTCTTTTTGCATTTCGTCAAGCCGATTGAATGAAATGTATATCATTTTGGCAAATTGATTGGACAAAATGCAGGTTTGGATTATCCCTAGTGCGATGCCGTCTTCTCCATCTTTTTGAGCAATTCGTCTTTTCTTTTTCCGTCTTTCAGCACGAGTTTGAGCACTTCGTTTATGCTTGAAACCGGGTGGATTTTCAGGCTCTTTTTTATTTTTTCTGAAAGGTAGATGTCTTCTAAATTGGTTTTTGGCACTATCGCATTTGCAATGCCGGAGTCAAATGCCGCCTCGCATTTTGCATTCACTCCGCCTATTGGCAAAACTTCCCCTCTTACTGAAAGAGAGCCAGTCATGGCAAACTCCTGCTTTATGGGAATGCCCTCCAGGGCAGAAATTACGGCAACGGCAACTGAAACGGATGCAGAATCCCCTTCCACTCCCTCATAAGTCTGCAGGAATTGTATGTGTATGTCGCAGGCTGAAATGTCCGTGCCTATGTGCCTTTTTATTATTGCGGAAACGTTTGAAACCGCCTCTTTTGCGATTTCCCCCAATTTGCCGGTTGCGATTATTTTTCCCTCGCTCTTTGAGGAGGCGGGAGCGACTTCCGCGACTATTGGCAGGACTATTCCGCTTGTGCCGTCCCCGAATACTGCCAAGCCATTTACCCTCCCCACCTTGAAGCCTGAAGAAATGAATATTTTGTAATCCTTCTTGTAATCAATGCTTCTTCTTGAGAGCTGCTGCTCTAATGTCTGCGCAACCTGCCGTGCTGAAATTATGTGCCTTGGCTCAACGTATTTTGCGCCTTCCTCGCAAGCCAAATCCCCTGCTGCCCTTATCAGCCCTCCCAACTCTCTCAAATTCAGCGACAATTTCTTCTTGCGCATGGAGCGCTTCCTCGCCTCGCTTATTATCTCCTCAACGGCTTCCCTTGTGAAGTGCGGTATTTTCCCGTCTCTTTTTATTTCCTGCGCGACAAAGCGGGCGAATTTGTTCTCCGTCTCCTCGCAGTCGGAAATGGAATCCTGCACATACACCTCATATCCATTCCCTCTTATTCTTGAGCGCAGTGCCGGATGCATCCCTCTTAAATCATCCAGATTGCCTGCCGCCACAAGCACGAAATCGCATGGCACCGGCTCTGTTTTCACTATTGCTCCGGAGGAATTCTCGCTTTGCCCGGTTATCGGGAATTTCTTCTCCTGCATCGCCGTTAGAATGTCCTGCTGGGATTTCATGCTCATTGAGGCTATCTCATCTATGAAAAGGACGCCCTTGTTTGCGCGGTGGATTGCGCCTGACTCAACGCGAAGGTGCGCAGGAGTGCCAAGCCCTCCCGACTGCAATGGGTCATGCTTCACATCACCGAAAAGAGCGCCTGCCTTTGAGCCTGTGGCATCTATGAAGGGGGCAGTTTTCATTCCCGAATTGTCAACTATCAGTTTAGGTTCGCTTCCCCCGTCGGTAAAGCCCATTCTTTTTCCTATTTGCGAGGTGAAGCGCCAGATGAAGAAGATTCCGAGCATTCCAAGAATGACCGCTAAGGAAAACCATCTGTTCTCTTCAGAAAAGCCGTCCGTTGCGTAAACAAAAATGAGCGCAAGCATCGCCAAGCCCAGAAAGAGTATCGTGGGGGATATGCCCCCGTCCCGAAACTGTGTTCTCTGTTTTGAATACTCTATTATTCTCCTTCCCTGCCCCCTTTCCGTGGTTTGCTTGTAAAAGCCGAATTTGTCCCTCCCCATTTTGTAAGGGGTTTCCTGCTGCGCCTGCTGGAATTGCATGGGAGGCAGCTGCTCCCCCTGCCCGGGGAGCTTTGGAGGCTCGCGAAAAAGGAGGAAAAGCATTGGGTCAGCTTTTATCTCTTCGGGGGAAGGGTGCGTTTTTATTACTCTGACAAGGGGCTTATTTTCATCATTCTGGTTGGAATACATCAGCACGTCTTCCAGGGTTTCGGCAGGCATCAGCTCCGCCATTGCTTGGGCAAGCATGCTCTTTCCGGTTCCCGGAGGGCCAAGAAGAAGGACGTTTCTCCTTTGCAGTGCTGCTTTTTTCACAAGCTTTGCCGCCTCATCCTGCCCTATAACCTGCTCTATGAGCCGCTCGGGCACAGGTATCTCTTCGGTAGTCTTGAAGTTTAGCATATAGAGTCTCCCGGAGGTAATTTGGCGGCGGCGATATTTATATCTTTATATTTCTCTAAAAAAGAAAAAATGGCTGCCAAATCAGCAGCCGCAGTCTTTTCCGCAGAATTCTCCGCATCTTTTCCTGCCTCATTCACTCTTGCAGAATTCTCCGCACATCTTCTTTCCTTCTTCAGTGCAGTGTATGTGCACGCCTTCCCCGGTGCATTTTATTGTGGCAACCTCCTTGTCGCCTGCAAACACTTTCAGTTCCTTTCCCTTGCAGCAGTCCATTCTTTTCACCTCCTTTAATATTGGTTATCCGATATTGGGGGGTGATATTTAAATATTTATCGGTTATCCGATAAGAAGAATTATTTATATATCGGCAGTCCGATACTAAAAGCATGAAATGCTGCGACATGAAGGGATTTCTTTCTTATCTCATCCTCTGGTGCCTGAAAAAGAGGAAGATGAACGGAACGGAGATTGCAGGGGAGCTTGAGAAAAGGAAGGGAACCAAGCCAAGCCCCGGGACGATTTATCCCGCGCTTAAGGAGCTGAAGGGGGCGGGGCTTGTCGGCTGCGACGCAAGGAAGGTTTATTTTCTCACGGAAAAAGGGAAAAGAGAACTGGAAGGCGCCTGCGGCTTCTTCTCAAGGATGTTTTACGACGCAAAGGAGATGTTCGGCTGCGCATGCGGGAAATGAAAGTATCTAATCCTTCAGAATATAATAAACAACCGCCAGCGAAGCAAGAAGGAAAACTATGAAAAGAGGCAGTATAAGAGAAGCGCTTGAGATTAAAACATCCTTCATCTCGGAGGCGACGCTCATCGCGTTTGTTATGAGGCTGCTTTCTTCCCCTTCTGCCCGTATTTGGCTTGCCTCTCCTGCCACATGTGTTTTCTCCTCGAATACTAAAACAGGATTTCCTTCCCTTGCTACGGAATAGGAATATGCGTTTTCCCCTCCTTCCTTCGCAGTGAAGTATATGTAGCCGGCATTGTCCGTTTTCAGCGCCATTTCTTCAACGCCGTTTGAAACGCGCACCATAATCCCGCGTGCAGGAACCCCGTCCTCTGCAAAAAACCTCGTGATTACCTGCTGCCCTGCCCTTGCAACGTTTTCCGATTGCATTGCGATTGCAAAAGAGAAAGGGGCAACTGAAAAGAGTGCGAGGAGAAGAATGAGAAGTGAGAGTTTTTTCATATACATATATGCCCCTAATCTAATATATAAATATTATCTAGAGCCAGGCAAACCCGGCATATGCAAGCGCTACCCCCTTTATCACCTTTCCCGCACAGCAGGAGAGGAGAAACTGCCAGGGGGGCATCCTCACAAGCCCTGCTGCTATTCCCGCAAAATCAAATACCGGATTTGGGATGAGCGCGAGGAAGAAAATTGCCAGCGGACCCCACTTTCTTATTGCCTTCTTGTGCTTTTCAATTTCCTTATTCTTCCCGTCTATTACGTAATTGCCTCCCCTTCCAGCCATATAGCCCGTCAATTCGCCTATTCCGGAGCCTATGCCGAATATTACTCCGAGAAAGAGAGGGTCGGCGAACTTGCCCAGGAAGAATAAGGAGGCAATGCCTGGAGCCGGGAGAATTACGGTTGCGCTGGAAATCACGCCGAGAAGGAATATTCCAAGGTAGCCGAGGGAGTAGAATGCAGAAGAATTTGTTGAGAGGGCAAATGCAAGAAGAGTAATCAGCACCGCTCCAAGTATTGCAAGCATCCCCTTTGTTTTTTCTTCCATAGTTCAGTCTGCGCACTTTCACCTTATAAACGCTTTGCTATTCTTTCCATTTATAACCACAAGATTTATAAACTCTTATTGTTATAATAAATGAGTGGTAATGCTTATGGGGAAAATTACTTTGAAGGATTTGCAGGATGCCTGCAGTATAGTCACTTCCTCCGCTGCCGTTGAAAGGAGGGGCGACCGGGTAATAATCACGATGGAGAGCGAAAGCCCCTATATACTGGTGGGAAAGGAAAGAAGGTATGTCAGGGAAGTGTGCTGATTTTACGGGAAAGGAAATAGGAGAAGGGAAACCGTTGGGGGCGTGTGCTGATTTTACAGGGAAAGGAAGGAAGGGCGCGTTAGGGAAGCAGTATGGTTTAGGGGAAGGGATAGGGCAAGTAATATAATATAGGGAAACCTAATCTTATTCATGTTAGTCGGGGCAAAATTCCTTCAAAAGATTGCGCTTGAGCAGATGCTTATTCTGGCAGGGGAAGCAGGTTTTGATTTTGTCTTATTGGAGGAGAAGGAAAAAAAGAAAGGGGAAAAGGATAATGAGGTTGGAGATTTGCTTGCTTCTTATGCGATTGCGCTTTTCTCAAAAAAGGAAGGGATATTGGAGGTTTCGGAAAGCGAGGGGGAGGAAGCGATAGCGAAACTTAGGGGGGAGAACGTGGGTTTGGAGAGTAAAGAAGCTATAGTGAAACTAAAGGAAGGAAGCGGATTGGGAGGAGTGGCAGTGAAACTAAAGGAAGGGAAGAGCGGGGAAGGAAGCGGGAGCGAATTAGGGAAAGTGGCAGTGAAACTAAAGGAAGGGAAGAGCGGGGAAGGAAGCGGAAATGATTTGAGAGAAGTGGCAGTGAAAGTAAGTGAGAAGAATGCAAAAGCAGGAGGAAGAAAGAAAAGGTCGGATACGCTCAAGCAAAAGAAAGTTTTGGAGAGCAAAGAAAAGGATGGGATAGTGAAACCGGAAGAGAAAAAGAGCGTGAAAATTGCCATCTGCACGAATGAAACCGAAGTTGATAAGCTTATGGGGGCAAGGGAAAGGTTTGAGAGGCTTTATTTCGGCAAAGATTATGTGAAGAGGAACAGAGAGTACCTGAATCCTTAGCCCGATTTATATCCTTATGAAGAGAAACAGGGTGAATCTGAATCCCTAGTCTGCCTTATATCCCCGCAGAAATTCCTTCAATTCATCCGCGTCTATGAGAAGGGAGTATTTTTTCATAATGCCTGCCATGCTCCCTTCCTCTTCTTCAACTATTCTTTTCAATCCTTCTCCCGTTATGCGAAGCAGCCCCAATTCTTTCACCGCATCCTCACAGCCTTTTCCTTCCGCCATTTTCCTTAAGAGATGAGGTATTGCCCCTTTTACGAATATTCCCTCGGAGTAGAGGAAGAAAAGGTCTATAAGAGAAGAATTTGCATCCCTTAATTCAACCCCTTCCCTTCTTAATTCCGTAAGCGTTTTTGTAAGCGTTATCGCAATTAATTTTGCGTCATGCCCCTCATCGCAGAGGCGCAAGAAGAGGTTTAAGTGCCTTGATTTTAGAATTTGAACAGCAAGCTCTGGATTCAGAAGGGAGTTTATCCTATTTTTCACTTCTTCCGCATTCCTTCCTCCCACTTCATTTTTCACTCTTTCAAGCTCCGCCTGCCCAATTCGTATGGGCGGGACGTCCGTTTCAGGGTACATGCGCGAGCCCCCTGCAATCGGGCGCATGTATTCGCTTGCGCCATCCGGAAGCGCCCTTCTTGTTTCAGAGGGGATTTCGCTTTCAAGCGCCCTGCTCCATACTGCCAAAAGCGCTTTTCTTGCAATCCTTTCTTCCCCTGCTGCAAGCACGAATGCGTCTGTGCTTTCCATCCCAAGCCTTGTGCGCAATACACTTATTTCTGCTTGAGTGATGCCGTATTTCACCATATCCTCATCAGAGTGTATTATGCCTCCGACTCCCGCGCTTTTTGCGTAATCTGAAAGTTCGCTCCCATACCTTCTTCCCGCATAAAGCTCAATTCCCAAAAGCCCTGCATGCTTTGGAAGGCGAAGCCCGAATACTCTTTCCCCCTTTTGCAGTGCTTTTTTCAGAAGCAGGGAGCCGGTTTCCTTAAAAACGCTTGTAACGTCAGGAAAGTGGGCAGGAATTTCAGGGTTGTCGCCCATCCTCTTTGCGACTTCTTTCATTATCCCAAGCAGTTTTTTCTGCCTTTGTGCTTCATTTTCCACAAGCGCGGGAATACCTTCAAGCTCCTGCGCCCCCTTTATTTCAACGCGCGCCCCTCCCTCCACTGAAATGTTCAAATCCTGCCTTATGGTGCCTATGCCCCTCTGTGCGCATCCTGCAATGCGCAGCATCTCCCCTATTTTTCTTGCGGTTTCCTTTGCATGCTCCCCACCCTCTATCACCGGCTCGGTTGCTATTTCAATAAGAGGCATGCCAAGCCTGTCAAGCCGAAAAACAGTGTTTTCCCCGCTGCGGCGCACTATGCCCGCACTCTCCTCTTCTATGCACACCGTCTGTATCCCGACTTTGCCGCGCGAGGTTTCAAGCGAGCCTCCAATTGCAATGAGCGCTGTGCGCTGAAAACCGGAGGTATTTGAGCCGTCTATTATTGTTTTTCTCATAATCTGTATTTCATCCATCGGGGTTGAGCCGAGCTGGGTGCATATTGAAAGGGAGGCAAAAAGAGCTTCCTCATTCATTTTGTGCGGAGGCTCGCAGTCGCATTCCACGAGGCAGGCGGATTCTGGTGGAACGAGGTAAGTAAAGGTGCGGTCCTTTTGCGCTTCAAAGAGAACTGCAGTATCCACCCCGCCTGTTTCAGAGGAAACCGGATGCTGTTTCCTCTCAATGATTCTTGCAGGTGTGCTTTCCGAGAGAGTGGATGGGCAGGAGCAGAACAGCTTGCCCGTGTCAAGCCGCTGGTGAATTTCAATTCCGCATTTCATTTTAAGTGCACTCCTTTTCCACGAACCTCCGCGGGTGCGCGGGAGCCGCCCCTTTGAAGGGGTCAGCATGTCGCTTTGCGACATGTCTGATGCGTGTCCGAAGGACACGATCACGGAGGAGCGCACCCAAGGCTTCCGGCGGCTCCCGCCTGAAGCAATATCTGCTCTCTCCGGAAGCCGCGGGCTTCAGCCCGCGGAGGTTCACTGCAATATTCGTTTTCATCAGCCCCTTAGCTAAAGCAAATCGCTCCTTTGCGTGATTTCACCTGCAATGTTCGTTTCCATCAATCCCTTTGCTTTTTTCTTATCCTTCTCCTTTCCAAGCACCCACATCAGCTTTACGAGCGCGGTTTCCGGGGTCCAGTCGCATCCGTTTCCTATTACTCCTGCTTCCATGAGTTTTCTTCCAGTAGTGTAAACGTTCATGTCAATTCTTCCCCATATTGTCTGGGGCGCCATCACAACTGGAATGCCTGAATCGCAAAGCGCTTTTACATTTTCAATTACCGGCTTTGTCATTTTATCCGTTCCATCGGCACCTGAACTTATGTGCCCCAAACCCGTGCCTGCAACCACCACCCCATCATATTTTGAGAGGGAGGAGAAAAGCTCCCCCTTAATGCCGGGGTGTATATAGATTAACGCCACGTTGGAGTTGACTGCATTTTCAAGCACTGTCTGCCTTTTCCTGTCTTTTTTTGGGTAATTTTCGCAAAGAGGCGTGACTGTCTCTTTTTCATAATCAATCAGCGCAAGCGGTTGTGCGCCTATTGTTTGAAAGGCGTCCCTTCTGGAAGTGTGCATCTTTCGCGCGCGCACTCCCGAATGGAAATAGCAAAAGTCATCATTCGGAGTTGCGTGCATGCAAATTCCCACTTGCGCAATATCGCTTTTTGCGCATAGGAAGGAGCAGAAAAGATTCATTTTATTATCAGAAGAGCCTCTATCGGAAGAGCGCTGGGAGCCTGTGAATACTACGGGCACTGACAAATCGCGCAGCATGAAGGAAAGGGCTGCCGCAGAATAGTGCATGGTATCTGTTCCGTGCGTCAGCACCACCCCATCCGCGCCTGCTTTTATTGCATCGTGCGCTTCCTTCGCCATTATACTCCAGTGCTCCGGAGTCATGTCCTCGCTTGAGAGGGAGAAAAGTTGCTTTGCATCAATTTGGGCGGCGTATGCAAGCTCGGGGAAGGTGGAAACAAGCTCGGATGCACTAATTGCCGGCTTTACCGCACCTGTTTCATATTCTATTTTTGATGCGATTGTGCCTCCGCAGCCAAGAAGGGAGATTCTGCTCTTTGGCAGGATTCCCTGCATCCTTCCCACGTGTATTTTTTCCTCATCTTTTTTTGCCTTCTTTGAAACCAATTCTATCTGTATGCCTGAAATCGCTTCCACCCCTATATTATACCCGTTATCCAGCTTCAGAATAACGCAAGTCGGGTCGCCAAACCCTATTTTCGGCAGGAGCATCCCCTCAAAAGAAGAGCTTCCCTTAGTGAGCTTTATCCTGTCCCCTTCCTCTATGCCCTTTTCCTTGAAAATGCAAAGCAGTATTTCGGAATACATAATAAGGAATGGAAGGGAGGGGAAATTAAAAAACATTGCTTTGGCTAATTTTAGAGCATGGCATCAAGCACGCTAATAGAAAGGGCGCTTTCCGTAAAGAAAGAGATTGGGAAGGCGCGCCTCGTGATTGTGAGCAAGAATGCTTCCATTGAGCAGATTAGGGAATTGGCAGGGGCGGGTTTTGTTGAGTTTGGAGAGAATAGAATGCAGTCAGCATTGCCGAAAATAACCGCACTTTCGGACTTCAATATCTCTTGGCATTTCATAGGGCATCTGCAAACCAATAAGGTGAAGGAGGCGGTGAAACACTTTTCCCTTATTCATTCGGTTGATTCGCTGAAGCTGTTGCGGGAGATAAATAAGAGAGCTGGGGAGATTGGAAAGCGAACAGGAGAGATTGGAAAAATACAAGAAATTCTTCTACAAGTGAATGCCAGCGGAGAGGAAACAAAGGGAGGTTTTGCGAATAAGGAGGAAGTGATGGGGGCAATTGCTGAAATAGCGAATATGAAGAATGTAAAACTTCTTGGACTGATGAGCATTGCACCCGATATTGAAGCGGAAAAGACGAGAGAATGCTTCATGAAACTGCGCAATATGAGAAATGAAATCGCTGGCGAATTGAAAATTTTCCTTCCTGAACTCTCTATGGGAATGACGAATGATTATCTGATGGCGGTGCAGGAAGGCGCAACAATAGTGAGAGTGGGAAGGAAAATAATAGAGCCAGAGAGGACGTAAGCGCAAGCTTTATATATGTGAAAACCTGTATATACGCAGGTGGTCATATGACGAACTTCACCATAAACATAAACGATGCCTTAAGGCTGCTTATAGGAAGGCATCCCGAGATTAACTGGTCAGAGGTTGCAAGGCAGGCATGGTGGGAAAAGGCAGGGCAGCTTGAGCTTCTTGACAAACTGACTGCAAAGAGCAGAGCAAGTGATAAGGATGTAAATGAGCTGGCAGCGCTGATAAAGAAAGGCATTGCAGAAAGGCACGGAAAGAGATAGATATGGAAATCGTAGCGGATACGAACATAGTGGTAGCGGCTATCCTGCGCTCTGGCTTAACGCGGAAACTGCTGTTCCGCAATGAGATAAGAGTATTTTCCCCGGAAAATTTGCGCCTTGAGCTTGAGGAGCATGCTGCTGAATTCATCAAAAAGTCTGGTTTTGACGAGGATACTTATCAAAAAGTTGTCAATATAGTGCTGTCCAAAGTTTCGGAGGTTCCTTTTGAGGAATACGGAAGATTTGAAGAGGAGGCAAGGAAAGTTTCGCCGGATGCAGAAGACTGGCCGTTTTTTGCCGTCGCATTGCAGAAACAATGCGCATTATGGAGTAATGAGAAAAGGCTGAAAAAACAGGAGAGGGTGGCGGTTTACAATGCAGAATAGCTTTATAGACTCCTGCCGTCTGAATGAAATCTCTTCACCATATACGCCCCTTCCAGCGAATAGCCGAGCTTTCTGTAATATTCCCTCGCGCCGATTCCGGAGATGACTGCCAATTTATCCATTCCATTTTTGCGCGCTATTTCCTCTGCTTTTTGCAGTAATTTTTTTCCATACCCCATATGCTGAACATTCCCCTTTCCCTCCTTTCCGATTCCGACTTCCTGCCCGTATATATGCAATTCGCGCACTATTGCAGTCTTGCGCGTGATTTCTTTTCTGTGGGGTGCAAAAGGAAAGCGAAGGCGCAAAAAGCCGACAAGAAGAGAGCGCTTTTTGTCTTCAAAAGAGAGAAAGAATTCTTTCCCTCCGCTTGCAGCATATTCCAGAGTGTGCAGGATTATTCTTTCCGCCCCTATTTTTTTTCCAGCCAAGCCTATTTCCCTTGCGCGTATGTCATTAAGTATCAATCCTCTCTTCTTCATCTCCTCTTCCACCAACTGCCTCAAGTTGCTTTTCTTCACCCCCGCAATTATCAGTTGAGCTGGAATGTCCCTCTGCATCCTCATAATCCGAACGTAAGGAGGGATGAATTTGGCGCATTTGACAATCACTTTTGCGGCTGTTTGGGAATCGTATGGGGTATACTCTCCTCTTTTCCACATTTCATAAAGTTCTGTTCCCTTCAGCACAAGGCAGGGGTAGATTTTGAGCATGTCAGGACGAAAGGAGGGGTCGGAAAAGAGCCTGCGGAAGGCAGCGATATCTTCCTTCTCATTGCAAAAAAGCCCGGGCATCATATGATAGCATATTTTCAATCCTGCATCGCGGCATATTTGTGTTGCTTCAATCACATCCTTTATGGTATGCCCCCTTTTCACTTTTTTATACACTTCATCCGAAAGGGTTTGCACCCCCAACTCCACGCGCGTTCCCCCAAAGGAGAGCATCTCATCCACGTGCTTCTCTTTTGCCCAGTCAGGGCGGGTTTCAAATGTAACCCCAATTGCGCGGTGTGCTGTCTTTTCATTTTGTTTGAGCACATCTTCTAAGCTTCTGCTTCTCTTCCCATTCAAGGCTTCAAATGCACCTTTCATGAAATTCTCCTTATATTCCCTGCTTTGCGAGAGAAAGGTTCCCCCCATTATGATAAGTTCGCACTTGTCCGTGGGATGCCCGAGCTCTTTATATTGCCTTAATCTTGCATTCACCTGTGAAAAGGAATCAAATTTATTTTGTTTTGCGCGCAACGATGCCGGCTCCTCCCCGGTGTAGCTTTGCGCAGCATTCTCCCCCCGCGGGCAGTAGATGCAGCGCCCGTGCGGGCAGTCTGAAAGGCTCATTATTGCAACCGGAGTGACTCCTGAAAGAGTGCGTGTTTTTCTTAAGCGAAGAAGAGAAAGGAGGCGTTTGCTCCTTTTCTTTTGGGGGATGGCATTGAGAATGAGGGAATTTCTCACAACGCCCGCTATGCAGTATTTCCTGCTTGCATCTTTCTTTTGCCCATCTAAATTAGCCTTGCCCCTAATCAGATTTTTTGCTATCTCCCTTGCTGCAAGCAGATTTGCGTCCATAACTTTGCCTTTCGGTCTTTTTGCTGCTGCAAGCAGGTTTGCATCCATAGCCTTGCCTTTCAGCTTTTTTGCTATCTCCCTTGCTGCAAGCAGGTTTGCGTCCATGAGAAACAGCCCTAATTGAAGAGATTTGCAAACAAGCCGGCGACTGAATAAATTGGCGCCTCAAAAAGCGGGAAGAAAAGCACACCGTCATTGATTGCCTTGTAATCGGAAATCAGGTTTGTGTGCACTATTACGGTAACATCCTGCTTTGCGCGAACAAGGGAACTTGATTTTGAAACCGCAGTTATGCTTATTTCGTACCTTTCCTCCTCTGTGCCTGCAATCTCGTAGCTTATTGTTTTGCTGCTTCGCGCAGGCAGGAAAATGACTTTCCGGAAGTTCCAGTTCTGCATCCCTTCCGAGCTTACCTCAAAAACGTCGTTTGCGTCTCCCTTGTTGGAGATGGTTATTGTGAATTTTGCAGGCTGGCCAGAGCTTACTACCCTCTGGTTTGGCTCCACCCCCATATCCATTATGTCCCTTTTCACAAGCACTTTTGCGGTGAAATCAAGGTAGCCCAATTCCTCGCGGTTTTCCTCATCAAGAATGCGCATGGTGATTTCATACTCTCCTTCCTGCGCATCAGCCGGTGCTGTTATTTCCGCCTGCAGGGGGCTGGAGGTCAGCTTGCTGTCCTTGTATTTCCACCCTTGCGGAGCGCTTACTATTACAAGCTGGTCGTATACTCCGCCCTGTCCGAATTTGCCGCCTGTTGATACCTCGGGTTTTACTGAAATGGCTATAGTTTGCCCCACCCCTATTGAGCCTATTTCTACTTTGTCCCCGTGCGTCAGCTCAAGCTGGCGCGGGGAGAGCATTTCTATTGCAAAAAGAGAGGCAGCTAGAATGCAGATGGTTGCAAAGAGAGGCAAGATTCTCATGTACAGATTCTCTCAAGAGCAGAATTTAAACGTTGCCCTCATCTTGCCTTGCGCGCCATCTCATACGCCTTGTAGTAATTCGGGATAAGCTCCTTCCAATCGCACAATTTCACCGTGTTGTAAGCATCGCTTTGCATCTTCTGCAGTTCCTTTGCATCAAGGTTGTATATTTTTTCAAGAACCTGCGCAAGCTCATCGGTGGTTTTCTCCTTCTCCACTCCGAACATTTTGAGCACTTTCACGCCGCTTTCCCCTTTTATCTTTCCTGAAATAAACCTGCCAAACCCAGTTGTATCCGAAGTGATTGCAATATTCAGCTTCAAGCCTGCCTCTACGGGAGTGTAGCCGAACGGCTCGTAGCGCGAGGGGAAAATGCCTACATCCATTCCTGAAATGACATCATAATAAGGAAGATTAAGCAGTCCGTCATTTGCTTTGAGGTAAGTAGGATAGAATATTATTTTCACAACATCCTCTTTTGAGTTTGTAAGCCCTGCAGCATAACAGGAGCGCACTATCTCATCGTTTGCGTAATTCAGGTCAAAGCAGTTTATCAGCGGGCGCGAGGCATCGCGCACAAAGCCGCTTGCCATGTTCTTTAGGTTGTTTTTGAGCACTTCCCCCAGGCGCAGCTTTTCAATGCACGCATGGACATTCTCATAATTGTCCGCACGGAATTCCTTTCCCGCAGTTTCCTCAAGCACCTCGTGTATCTTGTCCAGGAGAAGGTAGTTTTTTATCGTCGCAATCCTGGGCCCGGATATTGCGCTTGGGGCGAATATGAATGCAAAAATCCTCCTTTTCGGGTTTTTTTCCTTCAGCATGCTGTTGAGCTTTCCAAGCGCCTCTATGTAAATGTCAAACCCCTTGTTTTTGTATTCGTACCTTCCGGAAATGTATATGAGCAGGGGGCGGAGGTAGCTCTGCCCGTAATAGGGAATGAAAAGCGATTCCAGGAATTGCAATACTTCAAACCGCACGTATTTTGAGAGGCTCGCAATCTCCTTCTCCTCCTTCTCCCCTTCAAAATTCATGCCGTTAAGAGTTATTACGTCGGGCTTTCGCCCAAGTATGTATTTTACCTCCTGCGCAACCGTATCCGAAACGGTGGTGAATATGTCAGCCGCGCCTGCCGCGCACATCTCAAGCTGGTGCTTCCCCTCCACCTTGAACTGGTATGCCTGCGAAATGTTCACCTGCCCGGATTCGCTTGCGGCTTCAGAGAGCACATCCCTGCCGAATGATGAAAGAGTCCTTCCAAGCACGGTTGCGTGCGTGGTGAACACGGTTTTTAGGGGAAGCTTTTTCAGCCGGCAGTAAAGGAGCGCGCTTCCGGATATCCACTCGTGAAACTGCGCCACTGCCTTCCCCTTTTCAAATTCCCTTGTTTTGAGAAGCTCCTCAAGAAGCATGCCTACTGACCAGCCCCAAACAAGATTCTCGCCAAAATCCCAGGATTTTTCCATCAGGGAGTCTATCTGGAAGTTTTTCCAGAGAAGGAACTTCACATAATTTAAGTTGGTGTCGGTTTTCGTGCCATTATCCTCATATGTGGTGATGCGCTCCGCAAACCCCTTTGCATTGAGCAGGAACGTGCGCGCGCCTGAGCCGTTTATCCACTCCCCGTATTTTACCTCAATGCCTTTTTCGCGCATCTTTTTTATTATTTTTTCAATTTCCTCGCCTGCTTTTTGCTCGCGGAAATCGTTTGCGCATCGCTCATCAAGAAAGCCGAGGAGGATGTAATTTGAGCCGTATTTTTTCACGAGATAGGGAGCTTTGCTCTGCAAGACGGTGTATATGCCGCCCACCTGGCGCGCTGCCTCGCTGGAAACCTCAAAAACAACCTCTCCCATACGGAGAATAAACAAGACGGCGTTTAAAAAGATAACTCCTGCTTCATCGCGCTTCTTTCCGTCTGTCTTCTGCTTCATCGCGTTTCTTTCTTCCTGCGTTCTACTTCATCGCGCTTTTGACAAGCCCGCTTATCTTTTCAAACTCAACCCTCCGCGGAAGGGAGGATGCGTCTTTTCGCGCAGGGGAGAGAAAGTATATCGCCCTTATTATTTTCGCCTGCTTCCCGGTTTCAAGCGCGCTTATGCCGTTTCCAAGCTCAAAATCCGCATTGTCAGAGATGACAAGGGTGACAAAACCCTCGTAAAAGCGCATTCTCTCCTCTGCGGAGAGCTTTTTTGCGTATTCGGAAAGCCCTTCCTCAAGGCGCACCGGATATTTTAAAAGAAGCTCGGAGTTTTCATTTAGGAATTTTTCAACCGCTTCCATTTGTTCCCATTCCTGGGGGGCTTCCTTAACTATGATATTTTTCCCCTGCAGTTTCTCAATCGCGCGCTCCATTATTCTTATTGCACTTGCAAAAAACCCGCCCGCCCCCATTTTCGGGGATTCTTCTTCCGCACATATTTTGCAAAGCTGCTTTCCGTGAATAGTGTATAATATGTCCGCGCTTGCCCCGCACCTTTGGCAAATACCTCCAAGAAGAATTGGGCGGCGCACTGCTTCCTTTCCTGCTTCGCCTTCTTCAGCGCCTCCTTTTCCATCCGCATCATCTTCCTGTCCGCTTCCTTTTCCTCCAGCTTCTCCTTCTGCACCGTCTTCCCGTCCGCTTCTTCCCGCTCCCGCTCCGCTTTCATCAGAGCCTCCCTTTCCTGCCCCGATTTCCTCCTCTTCCTTTTCCATGTGCGCCCGTTTCCTTATCCCTTCCTCTTCACGCCTTCCGTCATCCTCCATGTCCATGATGCAGTAGTTGCAGTAAAGGCGGGAGCGGTACATTTTCAGCTCATGGGAAGGAACATACACTCCGCAGCGCTGGCAGGGAGTATCCATCCCCCCGGTTTCAGGAGTTCCCTCGCACGAAATGCATACGGGCATTCCGCTTGCGTAGTGTATCTCGTACTCTTCAACTTCCCTTCCGCAGACGGAGCATCTGGATGGCATGGTAAAAAACCTACTTTGCAATAAGCAATTCTTCTTTTTCTTTTTATGTTAAAGTTTTTATTGGCTCTGACTCTTTTTTTCTTCCCACTTTTTTCCCACACACTCCCTCAAAAATGGGAAAAAATCCCGCATATAAGCAATTTTTTCAAAGGCAGAAACCCTAAAATTTGAATAAATCTGAAAAAAACAGACAAAACAGAAGCGATTTGAGGAAAAAGAGGCATACGCGGTTTAAAACGGGAAAAAACAGTTATTAGCGCACTCTTTTTTGTTAAAAACGTTTATACGCTTCTTTTTTTAGCAAAAGGGGCTTATAGGCGTTATTTTTTTGCCAAAAAGCATAAGGTTTATAAATAAATGCCGCCGAAATAGATTCCAGAATGTATTTTTCAGCAAAAACTGGAAAAAATTCGGAGGATGAATTGAAAAATGTTTGGACCGCACTTAACACTTGACTTATACGGATGCAACAAAAGAAAACTCAAAGACGTGAATTTCGTTTATAGTTTTTTGGATGAGCTGCCTGAAATAATAGGAATGACGAAGATAATGCCGCCCTATACCTTTGCTTACAATGGGGTGAAGCCCGAGGACTGGGGAGTGTCCGGCATAGTGCTTATTGCCGAGAGCCACATTTCCGCGCACACCTTCCCGGAGAAGAATTACGTTTCAATAGACATATTCTCCTGCAAGGAGTTTGACGTGGAGAATGCCACTGAAATAATAATAAGCAAGTTTGAGGCAAAAACTTATGAGAAGAACTTCTTCATGAGAGGAAGGCACTTCCCCAAGGATACGGACAGGGTGAAGCAGATAATGGAAGTGCAAAGGGTGCAGGCGCAGGAAGCTGTTGTGTAAGCGCCTTTCTTATTTTTTTCTTTTTTATTTATTTTCTCTTTTTCTTTATTTCTTTTATAGATGCTACTTTCCCCCAACGCACCCAATATTATATACATCCAGCTCCAGCTTCCCCTCTTTTGCAAGCTTCTCTCTTATATACTCAAGCAAAATTTCCTTTATTCTCAAAAACTCCTCCCTTCCTACCTCAACATTCCCGACCGCATACCTTAAATTCTTCACGTTGGAGCAGAAAAGCGCATCCTGCAAATTTTCAACATTGTGGCAGAAATAACAGCCCGAAGAGCGCGCGGAGCTGTCAGTTTCAAGGCAGCCGGAGAGGTTGGAAGAGTTGTAGCAGTTTATGCAGAATTTTGAGTAAAATGCGCGGAAACAGCCGAAAACATTCTCATCATAATAGGAATAAACGGAATACGCTGCGTTTTTTGAGAAGAACACGTCTATGATTTTGTAGAGGTTTGCCGAATCCTTGAAAATGTTTGATTCTTTCACGTTGAAATTCTCGCCCTCATTCCATTCCCCTATATAATAGGCGATTTTTTTGAGCCTTCGTGCAAGCGCCCTTATCCCTTCCCCTTCATTTACTTCATCAATTTTCAACGCCTCTGCCCTTTTCATTTGTGAAAGCGCGGCTATTTTATTCGTTTTCAGGAATTTCCAGAATGAGAATTCAGGCATGTAAATCTCTTCATCTCCAAAAACGGATTTCACAATTTTTCCCTTCGGTATTCTCTGCGTGAGCCATTCCTCGTATTTTTGCACAGGGGATAAGCTAGCGCCAAGCAGAATCTTTGTTGTTTTTGCAAATTCCTCATCTATCTTTTCCATCAGTCCACCAGCGTAAAAAGCGAGGGGAATGCCTTCTTTTTTGAAAGTTCTTCTGCAACCTCTCCAAGCAGGCTCTTTTTTATTTCAAGATATTTTTCCCGTGCAAGCTCAAGGTTTCCTATCATGTAATGCTTGCCCCTCTGGTTGAAGGAAAAGAGGCAGTTTGAGCACCCGTTGCACTGGTAGCAGAAATGCGAGTCGGTTAAATTCCCTGAATAGTAAGTTTCAAAACAGCGCGTATTGGTGTGAAGCCCGTGGCAGCTTAAGCAGAAAGCGCTTCCCCCTGCCCAGCTTGTGCCAAACAGGTAAGAGCTCTCCCTGATGTATGCGGAGTAGGCAACGTATTCGGATTTCAGCACCTCATAGGAGTGGTGCACAAAAGAAGAGTCAATGCATTCGTCGCTTTCCTGCACTTGCATAGAGTTTCCCAAATTCTTGCTGCCGCAATAGTAGAAGCGCTCTGAAACTTCGCAAAGAAGGGAATCCATATCCTTTATTTTGTTTATATTCAGGGGGGCGATTTTCAGCTTTTCCATCTCATCATAAGCAATTAGTTTTGCGCCTTTGCAGTATTCGGAGGCGATGTAGAGTTTCTTTTTGCTCAAGGAAGAAGCCTTTTGCGAGAGGGGATTTATCACCCTTAAAAGGTAAGGCTCAAATTCCCTTAACTCGCCTATTTCCCTCCCTAAAAGCACCCTGCATGCGGATTTGAAAGCGGTGTTGACATCCATTGCAAGCACTTATTACGTTTAATTGCGAAAACGTTTAAAGGATGGGATATTTACAGCCTCGCCTGCCTCTAAAGTTTTATAAGCAATTCTCCCCTAAAGCTTTAAATACTAAAAAAGGTAGATTATACTATATGGAAGAGCGTGTGAAAGAACTGCACATATATTCCGAGAAAGTGGGCAGCGACGCATTCAGGAATTTGTTTGAGCATTTGACGAAGAGGAAAGTCCCTCTCTTCGGCTTTCTTGATTTGTCTTATTTCTTCTCAATCACGCCCGCGCCGGTGATAGTGCAGAGGCAGAAAAACACGCTCAAGTTTTACATAAAGGACAGGAAGAATTTGGCGCACCTGCCCCACCTGATTTTTCCCTTCAAGCTAAGCGACAACCCTGTGAAAATAGAGAGAAAAAGAGGAAGCTACCTGCCATTCCCAAACCTTTACTTCTTCGGTCCTGAAAATCTCCTCAATTTCATGATAAAGGCGGATGTGGAGGAGTTTTCCTGCAGAATTGTCAGGATATTCGGAAAGTATTTGGGATTTGCAAATGCAACTGAAAGCGGGGGGAAAAAGAATTTAATACTCCTCTCCTCGCCTGAAAACTTCCTTGAAATCAATCTTGAGAACCATCCCTCAATATACATAGATGTGCTTGAGCCGATTCCCAAAAGCATCTCATTGAATTCGCAATTTCCAGTATTTGAGAACGTGGATGCGTGCGTGGGAATGGACAGCTTTGAATCCATAAACCACACGCTCATAGTCGGGGAGTCCGGCTGCGGGAAAACAAAAGCGCTTTACATGATGGTTCGCGCGCTTGAGAAAAAATACGGCAATGAGTTGAGAGTGCTGGTGATTGACCCGCACGGGGAGTTCCTAAAGCTCATGCCGAACAAGAAAATAGTGGATTACAAGAAGAATTACGTGGAGCCCCTTGAGATGGGAGGGGACAAGAGCCCGATGATGACGCAGTTGATTGCACAGCTTATCTCCTCCGCAATAGGAGAGGAAAATAAATACGCGGAAAGGGTGCTTTTTTACGCAACTTACCTCCTCTCCTCAATTGACAGGCTTACGCTTGAGAACATCAATGCGCTGTTGCGCGACCCGGCTGCGCGCATGGAATTCTGCACCCAAAGCACGGTGGATGAAGCAAAGCGCTTCTTTGACCAGGAGTATCAGGATATTTACATACACCACTTCAATGACGCGGTATTGCCCATTCTGAACTTCGTGGGGGAGTATGAGCTTTATTTGGGGAAAAAACTGAAGCAGGAGAAGCTGCACGAGCTTCTTGAAAACAACAGAGTGACGGTTGTTTCCTTTGACCCGCAGTTTTTCGGAAAGAGGATGATAAAATTCCTTGCAGGTGCGGTAATAAATCAGATGTACATTTGTGCAATAACGGGAAAATTCAAAAGGCCGATAATACTTGTTGTGGATGAGTTCCCGCGCGTTGAAACTTTGGTGGTGAAGGACATTCTGGCAGAAACGAGAAAATTCAACCTTTACCTCTATCTCTCAATGCAGTATTTGGGGCAGCTCAAAAAGGAAATACTAAACGGCATAATTTCAAACACGAGAAATATCATTTCATTCAAGGTGAACAGGGAGGATGCCAGGTTGATAAGCTCAATAATAGAGATAAAGATAGAAGAGTTTTTCAAGAAGAACCGCTCCACAACAGAGCTTGAAGAGTCAAAGCGCGAGATGTTTGTCAGGCTGGACCAGAGGGAGTGCATCGTAAGGCTGTTTGACGGAACCAAGTACATACTTCCCATGAAATTGAAGGCGGTTGACGTGCAGAAGTGGATGTATCCGGAGGATTTGCCGCCCCCCTCGCCTTCTTATCCACCTTACAGTAAGGGAGAGATAAAAAAAGAGGAAAGAAAAGAAAAAGTTAGTGGAGAGAGGGGAAGGGAAAAGAAAAAAGAGAAGGAAGAGCCGAAGGGAAGTTTCGGCGAGTTTAGCCCCCTGCACTGATTCATGGTTTATCTTTTCTGTTTTTTATTTTACAATGTTCTGCATTCTTCCCCCTAGCCTTTTCAGCCCAGCGCCTCTTCCGACAGCGGCTTTTCCCTGCCAAACAAGCACTCGCAGGGAAGGCGATTCAGCCCATCAATGTAAGGGCATTTTGCCGAAGCTGTTCCTCCTGGCAATTCCTCGCGTATTGTTCTCTGCCCCCTTTTTATTTTCGGCTGGCAGGGCAGAAGTTTCAAGTTCATTATTGCAGGGCATCCATTATTTTGCATAACCATTTTTATCACCTCATTTATAGCGCCGCACGAAAATCGTGCGGCACAACTAGCAAACCCGAACGCCGCAGAAGACGGCAGAATCTGTCAAATTCCTTCTCGGGTTTGCTATAGTAAGCTCTAGTAAAAAAAAAGAAAAAAACTGAAAAATGCAAAAAAAGAGATTACTTGCGCCTGAGTCTTCCCTGCTTTTCCACTATCGCACGGTGCGCCATCAGCCGTATCGCGTTTATCTTGATAAAGCCGGTTGAATCTTTCTGGTCAAAGCCGCCTTCTATGTGCATTGAGCCAAGCTCCTTATCATACAATGAAGAAGGCGATTCACGAGCGCGGGTGAAAACGTTTCCCTTGTATAGCTCAAGCACTACCTTTCCATCTATGAATTCCTGGCTCTTGTTGAATGCGGCGTTCAGGAAATCCATTTCCGGGGAAAACCAGAAGCCGTAGTATATTATTTCAGCCATGCGCGGAGAAAGCGTGTCCCGCAGGCGCATTACCTCCCTGTCCATTGCAATTGACTCTATATCTTTGTGGGCAGTGTAAAGGATTGTGCCTCCGGGAGTTTCATACAAGCCGCGGGATTTTATCCCAACGAAGCGGTTCTCCACCATATCCATTCTTCCTACTCCGTTTTCCGCTCCAACCTTATTCAGATAAGTGAAAAGCTCCAAGGGTTCCTCCTTTGTTTCCTTCGTGTTCTTATTCACCACTTTTACCGGTGTTCCATCCTTGAAAAATATTTCAAGGAAAGTGCTCTCGTTGGGTGCATCTTTAGGGGAAACGGTGCGGGAATAGACGGAATCTGCGGGAATTTTTTCAGGTGCTTCCAATATGCCTGCCTCGTGCGAAATGTGCATCAAATTCTCATCCTCTGAATAGGGCTTTTTCAGAGTCGCATCCACGGGAATGCCGTTCTTTTTTGCATATGCAATCAAATCATCCCTTCCCTTGAACTGCTCCATGAATTCTGCCGTTTTCCACGGGGAGATGATTTTTATTTTCGGGTCAAGGGAGAGGTAGGAGAGCTCAAAGCGGCACTGGTCGTTGCCTTTTCCGGTAGCCCCGTGCGCAACATATTGCGCCCCTTCCTTGTGCGCCACCTCTATCTGGTGCTTTGCAATCAGGGGGCGGGCAAGGGAGGTGCCAAGCAAATATCTTCCTTCATATATTGCATTTGCGCGTATTGCAGAAAAGATGTAATCAGTTACAAATTCCTTCTTCAAATCAAGAACATGGCATTTGGATGCGCCGGTTGCAAGCGCCTTTGCCTTCACCTTCTCAAAATCATCCTTCTGCCCAATATCCGCTACATAAGCGATTACTTCATACCCTTTATCCGCCAGCCATTTGAGTATGCACGAGGTGTCAAGCCCTCCTGAATATGCTAAAACAACTTTTTCTTTTGCCATTTTTTTCTCCCTCCCGAATTTTGTAATTTTCAGATTATGTCTCTTAAATCAACACGAAGAAATGCCCTTTTCTTTCACTTAGGGCAGCCAAACCGAAACGCGCACGGGCGCCAGCCCAAGCGGAACGGCTTTTTTGAAGAGTTTTTCCCTCTCCGATGCTTTCATGCTTGGGAGTATGAGGATGAATCATTTAAATACTAACCAATTTTCAGTGTGCAAAATGAATAGGGAAAAAAAGAAAAGAGTTGCAAGAGGTGCTTAAATTTTCTTACCACACTTTTTCCTCTTGAAATGTGCGGTAAAACCTACGAGGTGATTTTTAGGCATACATTTGAAGGGTGAAATGTGTGGTAAGATTACAGGGGTAAAGAAAAGTAAGAAAATAAAGAAGAATAAGAAAAAGAAAGAAAAAGTAAAAAAAGGATGAGAAAACAAAAGGGAAAAAGAAATAAAGAAGAAAAAGGAAGAATAAAAAAGAAAGTGCTAAAGATTCACTTTCAGCCCCAATTCCTTCTTCAGCTCCCTATACCTGTTCCTTATCGTGACTTCGGTGACTCCTGCCACATCAGCCACTTCCTTCTGCGTCCTTCGCTCTCCGTAAATTGCGCTTGCAATGTACACTGCCGCAGCCGCCACTCCGGTCGGCCCCCTTCCTGAAATCAGCCCTTTCTTGATGGACTTTTTAAGAAGCTGTATTGCCTTCTCCTGCACCTGCCCGGAGAGTTTGAGCGCCGCTGTGAATTTCGGCACATACTGCCCAGGGTCGGTTAATGGCACGTCCAGGTCAAGCTCGCGCCTAACGAAGCGGTATGCGCGCCCTATCTCCTTCTTCTCTATGCCGGATATTTTAGCAACCTCATCCAGTGTGCGTGGAATTCCGTTTATCCTGCAGGTTGCGTATATGACTGCCGCAACCACGGATTCAATCAGCCTTCCGCGTATTAGCTCCGCCTTTATGCATCTTCGGTAAAGGAGAGCTGCGCTCTCGCGCATATTGTCCGGCAATCCCAGATAAGAAGCAATCCTGTCAAGCTCGGAGAGAGCTATTGCAAGGTTGCGTTCCATGGAAGAAGCAATTGATGCCCTCTTGTGCCACTTTCTCATCCTGTAAAATTGCGCCTGCTTTTTCGGGGAAATCTTTGCCCCTCTAATATCCCTATTATATTGGTCTATTTCCGTCACAAGCCCCTTGTTAGGCCTCATGAATTTTATGGGCGCCCCCCCTCTTGCGCGCTTTTCGCGCTGCTCGGAATCAAATGCCCTCCACTCGGGCCCCAAATCCGCCATGTTCTCTGCTATGATAAGCCCGCAGTTTGAGCAGATTATTTCCCCTCTCTCATAATCACGGGTTAGTTTCTTGTTTCCGCATTCAGGACATGAAGATGCCATTTTTCACAACCCCCTCGTCTAATATTTTTTCTAAGCCGGTTTGATGCCGAAAAAAGCAATGTTTAAAAGGTTTCCTACCTCGCAGGTTAGCATTATGCCCATGCCCATTTAAAAATGTTTCTGTGGGAAAATGTGGGAGCGCTTCACGCCCCAAACACGCTTCTAATAAGCCCATTTGCCTCCTTTTCAAGCGCAAATACCGCTATTGCGACAAGCGCGAGCACTATACCAAGAATGCGCGCAGGAGTAAGCTGCTCATGCAGAAAAAACACTGCCAGAAGTGCGGTGCCCACCATTGCAAGCCCCATTATAGGTATTACTACTGTAAGCGGACCGTCGCGGTAGGCAAGATAGGTGGTGGCAGAGAGAAGAAGGAGCAGGGGTATTAGTGCAAGATGGTAAATGGAAGTTCTCTCGCCGAGTTTCACGTTTTGTATGTTCAGGAGGAAATAGCCAAATAAAAGAAGCGCACATGCGAAAAAAGCCGGAATGTACGCGCGAAAATCTTCCCTCCCTGTTGATATGTCTGAAATGAAGTATTTTAGCACGATGCTGTATACCGAGAGCAACGCCATTGCCGCTACTGCCGCAATACGCCAGTCCATCACAAACTACCTTGTAAGGAAGTAGACCGCTATTATGACGGCGGCTATTATTATGATGGGCAGGACCAACGTGTCAACCATACTAAGCAAGATATATATGCTCTTTTTTATAAATACTGCTGGGAGTGGGAAATGAAACTTGCGATTGTTGCGGATACTCATTTTGGGCATGCAAAGTGGGGCGAGGATGCGTTTTTGCAGGGGAAGGCGGCTATTTTGGAGGCTGCGGAAAAGGCGGATGCGCTCATTTTAGCAGGGGATATTTTTGACAGCGCAACCCCGAGCCTGAATGCGCTTTCTGAATTTGCCTCCCTTCTGCGGCAGGCGAGCGTGCCTGTTTTGGCAATACACGGAACGCACGAGATGCGCCCAAAGGGGCAGGCAAACCCGATACAGTTTATGCACTCCGCCGGGCTTCTTGTGAATATTCACCAGAACCGGCAGGTGCTTGAGAGGGATGGACAGAAAATAGCGATTACAGGAATGGGGGGCGTGCCTGAAAATTATGTGCGCGAGGCGCTCAAAAAGTCAAATTTCTCCCCGCTTCCGAATCATTTCAACGTGTTTGTATTTCACCAGTCCCTCTCGGAGTTCATACCAAATGGGAAGGAGGAATTCATTTCATTTGAGGAGCTTCCTGCCGGATTTGATTTGTATGTTTGCGGCCACGTGCACAAAAGCCAGTTTGCATTTGATGGAAAGCTCATTATACCCGGCTCCACGGTAATTACGCAGATGAGAAAGGAAGAGGAGGGGGCAAAGGGGTATGTTGTTTATGACACTCTTTTGAAGAAGGGTGAGTTTTTTCCCATAATTGCAAGGCCGTTTCATTTTGTTTCCCTCTCCTTTGTGAATGCGCAGCCGGAGGAGGTTGCAAATGCGGTGAAAAAAGAGGTAGAGAGGATAGTTGCAAATGAAAAGGAAAAGCCGATAATACGGATTGTGCTTTCAGGCTCGATGAGGGAAGGGCTTGTGCAGGGAGATGTAAGCTTTCAGAAGTTTGAGCAGGCTTTTGTATTCGTGGAGAATTCACTTTCCTCAAAAACACTTGCGGCAAGGGTGGAGGCACTGCGCCAAAACCGCGCAGGGAAGATGTCGGCGGTGAAGATGGGCTTGGAGGTGCTCCGGATACAGCTTGAGGGATGCGGGGTGGATGCGGAAGAGCTGGAGGGGCTGCTTGATAAGCTTGCGCAGGGGGAGGAAGTGGAATTGGAGAAGCACCTGCGCTTTAAGAAGAAGAGTTAAAAATAGTGCGCAGCACATATTCTGCATATGTCTGTTTCAAGAACATCAATAAGCACCCCCCAATCCTCGGCGGGAATTTTAGGAGTCGGCGCAAACGAGGATATGGGCGGGAT
The DNA here is from genome assembly GCA_001871475.1 of Candidatus Micrarchaeota archaeon CG1_02_47_40. Taxonomy (GTDB): domain Archaea; phylum Micrarchaeota; class Micrarchaeia; order Anstonellales; family CG1-02-47-40; genus CG1-02-47-40. Next base: position 36,878 of record MNVE01000004.1, on the reverse strand, counting down.
AAAATTTGACCCGAAGGCGGTAATCACCTTCGCGGCAGCATTCATACTGATAGTGAAAGTGCTTGACTATTTGTTAAAGTAGGAGTTTGCAGGCTGATTGACTATTTGTTAAAGTAAGAGTTTGCCGTGAGAGTTGTTCCGCTTTCTGATTTGTTCGTTAAAGTAGGAGTTTGCAGGCTGCTTGACTGTTTGTTAAAGTAGATGCTTTCGCTCATGCGAGTTGTTTCGCTCTGAATTATTTGATTGGATAGTAAGCTCTCTGCCCATGCAGGCTGCTCTGCCCTCTGATTTATTTGCCAATGTAGTTTTTTGCCTCTCTTGCAACCTGTTCAATGTCCTCTTTTGCACAGCACACGAGAACCCTCGCCCGCGTTTTTTCCGTTTCAGACATTGCGCGCACAAGAGGGGAAATGTCGCTTATCTTTCTCTTCTGCCCGTTCACTTCAACAAACACTTCCGCTCCGCCCACAAAGCTCTGGGGCATGCTTATCAGCACATCAGCCCCTGCCTTTTCTGAAATCTCGCGTTGCGCCTGCCCGCTTTTAAGCAATTCTTTAAGCTCCGGGGAAAGCGGCTCAAAATCTGCAAAGTGCGCTTTTTTGTAGAGGTTGCGCTCTTTGAACCTCTGCGCCATTTTTGTGCAGGAGCTTATTTTTGCAAGCTCGCTTAATACCTCTTCATCCCCTGCCAAAAGCAGGAAATCTTCTCTAAGCGCATCATTTGCAAGGGCGATTGCCAGGCTTTGCTCAAGCATCGCGGAAGCGATTCGCACCGCATGGTGCATGTACACGGTTGAGAACATGAGAAAGCGCGCAATAAGAAGGGATTCGCCTGCTGAAAGCCCGCCTTCCCGGAGAAAAAGCCCGCTATGGGAAAAAGCGCTTTGCGAAACTATCCTTTCCTTTTCTATAATTCCATAGGCAACACCGGTGTAGTGCGAGTCGCGCAAGAGGTAATCCATCCTGTCAGCCCCTATATCTGAAGAGATTATGCCCCCAAAATCTTGCGAAGCGGAAAGTTCGGATATTTTCCTCGCCCCCCAATTCTCATTTAATATGTCAGCAATTTCCCCCTCAAGCATTTTCTTTCTCCCAATCTCCTCATGTGTGCCAAGCGCCATTTTTGTCGCAAACTCCCCCTCATGGGAAAAGCACACGTGCCCCACATCATGCAAAAGCGCGGCAATGCGAAGCTGCTCTGTTTTTTCATTCTCAATTTCGCACGAGGCGCAGATTTTTCCTGCCAGTTCCATCGTGCCTATTGAGTGTTCAAAGCGCGTGTGGTTTGCGCCGGGGTACACAAGGTAAGCCATGGCAAGCTGCTTTACCCTTCGCAGGCGCTGCATCTCCCCGGTGTCAAGAAGGCGCCGCTCGGTTTGCGAAATCTCAATGTCCCCGTGTATCGGGTCGCGTATTGTAACCATATTTATCAGCCTATACTCCGAAGTAAACCCCTTTCCTTTTTTCTATCGCCTCTCCCTTCTCGCACATTATTTTGAGCATCACGATGCAGGAATCGGGATTTATTTTAAGCTCATCGCAGAGCTGCGAAGCGTTCTTCCCCCCTTTTTTGAACGCCTCGGAAAACACGGGCAAAAAATTATCATAAAAACGCCGCGTGCATATGTAGTATTTCCTGTCAAAGCCGCGCGAGCCGAATACCTCCCCTGCCTTTGTAAGGGAGAGCATGTTCTCATTGAGAAATTTTTCCTGCTCCGCCTCTTCAACCACCGCATACTCCTTTCCGTTTGGCAGGAGGGTTTCCTTTTTCTGCTGAATTGGCGGAGGGGTTTCTTTTTTCTGCTGAATTGGCAGGAGCATTTCTTTTTGATTGCCCGATTGCATTTTCCTCTTCCTATCCAGCATCTGCGAGTATACTTCCTTTGGCACGTTGTAAACCCCGCTCGGGTATTTTGCGCTTGAGTAAAAGGAAATTGTCTTTTTTTTCAAAAGCGAATCAAGCACCAAAAGCTCCTCTTTATTAAGCGCCTTTTCCGCGGCTTTTTTGTTCCTCTCCTCAAATTTGAGGGAGGTTAGTTTCTCAAGCACGCAAAATTCAGCATCGCTTAGGGAGTGCTGCAGCGGAGTTGGTTGGGGAAGGGGGTTTAATGAAAGCAGGTAAAAACCATCGCGCAGGGGAAATAGTTCCGCCTCGCTGTTGCTTGTGTGCGCAATTATTTCCTGTGGAAGCTCAAGAAGCGCCTTATTTCCCTCAAGTTTTATTTTCGCTTTTATCAAAATCACCTGAAAGTTTATTTTTTTATTCTGTCTTTTTCTTTTTCACTTCTAAATTTCCTTTTATTTTCTCTTTTCCGCCTTTTTCACTCCTGAATTTTCTTTTCAGCCACCTTTCCACCCGGAGTTTCCTCTGAAAATATTTGAGCGGAGAATTTTAAAATCTCAACTTTTCCCTCCTTCCATGCGCCCGTGGGAAGATTGGCTTTTGCACAGGTTTGCGAGAGAAACTCTTCCTCCTTCCAGCCCCATTCAACCGGCACCTGCGGAAGCAGCAGGCCCGAATACCAGCCGCTTTTCACTATCAACCCGTCCCTTCCTACTTTTATTTTCTTTGGGTATTCAAGCGGAGTTTTTACCTTAATAATTTCCGGCACATCAAGTACGCTTATTTCTATTGCAATCAAAGCAAGCTCATCTTTTTGCACAGGCGGAAAGCGGGGGTCGGAGAAGGCGGAGTGACGGGCATTTTCAATTACCGCCTCCGCAAGCGGCATTACTGGCAATGGATGGCCTATGCAGCCGCGCAATTCGTGCGAGGGATGTGTGCTTAGTGTTACAAAAACGCCTCTTTTTTCACAAAGCACCCCTTCTTTTTTATCCGCCTTTATTCTTTTTCCTGACACAATGTATTCAAAAATTGCCCTTCTTGCAAGTGTCATAAGATACTTCCCCTCTGATATAGAAAGACGCATAAAATCACCTCAACGCGAGCATACCTGCTTCGGCTGCGCGGGAAAAAATCCACCTTGACTCCCTTTCTCTCATTCTCAAACAAACTTTTTAAATGCAGGATACCCCAAACTGCACGTATGGATGTGATTGAAAAAATAACCTCCCTTGAGAAGCCCTCTGCGGCAAACCTCAAGCAGAGGATAGTGGAGATTTACGGGGAGATTGGAGGACAGCTTGGCTATTCTGTGCTCTTTGAAGAGAGGGGAGTTTGCCTTATGTGGAAAAAAGAAGAAGAGGAGATAGCGTTTGAGGTGCAGTTTGGCAATCGCGGGGAGTTCTTTGGGAGTGTGAAGCGGCTTTTTTCAAGCGGGGCGGGAATGTGCGTTTTTGTAACAAGCTCCGCCTCGCATTCATATTCGCTTTCGGAGCTTGAGGGGATGCTGCACAGGGAGTTTAGGGGGCATGGAAAAACAGTTGTGCTTTATGATATTGAAACCCAAAGGCATCTCGTGCTCTCGCAAATAAAGGAGCAGAATTGGGGGCAAAAAAGAAAACCGGCTGAAAGAAGAAAAAAAATAATAGGAAGAAAGGGGGAGCACAAGGTTCAGGATTAGCTGCTGCTTATTCTTCCTCTTCCTCGTCCCATGTATCTTCAAAATCTTCCTCATCTACGTCCTCTTCGTCATCAAACATCATTCTCACCTCATGAAGCATTAAGTTTGGCGTTATTGGTTGTATCAGATTTAAATACTTATCCCCGAGCGGCATTTTGAAGGGGCAGGCAAAGATATATTTAGTATATATAGCACCAAATACTGCTGATATTGATGTTCAAAAGAATCAAGGAGACGTTCAAGTCTCTCATAAAACTCTTTTTCAAGAAGAAAGGGGAGCTTTCCCTGGGGTTCTACGGCTCTCCGAATACGGGAAAAACGACGCTTGCAAACAAGATATGCACTGATTTGGGAGGGGAGCCGCTTGGCGTTGTGTCCATCATACCCCATGAGACAAGGCTGGTGCAAAAAAAGGAGAAGCTGAAAATGAGAATAAACGGCAACCAGCTTGTGATGAACATACTTGACATGCCCGGAATTGCGGTGAAGGTGGATTACCGGGATTTCATGGCTTATGGATTATCTTCAAAGGAAGCGCAGGCTAGAGCAAAGGAAGCCACAAAAGGGATTGTGGAGGCGATTAAGCACCTTGAGAGCGTGAATGCCGCGCTTGTGGTGATGGATGCCACCGAAGAGCCTTACAATCAGATAAATGCCACCATACTCGGGAATTTGGAGGCAAAGAGCATCCCCATACTCATTGTCGCAAACAAGATGGATAGGGTGGAAGCAAACTCACAGAGAATAAAGGAGGTGTTTCCGCAGTATCCGGTTGTTGAAGTGTCTGCTTTAACCGGAAAGAACATGGATTCGCTTTATTCTGCTATTTTGAAGAAGCTAAGCTGACGGGAGTGAATTTTTTATGCACAAATGCCTTAGATGCGGAAAACTCATAAACACAATGGAAGAAGTGGATAAGGGATGCCCCTGCGGCTCAAAGGTATTTCTTTTCCAGCAGGATGGTGGAGAAGCGGAAAGACAGGAAATACCGGATGCGCAGTGGATAGAAAAGGAGCTGGTGAAGAAATTCCCGGATGACGGGAAATCCATCGTGCTTGATTTGGAGAATGTCAGGATAAGGGAGAAGGGAATTTTTGAAATAAACTTGCACTCTTTATTGCAGAAGGAGCCGCTTGTCGTGAAGGATGCAAACGGAGTTTATTACGTGAAGCTGCCTTAACCCTTTATATGCTTATTCTGACACAAAGATTGCATGGCAGACGATGGTTTGAGCGTTCAGCTTGAGAATTCCGCGCTTGCAGTAGTGGGACTTTTCAGTTGGCATGCCGTTTTGCTGGACCTTTTCCCGAAAACAGGCGGGCGGTCTTTGCTTTCACTTGCCGCAGAAAGAAAAGGAAGGAAAAATTTGAACATAGTGCAGGAGATGAATGATAAAGTCACTGCGATTGCCCTTGCGTATTCCTTTGGAGAGAATGAAGAGGCTGCAATTAGGGCGATAAGCTTCCTCCCAAAAGGAGGGGCGGTCATAATCGCCGTTCCGGAGGAGCTTAAGATTGCGGAGGAAGAGATTGAAAGGATTAAAACCGAAGGCTTTTCACTAATGGAAAAGAGGGTGAACATCTTTCCTCTAGATAATGAGATAATCAGCATTGGGGGGGATGGGGAAATTTCAGTTCAGGGAGGAGGGAATGGGGAAAGGCTGCTCATACTGCAAAAAATGAAGGAAACTGGTGAATTGAGCCGGCTGCCCGGGGGCAGAAGAATATCCGTGGCAGTGGATAGCGGGACGCTGCGCCGCTTGCTTCCTCCCCGCCAAGCAAAGAAGCCAAAAACTGCACACAATGCAAAAATGCCGGCTCTTGCCAAATAATAACATTTAAATACTACTTTAGACACAAAGAAGTGCATGGGAATTAAAATGAAGTTTGGAGTGCCAAAAGATATACGAACAGCCGATGCAGGCGCACGGCTAGCATTTTTGCTGGACAAAATAGGGAAAGCAGAGGCGATTCCTTCCTTTGCGTATCTTGAAGGTTGGGAGAATATCCCGCACAAATTCATTGAGAAAGTCTGCGGGGAAATTGCGGATGCAGAGGCAAAAATGGTTTCGGAGATGGTAAAGAGGACGAATACGATGCCGAAATGGCGCTTTCTGAACGATATAAGAAACTCGTTTGCATGCGCACCCGAAGAGGTGCGGACTGCCGCGATTGGGAGGTTTTCTGATTTGGCAGTCGAAGTCATTTGGAGCCTTGACCAGTCTCCGGAGGCAAACAGAATAGCCGAAAAGCTCGGAATAAACATCAGCGATTACAAGAGCATGAGCGGAAAGCCGGGGGCAAAGGAAGCGATAGACGAGGCAGTGGAGGCAAAGAAAAATGAGATAAGAAAAGAGAAAGGGGCGCTTGGGGCTTATTTGAATGCCAGTATAGATTTGAGTGAGCTGAAAAAAGGCTCCGTAAGGGGAAAAATGCGGAGACGTTTCAGCGGGGATGGAGGAGGTTTTAAGAAAAAACCAAAGACAAAGCATGTTGCCGCCTAAACATCCAGCAGCACTCTTATTGTGCATCCCTTCTTATCTTCTTTCACCTGCAGCTCATGAAACGTAACCGCCTTTACTGAAAATTTTGGGCGGACATTTTCACCGAGGGCAGTCGCCTCTATTTCCATCTTCCCCTCATCCAGCTTTTCAATCTTCACTGAAGAGAAAACAATCTCGCGCGTATCCATTTCAGACAAGAGTTTTGAGAGAAAATAAACCACCAATTGCTCCTTATTTTCCCCCTTTTCTTTTATTTTCACCTTTTCTTTCACCTTCTCTTTCCCTTCTGCCTTTCCGATTACAGAGAACATTGCCAGCGCTGAATTTGAGAGCGCCTCCTTAAAGTCCTTCCCTTCCGCCTCAAAGAGGATATCTGCTCTGTGCTCCAAAAAGCGATATGGTTGCGCCATTTTGCTCAACTCACATCCGGTAAAGGTTCGGGTATAGGGGAAATCTCTTCGTCAATTCAACCACTTCCCCCTTCACCTTCCTCTTCACTTCTTCATCCTGCCAGTTGGAAATCACGCGCGCAATGAAGCTCCCCACTTCCTTCATCTCCCCTTCCTTCATTCCTCTCGTAGTGAGCGCAGGAGTTCCCAACCTTATGCCGGACGGGTCAAACGGGCTTCTCTTGTCAAAAGGCACCATGTTTTTATTGCAGGTAATGTTTGACTCGTCAAGCGCCCCTTCCGCCTGCTTTCCGCTTATTTCCTTGTTTGTTAAGTCTATGAGAATCAGATGGTTGTCAGTCCCTCCTGAAACCACGTCAAAGCCCTGTGCCATCAACTCTTCTGCAAGCGCTCGCGCATTCTTCACAATCTGCCTTGCATACTCCTTGAATTCTGGCTTGAGCGCCTCTCCAAACGCAACAGCTTTTGCCGCAGTTATGTGGTTGTGCGGCCCGCCCTGCATTCCCGGAAAGACTGCACGGTCTATCTCCTTTGCAAACTTCTCCTTGCACATAATCATTGCCCCGCGCGGACCGCGAAGCGTCTTGTGTGTGGTAGTGGTGACAATATCCGTGAAGGGAAACGGGGAAGGATGCACTCCGCCTATAATCAAGCCTGCGATGTGTGAAATGTCCGCCATGGAAACTGCACCTACTTCCTCTGCTATTTCCGCAAATTGCTTAAAATCAATCTCGCGGGGGTAGGCGGTTGCGCCTGAAACTATCAGCTTTGGTTTGTGCTCTTTTGCAAGCTTTCGCACCTCGTCATAGTTTATGCGGTGCGTCTTTTCCTCCACGCCATAAGAGATTATTTCGTATGCCTTGCCTGAAAAATTCACCTTGTGCCCATGCGTTAAGTGCCCTCCCTGCGCTAAACTCATGCCCATTATCTTGCCCCCAAAAGAGAGAAGGGCGAAATATACTTCTATGTTGGCAGGGGAGCCGGAGTACGGCTGTACGTTCACGTGCTCTGCCCCGAAAAGCTTTTTCGCCCGCTCAATCGCCAAATCTTCCACTATATCTATGTATTTGTTTCCCCCGTAATACCTTTTTCCGGAATATCCTTCGGAGTATTTGTTTGTGAGGGTGGAGCCGGCTGCTTCCATCACCGCGCGCGAGACGAAATTCTCGGAAGGGATTAATTCAAGCCCCTCCTCCTGCCTTTTTGTTTCCAGTGCTATAGCAGAATAAACCTCTTTATCAGCAACTCCCAAACTGTCCAAGAATGCCATTAAACCAACCTCCCTAATACACTCTTTTGCAAAGTTTATATTTGTTATTGTGCCTATAACTATTATGGCTGAACTTCTTGAGGGGAAAAAAGCCGCCGACAAAATAATTGCAGAGGTGTCGGAGGCAGTAAAGAGGGAGAAATGCAACCTGATACTCGCGGTGGTGCTTGTCGGGGATGACAAGGCAAGCGAATTATACGTGAAAAAGAAGGAGGAGGCATGCCTGAAGGCAGGCATCGCATCAATAAAAAGGATTTTGCCCGCTGATACGCAGGAGGAAAAACTTCTTTCCATGATAAGGGGGCTGAATGAGAATCCGCTTGTGGGGGCGATACTCGTGCAGGTGCCTCTGCCGGAGCACATAAGCGAAAAAAGAGTCATGCGGGAGATTTCCCCGCAAAAAGACGTTGATTGCTTCCATCCGGAGAATACGGCAAAATTATATGAAGGGGATTTTGAGCTTGCGCCCTGCACCCCTCGCGGGATTATGGATTTGATTGGAGAGTATGGAATTTCCCTTGAAGGGAAGCACGTTGTGATTGTTGGGAGGAGCAATGCCGTGGGAAAGCCGCTTGCATTAATGATGCTTGCAAAAAATGCAACCGTAACCGTAGCGCACTCAAAAACAAAAAATCTGGCGGAGCATACGAAAATGGCAGACATACTTGTTTGTGCAGTCGGGAAGAGGAATCTGATAACCGCGGATATGGTGAAGGAGGGCGTAATAGTAATAGACGCAGGAATAGTCAGGGAAGGGGGAAAGGTATATGGGGATGTTGAATTTGAGGGAGTTTCAAAGAAAGCCTCTCGCATTACGCCTGTGCCAGGGGGAGTCGGGCCCATGACCATTGCGGGACTGATGAAGAATACACTTATCCTTTATGAAAGAAAGAAGAAATGGATTTAGGAGGGCGCAAATGGACGCGAAGGAGAAGATACTCGCCCTTCATTCTCGCGGGATTATGCTGGGATTGGAAAGGATGAAAAGAGCGTGCGGAATGCTCGGCAATCCGGAACGCAGCTTCACTTCCATCCATGTTGCGGGAACTGTGGGAAAAGGTTCTACCTCTTCATTTCTGGCTTCCATTCTGCAGGAAGCAGGCAATAGGGTTGGCTTGTATCTCTCCCCTCACATTTACAGGTATAATGAGCGAATGCAGGTGAATGGAAAGAAGATAAGCGATAAGGAGATTGAAGGGATTTATGGCAGGATAAGCAGGCTTCCGGTCAAACTTACTTTTTTTGAGTTTACTACCCTGATGGCTTTCCTGCATTATGCAAAAAAGAAATGCTCCTTTGCAGTGCTGGAGGCGGGTTTGGGGGGAAGGCTGGATGCTACAAGAGTAGCGGAAGGGAGATACTGCATAATAACAAGGATTGATTTTGACCATGCGCAAATTCTCGGGGGAACGCTTGCGAAGATTGCAAGGGAAAAATGCGGATTGATAAGGAAAGGAGGAACAGTAATCACGATAAGGCAGAAAGGGGAAGTTATGCAGGTGATAAAAAAAGAGTGCGCAAAAAAAGGCGCAAAACTGATTATTGCGAAACCCCTGCCAAAAGAGATTGCGCTTGGGCTGAACGGCTCTTTCCAGAGGGAAAACGCCTCGCTTGCATATGCTTTTGCAAGGGAGATTGGAATTGGGGAGAAAGGGATAAGAAAAGGGCTGAAAAAAGCATTCATTCCGGCAAGGATGGAATTTTTGAAGGGAAAGCACCGTGTTCTTTTGGATTCGGCACATAACCCGACAGGAGTATGGGCGCTGGCGCGGGAGCTGAAGAAAATCCCGCATGCGCGGTTGATTGTTATTTTTGCGGCTATGAAAGACAAGGAGTATGAAAAAGAGATTTGGCGTCTTGCAAGAGAGGCGGATGTGTTCATCTGCACGCAGGTATCGATAGAAAGAAGCGAGAATCACGCGAAATTGTATGAAATCGCAAAAAAATACTGCAAAAACCCGCTTGCGGTGAAGGATGCGCGCATTGCGCTTCCGATTGCCAAATCCCTTGCAAAAAAGAAGGATTTAATATTAGTGGCAGGCTCAATATACCTTATCTCTGAAATATTCGGAAAGAAAGAGGAAGTAATGGGGATGTAGGGGCGTTTTTATGGAAAAAAAGGAAATCCGCGAGAGTATGCAAAAGGAAAGGCTGCTGCATTCCGATGCGGAAAAAAGAAAGAAAAGCAAGCGCATAATGGAGAGGCTTCTTTTGCTTCCGGAATTTGACGGAGCGAAAAAAGTGCTTTTATACCTTTCAAAAAATTATGAAGTGAGAACTGATGATTTGGTGCTGCGCACCATCCGCATGGGAAAGGAGGTTTTCCTTCCAAGAACGGATATGGGGAAAAGTGAATTGGAAATTTGCAGCGTAAAAACGCTTGATTCGCTGGTACGGGGCGCTTATGATGTGCTTGAGCCGTCTTCTGAAACGCCTGCCGCGCTCCCAAAAGAAGTTGAGTGCGCGATAATACCCGGAGCCGCATTTGATGAGGAGGGAAACAGGATTGGGCATGGCAAGGGGTATTATGATAGATTTTTGAAGAAGCTCAAACCAAACACCCCAAAAATAGGGCTTGCATTTGAATTCCAGCTTACTTATGGGGCGATTCCAGTGCAGGGGCACGATATCGGAGTGGATTATATAATTACTGAAGAAAGAGTTATACAATGCAGGAAGGGGATGGAATGATGAAAATAGCGGTGCTTGCATCTGGCAGAGGTTCTGATTTTCAGTCCATAATAGATGGAATAGAAAGAGGGGAAGTGAATGCGAAAATAGAAGAGATGATAACGGATAATCCCTCTGCCAGCGCCATAGAAAAGGCGAAAAAACACAGTATAGATTGGAAAGTGGTTGAGCGGAAGAATTATGCCTCGCGCGAAGAGCATGATGAGGAGATAATGAAGGAGCTTGATGCATGCAAGGTGGAATTGGTAGTGCTGGCAGGGTATATGGGAGTGATAAAAAACAAAAATCTCCTTGAGAAATATCGCGGAAAGATAATCAACATACATCCTTCCCTTTTGCCAAAATACCCTGGGGCGCACGCGCAGAGGGACGCTTTTGAGGCTGGGGAGAAGGTTTCGGGATTCACAATACACTTTGTTGATGAAAGCTTGGATGGAGGGGCTATAATTTACCAGGAGAAGGTGGATATTTCAGAGTGTAAAAGCGTTGATGAGGCAGCGGCAAAAATACTTGAGAGAGAGCATATTGGATTGCCTAAAATAGTTGATTCTTTTGCAAAAGGGAAATATGAAATAAGGGGAAGGGAAGTGAAATATTTCCCTAATCAGAAATAGCTACCTTCGTGCCTACTGCCTGCCCTGGCAAGCCCTGATTGAAGCGCGCAAGCACTGCCCCGGAATTTCCGTGCGCCTTTGAAATCTTTCCTACTATTTCCTTTCCGCTTGTGGTTTTCCAGACTACTTTCCTTCCTGAGAGGGAGTCTGCTTTGCTTTTTTCTTTTACCCCCTCCACTTGCACTATGTACTGGTTCGTTCTCTGCGTTCCAAGCCCGCGCCTGTAATTCATTATCGTGCCTTCCATTTAGCTTACCTCCTTCGTGTCTGCTCTATTATTATAAAGAACTGTTTTTAAATCCCTATTCATGGGGGGTAAAAGAATGAATGAAGGGGCGGAAGGGCTGGAGGGAGTAGGGGGAAGAGAACTGCTGAAAGATATGGAAACGGCAGCACAAGCGCTCTGCAAAGCGAGGAAGGACGGTGCAAGCGTGCTTATCCGCTATCACAACGATGCGGATGGGATATGCTCCGCACTCTGCATATGCGAGGCGCTTGAGCCTCTGCAATGCATTTCCTTTCCTTCGGATTCTGCAACTTACCAAATGGAGGATGCGCATATTGACGTGAATCTCCTCTCAAGAGGCAAAAATTCCCTTGCAATAATGCTTGATTTCGGGGTGAATGAAGAGAGCCTGGAAGCGCTGAAGGAGATAAAGAAAACCGGAGCAAAATTAATTATAATAGACCATCACCCGTATTGTGAGAAGGTAAAGGAGATTGCCGATGTGTTTGTTTCCCCGCTTTCGCACTCGCTTGAATCAAAGTATGCTGCCGGATTTTTGTGCGCGAAGATTGCTAAAATTGCCGGTGTTGGGGAGGGAGTAGAAAAATACCCAAAAATAGCGCTTGCAGACGAGAAGGAACGCTTGCTTGAGAATTACGCAAGAATAGCGCTTGCAGGGGATAGGAGCAGTCTTGCTCCGATAGAAGAAGATGCAAAAAAAGCCGCGCTTGTGCTGGAATATGCCGCAACTTATGAAAAATTCCCGAAAAAACTTGAGTTTTACAAAAAATTGCTTGAGGAAGGGGAGCTTTTCTCCTCAATTTATGCCTCTGCGCGGGAAAAGTTTGAGGAAATCGTGGAGGCGGCAAAAAACTGCACCAGGAGAGTGGAGAGAAAGGAAATGGCATTTCATTATGTGAATATGGATAAGCTGATGAAGATGCGCCATTTCCCAAGCAAGGCGCGCGCGCTGACGCAGGTATTTGATGCGTTGTGCGAAGAAGAAGGGATGGTGCAAAGGGGCAAGAAAAACGAGGCTGCAGCAGGCGAAAGAGAAAAGGGAAATGCGGTTGTCGTAATAGGATTTGGGGAGAGCCTGGTTACGTTTCGCGCAAATCAGGAGGCAATAAAGAAGGGTTTTGATGCAGGAAAAATAATTGAAAGAATAAAAGAGGAAATAAAAACCGGCATAAATTTAGGCGGAGGGCATGCGGCGGCGGCAAGCATACGCACAAAGAAGGGTTTTGCGAAAATTGTGCTTTTGGAAGTGGAGAAGGCGCTTTAGGAAGGCAACCTCTATATTATAAAATCATTCCCATAGAATATAGTCAAATACGATTTTACGTGGGGGAATGAGAATGAGAATTTCAAAGCGAACGCTAGGATTGGGAACGGAAACTGCTTTTGAGGTGCTGGCTGAAGTGAACAGGCTGATGAGGGAGGGAAAGGACATAATCTCCTTCTGCATAGGACAGCCGGACTTTGACACGCCAAAATACATAAAGAATGCGGCAATCAATGCGATTAATGAAGGGAAAACAGGTTATACTGACTCCGCCGGGATAATGCCAGCAAGGGAAGCTGTTGCAAAATACCTCTCGCGCACGAGAAGAGTGGAGGTGAAGCCCGAGCACGTGGTGATTGCAAACGGGGCAAAGCCCTTCATCGCGTATGCAATCGCCTGCACTACCGATTACGGGATTGGGGATGAGGTCATTTACCCGAATCCGGGCTTTCCAATATACGAATCGCAGATAATCGCAAACGGGGCGGTGCCGGTTCCGCTTCAGTTAAGCGAGAAAAAGAAATTCAGCTTTGAGATAGGCGAATTGAAGAGCAGGATATCAAACCGCACAAAGCTGCTTATACTGAACACACCGCACAACCCGACGGGCGGGATTTTAGAGGAAGAAGATTTGAAGGAGATTGCCGAGCTTGCCAAAAGGCACGATTTCTGGGTTTATTCAGACGAGATTTACTGCCAAATTATGCATGATGGGGAGTTCAAGAGCATCGCGAGCCTGCCCGGGATGTATGAACGAACGATAATTTCAGACGGCGCTTCAAAATCTTATGCGATGACCGGATGGAGGGCAGGGTATGCTGCAAACGCCGCCCTTGCACCGCACTTTGCAAGGTGGGTGACGAATACGGAAAGCTGTGCAAATCACATCACTCAATATGCACTGAAAGAGGCGCTTGACGGCCCGCAGGAAGAAACGCGAAAAATGGCAGAGAGCTTTAAGGAAAGAAGGGATTTGGTGGTCAAGCTCCTAAATGAGATAGAGGGGGTCAGCTGCCTTTCTCCGGGAGGGGCGTTTTATGTCTTTCCGAATGTGACACGGGCTGTTGAGCGGCTTGGGATTAAGGATTCGGAAGAACTGCGAAAACTTCTGCTTGAGAACGGGGTTGCCGTGCTTGCGGACGTGCATTTCGGCAAGAGAAATCCCGGGGATAACGAACAGCACATAAGGTTGAGCTATGCGACTTCAAAGGAGAAAATTACTGAAGGAGTGGCAAGGATGAAGCACGCGATTGAAACCCGCCAGAGCAAGCTGGCTTAATGGGATAACGGAGGGGAGAACTTATGGGGATTTTGGACGCAAAAGGAAATGAAAAGCAATACTCTACTGAAGAGATAAAAAAGGCTGCAAATGAGATGAGGGGGTGCTCCCTTATTTCGCTTTATTGCGCGGGAAGCGGGCATTCCGGAGGCGTGCTTTCAGCGATGGATATTGTGTCCGTGCTGTTTTTGAAAGTTATGAAACACAAGCCGCACGAGCCGCTTTGGGATGGCAGGGATAGAATATTTTTTTCGGCAGGACACAAGGCGCCTGCCTGGTACACCGCTCTTGGGTATTGCGGGTATTTTGACGTGAAGCAGACGGCTACTTTGAGGAAAATCGGAAGCCCTTTCCAGGGGCACCCGGATTGGAAAAAGTGCCCTGGAATTGAAGTTTCATGCGGCTCTTTAGGGCAGGGCTTGAGCGTTGCGGTCGGGGATGCGCTTTGCGCGAAATTGGATGGGAAGGATTACCGAGTATTTTGCTTAATGGGAGATGGAGAACAGCAGGAAGGGCAGATTTGGGAGGCGGCAATGGAGGCAGGGCATTACAAGCTTGATAATCTGGTCGGGATTGTTGATAAGAATAGCCTGCAGATAGACGGGTGGACGCGGGATGTGATGGACATTGACCCGCTTGAGGAGAAGTATAGGGCGTTTGGATGGCATGTTATTTCCTGCGATGGGCATTCTGTAGAGGAATTGCTCAAAGCATTTGAGGAAGCGGGAAAAGTTAAGGGAAAGCCGACTGTGATAATTGCAAAAACTACTAAGGGAAAGGGAGTTTCCTTCATGGAAAACCAGGCAGGTTGGCACGGAAGGGCTCCGAATAGGGAGGAGCTTGAGAAGGCGCTGGGGGAGTTAAAGCTTGGGAATTTGCCAAAGGATGAAATGATAAAAATTTCAGAGGAGTGGCAGAAGAAAGTTGATAAGGAAGTTGAGGGAAGCATGCCGAAGTTTGGCAGGAACTATTGGTGGAATACACAAGAAAATATGAAAGTGGAGATGAAACCCACCCGCATTGGCTTTGGAGAGGAATTGGAGGGAAATGAAAGAAAGGAGATTGTGGCGCTTGGAGCGGATATATCCGGCTCAATTTGCATCAATATGTTTTATGAGAAGAAGACAGAAAGGAAGAATAGATTTTTCTCAATGGGAATTGCTGAACAGTCGGGCACATGCGTTGCGGCAGGATTTGCAAAGGAGGGAAAAATACCCTTTTATGGCACTTATGGGGTGTTTGCTGCGGGAAGGGCGCTTGACCAGATAAGGACTACGGTTTGCTATGGCGGGTTCAACGTGAAGATTGCTGGAGCGCACGGGGGGGTTTCGGTGGGTCCGGATGGAGCGACCCACCAGGCGCTTGAGGAATTATTTCAAATAGCGGGATTGCCGAACATGAATCTGCTTGTTCCCTGCGATTCAACTGAAACGAAAAAGGCAACGCATGCAATGATTGAGGAGATAAGGGGACCTTGCTATATTAGGTATGCCCGCGAAGCAACGCCAATAGTAAGTAAGGAGAATACTCCGTACAAGTTCGGTCTTGCAACCATCATACGCTACCGCAAAGAAGCGCCTCGTTTCATAGATGCATTTGAAACAGTGCTTTCCACGCAGGCAAAAGATGAGAAAGAGGATATTGCGCTTATTGCCTGTGGTCCGGAAGTGCCAGAGGCAATGAGGGCTGCATGGATGCTCAAAGAGGAGTTTGGAATTAAGGCAAGAGTTGTGAATATGTCTACTTTGAAACCGCTGGATAAGAAAGCGGTGGTGAAGGCGGCGGAGGAGACTGGTGCGGTGCTTACGGTTGAGGAGCACCAAAAGGGAGGAATGGGAAATTTGATTTCTTCTGCAATATTATGCGGAGGGGCGGCAAGCGAGAGACACGTTCTTTTTGATATGATTGGCGTTGCAGATACTTTCGGGGAGTCGGGCGGCTCCTGGGAACTGATTAAGAAGTTTGGGCTTTCAGCAGAGCACATTGCAAAGAAAGCGAAGGAGATGGTGGGGAGGAAGGGAAAGTAATTTTTCCACTTCTATTCCGTTGCCTTGCCGTCAAAATGCTCTTCCTGCTCAATTGCCTCCGCCCTCGTATGGCGCACCACCTTATCCATGTGCTCGGGAGGGGAGTAAAGTGTGTAAAGCTTGAGTTTTGACTGCGCTGATGTATTGATGACGTTGTGCCTTGCGCCTGCAGGCACGATTATCCCGCTGCCATCCTGCACGCGGTGCTCAACTCCGTCAATGATTACTTTTCCTTCCCCCTCCTCAAACCTGAAGAATTGGTCTATAGTTTCATGCGTTTCCTCGCCTATCTCTTCTCCTGGCAGGAGGCACATTAAAACAAGCTGGCTGTGCCTTCCCGTATATAGCACTCTGCGAAAATCGGAGTTTTTCTTTGTTTCTTCTTCAAGAGGGATTGCATATCCTTTCATTCTACCACCCATTAGTGCATTAGCAGAAGAGAGTTTTAAAGAGTTGGCAGGTATAAATATCAGTTGACGGCGGGGTCGTGGCGTAATCTGGCAGCGCGGCAGGCTCCAGATCCCCAATTTTGGGCAAAAGAAACCTGCAAGTTAGGGTCCAAATGCCTCTGTCTGGCGGACAAGTATTGCCAGCAAGGCCGGCAATCCCTACGACCCCATTCTTTTATTTTTTATTTTCACAACATTTATAAAGTGTTATATTGATATATAACTACTTATAGAAGGTGATTTAAATGGAAGGATTTACGACAGTTGCAGTTAGCAGGGAAACTCTTGCCAAACTCAAGGACTTTCGCGAATACGGGCGCGAAAGCTATGATGAGATACTGAACAAGATAATGGCGATGATTAAAATGGCAAAGACAGACTCCGAAGGCGAGCTAAATGAAGAGACGATGAATGAGATAGAGAAAGGCAGAAGGGAAATAAGAGAAGGCAGGGGCATGAGCACGAAGGAATTGATGAAAAAGCTGGGAATTGAATAGTATGGTTTACGGATTGAGATGGACTCCTGTCGCACTACATGCACTCTCCAACCTCCCAAAAGAAATTTCGGAGAGAGTGGTTAGAAAAGCCAATGCGATAATTGACAATCCGCACCCATTCCTTGAGCGCATGGTGAAATATAGCATTTTCAAGCTGCGTGTCGGGGATTACCGGGCGTTTATAGACATTGACGAAGAGAAAAAGGAGATGCACGTTTTGAATGTAAAGCACAGGAAACATACTTACAAGTAGAGAAAATGGTCGTTTAAATGGACTCCGAACCTCTTTATTTGAAAGATTCATACGTAAAGGAGTGCCAAGCCAAAGTAGTTTCCGTAAAGGACGGGAAGTTTGCCGTGCTGGATGCGAATTTGTTTTATCCGAGGGGAGGGGGGCAGCCCCAGGATACTGGAAAACTTGTTAGAGGAGGGGAAGAATTTTCAGTTCTCTTTGCGGGAAAGTTTGAAGGAAAAATTTCGCACGAGGTGGATAGGGAAGGGTTAAAGGAAGGAGATTCCGTACACTGCATCCTGAATTGGGAGAGAAGGTACAGACTCATGCGCTCGCATACGGCAGCGCACACTCTTGCAACGATATTGAATAAGAAAACGGGAGCGCTTATAACCGGAAACCAGATAGAAGAGGACAAGGTTAGGTTTGATTTTTCACTTCCAGCATTTGAAAGGGAAATGTTTGAGGAGTGCGTTAGGGAGGCTAATGAGTTTTTTGGGAAAGGAGCAAATGTGAAAACCTATTACTTGGCACGGGAAGAGGCGATGAAAATACCAGGAGTGGTGAAATTGGCAGGGGCGCTTCCCCCATCAATTGAAATTTTGAGGATTGTTGAGATAGACGGAGTGGATTTGCAGGCGGACGGAGGGACGCATGTGAAAAATTTGAAAGAGGTTGGGGAGATTGAGATTGTGAAAATGGAGAATAAGGGAAAGGAGAA
>MNVE01000004.1:0-19145 GCA_001871475.1 Candidatus Micrarchaeota archaeon CG1_02_47_40 | reverse complement strand
ATGGGTGAGAAACCGTAGGTTTCTTACAATGGAGAATAAGGGAAAGGAGAATAGGAGAGTGTATTTTAAGCTGACGAGCTAATTAAAAGGGAAATGGGTGAGAAACCGTAGGTTTCTTACAATGGAGAATAAGGGAAAGGAGAATAGGAGAGTGTATTTTAAGCTGAAATCTTAACCTAAAACGGATTGCTTACCATCCCCAAAGAGAAGGAAGAGTCTTTTTTCCCTTGATGCAGTTTAACTTATGCCCCTTCAATTGCTGATTTCTGGTACTGCATCGCACGGACTCTCTCCATTATATGCCCCTTTATTATCCAGTGGTGCCTTGATGGTATCATTTTAGTCACATCCCGCACCTATTTTCATCCCTCCGAGTAAATTAAAAAAATCCTTGCTTTCTCTTGGAAAAAACGGAAAAAGAAGCAAAAAAACAGGAGTTTTACAAAATTCACTTATTCTGGACTCTGGAATGGTATTGCAGGAATTTTTTCAGCGCGCGTATTGCGGAGTTTGGAGAGGGGTAAGTCGGAACCCCGTAGCTGTCAAGTATCCTTCTGTGCATCTGTGCATATTCTCCCCCTGTTGCTACAACTATTATGGGCTTTTTCTGCATCTGCGAGTTCTTCACTATCACATCAACGACTCCTGAATCTATTGCAACCGTCTGAAAAAGCACTATCACCACAAGCGCGTCAACATTATCATCTTCCATAAGAACGGAAAGAGCCTTCTCATACCTCTTATTGTCCGCATCCCCTATCAAATCAAGGGGGTTTCGCATATTTGCATAAGGGGGGAGAAAGCCGCGGAGAACGGATTTTGTGTTCTCTGAAAATTCAGCCAGTTTCAAGCCTTCCTCTTCTATGGAATCTGCCGCCAAAACTCCGTTTCCCCCTCCGTTTGTTATAATGGCAATCCTTTTGCCTACTGCCCTTGGCTGGGAGAATATTTTAGTAAATTCAAACAGCTCCTCCAAATTATCAGCCTCAATTATGTTGCTTTGCAAAAAGGCTGTTTTATACGCAAGGTAACTTCCTGCAAGCGAGCCGGTGTGTGATTTTGCGGCTTCTGCCCCAAGGGAGCTTTTTCCTGCTTTAAGCGCTATAATGGGTTTTTTCTTAGTAATCTCGCCTGCCACCTTCATGAGCCGCCTTCCATCCCTCACTCCCTCAAGATAGATTACGATTATTTCCGTCCTCTTATCCTTTCCCAAATACTCAAGAAGGTCGCACTCATCTATTGCGGCGGCGTTTCCGTAGGAAACGAAGTTTGCCATTCCCACCCCTGCGCGGGCAGATAAATCTACTATGCATCCCCCTACCGCGCCGGATTGCGAGATGAATGAGATTCCCCCATTCTGCGGCCTGCTCATCTTGTACATGGGAAGGAAGACACTGTCATTTCTTAAAGACGGATTCAGAACGCCCATGCAGTTTGGTCCGATGAGTGCAATATCCGCTTTGCGCGCAACGAGCGCTATCTCCTCTTCTTCTGCCTTATTCCCAATTTCTGCAAAGCCCCCGCTTATCACTACAACTCCTTTCACTTTCTTCCTTGCGCACTCCTTTACTATTCCAAGAACTGTTTTGGAAGGAGTGGCAATCACTACGGAATCTATTTTTCCGGGAACGTCAAGTATGCTTTTGTAGCATTTCTGCCCGAGCACTTCCGCGGCGTTTGGGTTTATTGCGTATATCTTTCCCCCGAAACCACCCTCAAGGAAGTTGCGCAAAATGACGTGCCCTATTTTGGAAGGCTCGCCTGATGCGCCAACCACCGCTATGCTCTTTGGGGAGAGCACCGCGGAAATGTTTTTTATCCTTTTTTTAGCGTTCATTTTTATTTCACTTTTTTTGCATTCATTTTTAGTTCTCTTATCTAATCACTCTGGCATCAACTACATATGCCCCTTCCTTGTTTGCAATCAGGGGGTTAAAGTCAAGCTCGCGGGGATTTTCCTTAAGAAGAAGTGAGGAGGTTTTCACTATCACGTCTATTATTGCCTTCTCATTCACCGGCCTGCCTGTGCGGACTCCGCGCAAAATAGAGTATGTTTTTATTTCCTTTATCATTTTTTGCGCCTCCTCCCTTGAAACTGGGCAGACGCGGGCTGAAACGTCTTTTAAGTATTCCACATATATGCCCCCAAGCCCGAAAATCAGCAATTGCCCGAACTGCTCATCACTCTTCCCGCCTACGATAAGCTCTATGCCTCGTATCATTTTCTGCAAAAGTATGCCGCCTGCGCTCTCGGAAGGGAACTTCCCCCTCATTGCGCGGAATGCGTGCAGAAGCTCCCCCTCCCCCTCAATGCCCGCCTTCACCGCGCCCACTTCCGTCTTGTGCACTATCTTATCTGAAATAATTTTCAGCACAACAGGGTAGCCGAATTTTTTTGCATATTTTGAGGCGGATTTTTCATCCTTGCACAGTATGGAGGGTGCCGTGTCTATTTTGTACTTTGAAAGAAGCTCATAAGCCAACTAAACACCCACGTAAAAGACTAACGCAACTGCCGCAAGTATTATGAGTATGAAAAGAATTACGAGAACCGCAATGTATTTTGACGCGTAATAGGCGGCTTTCGTCCTTATTCTTGTAAGATGCGTATTTTGCTTTTTCTCCTCTTTGGGAAGCTTTGCAGTTATGTCCGGCGCGGAAATGATGTCGTGCGCATCCTCCTCGCTGCCGTCCCCATTCTTTTGCTCCCCCCCCTCTTCTTTTATCGGGGGGCCTGTCAGCTCCGTTGCTTCCCCTTCTTTTTTCTGCTCCCTTTTTACCGCACCAACAGTGTTAAAGCCGGATTCGGTAAGCGCAAGGGATATTTTTGCATTTCTTATGTCATAATCCACGAAATTGTTGTAAACCAGCTTATCAAGGTGCAGCGCAATGTCGCGGGGCTTTGTGGAAAGCTTCACAGCCAGATTCTCCGGAGTGTTTGCCCCCTTTGCAATCGCTTCCAGTATGGCAGAATCAAGATAATCGGTTTCTTCCTGCGCCTTTTCCGTTGCGCGCTTTATTATGTGCCTTCCCTGCTCCGTTAAAATTACTCCGCTGTTTCCCCCAAGGGACGGGGAGATGTCTATGTACCCTTTTACCTTCAGCGTCCCCAAAAGGTTTGCGCTCTCAAAAAAAGAGGTGTTTATCTTGGAGCCGAAGCGCTCAACCACAGTGTCGTCATCTATTTTTCTTAGCACTGCCAAATCAAGAAATGTCAGCTCGTCCATGGATTACTCTTATTGCTTAATGTTTAAAAATCATCACTTGCATATCCGTCAGAGGGAGGATTAGTTTTTATGAGAGTTTGCCTGTATCAGGAAGGGCTGGAGCAGATGAGGCGCATCTCAAAGTCCGGCATTACTGCCGCATTTGAGCACTTGAAAGAAGCGCTGCGCGCTGCTTGCGTCCCCTACACCACCAAAATAGAGGGAGGGGAGTTTGACATATTGCACATAAATTTGGGAATAGGCCCGCTCTCAAAGTATTATGCGGAAAAATACAAAAAGCTGAGAAAGAGGGTGATAATACATGCACACTCCACTGCAGAGGATTTTGAGGGGAGTTTCCGCTTTTCAAAAAGGCTGAAGCCGGTTTTAAGAAAAGTGCTTCCTTTTTTTTACGGCTCTGCGGACCTGATTTTGTGCCCGAGCGCATATACGAAAGGGTTGCTTAGGAGCTATGGCTTGAGGAATGAGATAAAGGTGATTTCAAACGGGGTGAATGTAAGAAAGTATGCGACAAGCAGCAGGAAGCGCAGTGAATACCGCAGAAAAGAGGGGATAAAAAATGGCTCTGTGCTTGTTTTTTGCGTGGGGCACGTGTTCTCAAAAAAGGGCGCGCTTGACTTTGCGCGCATTGCTGAAGAGATGCCCCAATTTCACTTCCGCTGGTTTGGCACCGTGTACAATAATTTGTTTGTTGATTATGGGCAGCTAAAGAAATATTTGAAAAAGCCGCCTGCCAATCTGAAATTCACCGGATTTTACAAGGATGTGCTCAAAGCGTATTCCGCAGGGGACATTTTCCTTTTTCCCTCCTATGATGAGAATCAGGGGATTGTTATATTGGAGGCGGCTGCCTGCGGAAAGCCGATAATCGTGCGCAACATTCCTGTATATGAAGGGTGGCTGGTTGATGGGGAGAACTGCTTAAAGGCGAGAAGCAATGCAGAATTTAAGAGGTGCATACAGAGAATCGCATCTGATGCGAAGCTGAAAAAGAGGCTGGTGAAGGGGGCAAGAAAGCTTGCAGAGGAGAATTCTATTGAGAAAATAGGAAAGAAACTGAAGGGAATTTATGAAAAATTGCTTGCAAAAAGAAGGAGAATTAAGCGCAAAAAGCCGTTCCTTTCACAGCGCTTTTTCGCAGGCGTAAAAAGCAGGGGGAAAAAATTTAAATTCCGAAAAGAACTCCTGCGGCGCCTGCCAATATTAGGATTGCGCCGATAAGCCCTTCTCCTGCAATAAAACCTCCCGCAATTATTCTCCCCTTCTCCTCTAATTTTCTTTTCTCTGCAAAATATCTAATCAGCCCGCCTATGAAAAGGGGGAAGGAAAGCTCAATTGGCACGTACATTCCAATCCCGAATGCTATTCCAACCGCGCCAAGGGAGAAGCGGCTGCCAATCAGTGTGAATGCAAAACCCAAGAGAGCGCCAAAAAGGAGCATTTGCGGGAATGCGCCTGCCGAGATTATTTCCTTTAGCGCTGCTGCCTGCGGTGAGGGAAGCTCCATCGTGCCAAAACCTGTTTTTGCAAAGGAAAGGAGGAGAAAGCCGAGTATAAGGGAAGCGGAGAGAATGCCTGCCGCTTCAGCCACAAACTGCCTTTTTGGAGGGGTGCCAAGAAGATTGCCGGTTTTGAAATCCTGCAAAATGTCCCCTGAAATGCCTGCGGAAATGCATACCACCGCTGCCAGAAGCACTAGATGGACTGCGCCAAACCCGAAAAGGAATTTCGCAGCCAAAAGCGCTATCATCGCAAATATTTCCATCGGGTCAACGTTCATTTCTCCCGTAATTCTTCCCCCCAGCATTGCCATTAAGATTGCCCCAAGCACTGCTAACACAGAGAGAAGAGGATTTATGTTAAGGGTGAAAATGAGAAGGAGGATGATTGCAAACACGAAAAAGAAGAGGAGCTTGCCGCCCTTCATGCCAAGCACTGTTTCTTTCATGCTCTTAAAATAAGAAATTCCCAAAATGGCAAAGTATGCTATCCCGCTCCCTATTACTATGCCTACCCCCAATGGCTTTGCAAAGGCAGCAAGCGCCGCCCCCTTGTCTATGGAAACTCCTGCAAATATTAGGTATGGCACAAGCGCGAAATAGGAAACAAGCGCACCTGCAAACCATGCTGAAGTAAAGCGCAAACCTATGAGAAAGCCGCCTGCAAGTGAAATAAGCGAGATGGAAGAGCCAAAGGAAAAGAATTTTGCAAAGGAGAGTTTCAGTGTTTCAAGGTTGAAGTAGGAAGGAAAGAGTGCGAAATAATCCCTTGCAAGCGCAAACAGCGCGCCTATCCCGAAAGCCCCGAAAAGCTGTTTTGCCTTTTCCCCTCCCTCATCCCCTGCACTTAATACTGAAGCGGCCGCGGTTCCGTCTGCAAATGGGAGTTTTTCCTCTTCCACTAATTTCTTTCTTAAAATATAGCTGAAGGCGATTCCCAGAAAGCCGCCTGCTATGCACACTATGAAAACTTCAAAAATACTGACTTGCAAGCCGAGCATGAAAAGCGCGGGAAGGGTGAATATGACACCTGCTGCGAGCAGACCGCCTGCGCTTGCCGCAGTCTGCATCACGTTTATTTCGTGCTTGTCTGTGTTTCCAAGAAGCTTTAGCACTGCAAGGGAAACGAGAGAAGTTGTTACAATGGGCCAGTATACCCCGCCTATTTTCAAGCCGGCGTAGGAGCTGTAAAGCGCCACAAGAATTGAGAGGAGTGCACCCAATGCAAGGGGGCGCAAATCCTTCTTTATTATTTCAAATAAATCCGAGAGCATGGAGGGGAATTTGAAATGCGTTAAATATAATGGGTTTGGTTTGGAAATTGACGAATAGCATTTATTGCAAGCGCTATCGTTTCCCAGTAACTTTCAGGATATGCCATCCAAACTGCGTCTTTACCGGCTGGGAAATCTCCCCAACCTTCAGG
Organism: Candidatus Micrarchaeota archaeon CG1_02_47_40; assembly: GCA_001871475.1. Taxonomy (GTDB): domain Archaea; phylum Micrarchaeota; class Micrarchaeia; order Anstonellales; family CG1-02-47-40; genus CG1-02-47-40. The sequence goes on along the minus strand of MNVE01000004.1, from coordinate 12,993 downwards.
GAAAATGCCGCATCCTCAAATTCCCTTACCATCTGCCCTTTCCCGAAAAAGCCCAAATCCCCCCCGTTCTTCCCTGAAGGGCAGGTTGAGAATTTCCTTGCAAGCGCTTCAAATGACTCTCCTGCTTTTATTTTCCCAAGCAATTGCTTTGTTTCCTCTTCACTCTTTACCAATATGTGGGATGCCTTAACTTCCATTTTATCTTCCTCCAAAAAATTATATTCCAAGACCTGCCAGAATGAATTCAACGGCTATTGCAGCCAGAAGTATGCCTATAAGACGAGAGGTGATGTCAAGCCCGCGCGGACCGATTATGGAGTGGATGGGATTGGCAAGCCTAAGGATAAAGTAGGCGATTACTGTTGCGCTTATGGCGGCAAGGAGAACTGTTGGGACTCCGAATGAGCCTGAAAGGAGAAGCGCGGTCGTCATGGCGCCTGGTCCGCATATTAAAGGAACCCCGATAAGCACCACAGCCGCCTCCATCTTCTTCTTTTTGGTTTCCTCGCGCTCAAAGTGAAGCCCGAATGAGAACTGCACCCCCATAAGGAGAAGGAGGATGCCCCCTGCTATCTGAAAGCTCCTTAGCTGTATTCCCAAAATGGAAAGAAGCGCGGGTCCGAGAAGGGTAAAACCGACAAGCACCCCGCCTGCCACAAAAGAGGCAGTCATTGCCGCATTTGTTCTCTCTTGGTTTGTCATTTTTGCAGTAAGGGAAAGGAATGCGGGAATTGAGGAGAAGGGGTCGGTTATTATGAAGAGGGCGATTATCGCTTCAATGAGATGCTGCATGGCTATTCCGAACATTGGCTCACGGAAGTATTCACAAGGAGAAGATTAAAAAAGAGTGGGGGGGATGCAGGAGAAAATAAAAAAAATGAAGAGAAAGGAAAAAAAGGGAATGAAAAGATAAAGAGAAAGGAAAAAAGAAAGGAAAAAATAAAGGGAAAGGAAAAAAGAAAAGGAAGGAAAAAATAAAAAAAAAGAGGAAGAAAATAAAGAAAAAAGAAGGAAGGAAAAGGAAAGAAGCGTTCTTCCCTTTTGCTTATTGGTCTTTTGAGATGCTGTAGAGCGCCTTTACCGCCACTATTGCAGCAGCCGGTGCCGTAAAGAACACCAGATAGCTGAAAACCCCAGGCATCCAGCTTCCTACTGCCGGAATCACCGCTGAAACTGACACAAGCGAGTTTGCCGAAAGCAAAAACGCTATTGCCGCTGTCAGGAAGAGCTGCACTTCCTTGTCAGTTACGTTGAGCAGCCCTACAAGCAGCCCAAGTAGTCCAAGCACCCACATTATCATCGCGTTGGCCGGTGCAAAAATCCCTGCAAGAAGAGCCAGCACAATTCCCCCTAGATAAGACCATGGCCCTATTGCAACCATAATTCCTGAATTCTTTCCCAATAAACCACCTCTTGGAAAAAATTAACGAAAGGGGATTTAAATTGGTTGCGGTTGTGGTAGAAAGGGAGAGCCTCCGGCGACCGACAACGAAGTTGTCGGGATTTGACGCGAAGCGTCAAAGAGGAGGCTCGAGTGAAACGAGAGCCTCCGGCGACTGAGCACTCGCGAAAGCGAGTGCGAAGGATTTGACTCCCCCAGAGTCAAAGCCGGAGGCTGAACGAAGTGAAGCCTCCGGCGAGAGTTGCACTCGCGGCCTCGTCCTTTTTGGGCTTTTTAATTTCTTTTCCCGAGGCTTTTCTTTTGAAAGAAAAGGCTCTTACCAAGGACGCGCTCTACTACTGAGCTACAGAGGCGCAAAGGAAGATTTGGCGGATGAAGTTTAATATTGGTTGCGGAAAAGGGGCGTTACGTTTTTGTTACGAAATGGCTGGTTTTCGTTACAATTTTGTAACGGTAAGAGGGATGGTTTCTTCCCTTCCAGGCCCCACCGAAGCGATTGAAATCGGCACAGAGCAGAATTTTGAGATGAATGAAAGGTATTTTTTGCAGTTTTCAGGCAAATTCTTGTATTCCGTAATTCCTTTAAGCTCCCCCCACCCCTCAAATTCAGTGTATATCGGCTTGCACTCAAGGAAAATGTGCGTATTCTGCGGGAAGGAGGGAAGTTTTCTTCCATCGTGCCCATAAGCAGTGCATACTTGTATCTTCTGAAAGCCGCCCAGTGTATCTAATTTGGTCACTGCCAATTCATCCACTCCATTAATCATGCAGGCGTATTTCACATTCACCAAATCCAGCCAGCCAATCCTTCTTGGCCTGCCGGTGGTGGTGCCGTATTCCCCTCCCTTTTCCCTTATATTGGAGGCTGTTTCATCAGTTATTTCAGATGGGAAGGAACCGTTTCCCACCCTAGAAGTGTAAGCCTTTGCAACCCCTATCACTTTTCCTATTTTCTTTGGGGGAAAGCCTGCGCCCGTGCATACCGCGCCTGCTATTACATTGGAGGAGGTGCAGAAGGGGTATGCCCCATGGTCTATGTCAAGCATGAAGCCCTGCGCGGCTTCAAAAAGAATGGATTTGCCGGAATCGTGTGCGCTATTCAGTTCCGTAGCAACGTCTGTGCAGTATGCTTTGAGCTGCCTGCCGTAAGCGCAATATTCTTCCGAGCAGTCTTTTATGTCGGAGTCGCTTATTCTTTCTGCCCTTTGTTTTGCGTCCTTGAGCTTCTCCCTCAAAACCTTTGCCTCAACCAAATCCTCCATCCTTATACCTATGCGCGCGTGCTTGTCGGAGTATACTGGCGCAATTCCGCTTTTGGTGCTTCCGGCTCCCTTCTTCCCGAGCGCATTGTCCTGCAGCGCGTCAAGCGCGCGGTGATAGGGAGTAATTACATGGGATTTGAAATCTATGCCTAAATTCGGGGTGATGCCCGATTTTTTCACTTCCTCAATCTCGCTTAGAACTATTTTCGGGTCAAGGGCAACCCCTGCGCCGATAAGCGCCCTTTTGCTGGAGAGGACCCCGCAGGGGAGGGAGTGCAGTTTGTATTTCTTTCCCGCAATCACTACCGTATGCCCTGCATTGTTTCCCCCGTTGAAGCGCACCACTATATCGGAAGAAGAAGCCAAGTAATCAACTATCTTTCCCTTTCCCTCGTCGCCCCACTGCAAACCCACTATTACTTTTGAAGGCAAATAAACACCCTGCATAAATTAGAAATTCAAAGGTTTTTAAGCGCAAACGTTAGGCGACCTCTGCATAGGCTGCCTCCTTCTTTATGTATTTAAGCGCCGGCTTTAGTGCGCCTTCCGTAACCAAATCTATCTTTCTTGAGAAAATACCCTCAAGGAGGAATTTAAGCTCCATGTAATTGTCAAAGGTCGGCTTTTCAAGCTCAACGAACAAGTCAATGTCGCTGTTCTTTTTTGGCTTGCCATTTAAGTATGAGCCGAAAAGCCCCAGTTTCTTAACGCTGTATTGCTTAAAGTCCGTCCTGTGGGCGTTAAGCAGTTTCAGAATGGAATTTTTGGTTAGGTTTTTTGGGGGCATATTAACTCACGGATTAACTTGGGTTTGGGTGTTTTTATACGTTTCTAAACTCTTTTCAGCGCAAGCTCCCTGCAAATCCCAAGCGCCTCTTGTGCCCTTTGCGGGCAGGGAGCGTCTAAACCGGCAGCGTAGGGGTGCCCTCCTCCGCTTCCGCCTATTTTCTGTGCTGTTTCCCGCATAATTTCCGCAAGGTCTATCTTTCCCTTTGCCAGCTCGCTTACGCGGGCGGAAATGCGAAGCTCCTTTTTTCCCCTGTGAGCAACAAAGGCAATGTCCGCACCTGCATGAACGAGAGTGGAGGCGACATGGGATTCAAAGGAATTCACAGTTGAGGTGGCAATTATGAAATTTCCCTTTCTCTCAAATTCCACTCCCTTCATTGCCCTCATCATCTCATATCTTTGGGAAATGTCTGTCGGAAGATGGATGAAGGAAAACATTTGGGAGTAGGAGAGGTGGGATTTTTTTAATAAGAAGGAGAGGGTTGCGAAGGTTTCTGCTCCTGCAGACCTCATGTTGGCAGTATCTGAAATTATTCCTGCAAGAAGGCAGAGGGCAATTTTTGCATCAAGCTTTGACTGGGGAATGAGCGAATAAAGGATTTCGCAGGTGGAGGAAGCTGAAGGAATATTAACTGTTTGCAAAGCGGAAAAGGAATCGGAATGCAAGGAGTGGTGGTCTATTATCAGGGAGATGGGGCGGTTGGCGAGAAAGGGAGCGAGTGCTTTTGAATTGCAGTCAAGAAGTAGAACAAAATCAAAGTCTGCAAAATTCGCCTCTTCAATCCTTCCAACCTTCACATTCATCTTCTCAACAAATTTCCTGCTTTCAGCATTCATATTATCCTGCATGAAAATGGCAGAAGAAGGAAGGTAAAAAGAAAGAGCGCATGCGGAAGCCACTGCATCCAAATCCGCCTGCGAATGAAAAGTAAGGAGAACCTTCTTTTTTGAAAGTTTGCCAAGAAGGTTGTCAGCCATCTTCACGCCTTGCATTTTTTTACTGCTCCCCTGCTGCGCTGGTTTGCTTTTGCACTATCTCCCTTATTTCCGTCATTCTCTTTGTAACCCGTTCTTCCTGCTTTGCAAGCATCTGCCCCCTTAATTTGAGCGCCTCCCCCTGATTTTCAAGGGAGTTCGCTGCATCGGCGATGCTGCTTTCTATCAAAATTCCGCCTATTGCGCGAAAGACTTTCCCTTTTGCTGTTTTGAGCTCCTCCTTTGCAAGCTTTACCTCTTCCTCCTGCGCCATTATCTGCTGCTTTTGGCCCAAAATGGCAACAAGCTGCCTCTGCATGTTCTGGAATTCGCCAGCCAGCTCTTCAATCTTTTTTTCCATTCATATCACCTTGTCAATATTGTCAATTGCCTGCGCAAGGCGCAAAACCGAATTCGCGCAGGCGCGCAGCGCTGTCAAATCTTGTGCCTTTATTTCTATTATAACCTTTGCCCCCGTGCAAGTTATGAAAGTTGAGGAGCGCTCCTTCCCTTCAGCTTCGCAAGAAAGGGATTTTTGCGCATCGCGCGCCTTTTTCTCACTGCCTAAATCAAGCTCAAATTTTGCGCAAAAAGATGCCAAATAATTCACCAATTCAGTCGCTTGAAACTTCTTTTGCAACCGACTGCCTTTTCTTGTAAAGCACGCGCGAGCCGCACTTCGTGCAGCGTACAAATTTTCCAAGCACCTTTATCTCTTCCTTGCATTTCCTGCAGACGTACATATCAACCCCTCCTCTTTTCCTCTATGAGTTTTCGCACCTGCTCCCCTGCCCCGCTTGAGAGGGAGTATGACCCGCCCGCAATTATTGCAGAACAGCTTTTGCACTCCCACACGGAATTGGAGATGCGCTTCACGCTTTTCTTTTTGCATTTTGGGCAGACGTACCTTGAGCGCCTTGAGGCGTCAGCCTTATCCGCAAGGTCGCGCAGGCGCGCGCCGCTTCTAACATCCCTTTTTACCATTCAAACACCTTTTTTATTTTTATTTTATATGAGATTTCTTAATATTTTTAGATTAGGCTTCTTAGCTCTTCTCCCTTTTTGAAGGAGAGCTCTATCAACTCAACTATTTCCTTTTCCTTCAGCGCGCCCCATTCCCCCTTCTGCATCGCGCAGACGCAATCCGGCAGGGTGGAGACGGTTAATCTCGTGTCCATGCCCCGCATCTCGTCAAGGGAAGGGTCAAGGAGGAATTTCTCGCCTATTTTTGCAAAGGTGCAGCTGACCGCCTTTTTCGCAACAGGAAGCTGCCCTGTGTATTCCCCGGGAATTATTTTTCCTTCCTCCACCTTTGGCATTTTCGTGTTCAGCAATGCCGCCATCCCTGCAAGCGAGGCGGCGTCAAAGAGGTTGCCGTCGTTGTCTATCACATATATGTCAAGGTAGAGTGCAAGCGCCTTTCCAGCCTCAAGGAAAAAGGATTTCGTATCTATTATTTCAGCACTGCGGATTCCCCTGTCCGTGACGCGCGCAAGCTCTATTGAGCTTGGAGAAGGGGGACCCGGCTCGAACATGAATGAGCCAAGCGGCGCAAGCTCGGCGCCTACCGAGAGCACTCCCTCATCCGGTTTGTCGGCAAACGGGGCTGCGATGCCGAATTTCACGGCTCCGAGCACCTGCGTCTTTCCTATGCGCACGTGAGCGCTTCCCTCGCTGTTCTCAAAAACCTTCGTGTGCACCTCTATGCGCCTGTACTCATCAAGCGCCCTTCCGTCAAGGCGCTCGTTCTTTTCAAGCAACTTCTTTACCGATTCCCTTTTCAGTTCGTTTATTATATCCATATATAACACCCTTTTCAAATGCTAAGGTCGAGCTGTTTCTCGCCGTTTTTTGCCCCGTCGTAAGCTGTGCGAAGCGCCTCTGCCTGCAATGCGGAAATCTTCACGCACGCATTGCGCGCCATTTGCAATCCCTGCGCTATTTCTTCCTTTGTTAGCTGCCCATCCATCTGCAGAAGAAGCACGTCGCCGTTCCTGCTTGCAAACGCTATGGGCATGTCGGACTGGCCGAAATTGTCCTCTTCCTTTGAGAGGTCAAGGCTTATTTTTCCTTCCACCTTTCCAACCGCAACTGCCGAAACCATGTCTTTTAGGGGGATGCCCGCATCCGCAAGCGCGACTGCTGCGGCAGTTATTGCCGCGCACCGTGTCCCCCCGTCGGACTGCAATATTTCTATGTAAATGTCTATCTGCGTTTTTGGGTAGGCGCCCGCTATAATGACATTCTCAAAGGTTTCCCGTATAACCTTTGATAGCTCCACGCTTCTTCGTGACGGCCCGCTTCTTCCGTGCTCTTCCAGGGAGCAGAAGGGCGCCATGTTGTAGCGGCATTTTATCTGCGCAGCGTACGGGGAGGAGTTGTGCTTTGGGATGCATTCCCTGGGCCCGTAAACGCCCGCCAGCACCCGGTTCTTTCCCCAGTGCACGTAGGCGGAGCCGTTTGCGTCGTTCAGAACGCGCGCAGCTATTTTCAGCGGGCGCAGCTCGTCAAGCGCCCTGCCGTCAAGCCGTTTTCCATCATCATTCAGAAGTTTTGGTTTTCCCATTCATATCACCATTAATTATTATTTTCCGTTTTTTGATAATCATTATTTTCAGTTTTTTGATAAATATTGTTTGCCGTTTTTTTAGAGGTATTCCCCTACGATTATTTGTTTATTTTCCGTTTTTTGACAAGTATTCTTCTATGCGGTTTGTAAGCCCGCTTATGTGCGCCTCGCGCTCCACCTTCATTATGGTGGAGAAGGCAAGAGCGGTTTTTCCCGGCCCTATCCATACATAGCCGTTCTTGCCTATCGCAAGCTCGCAGCCTGTTTTGCCCCGGATAAGCTCAAGCATGGAATTTTTCTTCCCTATGAGGCGGGGTATTTTTACAGGGGAGAATTCAGCCAGCATGCCTCCGCGAAGGCAGCGGGGGTTGTCAAGCATCATGCTCTTTACCTCGTCAACGGAAATTATTTCCGCGCTTATTATGTCCCCAAGCTCAAAGGTATCGCGCAATTCGCGGCTGGAGAGGAATGCGCGGTATGGCGTGTGAAGCGCGACCTCGTACCCTGCAAACTTCACATTGGTAACCACGCCCACCACGAAATCTCCCTCTACCGGGGAGTAGGGCCCCTGCAGGGGGACTATTTTCCCTTCAACGTTTTTTATCGCAACCACCGCGGAGTATGTCTTGCCGTCCTCCACGTAGGTGGAAGGCTGCCGCGTGGGGCGGTCGGATATCATCTGCCCTGGAACTATCAATTCGCTCATCGTTTCACCTTTTTTCTTTTCAAAAATCAAGCAATTATTTCTCAACTATTTTTGTCTGCACCATGCCGGCAGTCAGCTTGTTAATACGGTCGTAGAATTCGCCTTGCATCCCTGCAGGCATCTCCAAAACGACTATGAGCTCCCCTCCTGCCGTCCATTCCTCTTTCTTTATCCCGTATCCCTTCAGCGTGCCGTAAATGCGCTGTGCGTATTCGGCAGGCACCTTCACGGCTATTTTCACATGCTCAAATTTCATAGGTATTATGGGGCGAAGTTTTTTTAGGACTTCCTCCAGCTGCGCCTCGGGCGGCTTGAAAGGGTCTATCTTCACCCTTGCCTCCTCAAACGCTGATTCTATGCGGCTTGGAGTGTGCGGCGCACTGGTGCGCGGATCTATTGCCTCGCGCAGTATTATTGCCATAATCCCTTTTTTCTTTTCCTCCGTCAGCTTCCTTTTCTGCTCCGTGGTAAGCTGTATCTCCCCGTTCTTTATTATCCTCTCTGCAATAATATAAAGGTCGGTGGTGCCGAACGCTTTTTTCAAATCCTCTTCCTTGTGCCTCTCCCCTTTCCTGCTGTCAAGGAAAATCTCTTCCACCACAAGCACATTATTGAGGTCTGCCTTTTTCCCTATCTTGTAATCGTAGCCCCGCTCGTTGTCAACAAGGACTTCAAACCTTTTGCCATTTATCTCAATGTGAGCCACTATTGAGTTTTCAAGCGTAGACATATGGCAAAACCAGCCGGAAGCGCAATCAGCCCTTCAGGTGCTTTTCTACCTCCTTCTCCGAGAGCACTGCAAACTCCTTTTTCTTTGAGGTTGCAATTGAAACTTCCACCTTGCCTGCAGTCAGGGAGTCGGCAGAGGTTTTTTTGAGCGCGGCTATTGCAAGGGCAATCCCCTCATCAATTCCCATTCCCTCTTTGTATTCCTTCTCAAAAAATTCTTCTGCTTCCTTCTTTCCCATCCCTATTGCATCTGCCTTGAAGCCGGTTAGTGCGCCTGAAGGCTCTGCCTCAAACAGCTTTGGCTCATTATCCTCAAATCCGCCTATGAGAAGCGATACGCCGAATGGTCGTATCCCCCCGTACTGCGTGTATACCTGCATTATGTCGCACAAATTCCTTGCAATCATTTCTACTGATGCCGGCTCGGAATAGGAGAGCTTGTGCTTCTGCGCCTCCAATCTTGCAATGTCAACGAGCCTTCTTGCGTCTGCAATAAGACCTGAAGCGGTTGTTGCTATGTGGGAGTCTATTTCAAATATCTTTTTGAGCGATTCGGGAACGAGCAGCCTGCTTGGCGCGTTCTTTATCGCGGCGAGCACTATTCCGTCCTTTGTGACTACCCCTACTGCTGTTGCGCCCCTTTTTACGGCTTCCTTTGCGTATTCCACCTGAAAGAGCCGCCCGTCAGGAGAAAACACCGTGATTGCACGGTCGTACGCTTGTGGAGAAACAGGATACATAAATTATACACCTCTTCTTATTTTCACCGGTTATTAGAAGTTGAAATTTTTCACCTTTTATATTTAAAAGGATGAGTTTTTACTCGCAAACCAATTCCCTTATCTCATTGCTTAAATAAAGCCTCCCGTTTTCGCAAAGCCCGCTGATAATCTCTTCTGCCTCTTTCTTATTTATTATCTCCTTTTTAAGACCGTTTTTTATCAATGCGGCAGTTCCGGCAAACTCCACTTTTTCCCCAATTGCGGCCTGACGCGCCTTCTTGTCGTCAATGATTGCAAACGCGCCCTGCTCCTTTGCAAACGAAATTACGGACGCTTCGCCGATGTGAATGCCGTATTTTTCAGCTATTGCGCTCTCTGCGGAGGCGATTTTTATTCTCGGGTGCGAAAAATCCTTCACTTTTTCATTTTTGCAGTTTTTCAATTCCTGCAGAACCTGTTCTGTTATGAATAGCTCATGCTCTTTTAGAACTTCAAGAAGAAATCCAAGCCTTCCTGCACAGAGAAATGCCGAAATGCAGGAGGTGTCAATTACGACTTTCATTTACAGGAGCCTCTTTGCTCTTTCAAATTCTGCAATTGCTTCCTTCCTGCTTTGCGGGCCGAACTTCGGCTGGATGCCGCGCAGGTATAGAAGCTCAAGCATTTCATCATAGCCGATTCCTGCTATTGCCGCCGCCTTTCCAAGCGAAACCTTCTCTTTTTTGTAAAGCTCAATCGCAATATCCTCCTTGCTCATCTTCTGCCCTTCAACAAGCTGCCTTACTGCCTCTCTTATCAATTCGCTCATATTTCCGAAAAGCCCGACATCAACAAGCCGTTCGGCGCGCTCCTTCACCAAATCAGGCAGATGGATGTAAGTTGTATTTTTCATATTAATCACTAGTGTTTTATTAGTGTTTAAGTTTAAAAACGTTAGTGCCTGCATTATGCTAAGGAGTAAAAAGATTATCCTTATTACTAAAGCATGGAGGGTGAATGATATGAACGATCTCAAAGTGTTTACGGAAGCAAATAAAGTGCAGTGCAAGCTTCTGCAGAAGTCAAGCACGCAGGAAACCCTCAAAGCGCATGAAGCGTTGAGGCTGCTTGGGTATGCCGTAGAACCAGACCAGATGATAAAGGCGCTTGTCTGCATTCCTGTTGTTGATGGAAAATACCAAACAGATAAAGCATTGCTTGCGATGGTTTCGGGAATGCACAGGCTGTCTTTGGAGAAATTGCAGAAGGCTATCGGTTATGAGAAGATAGTCATTGCCGACCAGAAAACGGCAGAGAAATTAAGCGGCTATCCGCGCGGCGGAACTCCTCCCATTGCGCATGAAGCAAAGCTGACGGTAGTGATGGATGAGCATTTGGCAAAACAGCAGATGCTTTACGGAGGAGGAGGAACAACGGAGTATGTGCTGGAAATAACGCCTTCGGAGATAATGAGAACGGTAAAGGACATACAAAAATCAGATGTTGTTATTGCGGCTATTCATGAATGAATAATACGATTGGCAGGAGCGTTGCGGATTGGAAAGAAAGAGAATCGGTAAGCAATTGTATTTATTTTTCTAATCCGCTTATGGTTTCGCTTGCGAGGATGCCTTCTTTACTTCGCTGGCGAGTTTTCTTATTGTGCCCGATGTTTGCAGGCATTCTATTCTCGCATTCTTTCCGCCTATCCCCCCGCAAAGCGCAAAGGAGGCAATAAACTGCCCGACTATAGAGCGCTCGCAGCGGAGTATTCCCCTCTTTTTATTATTGTCATAGGAAATTAGCTTGAATGCAAGGCGGGCAAACCCTTCTTCCCCGAAAAAGGAGAGAAGGCTTTCAAATATGAAGTCGCGCACCTCCTTTTCCGTAAGGGAAGCGTTTTCATTTCCATTAACCTCAAAGAGAATATACCTCTGCTTGAATCTCATGGTGGGCTTCATTCTTTGTCACCAACAATTCTGCCGAGAGTTTTCATCCTTTCCCTTGGCCCCGTTCTTGCCCCATCGGCTATCTTCCCAAGTGTTTTCATCCTTTCCCTTGCTTCATTTTCAGAAAGCCCAAGAAGCTCTCCTACTGCAATCAGTTCACGGGCATTTCGAAGCTGCTCCTCCTTTTGCGCAAGGGTGCAGATGAAAAACTGCGCATTGTATTTTTTGCAAAGGGAGATGAATATCCTCATTTTTGAGAGAAGAATTGCACGGGAAGCGCCTTTTTTCTCAAGCAGGGGGAAAAGCGGAATTGCAAATGCCCCGCCTCCTTCTGAAACCGCCTTTATTGCGCCTGTGCTTGTTTCAAGCTCTGTCCAGTAAACGAGCATTTTCCTCTTTCTGTTTGAGAGAAGCGCCTTTACCGAGGCAGTTTGCAGGAAAAGACCGCGTGGAAGCGTTTTGAGGGAGAAGAGCTTCTTTATTCCCTTTGGAAGAACACCCTCAAATTTTTCTGCTGTCAAATCAAACATTTGAAATTCCCCTGCGCTTTCCCTCAAATTCCTCTTCCGTCAAATCAACCATTTTACAATATCCCCCTATGGGTTCTTCCGGAGTGGGTCAGCCCTCTAAATGCCCTTCCCCTCTGCAGTTTCACGCACGGCTCCTTCTCCAAATCAACAAGTATAACCTCAAAAAACTTGTAATTTCCGTCTTCGCCTACCCAGTAGGAGTTGAGCACTTCAAGGGGCGCAAATTTCCTTGCGGCTTTTATTTCCGCCTGCGACTGCAATGAAGTGTGCGGGGAGAGAAACATCATATTTCTTGCCGGCTTTCTTCCTCCGGACGGAGTCCTTCTTTTCCTCCTTCCCCTTCCCACTTTCACCCTTGCTACAAGAAAGCTTTCCTTTGCCTTGTAGCCAAGCGCATGCGCGCGCGCTATGTTGGCGGGCTTTTCCATTATCGTTATTGTGCCTTCCCTTCTCCATAAGGAAACTCTTTTCCTATACTCCGGGTTCCTGTCAGAATAAGACTTCTGAAAATTCTGCATTATGTAATTGTGCGCCCTCATCTACTACACCTCGTTGTTTTTTTATTTCCTCTAAAATGCTTCTTTTCCGTTCAGGTAACGAACCCCACATCCGGAAAAAGAGAGAAAATGTTATGTTTGGGGGTTAATATAAAGGTTTGCTGGGGCGTCTTCTTCCCGCCTCCTCCAAATGCCTTCTTTCAAGCTCCATTGAAACCGGCCTGTATGAGAGCCCTTCAGTTCCAACCTCCCTTTTCCCTATTGAGAGCTTTAGCTTGTGCGCTTCCCCATTCAGAAATTCGGTTTTGAAATTTCCCACCATCACGTGATGCTTTCCCTGCCCCATCTCCTCAAATGCCTTCTTCATTCCTTCCCCTTCAAAAAAGCCGTAGAGTGCTTCCTGCATAAGCCCCCCCATGTAAAATGCCTCTTCTCTTGTATTAAAATCGCTTTTCACGGAAACGCTTCTCTCATCTATCAGAAGCTTTCCGCTTTGCGCCGCAACCATCGCATTCACTATGTGAGACTTGAGTATTTCCGTCCTCTCCACTTTCTTTTCTCTTGTGAGTGCCGCTCGCACGGAAGCTATGTCCGCCTCAAGCTCGGAAATTATCAGCTTTGCCTTTTCCACCTCAAATAAAGCATGCGCCACCTGGCTGCATTTTATCTTTCCAATTATGGAATGAAGCTGGGAGATGTTTGCCTTCTCTTCTTCCATCATCCTTGCAAGAGCGTGCGTTTCCTTTGCAAATTCGTCTTCGCTGAACGATTCCATTTTTGAAATGGTTTCTTCCATACTTCCTATGCCTGAAACACTGCGCTCAATCAGGTGCGCAAGCTTTTCGGAGTGTATCCGTGTTGAGAGGCGCTCTGACTCGCGTGAA
>MNVE01000011.1 GCA_001871475.1 Candidatus Micrarchaeota archaeon CG1_02_47_40 | reverse complement strand
TGAAATAATGAACTTGCGCTCCTTATGAACTCCACACATTCCTCCCCGCTATGCTTTCCTTGTACAATTTCCCTCTCCTTCCTCGTCAAACTTATTTCAGATTTATTATCCGCAACCATTCCCAGCTCCCTCTCCCATCTCTCCTCCTCAAACCCCGCCAATACATAAATGCCATGAGAGCGGTTTATAGCAAACCCGCCTCCACAATGCACAGAAGTCTGCGTTGAATTACTTTTCGGGTTTGCTATAAGTGCTCCAGTGACTTTCCTGGAGCGCCGTATCTCTAAAGCAGGAACTGAATTCTGCTGTGTTCTTTTCAGCAGACGCATCCTTCCTTCTGAACTATCAGCATCAACCTCCTCAAACTCAAAACGGCTCTTCAAAAATTCCCTTGCCCTGGAGGAAAGGAAAGAATCATTTGAAAATCGCTTGACGCGGATACCGTAAACTTCGTGCAGAGAGAAGCGATTTTCAAATTTTTGCAACGAGCTGGCGGAGAGCCCTCGTTGCAAATCTTCTGTATAAAGGACAAGCTTCATTTCAAAACCTCCCATCTTCCCCCCTTGTCCGGACCGATTCTGCGCAAACGCCCCCTTTCCTTAAGTTTTGCGATATTGTTGCGGATATTCTTCTCGTTAATCCCGATTTTTTTGGAAAGCTCTGATTGGGTGATGCTGGGATTTTTTCCGATTTCTAAGAGTATGCTCTTTTGCCTTTCAGTAAGCTTTTCTAGGTCTTTTTCTAGGTCTCTTACTAGGTCTTTCACGCCGTCTTTTTCTAGGTCTTTTCCATGAACTTTCGGCTTGCCAAAAAAGAACTCAATCCGATAATAGTCAATCCCGGTTGAAACCACCGGGTCGCGTTTATAATGGGCATTCCAGCCGCGGAACATCTTGTCAAAGCCGTAACCTGCATTTTCAGCCAAATCAATCACGCGGAATATCCGCGTTATAATCGGATTGCGCGGAAGCGAAATATCGCCTTTTTGCAATTCCTGATACGGCTTGGGCAGGGCGCCCGGATTAAAGAACTCAATGCGATTTGAAAAGACGCGGATGCGCGGCTTCATCGGAGAAAAATAATCCGCATGAATCAGCATATTGACCAGCGCCTCGCGGATGGCTTTGACCTGCGGCTGGTTCTCATCCCGAAATGCGCCTTGCAGCTTGAACGGAACGTCTATCTTCTTGATGATGCGCTCATAAATGGCAAAGAAATACTCATAAATATTCGGATAATCGGACAACCTGAATTCATACCGCTTTGGCGCATCATCATAGCTTGTCCCAAAAATCTCCAGATAGTCTATCTTGAAATCCGAAATATACCTCCCTATTGAATCCTCGGTTCCGAAAACAAGAAGTCCCCCTAAAGTGGCTTTCTTATCCTCAAGAACCCGTATTTTGGATAGGAATTCCTCATCTGAAAGAGAATTGTATTGATGCTCGGGTTTTATGTTCTGCAGATATGTCCGGTATCTCTTTATGCTTTCTTTGTTAAGATCCTTTAGCGTAAGAGCGGTCAATTCCTTGTCTTTTGCACCGAATGAAGAATCGCGGAAAAGCGAGTAAATCTCTTGTTCGGTCAATCTTTGATCTCCGGAACCTGAACGAATGAACGCGTTTCTGATGTTGTCAAAATACACCGGCTTTTTCTGCGCAAGGGGGATGTAGAATGCAAGAACTTTCTTTGAGTTGAACGTATAATTTTTGCAGGCAGGAGTTATTTTTTGGCTGAACTTATTCCCCCGCAGGGTTGTGGTGAAATCCTGCTCCATCTTTTCTGGGTTTTCGACTCCGGCAATCTCAAATGTTTTGCCTTTTTTGGAAACTCCGAAGATGAGCCATCCTCCGGCGGTGTTGGAGAATGCGCTGACGGTTTCCCAGGAGCTTTTCGGGACTTCGAATTTTGCCTCCTTTACTTCAAAATCCTCCCATTCTATATCCTGCAGTTTTGCTGTGAGTTCTTCCTTATTCATAAAAACCATCTTATACTTCCGCTATTTTCCCCGCTTATGCCATATACTTCCCGAATGCATCCTGATAAATTGCTTACCATACTATCAAAAAACTCGGAGTTTTTGCATAGCATACTATCAGTTTTACCTGCTTATTCATAAATGTTTCGTTCTACAGCCTCCTTTCCCGCGTCCGTCAGTTTTTCTGTCTTTTTTATTCCTTTGCAGCCTCCCATCTTCCCCCCTTGTCAGGACCGACTCTGCGCAGAAGCCCCTTTTCTTTGAGCTTTGCGATATTTTTCTCAACCGCGCGGCTTGAGATTCCGAGGTTTTTTGCGATTTCTTCCGCGCTGGCGCCGCTGTTCTGCCTGATGATTGCAAGTATTTTCTCCGAACTTTTCTCCGAACCTTTCTCCGAACCTGCCTTTTTCTTCGGTCTTGCAAACGCTATCCTGTAGAAAACGCCCAGCTTTATTTCAGGTGCGGGCAAACCGGCTTCTTCCATAAGCCGGCGCATCTTCCTTATGCCGGTGCCCGCCCTCTCCACAATATCAAGCCGGCTGAACATGTCTGCAATTATCTCATTATGCCTTATGGACACTCCTTCCAGGTCCGACGCTTTAACATCGGGAGCAAGCTTTGCCGGGTTGGCTATTTCCACCCTGTCGTCAAATACCCTTATTGCCAGATCGGTTCCGTAGGCTGAATAGTCCCTGTGGACTATTGCATTTGCAACCGCCTCGCGCAATGCCTCAAGGGGTATTTCATACGCATCAATGCGCTTTACCCCCCTGATTGTGCTGGAAAGATTGAGATGCTTTTTCAGGAAGAATATTGCCTGTGAAAACTGCTCCAGAAGGTCGTCTTTCACATCCATCCTGTCAAATATGCGGTCAGGCTCGGTTCCCTTGAAAGCTATCATGCTGCTTTGGCACTGCGAGATGATTCTGCGCGGCTCTTTTGAAAAGAACATCACACCTGCGTTGTTCAGCCTGCCTTCTTTTAGCATGGAAAAGCTTGCCAAAAGCGCCTTTGCCTCGCTTGTCTTTGCATCTATTTTTGCCTCGGCAAGAAAGCGCCCGAGTTTCTTCTTTGAAAGCTCCGAGAGCTCCGCGCCAGGGGCGGTTTTTTTCTCAAAAGGCAGCAGTTCATTCTGCGTAAAGAAAAGCCGTATTTCTTCCGGATTCATCTTTTGAGTGGCTCCATCCAGCCGTCTATAGTAGCCGTCTGAACAGGAGTAGAGCTTGTCGCGCCCTTCAGGCACGGATATGACTGCGATTTTTCCAATCTGGCTGATTGACACTTCTATTGAAGGCTTGCAGTTGCGCGCAAGCGAGATTATCTTGCCGCGTATGTCGTTTGTGAGAGCAAAGCCGGCAGCTGTTTCGCTGTCCTCCACACCAAGAAGGATGCGCCCGCCGCTTGAGTTTGAAAATGCTGTAATGTCCTCGTCAATTCTTGAGCTGAAGCTTCGCTTGAATTCAATTGTAAGGCTTTCGCCCTGTTTTATGAGAAATTCAAGCTCTTTTTCATTCATAAAAACCATCTTATAATCTCGCAATCCTTCCCGCATCAGTTAATTCCAGCTTCGGCTCAACTACCAACAAGTCCATATCCTTCAGCTCATCTATCGCCCTATAAACCATCGCAGGGGAAAGCGTTCCTTCCAGCTTCTCTGAAAGCTCCTTTATGCTCTCAAACTTCCCCTCCTCCACTCTCTCTAAAATAAGCTTCTGGCTTTCGGTAAGACGGAAGGAAAGACGGGGAAGCCAAACTATTGCTTTTTTATCTTCTTCCGGGTTGTAGGCAATCTTTCGAACTCTTTCATGCCTGCAATACGCGGCAAAAAGCAATCCAACCGCACGGGTTTTCCTTCCTGAAGTGATATTCACATAAATCTCATCATCCTTCCCCTGCTTGTCTATTATCTCAACGCATTTGCGCGCCACTTCCACTATATCGTAAGCGTCCGTGCGCACCTCTTCAAGCTCAAGTATTTTCCCATACACCTCACGCAGGGTGGCAAGAGCCTCTTTCAGCTTCTCATCAGGCTCTTTATCAAACACTAGGATAAGCTTCTCCGGCCCCAAGCGAGTTACAGCTAATATAACCGGGTCCGGATTGTATAAAGTGGCAATAAGCACCTTCTTTGAATCTCCCACGCGTATGGAAACGGAAAGGGTATTTATATCTTTTTCTATTGGGGAGGAGTCTGTATCCGTCATATTGAAATTGTAAATGGAAAGGTATATAATTCTACTGATTGATAGAATATTATGGAGAAAAGAGTTACAGCATTCTGGCCCCTGATGTCCCCAAGCGATAATCCTATTGAGTTTGGGATGGCATTGGAGAAATACGAATTAGGAGAGCATTTTGCAAGGCACGCACAGCTTTGCGCTTTCCTTTCAGAAGGGGAGGAAAAGCTTATCCTGCCGGTGTTTTATGAGGGCACATTCATGCATGAGGATGCGGTAATACATTTCAGGAAGGGAAGGGGAAAGGAGGGATTTCTTCTTCTCTCGGATGGGGAGAAGTGCCTGGAGATACCGATATTGGTGTTTGAGAGGAAAGAGGAGGGGAAGAGAAGGAAACAGGAGAGAACGGAAGGGAAGGTGAGGCATGGGAAGATGAGAGGGAGCCGGAAGAAAGCAGGAGGGAATGCGGAAAAGCGAAAAGGGGGAGGAAGATAAGAGGAAAAGAAAGAGCAGGAAGATTCGGATTGAAAAGCAGGTAAAAGAGAGTAAAAGAAGCGGAAAGGCAGGGCTGGCGCAGGGAAAAAGGAAGAGGTGAGAGGTATGGAAAAAGAGCAAAAAGAGGGGGTTTTTGAACAAAAAGGGGCAGAAAAGGGTAAAAATAGGGACAAAAATGAGGAAAAAGAAAAGGAAGGGCTTTTGAAAAAAGAGAACTGGAAAAGAGGAATAGGGGAAGTGGCAGGAGGTAAAAAGCTTGAAAAGGTTTCAAAGAAGGAGCTTGAGAGGCAGAAAGAGCGCTTAAGGAAGGCGGATGAGAAGGCGCTTGGGGAAATTTGGGGCGGGAGAATACCCCTGAAAGAGGCGGAGTGAATGAAATAGGCGCATCTGCCGGCGCATTGGGTATAAATAGGATTGCACCAATACGTGCAACCGGTTTATAAATAAACTGCACACGCGGGTGTTTTCCACGCTTTCGCTATCGTTTTTCGGCGGAGCGAATGAAATAGAGAAAAACCGTGCAAAGTGAAACAAGAGTTATACTTTTGTATCATCAAAGTTATCATCAGAAGATAACCCATTAGATGAAAGCGGTGATTTCACAAAATGGATTTGATAAGTGAGGCGGAGAAATGGAAAAAGAAAGAGTAAGAAAGGCATTTTCATTTGGAGTTAGGGTTTCGGGTTTGATAATTGGCAGTTTCATCCTTGCGGCAATCATCTCTTCTCTTCTTGTTTATGTGAATTTCAATGTGCATGAGGCAGGGCATTTTCTCGGATGCGCAATTGAGGGAATTCTGAAGGGTGAAGGGCTGAAATGCGCTTATTCAAACTGGGTGGCGGTTCCTATACCTTACACGCCGTTTGCAATTCCCGCTCCCCAGCAGACCGCCTCCGGCTTTGGGCAGGCAACTCCTCTCATTTACCTTGGCGGGCCTGTCTTTGCTGTTTTGTTTAGCCTGTCCGCCTGGTTTGTCGCGGGAAATTGGCTGAAAATCAGGGGAAAGGCGTACCTTGCGATATTGATTGTGCTTCTTTTTCTTGAGCTGAATAATACAGTATGCGGAACGGACAATCCGGTTGGCATGCCTTATTCTGTTTGCATGGGAATGAACGCAGGA
>MNVE01000006.1 GCA_001871475.1 Candidatus Micrarchaeota archaeon CG1_02_47_40 | reverse complement strand
GCCCCCTCTGGTTGGAGCATCCTCCTCACCTCCAGCTCAAACAACTCATTCATAAACTCCACAGGTATCTCCACCTCCGGCTATGGCATCTCCTTCTTCTCCAGCTCAAACAACTCATTCATAAACTCCACAGGCATTTCAAGGACAAGATACGGTCTTTTCATTTCAGACTCCCTCTCCAACAACATTACGGGCGGCTTCTACTCCTCTTCCTCCACAACCCCAGGCTGGCATTCCGCAATAAACATTACAGGCTCCAACTTCACAATCATAAGAAATGCGACCATAAACGCCTCCCGTGCCTGCATAAACATCTCCCAATCTTCGGAAAACAACTCATTCTTCTACAACGAACTCTACAACTGCACAACTTACATAGACAACAAGAACAGCAATAACACCTTCAACACAACAATCGGGGGAACAGCGCAGGGGAACTACTACGATACAATTTCCTCCATGCAGATATTTGACACGAATGCAGATGGCTATGGAGATACTGGAAACGATTACCCCCTCTCATCCTCAACCTCAAGCAAGTGGTCCAGCTTGGGAGCGGACTACGGACCCATGAGCGCAACAGTAAATACCGCCCCTACAATAGCAGGAGCATACGTCTCCACTTTTGCAAAGAAAACCGAAAACGGCTTATTAGCTGAATGGCAGTTGGAAGGAAATGCAATTGATGAAGAGGGAGATTACAACGGAAGCGTAAGCGGAACAGTGCAAAACGTTACCGGAAGAATAGGAAATGCGTTCAACTTCACGGGAGTGAATGGAAATGTTTCCATAAACATTTCAGGCTCAAACATTACTTCTATAACCTTCTGGAGAAAGAATGCAAATGCGGGAGAATGGGAATTCATCGCAAACTCTTCCGGCACATTCTACATAAATGGCAGTGCAGGCTCCACAAATTCCAACGGGATTTTCATAAACGGAGAATATCTTGCAATCGGAATGAATGCAGCCTCAACCTACTACAACGGGCTTGTGGATGCGGTAAGAGCATATGACAGGGCGCTTACAGCAGGCGAAATCCTAGACCAGTATAGGATGTGGAACACTACTACTCAACAGGTATTGGCATGCTCCCCAATAAATGCAACAGATTCAGACTCTCTTATCTATATATATGACTGGAGGGCTGACAACGTTTCAATCGCCTTTTTGAACATGCCATTTGACATGAACTCTACAAC
Source organism: Candidatus Micrarchaeota archaeon CG1_02_47_40 (assembly GCA_001871475.1). Lineage (GTDB taxonomy): Archaea > Micrarchaeota > Micrarchaeia > Anstonellales > CG1-02-47-40 > CG1-02-47-40. The sequence continues at coordinate 5,040 of MNVE01000006.1, read as the reverse complement.
TGTAAGCGATTACTCAACTTATGCAAACAGCGGAACGGCTGTAAATGCAAGATGGAGCAATTCCTGCGCGCCGAGGTTTAACTCGGGAGGATGCTATGCGTTTAATGGAACGAGTGCAAATGTTTCAGTATCTCACTCTTCTTCGCTTGAACCAACCCAAATCTCCGCTGCCGTCTGGGTGAAATTCTACAATTTGACAAAACCGGCGCCGCAAACTCTCCTCTCAAAGTTTGACGGAGGGGGATATTACCTTGGCTTAAACTCCACAGCCTACTGCGGAGGAGCGGGAACACTCTGCGCAGTCATAAACACAAGCGCGGGCAATTACACCGCAAGAGTGAATATCTCAAATATAAGCATGAGCGCAAACACCTGGCATCACGTGGCATTCACCTATGACGGAGAGACTCTGAAACTCTACATTAACGGCACTTTGGCTGCGTCAAATGAAACGCCCTCTGGAAGCATTGCATACGCGGGAACGAGTCCGAAAGCGTGCATAGGCGCAGAAGGAAACGGGGGAGACTGCCAGGGCGGCTATCTGAATGGCACGCTTGACAATCTCCTCCTCTTCAACCACTCCATCTCAGATGAGGGAATAAAAAGAATATACGAGCAATTCTCCATGAACCAGCTTCAGGACGGCGCATTAGGGGAGAACGTAAATTACACCTGCAAAATAAATGTAATAGACGGATATACGGATACGGCAAGCGCAAACTCAAGCATAGCAACTGCCGTCATCCTTCCTGCAAAATCAATCATTCTCTTCCCTATAAATGATACAATAGTGCCAAGAGGAAAAGACTCCTCAAACGAGGACCCAATGCTCTGGGTGGGGAACAACCTAACTTTACAAGCAAAGGTGGTGGAGCAAAATAATCCAAATGCCCCAATTCCATCAGCCGCCTGCGAATTCTACGTGAACGGCACCCTTGCGGGAACGAACACCACAATCGGGAGCACGGGAATATGCCAATACACGATAATGAAAAATCTGATGGCGACAGGAGGCTATCACAATATCTCCGTGAATATTACAAACCTGACAGCGGGATATAACACAAGCGGAGACAACTGGAGGGGGAATACCTCCTTCTGGCTTGCGCAATACCAGACTCTCCTCTACGAGACAAACACGAGAAACTGCGGCGGATTGATGTGCTATGCAATAGGAGACGCGGCTGTGCTGAATATTTCCACAAAGAGGGACGGGACGGCAATAGACATACACAACATTACGGTAAAGGTATTCCAGTCTGACGGAACCTATATGGGAACGCAGTATTACCCGGGGGAAATAGTAAGAGAGGAAGTGGGAGCATATTACTCCGCATTCGTCCTGCCTCTTGGATTTGACCCTGACACAAATATCTACTGGGATATTTTCGTATTTGACAATGTCACCATAAACGGCACGCGCTTCAACGAAACCTGGAACGCTTCCTCCTCGCACCACGCGGATATGCCTATTGAGCCGAACAACCTGACAATAAATATTACGGCGGTGAATGCAAGCCTGCTTTCCCTTAACAGCACGAACCTTACCCTGCGGGACAGGAACATGTATATCCTAAACTCATCCAACCTCTCGCAGGGAACAAACGGAATAGCAAGCTTCCCCGGCGTGCTGGAAGACCCCTACACGTTAAGCCTGAATATTACGAATGAAACCGGAATACAGTTCTCCCGCTTAAACTCTACTGTAAATATCTCTTTGAGCGTGCAGTTTGTGAATGGAAGCGAACACACGGGAAACTCATCAAACTCAACCAAATACATGACTTCTATAATGGCTCTCAACTCCACCACTTTCAACTTCTCAAACTCCACAATAAGGATGCAGACGAATGGAATAGCGGTAAACAGGATTTGCAGATGCGATGAATGGAATTATGCGGGAGGGAGTTGTTCAGAAGGGGGATGGGCATGTTCGCCTGCAGAGGACTACTCCGGCTTTGCGCTCGCAAGCGATGGAACCTTCACCTTCTCCGTAAATTCCTTCTCCGCTTATGCGGGAGGGCAGGGATACACAGCAAACCTCTCAATATGGGATGAGACTGATGCCGGAATGCCCTATGCGGGATTGGAAAAGAGAATGGGCGAGAACGTAATCTTCTACGCGAACTATTCCAACGCCACAAACGGGACCTTCATTTACTCCGGGCAGTGCAACATAACCTTTAACGACAGCGCGGACAGCAACATGAGCTTTGATGCTGCTAAAGTGCTCTTCTGGTATAACCGCACCTTCTCCACAGGCGGGAACTGGACTTACAACATCTCCTGCGCGGACAGGGAAGGGAATCACGATGCATTAAACGCAAGCGACAATGCGAGCATACTTTCAAGCGCGCTTTCTTCATGCGCAAACCTTTCAATAGCAGGAACAAGCTATACTCTGTCTGCCGATATTTCAGGCTGGAATGGCGGCACCTGCTTCAATGTTTCTGCTGAAAACATCACATTAGACTGCCAGGGGCATGCGGCAAGCGGCGCAAACGCTACCAATACGCACGGAGTCTACTCCGACAAATTCAACACCACAGTAAAGAACTGCAGGATAACGGACTTTGGAAACGGCATATTCTTCAATTATACCTCCGAAGGGACAATCCAGAACTGCACAATCTCTACCATCAATACCTCTGCAACATGGAATGGAATAGGGATTGCGATTGAATACTCCAACCGAGTGGCAATAACCAATGTCAGCACAAACGGCTCAAGATACGGGCTTGGGTATGACCATTCCAACAACAGCGTAGTCTCAAATACGGCAATATACTCGCAGACGCAAAACTCCGTCCGCGCGCTAAGCTTCAAAGCAGGCTCCAACAACAACTCGATTTCGAACATTTCCATACTCTCCCGCTCGCACGGAGTGTACATAGATGGAGGCGAGAACAACACCATAGACTGCCAGGGGGGCATGATAAACGGAAGCAACCAATCAGCCTCTTACGGAATGTACTCAAGCGAATTCAACGCCACTATCAGAAACTGCCAAATAGAGAATTATGAGATGGGCGTATTCTACAACAGAGCGAACAGGAGCTCAATACTGAACACCACCATAAATACTACGCATGGGCAGGGATACGGGATTTACATCTGCAACGGCTCGGAATTCGCAAGGATAGAAAACACCAGCGCATATGCGCAGAATAAGACTGCGATTTATTTACTTTCCGATTCTGCAAACATAATCGATTCAAGCGGAACAACAAGCGCAAGCATTGCCATCTACCTTAATCGGGTGAATTTCACAAACATCACCAACACAAACGCAAGCTCGTACACAAGCTATGCCTTCTACATTGTTTACGGCGCCAACAACACCCTTTCGGCAGTCAGCGGCTATTCATACTCGCAGACGGGCATCGGCATTTCCGCAACAAGCGAAAACAACATATCAAACTCAAACTTCACCTCATACACAAATAACGCAATCTATATGCAGTCAAGCGCCACGCGCAACATATTCTCAAACACAACCGCCACCTCAACTCTGAACAGCGCAGTGTTTCTTGTTTCCAGCGCCCCAAACAACCAATTCATAAACCTGACCGCAACATCGGGAAGCTACTCCGCAATGGTATTTTCCTCAACTTCCGGCTCCGCCCATTACAACCAGGTAATAAACTCAACACTGCGCTCCTCTTCGGGCGTTGCCCTTATCATTGACGGCTCAAATTACATCAATGTGACCGGGGGCTTCATCTCATCGCACACCGGAAAAGACGCGATAAATATAACCGGCTCCAACTTCACCATCATAAGAAATGTCACAATAAACGGAAGCAAAACCTGCATAAACATTTCTGCCAATTCCGAAAACACATCATTCTTCTACAACGAACTGTACAACTGCTCTGTTTATGTCAGAAGCTGGAACGCAAAGAACTACTTCAACACTTCAGTAAATGGAGTGGGGCAGGGAAACTACTACCAGAATATAAGGGGAGTTGCGATATATGACTCGGACGGGGACAATTACGGGGATACGGGAATCGGCTATCCTTACAATGCCTCCACCGCAGGCGGGAACTGGACAGGATTTGGCGCGGATTACGGACCCATTGGCGCGGGAAGCGATTCCTCCATCCCGACCTGGAGCCAGACGCCTGAAAACATCACCCTGCAGTATGGAAGCGCGCTGAATTATACTGTGAACGCTTCGGACAATGACGCAATAGACTCCTATTCAGTAAATGACACCGCAAACTTCACTATGAACAGGAGCACGGGACAGCTGGAGAACAGCACCCTGCTCGCGCTGCAGGTTTATTACATATCCCTTTCAGTGAATGATTCAAGCGGGAACAACCTTTCCGCAAACATAACCGTGAATGTCACAAGCGCATTAGGCCCGAACATCACCCTTCTCTGGCCCGAGAACAATTCGGTGAATTATTCAAGCGCCAGTGCCCAATTCATATTCCTTGCAAACGAGATAGGCGCTCTTGAGGTTGATGTGTGCTCACTTATAGTGAACGGAACAACCTACAATACTTCCATAGATGCAGCTAAAGGAGTGAATGCAACAGTATGGAACAATCTGCCCAACGGGAATTACTTCTGGAATATAACGTGCAACAATACGCTGGGGCTTGAGAACACGAGTTCTGCCAGCATTTTCTCAATAAACATTTCAGGAGGGCAGGCGCCGATTATGGGCAATCTTTCATGCGCAGGAGCGAATGGCATCTACCGCAACTGCACCACCTTCACTTACGGGGAAACAATAGCAGGCATAAACGCAAGCTGTTCGGATGAAAACAATGATTTGGAGCATTGCACCTACCTTTTAACAAATGAGCCTGACGGAACTTCCCTAATAAATGAGAGCAATTCCACTTCATTTATAGGCAATTCCAGAATACTAACGGCAAATTATGCGCTGAATGATTCGGGCGATTTCAACCTGACCGTAGTTTGCTACGACGCATATGGGAACAATGCAACTATGCGAGACCAATTCTCCCTTCCATGGGGGTATCTTAACGTTTCAGTCACCTCGCACGCCTCAAACGCAAA
>MNVE01000002.1 GCA_001871475.1 Candidatus Micrarchaeota archaeon CG1_02_47_40 | reverse complement strand
CAATTAACGTTACATACAAAGAACTTGTCGATAACTATCCTAAAATGCTTAGAGTCATTAAAAAATTTTCGGCCGTCCTTCAATCTTCTCACCCTTTGCAGCACGGCAAAGGAGATAGGAGATGAAAAGATGAAAGACTTCTGCCAAGAACTTCTGGAAATCTACAGAAAAGAGGCGCCTTGAAGAATCAGCCATTAAAGGTTGGAACCGTCTATAAAAAGGGCGGCTGTTTGGGGCATTAAAAATCAACATTAAAGCCCGCGTTTGCCCGACCGAAGCCAGGCAACCACGGGGATGCAATGCTAAATTAGGCGTTATAACACCTTAAAAGTCTTTCCCTTAAGAGAGCGGCTTTCCCAAAACAGTCTGTTCGTTTCCTCCTCGCCCCCGCAAAGCCTTTTCTTCCTTCCCCTCCTAATCTTTGCATGAAATTCGGCTGGCTGCCTGATTTGCCGGATGAAAGGGATTACACGAGAGAAACGCCCAAAATAAAGGCTCTTCTTAAGAAGGAAAAGGAAACTCCCTCAAAAATAGACCTGCGCAAAGACTGCCCCAAAATATTCAATCAGGGAGAGATTGGCTCGTGCACTGCAAATGCGGCGGCAGCTCTGCTGGAGTATCACAATATACGCACTTACAAGAAGGAAGGTGCGCTTTCCAGAATGTTTATTTACAAATCCACAAGGGATTTAATGCAGAGCAAGGGAGATTCCGGCGCATACATACGCACTACAATGGGAGCGCTGGCATTGTTCGGAGCGCCCCCTGAAAAATACTGGGAATACGAAGAAAAGAGTTTGGATGAGGCGCCTCCTGCCTTCTGCTATTCATTTGCGCAGAATTATCAGGCGCTTGCGTATTTCAGATTAACCTCCTTGCAGGAGATAAAGGAAACGCTTTGCGAAGGAATACCTGCAATGTTTGGCTTTAGAGTATATGCCTCAATAGAGGAGGCAGAAGGAGGCAAAATACCCTTTCCAGAAGAAGAGGAAGAAGTGTTAGGCGGGCATGCTGTAATGGCAGTCGGGTATGAGGATGAAATGAAAATAGGGGGATGCAAGGGAGCATTCATTATACGCAATTCCTGGGGGGAGGAATGGGGAGAAAGAGGATATGGCTATCTTCCCTACGAATACCTGTTGAGCGGGCTGGCATTGGATTGGTGGGCTCTGCTGAAGGCTGAATGGGTAAGCACGGAAGAGTTCGGAGTATAAGCAAAGCTTTATATTGTTTTACCAGTATAACAATATTGTTATTTGGGTGTGATGATGAACCTATACCAGATAAGAGATAAGGCAATAAGAAGCACACGGGCGGTTTTCACTGTTCAGCAACTTGCCAACCTGATTGCAAAATCAAGGGCAGTTGCAACCGTTTACCTAAACAGATTGGCAAAAACGGGATTGGCAAAAAAAATCTTAAGGGGAAAAATATCCTTTTCGGATGACGATTTCATAATAGCGACACAGCTTTACGAACCTTCCTATATCTCTTTCGCATCAGCGCTTTCCCTGCACGGGCTTTTCAGCCAAATTCCCGTAAAAATAGAGTGCGTTTCAACGAGAAACAGCCGTGATTACCCGGCTCTTGGAATTTATTACCATAAGATGCCTCCTTCCCTTTTCTTTGGGTTTGAGAGAAAGAAAAAAGGAGATAGCTACATAATGCTTGCGGACAGGGAAAAGGCGGTGCTTGACATGGCATACTTAAACCTCCTGCCCCTGTCTTTTTATAAAGAGATTTCTGGAAAACTTGACAAAAAGAAACTTAAGGAATACGTTTCCAGATTCAGTGGAAAGGGAAAAAAGAAGCTTGAGAGGCTGTTCAAATGATTGACAAGGAAACCCTGCAGAAGCTTGCAAAGCTGAACAATCTTCGGCCCTGGCAGCAGGAAAAGCATTACATACAGTCGCTCATACTCCTCTCGCTTTGCGAATATCCCCTGCTTTTCAAGGGAGGCACTTACTTATGGTTTTTCCACGGGCTGCCAAGATTCTCGGAGGATTTGGATTTCACCTGCATGGAGGAGATTCCGCAGGATTTGCCGGGGAAAGTGTCCGAAAGCCTGCGGTTTTTCGGGGTTGAGAATTCAGTAAGAAAAGAAAAAGGGATTCCGCAGTCGTTTTCATTTCGGATAAGCGCAAAGGGGCCGCTTAACACCGGGGAGATTGACCTCTGCCACGTGTATGTGGAAATAAGCAAGAGGGAAAAACCACTTATAAATGCCCTTTCTCTCCCCTTTGTGCAGAATCAATATTCACTGCCTTCAAAAATGGTTTTGGGGATGGCTCTGCCAGAAGTTGCCGCAGAGAAAATCAGGGCGATAATGACACGGGATAAGGCAAGAGACCTTTACGACCTTCATTTCCTTGCTAAAAACAAGGGAATTCTGTTTGATGAAAAATTCGTGAATGCCAAGTTGAATTATTACGGGAATAAATTCTCAAAGGAGGCGTTTGCAGAGAAGGTGAAGGAGAAGGAGACGCGTTGGAAGGGGGAGCTCAAGCCGCTCTTATTTGAGAAGCTTCCTGAATTCTCTCTCGTTGAGAAGGAGATTTTGACATTGCTTGAGGTGTAAAAACGTCTGCCCATTTTCTCGCCCTTATATACTACCTCATACATAATACTAGCATGAATACCAAACAAAACCCGGAAGTTAGGTGCTTTGAGCAGAAGAAGGACTTAAAGAAGGCAATGGAATTGAATAAAATTGCTTTACCAAAGCCGACAGCCAACTCTTCTGAAAGGCTGGAAATAAGCCCGGAGCATATGCAGACTGCCTGCCTTGAGGGAAAAGGAGATTTCATAGTAGTATATTTAGGAAAGGAGCTTGTGGCAATGGGAGGCATAAGAAAAAAGGACAGGCGCACCGCAGTAATAAACGGATTGAAGGTGCATCCGCAATACATTGGAAGCAGCATTACTGAAAGTTTGAGAAACGGGCTTGAGGAGAGGGCAAGGCAGCTTGAATACAGAAAGATTATGACGGAAGTGAAAGGGGGAAATGAGATAGGGCAGGTGCTTTGCGAGAAGCTGGGGTTTCATACGGTTAATATGATTACTAAAGATGGGGCGGATTTTTTCATTTTAGAGAAAGAGTTAAAGTAAGAAATCCTCTTGAGTAAAAAGGAACTAAAGTAAGGGCTGGGCTTGAAAGATAAATAACGAGTTAAAGTAAAGGCTGCGCTTGGGAAAATAAAAAGGCTTAAAGCAATCTCGTAAAAAAAGTTAAAGCAAGAATTAGGCTTAAGAAAAAAAAGCTAAAGTAGGCTTAAGAAAATAAAAAAAATTAAATTAGGCTTAAGAAAATAAAAAAAGCCTGCAAAAAAGAGAAGTTATATCTTTTTTACGCCTTTTGCGCGCATCCCGCGCTCGGACTGCTCGGTTTCATACTCTACCGCATCTCCGACTGCAAGCGCAACTCCGCCTTCAATTGCCGAAGTGTGCACGTACACGTCCTTTCCGTCGTCTCCGGTTATGAAGCCGAAGCCGCGTGCCGGGTTGAACATCTTTATTTTTCCTTTCATTTATATCACCACTTTTCATATTGTTTATGAAGCGGAGTGCTTATAAACTTCCCGTCTTGCTGTTTTATAAGCCAAAAACGCCATAACCTAATTATGAAACCGGAACTTTTGGCACCTGTGGGAAGCCCTGCTTCTCTTAAGGCGGCAGTGGAATCAGGCGCAGACTCCGTGTATATGGGCTCTGTCTGGAATGCCCGAATGCGTGCGAGAAATTTCACGCAGGAGGAGCTTGCGGGGGGAATAAAATACTGCCACAAGAATGACGTATTGGCATACATTACTCTGAACACGCTTATTTTTGAGCAGGAGCTAAAGCTGGTGGCAGAGCACATAAAATTCGCATACGAGCACGGGGCGGACGCGTTAATAGTGCAGGATTTGGGAGTGGCGAGGATGGCTCGTGAGATTGCGCCTGATTTGCCCCTTCATGCAAGCACTCAATTATCAGTGCACAACTCAAAAACGGCAAAACTCCTGAAAAATTTGGGTTTTTCAAGAATTATACTTGCAAGGGAATTGAATTTAGAGCAGATAAAAAAAATAAAAGAGAATAGCGGCATAGAAACGGAAATATTCTGCCATGGGGCGCTTTGTTATTCCTATTCTGGAAAGTGCCTTTTCAGCCTCATACAAACTAAAAGAAGCGCAAACAGGGGTGCGTGCGCGCAGATTTGCAGGTTTCCCTGGAAGCTTTATTGCGATGGAAAGTACGTGAAAAGCGGATATTTAACCTCTACAAAGGATTTGAATGTTATTTCAAGGATGAGGGAGATTTCTTCAGCGGGAATTGCGTGTGTGAAAATAGAGGGGAGATTGAAGGATGGGAATTATGTAAGAAATGTAGTGAGTGCTTACAGGAGTGCGATAGATTCGGGAAGCGCAGGGGATTTGTCAAAATTCACAGCAAGAGGCTATACAGGAGGGTATCTTTTCGGGCAGGCAAGAAAGGAGAAGCTCACCTCTTCCGGCGCGCCTGCCTTTTCAGGCTCGCTTATAGGGCAGGTAATAAAGGCGGATAAGCAAGGAGCGCATGTAAGGCTTTCCTCCCCAATCAGAATTGGGGATTCAATACGCGCAAGCTCAAGCGGGAAAATAATTGAAATTTTCAGAATTTATAGCGGGGAAAGGGAAGTGCCGGAAGCAAAGCAGGAGTGCACCCTTAAGATAAAAACCATCAGAACTGGAGATACGCTGTATAAAGTCGCAAGGGCGCAGATTGAGGACAGGTTTTTGAAAGGGTATTCTCCCTTGAAGGTAAGGAGTGCGAAGGAATTTTCATTTGAAAGTAAAGAGCTTCCCTTTGCACCCATTCCTGATTTATTCTACCTTAAGAATAGGGGGCAGCTGCAGGAGAATAGGGCAAATCCATTTGTTGTGCCGCTTGAGAGTTTCTCATCTGAAATTGCCAAAGAGGGAAAGATAGTGGTGGATACGCCCCGCGTTGCATTTGATGAGGAACTTCCTGAATTGGAGAGGAAGATAAAAGAAATTTCGGAGGAAAAACCCTTCGCATTTATGGCAAGCGAGCCTTCCCTAGTGCAGGAGTATGGCACAATACTTTCTCCTTATGCGAATGTGACGAATACGCTTGCTGTAGAGGCATGGAGGGGGTTTGGGAATGTTGTGGGAGCGGTTGCTTCTCTTGAAGTTTCCCATTTGCAGGAGGAGTATACGGAGCTTGGCTTTATGAAATACTCCGGCTATCCGCTTGAGCTTATGATTTCGGAGAATGATTTGTTCTTTGAGCTTGGCATGGAGGGAAAATGCGAGCTGGAAGACCCGAGGGGAAACAGATTTGAAATAATCAGAAGAGGGGGAAGAACTGTCATACTAAAGGGAAAAGAAGGCGTTATACCCGAGCAGTTTAAAGCGAAGCACGCTTCGCCGGATAAGGGGAAGGAGGGTAATACACGAAATAAAAGAAGGGATTATAATTCACATAATAAATTCAGAAAAGAAAGCAATACGCAGACAGGAAGGAATGGAAATACGCAGAGAAGAAGAGAGGGGGATTCACAGAACAGGTTCAGAGGGAAGGGAGATGCTTCTCCAAACCCATCTAAAGGAAGATACGGAAACTCTTCGAATCAAGGGAGAGATGGAAGTCCTCAAAATCGAGGGAGATTTAACAATTCAAGAATTCACTTCAGAAGAAAGTGAGGGTCGGACTTCTGCCGTCTAATTTTGTTTTTAAATACTGCCTTCCAAGGTTGAAATACGAGAGTGATTGAAATGAAAAAGGATTCTTCAGGTTGGTTTTTCGGCTTGGTTGAATTTGAAAGTGAAGGGCAAAAATGCCTCGAAGTTTGCGAGATTTATCCAAATATAGAAAGAAAAACAGGTGCAGCTTCCGTTGATTGGAAGCAGTTCAGGCAGGATAAAAAAATGATTCTTGATGACTTGAGAGGACAAGCAAAGGCAGGAGTTGAATTTTGGATGGACGGAGAAGGAAAAATAAGAATGCGAAGGAGAAAGAACAGCAAAAAGTAGGGGATACAAGCTTTAAGCCACAATCAACAAGTGCGCGAATCCTTCATCCATAATCTTGCATCCCCTCACGTCAGTTTTGCCACATGTAGTGATGGACGGCATTTCTACCGCCCCTCCCCTCTTTTTGCTGTCTCATGCATGAGCGCTATTCTTTTAGTTTCACTTTCCAATTCCACGAGGAAAGAAAGGCATCCATCCTTACTTTCTTTTTTTCAAGCTCCCTGATTTTTGCAAGAAGCTCTTTCTGTTCAATCTGATACTCGAATTTTGGGAGTTTTTCACTTCCCCATCCATATTCTCTCTCCTTTTTGTATTTTTCCCTTAATTTTTCAAGGCAGGATAGCTCGGATCTCAAATCTCCGACATAATGTATCGCCTCTGCAAGGCTCATCTTCCCTTCAGGCGTATCGATATACGAAAAATGATTTGTTTCCTCTATATTAAGCTTGAATTTTCTTATTTTTTCAATCAATCCGACTATTTCCTCGCTTGATTCTGCAAATTTTTCTTTGGGCTTTTCTTCTACCCACCTAAAACTGTTTTCTCTTGCTTCCTGCAGCCTTGCAAGCTCGCTTCTCATCGATTTCAACTCCAAAAGAGCTTCTCCTATATTCATTTTCTCACCTCAGAATATTTCGTTCAGAATTTGCTTATAAAGGCGGGCAGGGGGTAGAAGTCCGATGGTACTTTGTATATAAGTAAAACTTAATTGGAAATACTAAAAGAATTTAAGAAATAATCAATAAACAAAACTACCGGGATTCCCGGTAAAAAAACCATAACATTTATAAACGCCAGATGCACGGATGCAGAAGGAGGAAAAGCCGAACGGAATTAATATAAACCTAAAGAATCACAAAAGTTTGGTGATGCGATGGACATTTCTTATGTTTCCGAATTTGAGGCGTATACTAACGATTTAAGATGGTTGTCAAACAACCTGGATTCTTTGCGCCCAGAATACGAAAACAAATTCGTGCTGGTTAAAAATCGGCAGGTAATCGCAGCAAATGCCAGTTACGATCAACTTATAATAGAAGCCGCAAAACAAAAAATTGACGTATCTAAAGCAGTAATTGAGCGCATCTTATCAAAGAATGTTCAGCTATTGCTTTAGATGATGCTATGGCAGATGTTCCTATTGAGAATTATCGTGCTTATGGCGGCGACAGGATACTTCTGCCTATTTCACTTAGAGACGCAGGCGGGAGCCTTGGTTTTGTCAAAGCACTGATAGACACCGGCGCGCCAAACACAATGCTATTCATAAATGTCCTAAAAAGATTCAGGCGATTGAAACCTGCCAGCCTGTCCCCACCCCAATACAGCAATATCGCCGGATTTGTGTTTGAAAGAAAAACGCTTGGAAAGCTCTCAATAAACTTAAGAGATTCGGCGGGTAATATGGTTGAATTCAAACAGGAAGTTTTTGCAGCAGCAAATGCAAACGAACAGGCTGGCGCAAATCCATTTGAAATGATTATAGGGCTTGATTTTTTGGCTGCAAACAAGGCAGTTATAAACTTCAAGGAGCCGGGAAAACCCGTTCTACAGATAGAAGAACAGAAAGAATGAGAAAAGGTAAAGGAGTTTGAGAAGAAGATGATTTTATGGTGTTTCTTTTTGAAATATCGAAAAATTTGAGCACGGATGCGATTTTTATCCTGTTGCCGTTCATCTCGACTTTATTTGATAATCTTACAACTGTGATCAGTTTGCAAAAGTCTAGCAAGACAAAGGGCTGGGAAAGAGCAGTTAGAGAAGATGAAAAGATTCCAATAACCAGAGCAATATATCTTTATTTTGGAAAAAAAGGTTTTTGGATCATGTTGTTTCTAACTCCGTTGTTGGTTTTGGGAGCGGTTTTTTTAGTGTGGGTATTTTTACCTTTACCTGAATATGGCATAACGGTCATCTTAAGTATAATATTTCTTGTACAGTCAATTGTGGGTTGCTCAAACCTTTGGCATTATTATAAAATCCCATCGCAGTAAACCTCCCTCCCCTCCTTCACCATAGCAGTATCCCTCCCCCCCTCTCTTTCACCTCTTTTCCCTTCTTTCACCTACTCTCTCCCGTTTAGGCAAGCTTGTGCTATCAAGAGTTGTGGCTCAATACTGTTATGCTAAACCGAACTGGAAAAACCGCTTGGAAGAGTTTGAAGAGGGTTTACCGTTTAGGTAATTGCGTATGGAAACTGGTTTATTGAATAAGTAATCGGGAGGATGAGCAATACTGAAAAAATGTTGTAAGAAAGAGAAGAGCACATAAAGAAAATGATTTTCCTCTCCCGTGCGTTTCAATCTTTTGGGCTGTTTTGGGTTAGAGCCCAAGCATTATATCATGAAATTTGGATTTATGACTATGTTGAAAGGAATTTTGTTTGACTTTGCAATCATATCCAATATCCCAGCCATGCGGTCTGAATCTGGTTTCGTTCCGCAAACAAAGAGCATTCCTGAACTGATGGCGTAGGCAAGCCGTCTCATGGATTCTTTATTGCAGGAATATGTTTGTCCTGAAACAATCACGGCAATTGGAGATTCATCAAACAAAAGCCCCATATCCGGCTTTTGGGCATCCCCATCCAGTATGCACGTAACACGGCTCCACGTATCCTCGGAAAAGAAGTTGAACATCCTGATTACTTTTGTTTTGTATTTGTTGTAACCACTAACCGCATTTGCTGAAGGGCGTTCAGCAAGAGTTTTGACACTCCGTTCATCTGGAATGATGCGGCATTTATTGAATGGATCTGAAACAAGCAGCGGGATTTTATAAAAGTTGATAAGGCGCGCGAGTCCTTCCGGTGTTTTTGCTTTGCTTATGCTCCTGGCAAGGGCAGCTGCAGTTGGGACTTTATGGACTGATACTTTCATATTAATCACCAATTCCAAGATATTTTTAGTTTTGCTTAAATATTATTGGTTAATGGTATATACTCTATACTTGACTACATTATTTATCACAACTTATTTAAATTCCTTTCGGTGCAAAAATTATCCATGGATGCCGTAATGAAGGCGGTGCATGTGCTTCCGCTAAGAAAAAGCAAAAAGACCTTAAACACAGGCGGAATACAGAAACGCGGAAGTCCCGCGCGCGGTTTTGAAGCGGCGCATGAGACACCAGCGCCTCTTGCAAATAAAGCGGACGCACTGAAAATGTTTGAATCCCTGCCGAGAGTGGCAGAATTCCTTGAAAAATTGGGGTTTCTGCAGAGGAATGGCAGCGGCGGATACAGCGAAAAAAGCCTCCTTAAAAGCTACGAGATGCTCATGCAGGCAGAAGAGTTACTCCCAAAAATCAGGAAAAGGATGCTTGCCGAAATCTTGGTTATATCCTCAAATTATTTTGGGCGCTGGAATGCGTTTTCCCTTCTTTTGAAATTCTGCGCAGAAGATAATAGGATTGCCAAGATGAATGGGATTGGGAATCTCAAAAGGATAAGCTCCTCTCTCATTCATGTATTCTCTTCAGAGGCTGACAAATACCTTTGCGCGCTTCTTGAGAATAAGCGAATAGTCGGGAAGATGAAAAAGTATGGTATTGCAAAAGTCGCAGACAAACTACAGGAGCAATGCGGAATAATCGTGAATAATAAGGAGAATAAGTATTACATTGCGCCGGCTCCGAAAGAGTTTAGCAATAACCTTCTTTATGTGATGTCCTGAAAAACAGGTTCAGCGCCTCTTGCCGTTCATTTGACGCCAGTTTTTAAAATCATTCGGCCGTATATCGGTTTCGTTAAAGCCGCCCTCATCCGTTATCTTTATCGGCTTGGTATCTTGCACTATTGCCAAATCCCGCTCGCAAGCATCCCTCATTGACATTGATACAACGAGTGATTTTTGGTTTGCGCCGGGGTTCTGCTTGAGAAGCATTATTCTTTTCTCTATGCCGTCTATCCTCTCCCGAAGCTCTCGGATGGCGTTTGCCTTATCCGGCAGAGTCATTTTCTCCAGAAATGCCTTTGAGGCATATTTGGTGCCCAGCCCGTTGGAGGCTGGAATTTCTGCTTTTTTCGGCTGGGGGTGCGTTTTTAACATGGTAATAGATATGCGATAATGTGTTTATATTCTTTCCGCTTTCCCAAGAAGGTTTAAAATGATTGGAAAGCATATATTTTGCGGGAGGGAAACTATGATTATCGGGCTTACGGGAGAAAACTGCGCAGGCAAGGGAACTGCCGCGGAATACCTGATGAAAAGGAGTTTTTACTACTACTCTTTATCTGATGCTATACGGGAGGAGCTTGTGCAGGCTGGAGAGGAAATCACGAGGGAAGGGCTGATAAGGAAAGGGAATGAACTGCGCGAGAAGTTTGGTGCGGGAGTGCTTGCGGAAAGAATACTTGCGAAAATAAAGAAGGATGAGGGAAAGAATTATGTTGTTGATTCCTTCCGCAACCCTGGAGAGGTGGAAGCCTTTAGAGAAAGGAAGGACTTTTTCCTGCTTTATGTGACGGCTTCTGCGAAAGTCAGGTTTGAGAGGATGAAGGGGAGAAAGAGGGAAGGGGACCCTAATACTCTGGAAGCTTTTTTGAAAATTGAGGAAGCGGAAGCGAAAAACGAGGAGAAAACAAAGCAGAATACGCACGCTACTTATGCAATGGCAGAAAAAAAAGTGCAGAATGAGGCGGATTTGAAGGGTTTCTACCTTGCGCTGGACGGGGTGTTGGCCGGCATTTCAAAAGAGTTCGTGCCGGACAGGCCAAGCTGGGACGAGTATTTCATGAGAATCGCAAAGATGGTCGCATCACGGAGCAACTGCATAAAGAGGAAGGTGGCGGCAGTTATAGTGAAGGACAAGAGAATTGTTTCTACCGGGTATAACGGGACTCCGAGAGGATGCAAAAACTGCAATGAGGGAGGCTGTCCAAGGTGCAACAATTTCTCGGAAAGCGCGAAAAATTTAGATGAATGCTTATGCTCCCATGCGGAGGAGAATGCGATTGCGCAGGCGGCTTATCACGGGATTGCAGTGAAGGAAAGCACCATTTATGTCACTTTTTCCCCCTGCTTAACCTGCGCAAGAATGATAATAAATTCAGGAATAAAAGAAGTTGTGTACAATGCCGATTATCCTATGACGGAAGCGACAACTGCCCTGCTCAAGCAGGCGGGAGTGATGATGAGGCAGTATAAGGTGGAGTAGCCTCCGCAAAATCTTAATAAGCATCCTCTCCGAAGGTTTGTCT
This sequence comes from Candidatus Micrarchaeota archaeon CG1_02_47_40, assembly GCA_001871475.1. Classification (GTDB taxonomy): domain Archaea; phylum Micrarchaeota; class Micrarchaeia; order Anstonellales; family CG1-02-47-40; genus CG1-02-47-40. The sequence goes on along the minus strand of MNVE01000002.1, from coordinate 194,720 downwards.
TATGGCTGATGTTGAGAGATTAAAACGAGAGGTTTCCCGCCTTTTTGCAGAGTATGCAAAGCTTCCGAACAAAAGCCAAGAGATTGAGAAAAAAGCGGAAGAGTACTTGCGCTGTGTTTTTGAGGCGATGGACTGGAATTGGCTTGGCAGGGAGGTAACTCCGCAGTATAAAATAAGAACGGGAAAAGGCACAAAAAAAGTTGATTATTCATTCAGAAAGCTTGGAGCAGCAAGGCACGATTTCTACATGGAGGTAAAAAGGTTTTCAAATTCCTTAAACGACCCGGAGGACGCAAGGCAGGCAATAAACTATGGCAAGAACAGCGGAATACGCTGGGTTATACTGACAAATTTCGTGCGCTGGCGGGTTTTTAACTCTGATTTTTTTGATGATTTTGGGAATGCGGAGCTTTTTGAGTTTGACTTGTCCGGCATTTCGGCAAACCCGGAGTATTTGGGATGGCTTCTGCTTTTTGCAAAGGAAAACGGAGGGGGCGGGCTTGACGAATACGCGAAAAAGCACAAGAAATGGAAGGAAAGCGCGGACATTGAGGATATGCTGACTGAACAGCTCATAAGCGCAAGAGAGGAGCTGACACGGGCTCTGCGCGACGACAACGAAAGGCTCTTTGAGGAAACGTTTGAGGAGGATGGGGAGAGCGTTTCCCTTGACGCCTGCGTTCAGCTTATACTAAACCGGCTTATCTTCTGCCGTCAGCTTGAAGACAACGGAGCGGATACGGAAAGAAGGATGCGCGAGGTTTTTGAAAGCTGGAGCGACAAGCGCGTCCAGTTTTACAGAGATTATTTATGCAAATTCTGGGAGAAGATGCGGAAAGTCTATGACAGCACTATCTTTGACAATCACCGAATTGACGGCTTGAGCATAAAAAATGAGAGTTTCCTGCCTGTTTTTGAGTCTTTTTACAGAAACCGCGAAAACGGTCTTTCTTACAGATTTGAGGCGATAAGCAAAGACGTGCTTGGGCACGCATATGAAAACTATCTTTCTTATAAGATAAAGAAAACCGCAAAAAGAATTGGATTGGAAAAGGAGCTTTACAAAAGGAAGCGTTCGGGAATATTCTATACACCTGAATTTTTTGTTGATTATCTGGTTCGGGCAACTCTTGGGGAGAAGCTGAAGAACTGCGCCTCTGTGCAGGACGCTTTGAGAATAAGGGTGCTTGACCCCGCCTGCGGCTCCGGCACGTTTCTTGCCCGTGCGCTTGAGGAATTCAGGGCATGGTTTGAGGAGCGGATGATAAAAACAGGGCAGGATAGCGCAGGGCTTTCGGATTTTTTGGGTTTGGTTGTTGACAACTGCCTTTACGGAATAGACCTTGACCCAAAAGCTATCCGGCTTGCGAAGCTGAATCTCTTTCTGCGCGTCGCGGATTCGCCGAAAAAACTGCCCGACCCAAAAATAATACAGCGGAATTCACTGCTTGAGGACCATGACAGGAAATTCTTCAGCTTTGAGCGGGATTTTCCGCTTGTCTTTGAGCATGGGGGATTTGATGTCGTTCTTGGAAACCCCCCTTGGGAAAAATGGAAGCCGAATTCGCAGGAATTCTTTGAAAAATATTATGAGGGGTTCAAGAGCCTGCAGACGCAGAAGGCAAAGAAAGTGATGGAGGAGATTCTCCAAAAAAGGGCGCAGGCAAGAAAGGAATGGAACGATTATGTGAATGAATATGAGGTGTATTCCGATTATTTCAGGTCGCATTACAAATTCCAGTCTGCGGAAGGTGAGGGGAGGAGAGTGTCGGGGGACCTTGACCTCTACAAGCTGTTTACGGAGAAGGCTTATACCCTGCTGAAGGAAGGGGGGATGTGCGGCTTTGTAGTGCCAAGCGGAATTTACACAGATTTGGGGGCGAAGGGATTAAGGAAGATGCTTTTTGAGAAGTGCAAAGTGGCGAGTTTGTATTCGTTTGAGAACAGAGGGCATGCAATATTCCCGGATGTTCATGCAAGCTACAAGCCCATTCTTCTTACTTTTGAAAAGGGAGGGAAAACCTCTTCCTTCCCCTGCGCTTTCTTCCTTCATACAGCCGAAGATTTGGAGAAGGCGGTTGAAAATCCGACCGTTTTGGATGTGGAGTTTGTGAAAAGGTCTTCTCCGACTTCGTGGAGTGTGCTGGAGGTAAAAAGCCCGAGGGACAAGGAGATAATTGAAAAAATGCTGAAATTCCCTCCTCTTGGGAAAGAGATTGGGGGGGTTTGGAACATTGAGATGCAAAGCGGTTTCCATATGACAAACGACGCGCACCTCTTCAAAAAGGACAGGCTCGGAGGAATTCCTCTTTTAGAGGGAAAGAATATAGAGCAATTTACTCATCAATGGAAAGAGGCGCCGACAGCAAGATATGTCGTGCTTGAAAAGGATGTTTTGGCGAATTTGAAGGAGGAGAAGAGGTATCATGCGGGTTATTGGATCGGATTTAGAGATGTGGCAAGTTCAACCAATTATAGAACGTTATTGGCTACTGTCGTGCCGCCTGGGTACGTTTGCGGTAATACTATAAATATTGTAAGAACTGATGTTCGCATGCTTTGCTTTCTCTGCGGAGTTATGAACAGCTTTGTGGTGGATTATTTTATAAGACAGAAAGTCAGCGCTCACGTAAATCAGTTCAATTTCCTTGAAATTCCAATTCCCCGCCTTTCTTCTGGGAAGGAGTTTGAAGCAATCGCAAAGAAAACCGCACAGCTGACAGCAACCACGGACGAATTTGAGGAATTGAAGAAAGAAATTGGAATACGGGAGGGAATAAAGGATGAAAACGACAGAATGCTTGCAAGGGCGCAGATTGACGCGGAAGTCGCCAAGCTTTACGGCATCGGCAAAGAAGACCTCGCTTATATACTTGAAAAGTTCCCAAACGTTGACCCAAAGCAGAAGGAGCTTGTTTTGAACGCGTATTACAGTGTTGCAGAAAAGTCCTGCAACACTTATTGCAAACCAGAAGGCGCAGGACGCTATTAATTCAGTCGCATTACTTTTCTGGTTTGCAATAATCTATCCCTGCCAGCCCTCTTCCTTTCCCTCTTTCTGGTTTTCCTTTCTTGCAAGCAGAAAAAGCAGGTCGGAGAGGCGGTTTAAGTAGACAAGATGCTCTTTTTGCGCCTCGCCAATCTCAAGAAGCTCGCATAATCTCCTTTCCGCCCTCCTGCATATTGCACGGGAAAGATGAAGGGAAGAGGCAAGGGGGGTGCCGGAAGGGTAGATGAAATTTGAGAGGTGAGGAAGGGATTTTTCAAGGGAAGCGATTTGGGATTCCAAAGGCAAAAAAGAAGGGGCTTTCCCACTCTGCCCTGCGAGGGAAAATGAAAGGGAAAAGAGACCGGACTGGAGGGATTTTAGGAGAGCATTTGTTTCCTTTTCAGCACAAAGGCTCCGCGCAAAACCTATTGAGGAATTAAGCTCATCAATTTCCCCCAACGCTTCTATGAGGGGATGGTTTTTGGGGACTTTTCTTCCCCCTGGAAGGCTGGTGGAGCCGTCATCCCCATTTCTCGTGGTGATTGCCATGTTTTAGTTTTTTGCGGCTGCGATTGCATCCTGAACTGCATATATCAGCGTTCCTTTCTTAATCGCAGCGATTACCGGCCTGATTTCTTCTTCGTATGTTTTCATAATGCCTTCCAAAAGAGGAAATTTTTTCATTATTTCTCCAGCGTCTTCAAACGCCCCGAATCTGCACTTGTCATCATAGGCTCGAAGCGCCAGCCAAAGCGCAAGCTCGGGTTTTTTCAAACGCATTGCAGTATCCGCCGCCCGAAGGAGCCTGTCCACCCGCGGTATTTTCTGAATCGCTTCCGCCATCGCACCACCCGCTTTATCTGTGTGTTTTTAGGGTTTTTATAGCTTGGGGTGCAAAAATTTTCTTATGGAAGGCTTCGGGTTTTTTGCAGGGCATTTATACAAGCTTGAGCGGATGGAGGAGTGGAACTGCAATACATTTACAATAGACGGGGTAAGGATGCACGCGTGCAAGGGAAAATCCCCTCTTACGGATGCGAAGATGAAAATAGATGCACTGAAAGTAGGAAAGAGAATGAAGGTGCTTGATATTTGCACGGGATTGGGATATACAGCAATAGAAGCAAGAAAGAGGGGCGCAAAAGTAATTTCCATTGAGAAGGATGAGAATGTGCTGGAACTTATGAAGCATAATGAAGCATCGGAGGGGCTGTTCGGGGGAGAAATTGAAATTGTGATGGGAGATGCTTTTGAGAAGGTGCTTGAATTTGAAGCAGACTCTTTTGAGAGAATTATGCTGGACCCGCCTACCTTTAAGTTTGCGCCTCTTTTATACTCCGGAGAATTTTACAGGAGGCTCTTTAGGGTGCTGAAGAAAGGAGGCATTCTTCTGCATTACACCGGGGGAGTGGGCGGAAAATACAGGGGAAAGGACATTCAGAAAGGGGTAATGAACCGCCTAAGGGAAGCGGGGTTTATGGGAGTGTGCAAGCTTTCCCAAATCGCCTGCGTGCGGGCAGAGAAAATATAAATCTTGACAGCATTATAAAAGAGGGGTTTTATTATGGTTGAAGTTATTCCTGCAATTTTAGTGAAAAATGAGGAGGAGTTTGAGAGCAGGGCAAGGGACGTTGCCGGTCTGGTAAAAAGAATACAGGTGGACATTATGGATGGGAAGTTCGTGCCGAATAAAACGCTTCAGGCAAACGAACTGCCGGTCATTCCCGCAGGCCTTGAACCGGAATATCACCTTATGGTGCAAAATCCGGAGGAAGCGATTAAGGAGATAGGGAAAAGAAATGCGACTTATATATTCCATTACGAAGCAGTAGAAGATGCAGAATTACTCATTTCAATAGTGAAGAAGATGGGCGCAAAAGTGGGAATCGCGCTTTCGCCGGATACGCCTGCAGAAAAAATAAAAGACCTTTTAAGAAGCATTGACATGGTGCTTGTAATGACCGTTTACCCCGGATTCTCGGGGCAGAAATACATAAAGGAGATGGAGCAGAAAATAAGAAAGCTGAAATGGTGGAACAAGGATGTTAGGATAGAGGTGGATGGAGGAATCAATGAACAGACCGCGCTCGGCGCAATAAGGGCGGGTGCGGATTCCATTGCAGTCGCAAGCGCAATATTCAGCTCCCCTGAAACAAGAAAGGCGATTGAGAAATTAAAGGCAATTTCCTAAAGCATTTTCTACTTTTTAATTATTATTTTTCCACATCCTGCCAGGCGCCAGCGCTGGTTTATTCTCCTGCAGACTGCAAGAGTGGTGCTTTCATCGGCGCAAATTCCCTTCTTTAATTTCAGCTCAAGGTGGTGCCCTTTCTGCTTTACAAGCACGCCAAGAGTGGTGGCTGTGCCTGCCGAGAGTACGATGGGCTCCTGCAATTTGAGCGGCTGTCCAAGCACCTCGCTTCTTTTTAAGGGAGTAAAAGAAAGTTCAAACTCGCTTAGCACAGAGGGCATTTCACCTGCTTTTCCTACCAAATTGCCCACAAGCCCGTCCCCCTTTGCAAGCGAAGGGTCAAGCTTTGTCTCTATTGAAACAAGCCCGCCAGGCCCAACTTCCTCAACGGATTCGCTGCCTGCGCGCAATCCGGTTATCTCAAGCTGTATGGGAATGATATTTTCCTTATCCTTTGTTTTTTTCGTTATTCCGGGGCGTAATTCTATCTTATCCCCTACGTGGAATTTGCCCTGCAAAAGCGAGCCGCCTATCACTCCCCCCACGAGTTCGCTTATTTTCGTGCCGGGTTTGTTGATGTCAAAGGAGCGAGTGACGTACATGCGGGGAGTGGAGGAAACGTCCCTTTTCGGGGTGGGAATGGTCTCTTCAATCGCCTCAATAAGAGCATCTATGTTGGTGCCGTAGTTTGCCGAAACGGGTATTATAGGAGCATTTTCCGCACTTGTGCCTTTCAGGAATTCTCTTATCTGCTTGTAATTTGCAAGCGCCGCCTCGCGTGAAACCAAATCTATCTTATTCTGCACAATCACCACATTCTGTATCCCCAAAATGTCAAGCACCATCAGATGCTCAAGCGTTTGCGGCTGGGGGCATTTTTCATTTGCGGCTATTACGAGCACCGCCCCGTCTATGATGCTGGAGGCGGCAATGGTAGTGGTCATGAGGGTTTCGTGTCCGGGTGCATCCAAAAAGGAGACCGCGCGCGCCACCTTTGAAGCGGCGTCTTTTTTTATTGAATAAAAGAAGCCTTTTCCCTTTGGCGTTTTGTAAAATATGGCATCCGCATACCCTATCCTTATGGTGATGCCTCGCTTTAGCTCTTCGGAATGTGCGCTTGTCCATTTTCCGCTGAGGGCGCGCGTTAGGGAAGTCTTTCCGTGGTCTACGTGGCCTATCATGCCTATGTTAACTTCAGACTGCATTGGTTGCCTCTTGCTGTGTTAATTACTTTTTCTTCTCCTTCTTTTTGAGCTTTTCTTTCTTTTTCTTACCCTTCTACTTTTTCTTCTTTGGCTTTTTTTCTTCCTTTTTCTTCTCCTTCTTCTCCTTTTTCTCTCCTTCTTTAGGCTTGAAAAGCTCTTCCAGTTTCTGCGGGCCTTCCTGTATTACAATGGTATTTAGCTGCGCAATTTCAGCGTCAAGCTGGTTGCCGTGCACGGTTTTCCTTGCGCGCTCTCCTTTCTCCGTCGGCCGAAAGCCCGTGCCGGAAGAAATGAGAATGCTCATCCTTCTCGGACCTGATACGTCTTCCCTCATGGGAAAGCCCGAGTTGTCTGAGCCGCCGGTAATCTTCAGCTTGTAGCCCGCGGCGCCTACAAATGCCCCTTCAACCTCGTCGCCTATCTTCATCCCAAGAAGGGAAGAAATGCGCTCGGGGGGCAGTTCAGCCTGGTACGATTTTCCGTTTTTGTCAGATATTACTACTTTCATAATTACTTCCTCCTTTAGTTTAATATAAGAAGCATCTCCTTTTTGCAACTCTATGTTTATAAAACTTTAACCTTGCGCCCGTCAAAGTAAATGAGGTTCTCGTAGCGCGCGCCGTATCTTTTAAGATAGGCTCCAGGTTCTATGGTAAAAACCATTCCCGGGCATATTCTTTCCCTTGCACGGGAGCGTATGGAGGGATATTCATGTAGCTCTAGCCCCACTCCGTGCCCCAGGAGGTGTATTGGCGCGGGAAGGGAGTGTTTCTTGAAAAGGGAAAGGTAAAGCGCATCAAGCTGGCGCACGTATTTCAGCTTTGGAATGGCAGAGTAAATTTCGCGGGAAATTTCCTGTAGTTTTGCATAAAGCGCGCGCTCCTTTTCACACTTTCCAAGGAAAAAACAGCGCGTCATATCGGAGCAGTAATCGCCGAATTTCACCCCGTAATCTATCATCACTATTCCCTTTAGCTTTTTGTTTTGCGGGGGGTAGTGAGGGTTGGAAGAGGAGGAGGAGGATGCGACTATAGGAGGAAAGGCAGGGGTGCAGCCGGCTTTAAGTGTTTTTTGCAGAATAATGCGCGCAACATCTTGTTCAGTCATATTTTTTGAAAGCTTTATCCCCGTGATTATTTTGCGCGCCATTTCTTGCGCACGCGCAATCTGCCTTATTTCTCCCTTTTCCTTTACCATTCTCTGCAAAAGCATTTTTTTTCCGCAGTCCAAAAACTTTTTTCTTTTCAAGCCGAGTTTAAGGCGTCTGTACTGCGCATGGGAAATGAATGAAAAATCAACCCCTATTTGTTTCACTCCTTTTAGGAATTTTACAATAAGCAAAAATGGCTTTTTCTTCTCATAAATTACGGTGCGGATGCCGGTTTTGCCTGCAAGGCGCGCATTCAGTTTTGAGGAGAAAAGAATTGGAGGGCACTTCTTTCTCAAAAGAAGAATTGAACTGTCAATATGCTTTCCAGTGAAATATAAGAAATCCTCCCCCATTTTCTCAAAATCGCCTGAAAAAACAAGCATCGCCCCAAAATCGGCAAAGCGCAACGCATTCGTGCGCCTCTTTACAAATGCGTTTTTTTTCTTCATTCTCCCAAAACCTCTTACACTCCCTTTTTTTATTCCCCTAAATCCTATTATGCCTTCTTTTTCTTCATTACCCTAAAACATCTTCATACCCCCAAAATCACTTCAAACTCTTTTTCTTCATTCTTCCAAAACATCTTCAAGCTCTTTCACGATTTTTTTGTTGCCCATGTAAAGAGGAGTGGTGTCATCAACGCAGGTGGAGTCTATTTCCAGTATCCTTTCCCTCCCGTTTGAAGCTGCCCCTCCCGCCCCCTCTATCAGATAGCTCATGGGCTGCGCCTCAAAAAACAGGCGAAGCTTCCCCCCTGGAAGCGAAAGGGATGCGGGGTAAGAGAAAAAGCCCCCCTGGTGCAGTATCTGCGAAAAATCCCCTACAAACGCGCCGCAGTATCTGACTTTCAGCTTGTGCTTTCTGAAAAGGTCTTTTGCAAATTTTAAGAATTTTCCGTCCCAGTCAAGTGGGTTGCCCCCTATTCCAAATACCCTGCCCGGCTCGGGAAGCTTCATGTTTTCATTTATGAGGTAATAATCCTCGTTTCCCTTGCGGTGCTTTACAAACTCATGCGTGCCCCCGCCTGCGCGGTATACAAGAGTTGTGATGGGCCCGTATAGAATGTATGCGGCAGCGACTATTTTTGTGCCTATAATGGGAAGGTCGTTTTCGTAAATGCCCATTATCGTTCCAAAGGGGTTGTTTGTTTCTATGTTGGAGGAGCCGTCCAGAGGGTCAAGGGAAATAAAAAAGGGCGCGTTTGAGTTTAACACTACTGGTTCGGAAAGCTCTTCAGAATACACTTTGTTCACGAGCTTCGTGTTCCCAAGCTGTTCAATCAGGAATTTGTTCGTCCACTCGTCAAGCTCTTTTCTTATCTCCCCATACTTGTTTTTTTGGTGCGCCCCCCCTCTTAATTTGTGAGGCAGTTCGCGGCGTATGTCAATGGCAAGCTGTGAAAAGGAGTAGATGAGCACTGCAAGCTCCTTTCTTTTGAGCGTGCCCAAGTGTTCGTGCAAACTTATTTCTTCTGCCATAAAATTCACTACACTCATTCAACCTTGCCAAACACTGCCTTTCTCAACTCTTCCGTAATTTTCATAGGCTCCTCATTCTGCCAGACGTTCCTTCCAACGGCAAAGCCGGCGGCGCCCGCCTTCATCACTTCCCTTGCTTTTTCAATGAATTCCGCATCCGTCTGCTTGCTGCCGCCTGCCGAAATTACGAGAGTTTTCTGCGCCGCCTGAACGACGTGCCTGAAGCTCTCCACGCTTCCGGTGTAATTCACCTTTACTATGTTCGCGCCAAGCTCAAGCGCCGTGCGCGCCGCGTATGAAATTACCTCCGGGGATTTTTCATTCTGCACGTGCTTCCCCCTCGGGTATGCCCAGAGTATTGTGGGAATGCCAAAATCGCGCGCTTCTTTTTCTATTTGCGCAAAATCCGAAAACATTCTTGCCTCCTGCGGGGAGCCTATATATATGGTGTATCCTATCGCGTCCGCACCAAAATTCACCGCATCCTTCACTGAAGCTACAGGAGAGGAGTAAATATCATCCTTTGGCACAAGGTTTGTTCTCCCGTTTAACTTGAGCACAAGCGGCACGTCGCCAGCGTAATTTTCAAAGTAGTGCTTTGCAACCCCCTTTTGCAGCACTACGCCAGTATACCTTCCTTTTTTTGCAATGTCAAGCACGTATTCGGGGTTGGTGTTTTTCTCGTTGAAATCTGAAGGTCCGTGCTCCATTCCCTGGTCGTATGCAAGAAGGAGAATCTTTCCCCTCTTTACTATTCTTGAGAGCCTTACCGCTTCGCCAATCTGCATGAAAATGCACCTCCTAAACAACTATCAATGGCAGTCTTACTCTCACAATCTTTATAAAGAATCATTCAAACCCCCGCTTGAATCTACTCGAACACGCTTACTGGATTCTCCTTCATCACATTCAGCACTAATGAGGTTTCCGTATCTTCTATGAAGGGAAATGTTTGTATCTTCTTCAAAAAGCCGTCCAATTCGCGCCGCGTTTTAAAGCGGGCAAGAATGGCGGCGTCGTACTGCCCGGTTTGGTCGTATATTGCAAATACATGCCTGTCCGAGGCGATTTTTCCCTCCACCTCGAAGAGTTTTCCCTTTGAAACCTTAAGCTGTATGATTACCTGCACGTCATAGCCGAGCTTCTCGTAATCCACAAGGGAGATTTGCGCTTTTATTATTTCCTCTTTTTTGAGTTTTTCCACATTCTTCATAACGGTGGATGGGGAGAGGCGGGTTTCCTTTGCAATCTGCCTATATGAGTAATTCGCATTTTTCGCAAGCACTTTGAGTATTTTCATCTCGTTTTTTGAAAGCTCCAAAAAAACACCCCGTTTGTTTTATTCATGCGGTATTTTTATGCCTTTCTTATTCATTTGTTTCTTTTTTATGTGTATTTTCTCTTTTTTGTTTTCTTTTTTTCAAAAAAGTATATATTAATTGATTGCGCCAGCAACACGTCAAACTTTTGTCCTTTGGACAAAATTTGAATTGAGTGTCCTGCGGGACACTGCCCAACGGCGTTGCCGTTGGTTTTGGCATCAGATGCCAAAAGTTCAAACTTTTGCGGAGGTAGTTTTATGAATGGGGAAAAAATGACGCCAGAGGCAGTGCTTGAGGATGTTTCAAAAAAGGGGATAAAATTCATCTCAATGCAGTTTACGGACATTTTCGGGACTGCAAAAAATATAGAAATAAACGCGAAAATGCTGCTTGGGGCATTTGCGGACGGGGTGTGGTTTGACGGCTCCTCCATAGAGGGATTTGTAAGAATATATGAATCGGATATGCTGCTAAAGCCGGATGCGGCAACTTACGCGCAGCTGCCATGGGCTCCGGAAGTGGCAAGATTGATATGCGACGTTTACACTACGGAGAATAAGCCGTTTGAGGGGGATCCGAGGTATGTGCTAAAAAGGGCGCTTGCAAAGGCAGAGGAAAAAGGATTTGAGTACAAAACCGGGCCGGAATTGGAGTTTTTCCTATTCCACCCGCGAAACGGGGAAATTGTGCCAAAGACGCACGATAATGCCGGATATTTTGACCTGGCGCCGAATGACTTGGCTGCTGAAATAAGAAGAGCTACCGTTCCATTCATGGCAGGCATGGGAATAGAGGTGGAGGCGATACACCACGAGGTTGCGCCCGGGCAGCACGAGATTGATTTCAAATACGGGAATGCGCTTTACGTTGCGGACAGCATAAACGCTTTCAAAACGATTGTGAAAATGGTTGCAAAGCAGAATAATTTGTTTGCTTCTTTTATGCCAAAGCCGATTTCAGGAATAAACGGCTCGGGAATGCATGTGCATCAGTCGCTCTGGAAGGATGGAAAAAACGCATTTTTCGGAAGCGGAAAATATGATTTGTCGGAAAGCGCCCTCTCGTTTGTGGCAGGGCAGCTGAATCATGCGCGTGCATTCTGCGGGGTGATTGCGCCGAATGTGAATTCTTACAAAAGGCTCGTGCCGGGTTATGAGGCGCCCATTTACATCTGCTGGGCGAAAACGAACCGCTCTGCACTGATTAGGATACCGAAATACGCGCCTGGAAAAGTGAGCGCTTCCCGCTGTGAGCTTCGCTGCCCGGACCCGTCGTGCAATCCCTACCTTGCATTTGCGGTGATGCTGGAAGCGGGGATGGATGGAATGGAAAAGGGAATGAAGCCGCCCGAGCCTGTTGAGGAGAATCTGTATGATTTTGATGATGATAGGCTGAAGAAATTTTACGTGAGCACCCTGCCGAGGGATTTGCATGAGGCAAAAGAGGAAATGAAAGGGAGCCAGATGGTGCAGAAGGCGCTTGGGGCGCACGTGTTTGAAAAGCTCTGCCAGGCACAGAGGCAGGAGTGGAATGAATATAAATTGCAGGTGTCGCCCTGGGAGGTTGAGACTTACCTGCCGAGGATATGAAATACGTGAACTCACAGAAAGTATTAAATACACTTATTGTCAAAAATTGACAGGTGGTTTGAATGGCAAACGTCACAGTTTCGGTTTCGGACAGCCTGAAAAGGGAGATGGAAGGGCTTAGAATGATAAACTGGTCCGAGATTGCAAGGGAAGCCTTCTCAAAAACGGTTGAGGATTTGAAGCTCTTAAAATCCATAACCTCAAAAAGCAAAATGAGCGAAGCAGACGCTATTAGCATTGGAAGGCGCATAAGGAAAGGCATTGGAAAAAGGCACGAGGAGAACAACAAAAAAAAGATAAAGGTGCTTGACACTCCCGAGATAATGAAAATTGCCTAAACTGCGCCTTTCAGCTTCTCTTCCATCTTCTTTATTTCCCCCTCTGCTTGTCCTTCGGACAAGTCTGAAAAAATACGCTTATTTCCCAAGTTTATTCTCCATTTCGCGTATTTTTTCATCCTCTATTTTCTTAAATAATGGCTCAAACTTCTCTATTTTAACGCCGGGAAGAAGAAGCTCTGCATCTGCATCCTTCCAGAGAAGCTTCTTCTCGCCAAGCCCCACCATACCGGCCAATTTCTCTGAAGTAAATGGAAGAAACGGCTGCAAAAGCACTGCGAATGCGGAAATTCCCCTAGTGCAAACGTAGAGGCAGTTGTTTATTTTCTTTTTGTCTTTCTCCTTCCAGGGTTGTTTGGAAGAAAGGTATTTGTTGAAATCGTCGGAAAGCGCCATCAGTTTCTCCTGCGCATCCTTGAACTGGAAGGAGAGCATTGATTTTTCCATCTCCTCTTTTGTAGAAGTTATTTTTGCAAGGAGTGTATTGTCATCCGCTTCAAGCCCTTCTGGTGAGGGCACTGTAGAATTATTCAGCTTTTGCAATAGCACAAGCGTCCTGTGTATGAGATTTCCAAGCGATGCCACAAGCTCATTATTTATTTTTGCGGCAAATTCCTTCCAAACGAAGTCCGCATCCGTAACGGAATGCGGAGTAGTTGAGGTTTGATAGTAGCGAAGATAATCGGCAGGGAAGGCGGAAAGGTAATCGTCTAATGAAACAAACCAGCCCCTGCTCTTTGAGAATTTTTTCCCCTCTAAATTAAGATAACCGCGAACTGCTATTTTGTCCGGTGCGCGAAAGCCGTCCTGCGTTCCCTCGAGCATAGCCGGCCAAAAAAGGAAGTGATGGTAGATAATATCCTTCCCGATGAAATGTGTTATTTCGCTTTCCCCTTTCCAGTATTCTTCCCATTTTTTTGTGTGCGCAACAGTACCGGAAATATATTCAATAGGCGCATCAAACCAAACGTAGAATACCTTCTCCTTTTCCCCGGGAACCGGAACACCCCAGGAGAGGTCGCGGGAAATGTCCCAGTCAGCCAGCCCCTCCCTTATCCAGTTGAGGAGGTAATTGGCTACTTCTTTTTGCAAATATGGGTTTGTGGTGAGCCATTTCTCCAGTTTTGCCGAAAAGGAGCCAAGGCGGAAGAAGTAATGCTTTGAAATTTTGGTTACGGGAGTGGTTTTGCAGGTTATGCATTTTGGGTGCAGTATCTCCCCTGTTTTGAGGCTTTTTGAGCAGGAATCGCAGTAATCGGAATACTGCCCTTCTGAAGAGCAGTTTGGGCAGGTACCTATTACAAACCTGTCGGGAAGGAAGCGGCGGCATTTCTCGCAGTAAAGCGCGGCAACCTCCTGCTCGTAGATGTGCCCGTTCTCCTTTAGCTTCTCAAAGAAGTGCTGTGTCATTTTCTTATTCTCTTCGCTTGAGCTTCGGTGGAATATGTCAAAGGAAAAGCCGAGCTGTCCGAATTCGCGCTCATCGCGCTCATGATAGTAATCAACAAACTCCTGCGGGGTTTTTCCTTCCTTCTCCGCACCGGCCACTATGGGGGTGCCGTGCTCATCAGTTGCGCAAATGTAGAGCACGTCATTTCCAATAAGGCGCTGAAAGCGCGCGTAAATATCGGCAGGAAGATAGGTGCTCCTTATGTGCCCTAGGTGAAGGGGGCCGTTTGCATACGGCAGGGCTGCGGTTACGAGTATTCTCTTATTCATGAAGAAAGATTTGAGGGGGAGGGTATAAAACTATTATTGACGGAAATATTCCATATGGAATTGGTCTTTATCGGCACCGGAGGAGGCAGGGTAAACCTCATAAAACAGTTTAGGGGTACAGGTGGTTTTAGGATAAACGGAAGCTTGACTTTTCATATTGACCCCGGACCAGGAGCGCTCGTGCATTCCGTGAAATTGGGACAGGACACGACAAAAATAGACGTGCTTGTGGTTTCGCATTATCACATAGACCATTGCTCTGATTCAGCTGTGCTCTGCGAGGCGATGACCAATTACGGCTTCAAGAAGCAGGGAATTCTTATCGGAAGCAAGAATTCCATAGAAGGAGATGAGAAAGGAGATAAGGCGCTTTCTGCATATCATCTGGGATTGCCTGCAAAGAGGATAACGGCTCTGCCGGGCAAGACAATTGAAGAGGAGTATAAGGGAGTAAAATTCAAAATGGAATTCTTCCAGATGAAGCACGATGAAAAAACGAGTTTCGGCTTCAAATTGCACATGGATGGAAAAGTGATTGGTTATATTTCAGATACGGAATATTTTGAGGGGTTAGGCAAGAATTTTGCAGGATGCGACGTGCTTGTGGTGAACAATTTAAAGCCCATGCATGACGGCATACCTGACCACCTTGCAAGCGAGGATACGATAAAGATACTGAAGGCAGCAAAGCCGAAATTGTGCGTGCTGAATCATTTGGGGATGAAATTTTTTCGGGTGCCGGCAGAAGTGGATGCACAAAGGATAAGTGAGGAAAGCGGAGTGAAAACGATTGCGCCGAAGGATGGAATGATAATAAGCGTAGACGAGGGAAAGGTAAACGAGAGAAAGGGAAAAAAAGACGCTGAACTAAAGAACTTGAGTGATTTTTATGAATAAATGGGATTCGGAAAAAACATATTCCCCGCAGACTGAGAGAAAGTGGCAGGAGTTTTGGGAGAGTAATGGAGTTTATAAGTTTGATGAAAAAGATGGGAAGAGGGAAGTTTACTCAATAGATACCCCGCCTCCCTTCACAAGCGGGGAGCTGCATATGGGGCATGTGCTCTCTTACTGCTATTTTGATTTCATTGCAAGATACAAGAGAATGAAGGGATATAATGTGTATTACCCGCAGGGATGGGACTGCCAGGGCTTTCCCACGGAAACGAAAGTGGAAAAGAAATATGGCAGAAAGTCTCCGGAAGAATTTAGGAAACTTTGCGTGGAATGGACTGGCGAGTTCATTGCAAAAATGAAGGGGCAGATGATGGCGCTTGGCTTTTCACCTGATTGGAGGTATGAATACCGTACCATGTCGCCGGAATACTGGAAAAAAGTGCAGCTTTCCATTCTGAAAATGTATGAAAAGAAGGAGATTTACCGCGCATCCCACCCTGTTTTTTGGTGCCCGCACTGCCAAAGCGCATTGGCAAAAACGGATACTGAAGAGGTGCAGAAAGAGGGGAAATTGTATTACTTGAAATTTGGAAGTGATGGGGGGGAACTTGAGATTGCGACTGCAAGACCGGAACTCCTGCACGCATGCGTTGCCGTCTTATACCATCCAGCTGACACCCGCTACACTAAACTGAAAGGGAAGAATGCGATTACCCCGCTTGGAAAGAAGGTGCCGATACTTTCTGATGAAGAGGTGGATAAGGAATTTGGGAGCGGTTTGGTGATGGTCTGCACCTTCGGGGACAAGCAGGATGTAGTGTGGATGTATCGGCACTCCCTTCCCTTCATTGAGGCGATGGATAAATACGGAAAATTGATTAATGCTGATGAATTTACCGGATTGAAATGCGAGGAGGCAAAGAAGAAGATTGTTGAGAAGCTGGAGCACGAGGGAAAGGTGCAGAAAAAGGAAAAACTCATGCAAAACCCAAAAGTGCACGACAGGTGCAGCCACCGTGTTGAACTTTTAACCTCGTGGCAATGGTTTGCAAGAGTGAAGGATAAGAAGGGGAAAATAATTGATGAGGCAAAAAAGATGAAGTGGAACCCTGCATTTACCATTTCTTATTTGGAGGATTGGGCAAACTTTGTAGAATGGGACTGGGTGATTTCAAGGCAGAGGGTGTTTGGCACCCCCCTTCCTTTCTGGCATTGCGAAAAATGCGGAGAAATTGTGGCTGCAGGGGAAAAGGAATTGCCGGTGAATCCTTCTTCGGCACCTGCACGCAAGTGCCCTTCCTGCTCTTCACCACTTACTCCGGAAACATCCACCTGCGACTGCTGGGTGGATTCAAGCATAACTCCGCTTGTGATTTCAAAGTGGGGCGAAGACGAGGCATTCCACAAGAAGACTTACCCTGCTTCACTTCGCCCGCAGGGAGTGGAAATAATACGCACCTGGGCGTATTACACCATTTACAGGTGCGGCGAGCTTACGGGAAAGCCGCCATTTAAGGAATTGCTTCTTAATGGAAATGTGCTTGCGCCCGACGGGAAGAAGATGTCAAAATCACTTGGGAATGTCATTGCACCTGATAAATTGGTGGAAGAATATTGCGCTGATTCCGTCAGGCAATGGGCGGCAATGTCAGGCGCAAAGGCAGTTGACAGGCCGTTTTCCTATCAGGATATAAAGTTTGCAAAAAGCTTCATTACGAAATTTTGGAATGCGTCAAAGCTGGTGCAAAAGGCGATTGAAGGGTATGTACCAAATGGGAAGGAGGGGAAGGAACTGCGAACTGCGGATAAGTGGATTCTCTCGCGCCTGCAGAAGCTCATAGAAGGAATGGAAAATGATTTTGAGAATTTTGAGTATCATCCCGCAATTTCAAAAATGCATGAGTTTTTCTGGCACGAGTTTTGCGATTATTATTTGGAGTATGTGAAGCACCGCATTTACCAGCCGGAAGTTTATGGGGAGAAAAGCAAGAGGGCTGCACAGTATTGCTTGTATGAGGTGCTGCTTTCCTGCGTAAAAATGCTTGCGCCTTTCACGCCGCACCTCTCGGAAGAAGTTTATTCGCTCTTTAGGGGAAAGGAAGAAAGCGTGCATCTTTCTCCCTGGCCTGTTTGCGACACGAAGATGATTGATGATGAAGCGGAGAAAAAGGGAAAGCTGCTGAATGAGATTATTTCGCAAATAAGGCAGCACAAAGCTGTGAATAAAATGGCGCTGAATGCAGAGCTTCTGAAGGCGGAGATTACAATTGAAGAAGGAGAAGTTAACGAAATTGCAGAAGAGATAAATGCGACGGGAAAAGTGAAGGGGGTAATTTGGAAGAAGGGGGAGTTCAAGGTGGTATTTTGAAAGAAGGAAAAATATTTTTCGTCACTTCCAACCAGCACAAATTTTCCGAAGCCGAAAGGATTTTAAAAGCAAAGGGGATAAATATAGCCCACCATCCCGAGAGGGTGGAGGAAGTAAGAGCGGAGGATTGCGCAACGGTCGCAAGAGAAGCGGCGGTGTGCGCATATGAAAAACTGAAAAAGCCGCTTTTTGTTGAGGATTCGGGTTTGTTTATTGATGCGCTGAACGGGTTTCCCGGAGTTTATTCGGCGTTTGCATTCAAAAGGATAGGAAATGAAGGGTTACTGAAGCTGATGAAAGGAAAGGAAGAAAAAGAGAGAAGCGCAAAATTCGTTTCCTGTGTGGCATTTGCAGGGGAAGGGAAAGTGAAGGTTTTCAGCGGGGAATGCCTCGGAAGCATCGCAGAAGAAATGAAGGGAAAGGAAGGATTCGGTTTTGACCCGGTATTTATTCCGGAGAGAAGCGGAAAAACGTTTGCACAGGATGTGGAGCTCAAGGAAAAGGTTTCGCACAGGAAAATGGCGTTGATGAAATTTGCCAAATGGCTGAAAAAAGAGAGTAGAGGGGAAAAATAAAGGGAATCTAAAAGAAGGGAAAAAATAGGGCTTAAAAAGAAGGAAAGGGAAAAAATAAAGGAAGTGAATGAATGGCAAGAATGCACACGAGAAAAAGGGGAAAATCAGGCTCAAAAAAGCCGGCTGCAAAAGTAAACCCTGAATGGGTTGAGTATTCCGCCCATGAGGCTGAAGAGCTGATTGAGAAATTCGCAAAAGAAGGGATGAATTCTACGCAGATTGGCTTGCGCCTGCGAGACTGCTACGGAATACCGCTTGTAAAGAACCTCTGCGGAAAATCCATAAGCAAGATAATGGTTGAGAAGGGAATCAAAATAGAATACCCCGATGATTTGATGGCGCTCATTAAGTGCGCAGTGGGAATGAGAAAGCACATCCAGGTGAACAAAAGGGACGTGCACAACAGGACAAAACTGCATTACACCGAGTCCAAGATAAGGAGGCTCGTAAAATATTACCGCGACAACGGAAAACTGCCATTCTACTGGGCATATGACCCGGGGAAGGCCGCGTTGCTTGTGAAATAGAGTGATTAAATGGCTATTGAAAAAAAGAAAAAGGGAAAGGTAATTGACAACTGGAAGGAGAAGGAGTGGTACGCGGTAATAGCGCCGGACATGTTCAGCCAGAAGGAAGTGGGAAAAATCGTTTCCGGCGAAGAGGAGAATATGCTAAACCGCATAGTGCGTGTCGGGCTTGGGGAAGTGTCCGAAGGCGGCTCGCAGGCGGACGTATACACTAGGCTTGATTTTCGCGTGAAGGAAGTGAAAGGAAAAAACGCATACACGAAGCTTATAGGGCATGAGCTCATACCCGGCTATGTGAAAACGATAATAAGAAGGAGAAGGTCGCTTATCACCGGAGTGATTGACGTAAAGACGCAGGACGGAATGCAGGTGCGCGTAAAATACCTGGTGATTGCGGGCAATAAGACGTCTGACGGCCTGCAGACAGTTGCAAGAAATGCGATTTCAGCCGAATTCCTGGAGGCTGCCACAAAGTGCGATTTTCCGACCTTCATGCAGGAGATAATTTTTGGGAAGCTGCAAAAGAGGATATTTATTAAGGTGAAAACGCTTGCGCCAATAAGAAGGATAGAGGTAAGGAGAAGCGAGGTTTTGGAAAAGTTTGAGAGCACAAAGGAAGCCGGAAAGGAGTAAGGCGCTCTCCTTGCGCGGCACCGCCAAATAAACCTATTTAAACCTTTTCAATTTAATATAGCTGCCCGAAGAAATTTGGGCGAGTGGGAGGAGGGATGGAGCCTTCGGGTCTACCATCACTCCCCTATATTTGCAAAGCGACCAAAACCCCAAAAAGCAGGTTAATGCTTTTAAAATATTGTTTTCATATTAACGCAATGGCTTTAGGGGTTTTGGCGGATTTTCTGAAGGATTTTTAAGAAGCAAATAAACGGTTTTGGTGAGCAAATGGAAAAAGAAATTTATGATGAAAAAATGAAACAGCTTAAAACCGGCACCACTACGGTGGGACTTGTCTGCTCCGACGGGGTTGTAATGGCTTCGGACAAGCGCGCATCCATGGGGTATTTTATCGCTTCAAAGGACATACTCAAGGTGCACCAGATAGACGATTTTCTTTCAATGACTATTGCGGGCTCGGTTGCGGATGCGCAGACGCTTGTGCGCATAATGAAAGCGGAGGCAAAGCTGTACAAATTAAAGCACGGGCGGAACATGTCCCCGAACGCGGCAGGGCATATACTGGCAACTATCATGTACCAGTACAAGGTATTCCCCTTCCTTGTGCAAATTATCATAGGCGGAGTGGGCGAAACGCCGCAGCTCTATTCGCTTGACCCGCTGGGCGGGATAACCGAAGAGACTTATGTTTCAACAGGAAGCGGCTCCCCGATGGCTTACGGTTTTCTTGAGAGCGTTTACAAAAAGGGAAGGCCGGTCAAGGAGAATGTTGAACTGGCTGCAAAGGCGATATCCATTGCAATGAAGCGCGATGCCGCCACCGGCGAAGGGATAGAAGTAATCAGCATTTCAAAAAGTGGATTTCGGCGCTACGAGCCGGAAGAAGTGCAGAAAATGCTCTGATGTTTGGTGAATATTGTTAAGAAACACCCGTTTGCAGAAAAAAATTAAGAGCTAACTGAAGGTAGAAAAGGAAAGCTAACTGAAGGTAGATTTAATTGGACTTAAAGGAAATAGAGAAAAAATTACAGGAAATGCTCCCCTCCTCCTGCCAGTTTAAAAAAGTTGAGGCAGAGGGGCTGGATATTGTAATATACCTAAAGGACATTGCGAAATTTTACGATGAGGACCAGCTTATAAGGAGGATTGCCGGCACTTTACGGAAGAAGGTGCTCATCCGCTCCGATTCCTCTTCCCTGCTTGATGTTGTGGAAGCAAAGAAAATCATTGAGGGGGCGATTCCTGAAGAGGCGGGTGTTGCGGCAATAAATTTCAACCCGCTTTTTGCGGAAGTGAATATAGAAGCGTTAAAGCCAGGGCTTGTTATCGGAAAAGGGGGCATGACGCTTAAAGAAATAATACAAAAAACCGGATGGGCGCCGCAGGTTCTGCGCACCCCCACAATTGCTTCTTCTACTATAAACGGGATAAGAAAATCGGAGCTTAAGGAAGCGGCAACAAGGAAGAAATTCCTGCTTGCGCTTGGAAAACGAATATGCGCCGAATCCCCGAAAAGCGACTGGGTGAAGGTTACGGCGCTTGGGGGATTTAGGGAAGTTGGGCGCTCATGCACGCTTTTGCAGACGCCAAACAGCAAAATACTCGTGGATTGCGGGATAAATCCGGAAACCAGCGAGCCGCAGAAGGCATACCCCTACCTTAATGCGATGAACCTTTCCCCCTCGCAGCTTGATGCAGTCATAATAACGCACGCGCACCTTGACCACTGCGGCTTTGTGCCGTATTTATTCGCATATGGGTTTGAGGGGCCTGTTTTCTGCACGCCACCCACGCGGGACTTGATGATACTGCTGCAGATGGATTATCTTGATGTGATAAACAAAAACTCAACAGCACAGGCGCCATACGGAGTGAAAGACATACAAAAGCAGCTTGCGCACACCATCCCAATTGATTACGGGGAGGTGATGGATGTGACGCCGGAAGTGAAGCTGACTTATTATAATGCAGGGCATATACTCGGCTCCGCAATGGCGCACCTGCACATAGGGCAGGGGCTGCACAACATGGTGTTTTCAGGCGATATTAAATACGGATTTACGAAACTTTTTGACCAGGCAAACACTATTTTCCCGCGCGTGGAGACGATGTTCCTTGAGAGCACTTACGGGGGGAAGAATGACATCACCCCGAATCGGTTTGAAACGGATAAACGGCTTGTGGATGAGATAACCGCCACCATACAAAATAAGGGAAAGGCACTTATACCTGTGTTCTCTGTTGGAAGGTCGCAGGAGATAATGCTTGTTTTGGAGGAGAAGTTCGCAAAAAACCCTGATTTGAATTTCCAGGTGTACATTGACGGGATGGTTTTGGAAGCGTCCGCCATACACACTGCCTACCCGCAGTATTTGAGGCACACCGTGCAGAGGAGAATACTTTCAAATGACAGCCCGTTTGAATCGGAAATATTTGAGGTTGTAAAAAACGACCGCAAAACAATTGTTGAGAGCGCTGACCCCTGCGTTGTTTTGGCGCCTTCAGGAATGATGTCAGGCGGGCCTGTCCTTGAATTTCTTAAATTGATGGCTGAAGGGGAGAAAAACAAACTGCTATTCGTCGGGTACCAGAGCGCGCTTTCCCTTGGGAGAAAAATACAGAGGGGCACGAAGGAGATACCTCTTTCTGATGGGAGCGAAAAGACGCACACGCTTAAGATGAACATGCAGGTTGCAACTGTTGAGGGGTTTTCAGGGCATTCGGACAGGCATCAGCTGACTTCTTATGTGCGCAATATGCGCCCTACTCCTGAAAGAATATTTACTCTTCACGGGGATGAGAATAAGACGGAGGATTTGGCGCGCTCCATAAACAGGTTCATGCGGATTGAAACAAGGGCGCCGATGAATCTGGACGCGATTAGGCTGAAGTAGCTGCTATTTCTTTTCAAAGTCAACGAGCATTATCAATTTACTAAGCAGTTCGTCATAAGTTTCACTTTTGCTTGACTTGAGCCTTGCCAGCTTTCCCCTCGTTTCTGGTTTGATTTTTATTGTTATGTGCGCCATCAGTAAACGCCTTTTTCATTATGCGGTTGAATATTGCTTCTCTTTCTATGCGACATAAACCAGTACAATGCCAGTTCTTTCTCCAATTCCGCATAATTGCCGTATTTTTTGCTGACAAGCTTCCAAAAAAAGGAGTTGTGCTTTCTCTCAAAGAAATGCAGGCATTCGTGAAAAACCACGTATTTTATAAGATGTTTTGGAAGCATTGCCATCATCGTATTGAAGGTAAAAATTCCACTTCTGCCTCTGCTTGCCCATTTTGAGCTCATTTTCTGAAAACGCAGAGAAAAGTCCTTAAAACCCATCTCTTTTGAGTTCTTTTCAACCAAATTCTGCATTAAAAGCTTCATTTCGTCTTCAGCCAATGCCTTCCCAAGCCTCTTTATTTTTGATTTTTTCAGAAGCTCCTTTATCATCTCTCTTTTGCCATTTACCCATCTCTCATGCCTCTTTATCAGCGTTTCCGGGTCTTTGTAGCCGTCTGGCAGGACAAGCACCAAACTGCCGGTCTTTAGCTCAAGGCGTGGATGCCTAATTCTGCGAAAATCCGCGCGATACGGCATTCCGCTGTTGGAAATTCCTTTAGATTGCATATGTCTTCACGTTCTCAAAGATTTTTTCACAAACTTTATCAAGCTCGGAAAACCCTTTTCCGTATTTTTGCACGTATCTTCGCACAAACTTGCGCACCGTGCTTTCAACATTCCTTCTTGCGGTGTGCTGAATAAGCCAGCCATCAAAAAGAAAGGGTGTTAAGAGTTTTGAAAGCTCCTTGGCATCATCAGCAAGCTCTTTTTTTTCGCCAAATTCGTTTTCAAGGGATAATAGTATCGCGTATTCATTATTTGACAGGCAAAGCCCTTCTTTTCTTTTGTTTAGCTCTTCAATCTGTTCGCGTATCTTTGCCCCTTCCCGGTAAAGGCTTTCATAATCCTCTGTTTTCTGCTTCCATTTCTCAACGAGCTTCTGCACTTTGTCAAAAACCGACTCGTAAACTGGGTTTTTCTCTCTTTCAACATTCACAAGCCTGTTTAATGCGAAAAGAATGTTCGCAGCCTTTTCCTCCTTTGAGTTTGCCTTTTCTTCTACCTTCCGTAAATAATCCAAATCAAACGAGGAATGCGGCAGGTCGGTTCTTATCTGCCCAAACTCTATGCTTTTGTAAATATGCTTTAGGGTGCGGGCAAAATATTTCTCAAGATAAGCTTCCTCTTCGCCAATGTTTCTTATGTTCTTAAGATATGCAAAATAAATTTTTGAGAGCAGATGAAAATCAGGGTAATACTGCGCCTTTACCTTATCTGGGCCCAAAAGCTCAAATATCCGCCTCAATCTCTTATAATTTTCAATGAAAGCGTTCGCGGTTTCAATATCGGATGAAATGCCTTCAAGCGCCTTAATCAGCATTTTTGCCTCATTCTTTTCCTTCAGAGCGTCTGACAGGCTCTTTTTTGTTTCCTCAAGAGTCTGCACAAAATCATCCGCAAGAGTGTCAATCCTGTTTAGGGTTGTTGAAATATCTTCTCCCTCTGCGTAGTTTTCAAAAGCCCTTTTCAGGTTCTCAAGAATTCCGACATAATCCAAAATAAGCCCTGCCTCTTTCAGTTCTTTATATGGGCGATTTGTTCTTGCGATTGCCTGCAGGAGACGGTGCTCCTTAAGGGGCTTGTCCAAATACATGGTTTGAAGCTGGGGGGCATCAAAACCCGCAAGCAGCATTTCAGTTACTATAATTATTTTCGGAAACTCCTTATTCTTGAAATTCTCCTTTATCCTCCTGTTTATCTCATCAAAACCCAAATCGCCAAAGCGCGAAACTACTCCTTTTCTATAACTGTTTAACGGCTCCTTATCGTCTAAATTATAGGTTATAACCACTTCGGAATACTCTTTTGGGAGAAGCTTATCCAGCTCCTCCTTGTAGCGGACGCAGCTTTCCCTGTTTGCTGCCACCACCATTGCTTTGAACTTTCCATCCAAACTCTCCTTGAAATGAGCGGCGATGTCTTTTGATATTTCCTTTATTCTCTTTGGGTCGGAGAGAAAAACGTTGATTTCGTTCAGCCTCTTCTTCACTTTTTCTTTTACTTTTTCCCTTATCTCTTCCGGCAGTTCTTCCTCATCATATTCAAGGAATGCGTCCAAAAGCTCTTTTTTAAGGTGCACGTGCTTCTCAAGCCTCGGCTGATAAGAGAATTTTACAGTATATCCGTCCTCAATTGATTCCCTCATTGAATATTTGTCAAGGTAATTCTCCTTTGGGGGATTGCTGAACTCCATAAAAGTGTCCCTTCCGCTCTTTGAGATGGGCGTGCCGGTAAAGCCGAAGAAGAAGGCGTTTGCAAGAGTTGTGCGCATTTGGGAAGCAAGAGTTCCGTATTGTGTCCTATGCCCCTCATCCACAAATACGATTATGTTTTTCCTTGTAAGAACGGTTGGGGCGGTTTTTGAGATTTCTTCCAGTTCTTTTTGGAGGTATGCGAGCTGTTCTACTCTGAATTTGTGCACTAAAGCAATGAAAAGCCCCCTTTTTCCCCTTCCCCCGTCAAAAAGAAGCAGTTTTTTCAATCCCTCAATGGAAGGGACTATTTCAGGAGTTGGAACATCCACTCCTGCAAACTCCTCAAAAAGCTGCTGTTCAAGCTCGTCCCTGTCCACTATGAAGAAAATGGTGGGGTTTTCAAGCTCTTTTGAGTTGAAGAGCTTTATTGCGGAGAAGAGCATGGTTAATGTTTTGCCTGAACCTTGCCAGTGCCACGTAAGCCCTTTCTTTAGCTTTTCTTTTCCTTTCAGATTGTCAAACACTCTATTTACAATCTTTTCAGAGGCTTGGTATTGCATGTGCCTTGCAATGACTTTGCCAGTTGCTCCTGCCTGCGCCCTTATGAAAAGATAGTTTTTGAGTATGTTCAGGAGAGCTTGGGGTTTTAGCATGTCTAAAGTTCCTTCAATTCCTCCTCTTCTTTCGCTTTTCCACTCGCTTGTTTTTTCATTTTCCGCCCAACCGACTATGGGAAAGTAGAATGCTTTTTGGTCTATTGCGATTCCGATTTGGACGTATTTGTAAAGCTCGGGGATTGTAAGTTTGTATCTCTGTATCTCCTTGTATGCGTCATACCAAGTCGCGGAAATGCTTGCGGGGTTTTTGCATTCTATATTGACTAAAGGTATTCCGTTTATGTATAAGAGGATGTCCGGGCGGATTATTTGGCTTTTCTTGAAGGTCATCTGCCGAACTAAAATGAATTCGTTGTTTTCTTGGTGTTCGTAATCAAAGAGGTAGATTCTTTTTGCTACCTTTTCTTTCTCAAAGACTACGGAAATGCCGTTCTTTAGGTTATTTAATAGTTTTTTGCCGTCTTCCTGTCCGGAACTCCTTAGCCTGATTTCGTTTAGGACTTTCTTTATTTCCTCCTGCCCTATTCTCCCGTTTATCCTCTCTATTGCTTGCTTTAGATTATTGATTAGGAGAGGCTCTTCCATGCTTTCCCTTTCCAATTCGTCAGGAGTTTTTTCAGTCCAGCCCAAGCTGATTAATTTCCTTGCAAAAGGAGTTTCAGTTAGGGATTTTTCAGTTAGAGGCATGAAAATCATCCATTTTCTTTTTTATGAGCCTGTAGACAAACCATTGAAGCCTTTTGCAGTAGAGTGATGGGATAAAACAGCTTCGCGGGTCTGCCCCATGTATCATATTGCGATATTCATAAGCGTCATCAATGAGTGAACCGTCTTCTTTTGCAAATATCTCGTTATACACTGCCTTTGCTTTATGTTTAGATTGCTCTCTGCCGAGCAATGACTCAAGCGATGCCCACAAGAATAGTATTGTGTTGTATCTTTCTGTATCAACAAAAGCCTTATGGAACCAAGAAATTGCAGATAATATTTCTTTAGCGTCTGATTCTTCAAAGTTTAGTATCTTCTCAAATTTTTTCACAGTTTCCGCCTCAAGCAAATCTTCCAAATAAAGGCCAAATAAATCCGGCTGGAAGTATCTTGCCGAAGAGTTTCCGCGTGGTTGTCCATTGGTCAAATATGAATATTGTATGGAATAGGGAAGAAAATCAAAATTAAGGGAAATTCTAACTCCAATATCCAATGCAGAGAATTTATAGAACCCCAGGAAGGTCAGACATCCAATATAAAATTTTGCAGAGTCGCACGCCATATGAAAGGCTACGTCTTGGTCGTTGCTTGCTGATATCGAAATTTGAAGAATGATTCCTTCTTCATCTTTTCCAAGAAAGAGGAGAGACCGCTCATCATAATCCTGTTTCAATGCGGTTATATCTTCCCAAAAAGTCGCCTTATCAAAACTTATCTTTTTACTTTTCATGCTTATGCCTCGTATTCTAAAGAAAAATTTATATTCAATGCAGTCATTCAAAAATTTGTGTAGTTCTTTTTTGATATCTTCTTCTGAAAGTTGGTTAACGGCAGTTTTTACAGTTAGGTTGTCAATTACAGACTGAACATAACGCGCATCTAAATTGAAGGTTTTGCGTCCGGAGATTCGACTTGATGAAGCTTCAATAATTTTGACAGTCAAATCACTGATTATGCGAAACGCATTCTGTGCTGTTTCGTCATCTTTGTATCTAATTACTTTATTCTCTTGATGCTGATATGATGTATAAGGACTCTTATGGGAAGTATTCTCTTTATTTGGTTCTTCAACAATCATAGTCTTAGACAATGAGAATATTGATGATGAAATTGTGTGTAGCAATTCTTCAGGTATTTGTTCCGTCTAACTCACCCTCTTCCTTCCCGTCAGCAATTCATTCATCAGCCCTTTCTTTACTCTTTCTAATTTTTCTTTTCTCCTTCTTTCCTGCTCCAGCTTCCCGTCAATCGTGCTTAAAATCTCGGCGATTTTCTGCTGTTCGGGGAGGGGGGGAAGAGGGACATTTAGATTTGATAGCGCGTTTTGATTAATGTTAGCTATTCCAACTTGCCCTGCGTTTGCGATTATAATTTTTCTTGCCTTAGGGCTTCGTAAAAAATAGGTAATAAATTCGGGTATTATCTTATTAGTGGTTAGTCTTGCTCTTATGATAAAACCGCAAAAGGTTACGCGTTTTTCATTCTCTTTGAACAAGCATGCCCATCCCGCACCCTCGCGTTTCATTGATGACCTTACAAAAAGGATGTCTCCATTTTTTAAAACGAAATCGGAATTGCTTTCAAGGTTTATCTGAACACTATAAAGTGAGGAAAGGTCAGCATAAATGCTATTTCCATACATGTTCAAAACGTCAATAGTCGGGAGACCGCCTTCCGCTTTTTGAATTTTACTAAAATTGATTCCGTTTTTTAATTCAGAGATTTTGCCAAGCTTAACAACCTCCCACTCCTTCGGCAGTCTTCCTATTTCCGTGTCTTTAAACTCCTTATGCCCAATCCCTTTAGCAAGCAGTTTCTGCATCGCTCCTTTTTTGAGCCTCTCTGTTTTGGCGAGTATTTCATCTGTTTTCTGGATGGCAGAATCAACAGTAGAAAGAATTTCGGAGATTTTCTGCTGTTCGGAAAGAGGGGGAAGCGGCAATAACAGATTATCCAAAACATTGCCAGATACGTGGGGAATGCCCGTTCCTTTAGTCTGACTCTGTAAATAATCCTGTTTTGATTTTAAGAGGTAAAATAAGAAATTTGTTTGAAATTTGTCCGTTTTTTGTTTTATCTTGACCATTGTTGAGGAGAGTACCCCCTTTTTTCCATAGAATATTTCTCCAGCATTTGAACCGTCCCATAACAGGATAAGCTCACCATCAGCAACAACTTCTACACCTTCGCTAAAATCTGCAAATTTTGTTAGTATGTTCTCCCGTAAATATTCTGTTGAGAGATAAGGAAGAAAGTTACTTTTTCTTTCATCAGCTACTTCATTCGGCTTCTTTCCTTTAGCATACTCAAAATTATCCGCGAATTTTGCAACCTCCCACTCCTTCGGCAGTCTTCCGAGTTCAGTGTCTTTGTAAATCTGACTTTTCATAAAAATCACTCTACGAACTTTAATTCTCCGAATTTTTTGGTCAGTTCAACTTTGAACTCTTTGAAAGTTGGTTCAAAATTATCTCCATAAACACCAATTTTTAATGTATAAACATCGGGGCATAATTTTTCATTTTTACGTTCCAAAAGAGAGAGGGGTAATCCGAGCGGACCAACTGGCACTAAATTTAGTACTCTCTCTTTTTGCGTTTCATAAACCAGATTTATCATTTGGTATTCTCCTTTGGCTAAATTATTCTTCCAAACTGCTGGAGAAAACAAGCCCAGATAAATCATATTGAATGGCTGAACCGGTTGGTTTTTACTGTTTCGTATTTCTAACATTTTAACATAACAATTTTCTGCTGTTCTTGAGAAAAATCCTTGCCTATTATTTAAACGAAATCTAAGCCACCTCTGTTTTTTTCCGAATTTGGGGTTAAATTCAAATGTTTCTTTTAATTTGACCTTCTTTTGCGGATACCAACTGGCTTCATGTACACATTCTTCATCATTTTCTGCATTCAATATTAATTTAGGTTTGAAAATTGCGGGCATGATGAAGTCTTTTGTTATTGAAATGATTAAAGCAAATACAGAGATAATTACTGCTGCAATTTCTATTTCTTGTCCCATATTAATCACCTATATTATGTTTAACTTACCTTTCCTTCGCTTCCCAATATCCTCCCTTATCCGCCCCAACGCGCTTAAGCAATCCCTTCTCCTTGAGCTTTCTGATATTCTCCTTTATTTTTCTCTCTGATATGCCTACAAGTCCGGCTAACCTTTTTGAGGTTATTGCGGAATCTGTTGCAATCGCCTTAAGGATTGCTGACTGATTTACAGTGACCTTTTCTGGGACTTTTACAGTGACCTTTTCAGTCACCCTTTTCTGGGGGGCAGCTTTGGGGGTTCGCGGGAAAACGCTTATGAACTGCCTCCCGACCTCCTTAAAAGAGGCTGAAGGCTCCTTTGAAAGAATAAGCTCCACTCCCCTGCCCCAGCGCTCTATGAAATGAACGCGGTGGAGAAGTTCTGCGATAAGCTCATTCCTCCTTTCCGAAACCCTCTCTTTGAGAATGCGCTCTATTGTAAGCCCTCCATAAAGCAGTCCGGGGCTTCGTATTTCCACCCTATCGGCAAAAATCGCAATATTCACCGAATCATAAAGGTTATAGTCGCGGTGGCAGAAGGCGTTTATGACTGCCTCCCTTACAGCCTCCATGTCTATTTCAGGCACATCTATCCTTTCAAGCCCCTCAACCCGCATCCCCATGTGTATATTTTTCAGTATATACTTCTGCGCCGACTCAATAAGGTAAAAAACTTCTCCCTCATACTCCTGGCGGTCTATTATTTCCGCAGTTCCGCTTCCTGCAAACACCGCACAGCGAAGGCGGGCATTCGCAAGGAATTTCTGCGGGCGTTTGCCAAAGAACAAAATCGCGGAATTCAGAAGTTTTCCGTCTTGGGTTAAATTGAGTTTTTTAAGGGAGTTTTCAGGCGAATCAAATGCAAGATTGGCTTTTTTCAAGAAAACGCGCAGTTTTGAGGAAGAAATGTCCGCATAAGAGGCATTTTTGCAGATTTTATTGTCCCAGCGCAGGGCTTCCTTATTCTTCTTTATAAAAAGCGCTTCAAGCTCCCGCGCTGAAATCTGCCTGTCTTCATCCCCAACGCGCATATATGCCCTGCCATAGGCAAAATACGGGGCGGATTCGCCGCTGAAAGAGGCATAAATGCAGGTTTTGCCCTCAATTTTCCGCTCTTCCACTTTCGGATATATTTTTGGCTCGATGTTCTCGGAAATGATATGGGAAACCTCGCGAAGCGTCTTACTGCCGGCTGGCTGCCCAAAAACAACTCCCTTATCATTTATTCCAAAGTAAAGCTCGCCGGAGCCGTGCTTATTCAGAATTGAGGCTATTGAGATAATCCCTTCCTTTAGTTCGGAGGTGGATTTTTTCAGCTCCAGCTTTTCGCTTTCTGACAGCTTCATTTTATCTCCCTCAAATGCTTGGCAATCTTCCCTTCTGTTTCGCCTAACTGCCCTTCAAGCTCCTTCAATTCAGCCCATTCCTTCTCAATGTCAATTTCCTCCTGCTCCTCTTGGGGAGAAACGTAAAGGGTAACGTTTAGGCTGAAATCATTCTTCTGAAGCTCCTCGCGTGAAATAATGCGCGAAAAGCCCTCTTCCTCTGAAAATTCGCGGTATGCATTAGTAATTTTTATTATGTTTGCCTCCCCAAGGCGGTTTAATTTGCGCACATCAGGGTGCTTTTCAAATTCCAAAGAGGCATTTATTATGAGTATCTTCTCCTCTCTCCTTTGTATTTTCTTCTTCCTGAAAATCAGCACTGCGCCGGGAGCGCCAGTATTGTAGAATAGTTTCTCCGGAAGAAGGATGACACACTCAAGCCATTTAATCGCTTTGCGCCTTATCGCCCCTTCCTTTCCGCCTCTAAAGAGACAGCCGTTGTCAATTATAACTCCAATTCTGCCTTTTTCTTCATTTGCAGAAGCAAGCATATGCTGAATCCATGCCCAATCCGCAGACTGTTGGGGTGGAAAGCCTAAGGAAAAGCGGCTCTCCCAGTATTCTGCCTTTTTGAGCACTTCCTCCCCAAAACCATCCTGATTCCAGGGAGGATTTGCAATAACCGAGTCAAACTTTTTTATCCCCTCTCCTTCCTTTAGCTTCGGGTAGAGAAGAGTATCCCCTCCCTCAAGCCTGCAATCTCGAATATCATGTATGAACATATTCATTTTCCCAAGCGCAAGGGTTTTGGTGTTTCGCTCCTGCCCATAAAGAAAGAGCCTTGTTTCTTTTCCTGGGTGATTCTTTTTTACATGTTCATAAGAAAGTATGAGCATTCCCGCAGAGCCGGCAGCAGGGTCATACACACTCTCGCCAGGTTTTGGGTCAAGCATTTTTACAAGGAGTTTTATTACCTCGCGGGGGGTGTAAATCTCCCCTTCCTTTGCCTTTGAGGGAGCGAAATAGCGCAGTATCCACTCGTAGGCATCGCCAAGAATGTCAGGAGAAACGCCATGAAGATTTTTTTCGCTGAAAAGCTCAACGAGCTGGCGCAAAATTTCTGCATTCTCGCGGTTTGAAGTGAATTGGGTGAAATCAGTATTATCAAGTATATCCTTAAGGTCGGGGTTTCTTTCCGCAAGTGTTTTCAGCGCGGAGGAAAACTTTTCAGGAAGCTGCGCCACGTCTTTTCTTATATTATCCCATGTGTATTCTTCCGGAAGGTCAAAGGAATGGTATGCGGGGTTTTTGGCTTCTGCCCGCGCATCCTTTTCGCTTAAACCGTCCTCAAGGGCTTTTTTATATTCTTTCTCATATTCGTGCTGCCACCTGTCGCTTATGCGTTTCAAGAAGAGCATTATCAGAATGAACTTGTAATCAACGCTTGTGCGTATGAGGTCGGCGGCTTTCTTTAGTATGCCTTCAAGCTCTCCCCTGTTTAAGGTTTCCTTCTGCGGGTATGCCTGCTCTTTCATTTCCTTAATCACGTCTGCTTTGCTTTTTAGAGTATATACTCTCTTTCTGGAGTCGCTGGAGTCAAACTCTGAAACAACAAGACCGACTTTTCGCAGTTCGGAAAAAAGGACAAGCGCCTTGTCTTTGCTGTCACCCTCCTTATCGCTTAAGAGTTTGAGCGCCGCCTCAAAAGAGAAGGAGTTGTTTTTGAAAGCGTCCCATAGATATGCGTAGCGCGTTTCAGCCCATTTTTGAAGTTTGGTGTCAGTCATAGAACAACCTCCCGTGTAGAATTTGGAGGAGGAGGTATATAAACCTTTCTTACCTTTCCTTAATCAGATAAATGAAATAAAAAGTTATTTATATATTATGAAAAGCATAGTGCATATCGGTTTATTTCATCTTCTCCGCAAAGAAAAGCCCTCCCGCTCCCCCGAAGAATGAGAAGAGCACCAGATTAATGCTGAACATTTCAATTATGCCGTCAAGAGAAAGATGCCTGTTCAGCCCGACTATTTTCATCATCCCCTCCATCTCCTGCGTCGGAATGTTCGGGAAAGTGCCGTTGAGAATCAGAAATGTGTTCTCGGCAAAGAAGGTGGCAAAGGTGGCTGCGATGAAAATGGATACGATTGCGGCAGCTATTCCTGAAAGAATTCCCACCTTCAGCCCCTCTGCCTCGCTTATGCGGTACTGGAAATACCCCTCAAGGCGCAGGAAGGCGATTGCCGCCGCAGCACCTATGGGAACGGTCAGGAAGAAGAGGAGGTTGATTACAGGCACGCTTGCAAGCACGCCCGCCACAAGCCCGCCAAGGAGTATGGGCATTATCATATCCACTCCGTGCTCTTTCATTACCGGCAGCCGGGGGTCGTGGGGAAAAACCAGTTTCATTAAAGTCGAAAGCCCGCCTAAAAATTCGTTTGGACCGAATCTTTTTTCTCCCGCATATCTTCCCTTCCCCTCATCCTTGTGAAGCTCTTCCCATTTGCGAAATTCATATAAAAGCTCCTTGCTCACCAGCCTGTCTGATTTGAAACCCTCGTAATCCACCTTGTTTGCGCACCTGAAGCAAACCAATTTTCCCATTTTCTCCCTTGTGCAGTTTAGGCAGATTGCCTTGCCGCAGTTGGTGCAAATTCCAACCGCCTCTTCTTCATGGTGCTTGTAGCATTTCACTTGGAAGAACCTCTCTTATTTGCAAATAACCCACCAGTCAATTCGTTTAAAATCGGGATAATATAAAAAGGCATTGCTACTCCTACTATTGCGCCGGTGATTATGCGCAGAAAGTTGGTGCTTTCCCTCAAGCCGATTAATTGGGTGCCCCCGTCAAGCGCCATAGGGATGAGTGCAATTACAAAAAGCCACTTGTTTGGTATTTCGGTGCGCTTTACTCCCAAAAGGAAGGGCAGCAGAAACCCGCCAAGAAGCATTCCGAAATAAATCCCTATGTCACGCGCGCATACCGGGAGTTTGTAGCCGATTTCTCCGTTTTTTTCAACTTCGGCAGTTCGCTCATGTATTGCGTGAATGCCATTCTCTCCCTCATTCGCGCAGTCCTCAAGGGCAAAATTCCCTCCTCTTTCAAATATGCACAGGGAGCGCGCGTTGAGCTGATGGCACGTGTATGAAAATGCAGAGTATGCGTAGCCGGAAAGAGGGGTTTTTTGCATCTGCAGGAGAGGAATTGCAAAGATAAGGGAGCAGAAGAGGAGCATGAAAGCCATGTAAAAAAGA
Organism: Candidatus Micrarchaeota archaeon CG1_02_47_40; assembly: GCA_001871475.1. GTDB lineage: Archaea > Micrarchaeota > Micrarchaeia > Anstonellales > CG1-02-47-40 > CG1-02-47-40. Next base: position 161,480 of record MNVE01000002.1, on the reverse strand, counting down.
TAAGGTGCAACTTCCTTTGGTTCTGGCATATACAGACTTGCCATTTTACCTTTTTAAATAGTTTCTTCAATAAATATCGTAAGGGCTCGTAGCTCAGCTTGGATAGAGCGGCACTCTCCTACCCATATAACCTTTTCTTTTTGGAAAAAAGAAAAGGTTCTGAGGGTTTCACTCCAAAAGAAAAAGAGAATGGTTGAAACTTTTGAAATGAAATCTTCGGTCCTGCTATTTGCAAAGGAGTTTGTGAAGAAAGGTGAAGGTCGTGAGTTCAAATCTCACCGGGCCCGCTTTTTGTTTTTGAGGAGTACTATGCACGCACAAAAAATTGCAGAATTGCTCAAGGAAGCGGTTTATGCAAACCTCCCAAAGAAGGTTGCGGTTCCCTTTTCAGGCGGGCTTGACAGCGCCACACTCGCGAAAATCGCCTCACAGAAAGCGGAGGTTTTGCTCATTACTGCGGGAACGGAAAAAAGCGCTGATGTGAAAGCGGCAAGGGAAGTAGCAGGAGAAATGGGTTTGCCCCATGAAACCGTAATCATGGATAAAGAGCAAATACTTTCCACATATGAGAAATGCAAAAAGATAATGCCGGGGGAACTGCTGAAAGTGGAGCTGATGGTGCCTCTTTATTTTGTCTGCGAAAAGGCGCGCGAGCGCGGTTTTGAAACCATTATGCTTGGAAGCGGAGCGGAAGAAGTGTTCATAGGGTACGGACGCTATTTTGAGTATCTGGAAGAGGGAATGGATTTGCAGAAAATACTCTCGTGGGAAGTTGAAACGCTTAAGGAAAGGGACTGCAAAAGATTGGATGCGGTTGCAGGAGAGTTTGGAATTTCTACACTCTACCCTTTCCTTTATCAGCCCCTTTCCTCCTTTGCCCTCTCGCTGCCTCTTTCCGCACGCCTTGGAAGCAGAAAAAACAAAAAACCCCTCTTAAGGGAGGCGGCAAAACTCCTTGGAGTGCCAAAAACAGCTTACACCCGCCCGAAAAAAGCAATGCAGTATGGAAGCGGAGTGCACAAAATTCTCTTAAAGGAGTTTGGAGAGGGGGTGAAAGGGGTTTCTTACCGCTCCAATCCGCCATTCTAATCCTTTTTCCTTAAAAGAAGGAAAAGATGGTCCTTGTCAAAGGGGGAAAGCTCTATCTCCTGCAGGATTTCGAAATCCCCCTGTAAATTAACTTTCACCTGCTCGTACATTTTCTTTGGCGCGGCGGTAACGTCAATGCTCTGCGACTTTATCGCAATCATCGCAAACCCGCCTTTTTTGAGAAAAGCCTTTGCATTTGCAAGAAGAATTTCATCCTGATTTGGCTGCGCCACATCCTCATATATCACATCAACCTGCCCTATATCGGAGTAATCCCGCGGCTTTCTTGCGTCAGCCAGAATAGGCGCCATGTTTTTCCTTTTCTCGCATATGCCAATCAAATCCCTTATTGAGCGCTGCGCAAATTCAATGCAGAAAACGACTCCCTTCTCCCCTACAATGTCTGAAACGTGCGATGCGGTTGTGCCGCTTGCCGCACCCAGATAAAGCACCCTGCTCCCTTCTTTTATTGGCAGCTCTTTCAACCCTTTCCTTATTGCCGCCGCAAGCTTGCTTCTGTACAAATCCCAAATCCGGTATTCCCCTTCCCTTTCCCTTACAAGCCTCTCCCCATATACCTTGCTTCCTTCCGCTAAGTTTTTGGTGGCAATCTTTCCCTGCACTAAAAACACATTTTCAAAAATCTTTTCCATAAAATGCACTTTGAGAAAATAAATACGGGCTCGGTGGGATTTTCAAATTCTGGGGAGTGGAACCCCATATGCTTTTGAACCCACGGCTTTCTGGTTTCTTCACCGGAATAGTGGATTAAAAGCCAGACACTCTAGCCAAACTGAGTTACGAGCCCGCAAGTTGTAGTATTTTTTCGCATTCCCTTTTAACCTTTTCCGCCTACTCATTTATCGTGAAAGTTGCATATAATCCCATAGGTATTGGCGAAATCGCCTTTTTTATTGTTATTTTGGGAGCCGGCATATTCACTTTAACCGAGTATTCCCTTCTTTTTCCGAAGGAAAGCGAGTTTAAGCCCCTTATGCCGGGGGGGTATATTGCACTGAACAATTCGTTTGCATACAATAATGTGATGCAGGAGAATTCCATTGAAGTGTTTGAGGGGGCGCCTCTCTTTTACATTCATTTTCCCGCAAATACGATGCACTTCAATGAAAAGCCCCTTTATCTGCTTTCGGACGCCTCTTTCCTGCGGGATGAGATAGAAGGAATTTATGAAGGGAAGCCCTTTGAGATTTATCCTTTTGCATGCGCCGACATTCCCAAAGGGTATGCGCCTCAAAACAATTTTGCCACGAGAAGCGCAATAAACGCAGAAGCAGGCGGAGTATTCTGCGTGCGCCCGCTTTTTGGCAATAAGAAAGAGGCACAGTTTGGAATTGCAAGCGTATCGGATGAAGCGATAACAATGCAGGTAATTTCTGTGGAAGGGGGTTAAGCCCCCATCAGCTCCATCACTCTTTCCTTCCCAAGAGCTTTTGCAAAGGGAATTAATCTCGGCCCCTTGTTTTTTGAGAGAAGCGCCGTGTAAGCGGATTCAAAGAATTTTGCCATCTCAACTCCTTTCTCTTTGCACTCCCCTTTCATTTTTTCATATAATTCTTTCTCTTCCTCATCCAAAAGAAGCGCAAATTCAATCAGAACTTCCTTCACGCCCGCATCCATTCCCTCTCTTATTTTCTGCGCCTCTTCTTTCGCATTTACCTTAACCCTCATTTCCGGGGGCGCGTAATTTTCTGCCCAGAAGCTGGCCAATTCCAAGCGCTCTCGTGCAAGCTTCTCATCAAGCGGGCTTTCCGAAACATGCCCGAGCTCTTTCAGCCTCTTCATGCATTCATCAATATTATAAACCTGCGCAAGGGAGGAGGCAAATGAGTAATTTATCCTCTTTGGGCAGGCGCGGGGCTTTTCCGGAACGCTCATGTCATACATCCTTTTCGTGTTCTCCTCCCGGTTTTCGCTCCTGTCCTCTGCCTGGTTGAAATAAATCCTCTCGGCAAGGTCAAACTCGTCTATTAATCTGTAAATTTCCCCCAACTCCAAGTCCCTCTGCTTCTCCGGCCTTTTCGCATAGAAGAAAAGGAAAGCCTCCTTCTCCATTACCTTCAGCATGTCCTGCACGACATACACGTTACCTTTGCTCGCGCTCATCTTCTTTCCATTTACAAGGAAGAATTCATACACGAAGGGAATCGGCGGCTCAACCTCGTAAACCCTCTTCATTATCTCCACGCCGCTCTTCCAGCTTCCCTCCCAATGGTCCTTTCCAAACGGCTCGTAAGCCGTGTTCCAGATGCACCACAAGGCGGGCCATTCAAACCTCCATTGCAGTTTTCCTTCTCTCCAGGGCGCTTCCCCTTCAAAGCCGCATCCTTGCGTCTTTTTCTCTTTAATCGCCTTTCCTCCGCATACAAAGGAAACTGTTTTTTTTTCCAAATCAAACCCATTAACATTTGTAAGCATTCCGCATTTTGGGCAGATTGCATCAAAGGGAATGTATCCTTCCTGCTTGCTTCCCTGGAATTCCTGCACTATTTTTGAGACTTCTTCTTTTTTCCTGAAAACAGTCTCAACATACCTGTCAAATTTTCCCTCTTTGTATAAATCGTCATTGTAATACAGTTCGGGATGCACATCCAACTGTTCTATGCCTTCCATCCATATTTTCGTGAAATGCCTGCTCCAACTCTGACAGCATCCGAACGGGTCCGGAACATGGCAGAGGGGGTGCCCAAGATAATTCTGTATTGACTGGAATTCGCCTGAAGAATGCCATTTTCCCTCCAAATCCATTATTTTTGCGGGAATGTCCTTGAGCGGGTCGCGGTCGTCAGAGCCGTGCACGAAATCGCATCTTTCCCCTTTCTCAATTATTGATTTGTAGACGAAATAGGCGCGCAGGACGTCATTTAAATTGCCTATATGCTTTCCTCCTGACGGGGTTTGCTGGCATTTGATATTGGGGGTTCTTCCTTCCCTTTTACCCCTTTCTATTGTCTGCCTTGCCAGTTGGTCAGCCCAAAAAAGGCTTTTTTTCTCTTCTTCCATGCTATCCTTTTCCCTCTAACGCCTAAAGAATGTTCTTTATTTCCAGTATGTGCTCCTCCTCGTCCATTATTACGTGGCGCACCTTGTGCTCTATGAATTCGTATTCGTAGGGGAGTTCATCCCTGCTTTTCTTTAGCTCTTCCACTATTTTCCTGTAGAAATCAACCGCTTCCTTTTCCCCTTTCAGATTCACTTTTAGTATCTCGTCCGTGCCATTCGCACTATAAACCTTTTCAATTCCCATTGAAGGAGTTGCGTCCAGTATCTCAAGGCAGTCGCGGAAAAGCCCTTCGTGCTTCTCTTCATCTCCTGCTATTTCCTCAAGCCGTTTGACTATAGGCTCGCTGTCCCTTCCTGCGGCTATTTTCGCGTGCGAAAGATACTGCACCCTTGCCGCGTGCTCAAACTCAAGAGCCTTATTCAACATGCCGATTAATTCTGCCTTTCCCATTCACACCACCCCATGCAGGATTAAACAGGGAAAAATTAAAAAGGAGAGGGAGATTTGCGCATTCTTGCGGAATTGAGATGGATTTTGCCCCTTTTTTGAGAGGGTTTTCCCTTTGCCTTGGATTTCTTTGCCCCTTCTTGCCTTTTTTTCATGCTTTCCTTTCTTTTGATTTTTTGAGGGTTCTTCTTTTGCCGTGTGCTTTTTTGCTTTCTCCCCTTCTTCCTTGCGCACACGCTTTTTAGCAGGCTTTTTCGGCTTTGCTTGCGCCAGCCCTTTTTCCCGTTTGGATTTGCTTGCCTTTGCCCCTGCCTGCGTTTTTTCTTTTTCTGCCTGCCCTTTTTCGGATTGCTTCTTTTCTTTTGCCTGCTTTTTGGATTGCCCTTTTTCTCCTTGAAGAGCCTGCTTTTCCTTTGCTTTTTCCTCCTTTTTCTTCTGGGAAGTTTGCTTTTCTTTTTGTTTTCCTGCCTTTTTCTCATCCCGTTCCCGGCGCTTCTTGCCTTCTGATTTTTCTGCCTTTGTTTTTGCTTGCATTCTTTCCTTCTGCGCCTTTTTTGAGTGTTTTTCCCCCTGCCTTTCTTCTTGCTTCCTTGCCGTTTTTTCCTCCTGTTTTTTCTTTGCAGTTTCTTGCTTTTTGGGTTTTTCCACCTGATTTTTTTCCTGAATAGTTTTCTTTTCCATTTTCTGTGCGGTTTTTTCCTTCTGCCTTTGACTCTCCTTTTTTTCAGCGGTTTTTTCCTCTTTTTTGGGCTTTTCAGCCGGTTTTTCCTCTTTTTTGGGTATTTTTGCCCTTGTTTCTGACTTCGTTTTTTCTTTTTTGGATTTTTCCGTTTTTGGCTCTTCCGCCTTTTTTGCGTGCCATTTTTTAGGTTGTTTCTTTTCTGCCAACCTTGTCTTTTTTTCCGCCGTTTTTTGCCTTTCCCCCTTCTCTTCTCTTTTTGGCATTTCAAACTCACTTTTTGCCACCTTAATTCCGCTTTTTGACTGGCGGCTCTTCCCGATTTTTGAGGGAGTGCTGAATTTCCTGTAAAGTTCGATGATGGTTTTTTCGAATTCAGCCTTGTCGGCAATTAGAGGTATTTGCCTTTGGATTGCGGCGCTTTGCAACTCGACCGTGCGCTTTGGTGGTTTGGTTTCCTGTTCCCGCGCGTGCGGTTCGAGATTTTTCTTTGGTTGTGCTGTTTTCGCCTTTTCCTCCCGCATTTTCCTTGCCATCTCCTCGCGTATTTTTGCAACGAGCTCAAGGGAAACCGAGTCGGAAGGGTTTTGGAGAGGCGATGCACTTTCCTGCCGAGATAGATAGACTTCTGAAAACTGCGGCACCTGAATGACGGCAGATGTTTCTAACGACTGACTTGCAGGCATCATTCCGCTCTTGGGAGAAAATTCCTGCGGTGGAATATTTTCTGCGCGTGAAAGTAATGAATGGGTGAGAACGGAGTTTTCAAAGGAGAGGCTGCCTTCTATTCCCTTTTTCTGAAGATTTTCCTGCATGAAATTCAAAAGGCGCCCCTTTAGCTCATTGATTTCTTTTGGAATAAGTTTATCATCTGTTTCTTTTGGAAGAAGTTTATTTAGTTCATCCGCGGCTTCTTTAAAATTGCTTTTGCCAATGACTTTTGCTGTCTGCCACATCATAAAATGCCTATTCGCATATTCTCCCATAAATTTTGTATCTTTTGCAACTTCCTTGAGAAAAACCCATGCGGCTTCACTATACGTACTGGCAAGTTCCTTTATGTTGTCTATCCGCAGATTCGCATTGGAGTCGGTTATGCTTTGCATTATGTTGTTGTGGATGTGTTGCCTCTGCGTTTCGGGCGTATTTTCATTTTCGTATTGGGAAAGAGAAGATGAAAATTGATTTGGCTTTTCGTCCTTGTTTTTGTGGGTTGGCTCTGTTTTTGCTTTTTCTTTTTTTTCTTGTTCCCTGTCTTGACCTGCGCATTTTTTCCCTCCTGCCTTAACTAAATTTTTCACGAAATCCTTCGTTTTTTCCGCTATCTTCTTTGTTTTCTCGCCTTCGTTCTTTAGAGTAGTTTTGCGAGTCTGCGCCATTTGAGGAGCATCTGCCATCCGTCCTTCACCCCTTTACCTCAAAGAGTTCTTCATCTGTCATCTCCCAAATCTTGAGGGCGGCGGCTTCTTCATCTTCTTTCTGCATGTTTTTTGCAATCTCGTGGGCATTTTCCTTCAGGCTTATGATTAGTTCCCTCTCCCCTTTGAAGATTGCTTCCGGAATCCCTTCATCCGTAGCAGTAATATTCCCCTTCCCAAGAGTGCAGGAGGAGGAGAGCTGTATCCCGTCTATCATGCAGGAAATCGGAGGTGAAATGCCTGTCTTTACCTCTGCCCGCAGTTTCTTTCCGCGCGCACAAAGGAGTTTGCAGGCAAGCATTCCCATCCTGTAGCCTGCCGCCGCGTATGGACCTAAATGCCCGTGGAACGATTTGAGCCTTTCAAGTTCAGGAGGAAGCATGTGAAAAATTCCGCAAAGGAGATTAATAAACCATGCCCGCCATAACCTATTTCGTGATGATAAAGGTGATCACTGAGGGATTATTCCCGATGAGGATAGACGGACGGACTGATAAGAATTCATTTGCCCAAGCGACATGGAGCATCAGGCTTTTGGCTGATTTTTGGGAAGAATAGTTAGGCAATTTGCCAACCTTTGGTTTTTGCTCCCAAGATAAAACAATCTTACACATTAAAAATAGTTAAGTTTATATTCTTTTACTTAACTAAAATTAACTTATGTCAATAAAATTAAGTAAAATGGAAATAATCGCTCTGCGCCAGTTGTGCCAAAATAATATGCCGGCAGGAAAGCTGGCGGAAAAACTTACGGCAAAACCCAGCTTCATTTCAAGGGTGCTGAAAAGCCTTGAAAGCAAAGGGCTTGTGCTTCTTGAGAAGCAGGGAACCTCAAGGATAGCGAGTCTTTCCCCGGCATCCCACGCCCAGGCATTCAGGAAACTTTCCGATTCGCGCCCGAATTCAAAAATAGAAAATTGGATTTGTGGTTATGCGATGGATATTTTAGCAATCGCCTCTGAAGGTGCCGAAACCTCTCTTTTATTGGAGGAAACCGGCTGTTCCCCAACCACGCTTTACAAAAGTTTGAGGCGCTTGATTTCGGCAGGTGCAATAAGCAGGAAAAAAGGCAAAATAGAGGTAACAAACAATATAGTAAAAGAGTTTGGCAGTTCCTATGCAGACAATCTCCAGCTTCTTGCCCAAAAGAATGTTAGGGGGTTTAATACCTCCATCCGGATTAGAAAGCACGTTGTCTTGAGAACGGATGCGAAAGAAGTGCCAGAACATTTCACGCAAACCGGACTTTCTGCCCTGGCAAACGCAGGCTTGGAGGCAGCGCTGACTTCATACAGCGATTTTTATTTCAACCTTGACGGACAGAAAAGAAACGTAAGCATAGAAGAGGCTTTCATCCATGCCTTGCTTTTAACGACTTTGCAGCAGCATCAGGATATGCCCGTGCTTGGGATTTTCTTTGCAAAAAACAGAAAGCGCCTCAATCTTGCGGCTCTTAAAAGCATGGCAAAGAAATATCTGGTTGAGACTGCGTTTGAGGAGATAAGGGGAAAAGCAGAGTTCTATGAGAAAATGAAGGGATTTGAATGAGAAAGAGCTTCAGCAAAGAAGAGCTAAATGCCGCATTCCGCAGAATTGGCTGCTCGCTGGAAACTCCGGTTGAGGCATACCTGATAGGCGGGGGCGCCATGTGCTTTCGCAACCAGAAAGCAGGCACAAAGGACCTTGACCTGATTTTCAGAAGCGTGCAGGACTTTCGCAGCTTTGCCTCTGCGATTGAAAAAATCGGCTTTTTTGAGGCAAAACAGGTTGAAACCGAATACAAAGACTTGATGGCTGCCGGCATTTGGAAAAACAGCGAAGATTTCCGCATTGACATGTTTGTAAATACCGTGTGCCGCGCCCTTCACCTGTCGGATGGAATGGTGAAAAGGGCGCAGCCCCTTGCCGACTATGGGAAACTGGCAGTAAAGCTTGCTTCAAACGAGGATATTATACTCTTCAAGGGAATAACGGAAAGGCAGGATGACGCAAACGACATTGCGGCAATAATCAGCCAAGCGGATGTAGGCTGGGACGTGGTTTTGGACGAATGCAAGGCGCAGAGCATGGAGCACAAATGGTACGGGCTGCTTTACAACAAGTTTGCGGAAATTGAGGAAAAGCATAAGATAAGCGCTCCGATAATGAAGGATTTGCTGGAGCTTGACCGCAAATCAATACTTGAGGAAGCGTATGCGCGCATGCTTTCGCACGGCATGAAAAAAGAAAATGCAATTGCGGAATTGAGAAAAAGGGGATTTACAAAAAAGGAGCTGGCGCATCTGATTTCATAGGAAATGAAGTATCTTTTGAGCGTCTGACAAAGTGTTGCTCACAAAGCGGACGGACTGATGCAGATTATTAAAAAGCTTCTTAGGCAACTATCCTAAAGGTGATTATCATGAAGGAGAAAACAGGCAAGGAACCAAGCTGGGACGAGATTGGAAAGGCAATAGGAACGAAGATGGAAACGGGATGCAAGGAAGGCAAGTGCGGGCAGTGGAATGTAAAAGAGCACGCACGCGGGTGCGGAAGCGGAGGGGCTTTTTACGGAATGGGCTTCCTGGGCGCGCTCTTTTATTACCTTTCGACTGCAACCAGCCTCTGGATGGGAATTATAGGGGTGGCGAAGGCAATTTTCTGGCCCGCAGTCCTGGTCTATGAGCTGATGAAATTTTTGGCGATGTGAAAACGGGTTCGGGGGGCGGCTGCAAAAGAGGGGCAGGAAGCTTGAGTATAAGAAACTAATCTCAAACGTTGCAAAGGGAAACGTCCCTGCTGAGAAGATGCTTTTAAGGGCGGGTTTCAAGGCGGTTGGAAAAAAATATTTCTTTTCGGTTTTATGCACGCTTTTTGAGAAAGAGCTGAAAGGGAGGTAGTTCCTGCCAGCCAAAGCAGATTGCAAACGGATATCGGATAGGTAGTCACCTTTAAGCAAATGTTTATAAGTTGTAGTCACCTAATCTTCTCATGCACGTTGAAATGCGCAAAGAGGGGAAGAGAAGGAAATATTATCTTGCACATTCCTACCGGAAGGCGGGAAAAATCAGGAAAATAAGAGTCTATCTTGGGGCAGAACTTTCTTCGGCGGAGATTGAAAGGCACAAGAAGGAGGCGGAAAAAAAACTCATGTTTCGCATAAGCTCAGCAAGGCTTATTCGCGACCCATTTGAAACCGTTTTATCAAAAAAGGAGCTTGAAGAACTCAAAACGCTTGAGGCAAATGCGCACCTAAAAATAACCCATCTTTCAGAGGAAGACTGGAAAAAGTTCACCGAAAGCTTTGCTTACAATACCAATGCGATAGAAGGCTCAAGCCTTGAAGAGAAGGAAGTGGTGAATATACTGAAAATGGACAAATGGCCCGACAAGCCGAAAGGGGACATTTCAGAAACTTACGGGGTTGCCAAGGCAGTTGAATTCATAAGGAAAACAAAAGAGCATATCTCTTTGCCGCTTATTCTGGAGCTTCACCGCATTGTTTTTGAGAACTCCAAGCCCTTTGCAGGAAAATTGCGCTCAAGAGGCATGGAAGTTGTTGTTGCTGACCAGTATGGGCGTGTCGTCCATCGCGGGGCGCCGTCTGCACAGGTGCGAAGTCTCCTTCTGGAGCTGGTGAAATGGTACAAAAAGAACAGGAAAAAATACACCCCATTGGTTTTGGCTGGCGTTGTGCACAACCAGTTTGAGAACATCCACCCTTTCCAGGACGGCAATGGAAGAATTGGGCGGATTCTCCTGAACAACATCCTGCTAAAGCATAACCTGCCTCCGCTTAATATTGAACTAAGAAACAGACATGAATATTATGCGGCTTTGCAGGCATATGAAAACGAGCATAATCTCCGGCAAACTATTGAACTCGTGCTCAAGGAATATCGTGCGCTCAAAAGAATGCTCAAAAAGAGGTGACTACGCAAGCGCAGATTGTAGTCACCCATCTTCGCCACTGCACAACTTCAAGGTTTAGGGGCACATTCTTCATTTTCCCCTGAAAAGCACAGCATTATCTTACAACTGAATGATAAAATGTAAGATAAGTTTCTATCTCGTGTTTTTTAGTCATACATTTTAATTATAAATGTAAGATAAGTTTAATAATCTTGCCACCCAAATAACCGCATGTCATTAAGGAAAAAGCTGGTAAACGGGCAGGAATATTATTATCTTGAAGAGTCAGTCAGGCTGGAAAAAATCAGGGTATTCTCAATCTATTTGGGCAGGCATATTCCAAAAAAAAGCCGGCTTGAGAAAAAGAAACAGGAACTTCTTGATAAGATTTACGATGGACTGCTGGGCGGAACAGCATTGCTTTACCTGACAAAAGAGCAGCTCATAGAAGCTGAGAAAAGAAAGCGCAGATATGCCGCAAGGATGAAGAAGCTTGGAAAGACCGCGCAGGATGAAAAAAATGAGATAGACGCGGTTAATTTCGTCTACACCACCCTCTCCACGGAAGGGGTGCCGATAACAAAGGAAGATGCCGGCATTGCATACAGGTTCAGCCAAAGGAATGTGCATAGCATAAGGGATGAGAATCTGCGCGTGGCGCTTGATATGATAAAGGGGCTGCGGTATGCGAAAGAGGGCGAAAAAGGCATTTCCCTGGAATTTATCCTCAACTTGCATCGTATTATTATGGCAGAATATAAGGGGAAGCATCCAGGTGAATTCAGGCAAAAACAGGCTTACATTTACTTAAGAAGCTGCGAAAAAGTGGAGGAAATCGGCTTTAGGCCGCCCCCTCCGGCTCAAATAAAAAACAGGCTTGCAGAAGTGGTTTCCTGGTACAACTCCAATCTTGGCAGAATCAACCCGATGGAACTGGCGGCGCTTTTGCACCTGCGCATATATATGATTCATCCATTTGACGACGGCAACAAGAGAGTATCAAGGCTGCTTCTAAACAAGGCGTTTTTTGACGCCGGCTACCCTCTCCTGAACATATCAAAAGAAACGCAGGCTTACTTTGATGCCTTGATTAAGTCAGTGGAGAAAAAAAATGAAAAGCCGTTTGTGGAGTTTGTTTACGGGAGATTTATCAGAGATATCTGAAATGTTTTTTTCCTGCGGCACAAAGTTTCAAAATCATTTCTCCCTGAAAAGCCCGAAAAACGATTCAAGAAAACCTTTTTCCTTTCCGGTTTTAGTTGGCAGTATATCTTCCTTTTCATCAGGGGCTTTTTCAGCAGATTTCTTCCCTTCACCTTCCTTTCCGTTCAGTGCCATTTCAACCGACTCAATCTCTTCTAAAAGCTTTTCAAGCTCCGGCTTGATTTCCCCTCCAACCAATTTTTTCTTTTCCTCAAGAAACTTCCGCCTTTCCCATTCCTTCTCATCTTCTGCAAAAGTGCCTGAAAGGAGTGCCAGCTCATCTACTGCCTTTTTCGCTTCCGGTGAGTTTTTTGCAAGATATGAAAGGGAAGCCGAGTCAGGAGAAAGGTCTGTAAGGAAATCGCCCAAATGAAGGGAGGATATTTCAAGAAGGAAACTCTTGTGCTCCTCCACATTCTGCCTGAAACTTGCCAAATCAATGCCAAGATGGGAAAGCTTTTCCTTACTGAAACCCAGCATCTCGTAAAGTTGAAGGGAGGATTTTTTTTCAAGCCCTGACTTTTTCAGGAAGGAGGAAAGCGCATCTATTTCCTGCGCGGGAATTTGCGGAAAGCCTAACTTCTCAAGCTCCCCTTCTTTATATTTCCCGAAAAGTTCGCATAGGGGCATTGACTGGAGTGAATGAATCATTTCAAGCCTTGCCTCAAGAAGAATTTCACGCAAGCGTTCCCCCTGTTCGTGCCTGCGTATTTTCTCCATGTCAATGGGAGGCTGTTCTTCCAGCCAGGAAATGTCTGAAATCTTCTCAAGTATAACCCGCCTTGCCCGCTCTGCCTGTGCCCGTTTTTTGGAAAGCTGCTCATCCAACAAGGCAAGCCTCTCCCGCATTTCAAGAAGGGAGTGGAATTCGCCTGCTTTGCCCTGCGCCTCTTCCAGCTTGCTTGAGCGCAGCAGTTTTATTATTTCCACCATCTTCCTCCCGTGCGAAAGGGAGATGCGCTTATTCTCGTATTCGGACACAAGCCTGCGCTCAAAAGCAGCCAAATCCTTTGCTTTGCGCCTGATTTTGCGCGAGAACTTTACCTTTTCCATGAATGCGGCGCGCTCCTTCTCGCTTCTTTTGCTGGAGATTTCCTTTATGTCTTCTATTATTTCGGAAAGCTCTTGGCAGTCCTCAAGAAGAAAGAAGTAATCCTTCCCGCCAGCAGAGAGGAGTTTTGCCTCAAGCTCGCTTTTTTCCCGCACAAGGATGTGTATTTGCCCTATTTCGGAAAGTAAAGGAATTTCCAAACATCTCACCGAACTCCCTTCTTTTTTGCGGCTTTTCCGAGAAAGTAGTATGCTGTTCCGCAGAGGATTGCAAAAGCACCGGCAAGGAGGGACTGCCATGAAAGGAATGCCATGAGCGCAAAGCACGAAACCAGCCCTGCTGTGGAAATGATTTTGGAATTACGTCCACCCTTCAGCTTGAGCGCCGCATAATTGGAAGCCGAATAGTAGGCAAGCAGGGCAAAACTGCTTATTGAAGCCGCCAGCGCCAGGTCCCCGTAAAGTGCGAGGAGCGCGGATGCACCGCCTGTCGCCAGGACGGCATTTCTTGGCACACCGCTTGCGGAATCCACGCTGGAAAATGCCTTTGGAGCCTGGCTGTTGCGCGCCATTGCAAACGCCACGCGGGAAACCCCCATCACGCCGGTCAAAAGCACACTTGCGGTAGCCGCCAGCGCCCCGAGGGAGATGATGAGCGCGGCATACGGTATTCCGGTGGAGCTTATTGACTCTGCCAGAAATGCGCCGGAGGAAGGCTGGCTTGAGCCGCCGAGCCCGACCGCAACTATGGATACAAGCAGGTATAGCGCGGTGGAGAATGCAAGCGCCAGGATGATTGCCCTAGGCACGTTCCTTTTCGCGTTTTTCACTTCCTCTGAAACCACCGTCACCCTGGCAAAGCCCCCGTATGCGAAAAAAATAATCGCGGCGCCTGAAAGCGCGCCGCCGGCTGGCACACTGCTTAATCCCGAAAAATTGCCGGCTTTGAAGAAAAGGAATCCGGCAAGCACGAAAAACAGGAGGATTAAAATCTTTGCAGCCACGAGCGCGTTGTTGGTTGAAACTGACTGTTTCATTCCGCAGCAGTTCAGGGCGGCTGCCGCAAGGCAGGCAAGGGCGGCTATGGGCGCCACAGGCAGGAAGGGAAAGATGCGGGAGAGGTATAGTGAAAAGCCGAGCGCGACCGTTGCACCCACGACGACATTTGACGCAATCCAGAGAAAGCCGGTTAAAAAAGCCCAGAACGGCGGAAGGAACTCGTACGCAAACCCGTAGGCGCCCCCCTCTTTTTGCGTTGCCCTGCTCAACCGCACAAAGCTCAATGCGGTAAGCGCGGCAACCGCCCCGGCTATGAGGATTGATGCGATGACGGCAGGACCCGCCAGCCCGACTGCCACCCCAAGGACGACAAATATTCCCGCGCCCACTATGGCGCCTATGCCTATTGAAGTCGCGTCCAGGAGCGAAACCGTTTTTTTCAGCTTTCCGTTTGCCATGCTTTCATTGCCTTTTTTGAGCAGATTTTCTTTTGAAATGCTCGTGGTAATTTTCCATTCAGGCTTTCCTTTTCCCAATCCCCTGCGAAAACCGCAGAAGATAGCCGTCGGGGTCCAGGATGAGGAGTTCCCTAACTCCGAGAAGATTATCCTCCTGCCGGTACCAGTTTTCCGTTGGTTCCGTTTTCAGAGAATAATTATTCTCCTTCAGCTTCCCAAGCAAAACCTTCAAATCCTTTACTGCAATCTGGAAATTAACCCCTCTCCCGTATGGGTGCTCAAGCTTTCCGGTTTTCCATTTTGAGTTTGGGTTTTCCTCAAGCATCATCTGCGCGCCTTCATTAGAAATAAATGCGAATTTCTTTTCCTTTCTTTCGTATTCTACTTTGAATCCGAGAATATCTTTATAGAAGTGCAGGCTCTTCTGCAGACTGGAAACGCGCAATTCCGGAATTAATTTATTGAATTTCATAGATGGCTTATGCCGATAAGCAATAAAAGGCATTTGCCCAGCCGGAAAAATCAAGCCGCGGCGGAACAGCCGGTTTCGGCGCAGTATTTATTAAGGACTTTGGAGGCTATTAATCCGGGATAAAATGCCAGGCAAAAAAATTTTATGGGCTCTGATGGCGGGGATGATAACTTTTGATAATATATACTCTTACATCGCCGTCGTTTATTACGGCTTAAGGGAGGCAAACCCCATCCCGGCATTTTTTGTTTCCATAACCCCCCTTTACTATTTTGCATCAATTCTTCTTTCCCTTCTGTTTCTCTACCTGCTTGTGAAGGTTTTGTGCCGGTGGGGCGTAAAAGGGGAAAAAACAAAAAAAGAGGAGAAGCAGGAGGCTTTGGAAATGCTGGCGATGACCTGCGTGGCGATTGCCTGGGGAATTGGGATAACATCGTTCAACCTTGCCTCCTTTCTAAACGGCTTTTTCCCGCCCAGAATGGACTGGAGGCTCGTGTCTTTTGCCGGAGCCGCCCTTGCGCTCATGTATGCGCTTTACGAGGGAAACAGGCTGAAAAAGAGGTTCTCCTGGGATGCCAAGTGAGCCAAGCGAACAGACAAAATAACGACTGATTGCCATACGACATAAGAAGCAGGTTGCCTTATTTCGGCTGCTTGAGTATGAACCTTAGCGCAAGCACTGCTAATGCAACAAGCAGAAGGATTGCGACAATTACGGTATTTTGGGCGAATATCTTCCCAACTGCAATGAAATGGACGAGAATGAGGAGAATGGCGGAGTAAATAAGGTACTGGAGATATTTCCAATTCCGCCCCAAGGCTTTCATGGAGAAATCATTTGAGGAGGCGGCCATCAGCGCCAGCATGAGAAAAGCGGCTGCGCCCATAATCAGAAAAAGAGAGTTCGGATTTGCAAGAATCTTGCCCGCATCCCAAGCGAAAAAGAAGTTGAAAACCAAAATAACGTGTATAAGGGCGAAGACGAATGAGTAGATTCCCATCTGGCGCCTGTTTGCAAGCAGCATTTCCGCATGCGGGCTCTTCCAGGCACGCGCCAAAAGCGGTATTGAGATTATGAAGATGAGAGAAAGAAGCGCCAGAAATCCAAACCCGCTGACGTAGAAAAGAATCTGCCTTTTAGGCTCCCCTAGTGCGCCTGCAAGAAGGATGGCGCATATCAGCCCAACGCCTATTGCATGCCAGAGTATTCTGCGGTTCATATTCTCACCCAACAAAAAAATATTTGAAATCAATCGGCTTATTTCGGCAGCTGCTGCATCGGCTGGCTCGGCTGCTGGCTGGGCTGTATGTTCTGCAGGCAGTTCTGCTTCTGCCCTTCTTCCGTTATCTTGTTGCAGTAGGAAACGTCGCGGAGGCGCATTGCAATGTTCCAGTAGCAGCTGTTTTTCTGCCCGCCCGTTTTCATCTTGTCGCAGAGCGCAGGGTCGGCAAGTTCGGTTGAAAGCTTGTAATAGCAGTTGTCCTTCTCGTTTATGTCGGTAATTTTTTCGCATATGGAGGCGTCTTTTGCGTTTGAGGCGTATTGCGAGTAGCAGTAATTCTTGTCAGAGCCGCTTGCTGCGCTTCCGCACACATTTGGGTCTTCTGCCGCAGTGGCGACTATCAGGTAGCAGTTTTTTTTCGCTTCATAGCTGAGCTTCTTGCAGAAGGAGGCATTGTTGTGCTTTGCCGCCAGCCCTGATATGCAGAGCTCCTCATAGGACATCTGCTGCAATTCCGGCATTCCGGAGCACACTTCAAACTCCATGTCCAATGTAAGCGTCGGGGCGGCAGGCGGGGCTGCCGGAGGTGCGAAAAGAGGAGTAGTTTGGCAAAGAGATGAATCTGCAACCGTTGTTCCGTCAGCGCATACATACTTTGTTTGCGGCAGAAGCTGGGAGCAGCCGAATAACAAAAATAGGGCAGATGCAAAGAGAAGCGAGGCAAATATTTTTTTCATCTTATGCTTAAGGTTCGCCCGAAAAATATAAAAAGGTACTCTCCTGCCTGAAGGCGGGATAGCCCGCTTGCGCGGGCTGGTTTTCACTCGCACCTGATTTAATAAAAACACCGCACAATATTATTTTGTATGGCACGAAAGAAACTCAAGGCAAAGAGAATGGCAATAGGAATGCCTGAAAGCGGAGCAAAAAGAAGTGCAGTAAGAATGTCGGAGTGCCAAGCAAAAAGAATAGTAGTCGGTATGTCGGGAGGGGTAGACTCCTCCGTGGCGCTTCTTCTCCTCAAAAAACAGGGCTGGGAGCCGGTGGGGGTTTCACTTGAGCTTCCGGTGTGGAAAAACCCGTGCAACGAGCTTAGGGAAAACGCATGCTGCACCAGCGAATCGTTTGCAAACGCAAGGAAAGTATGTGAAAAGCTTGGGGTGCCTCATTACATATATGATGTGAAGCGCAGTTTTGAGCGCAAAGTTATAGGATATTTCATCAGCGAGCTTTCGCACTGCCGCACCCCGAACCCCTGCCTTATCTGCAACCGCGAGCTCAAAATCCGCAAGCTTTTTGAGTGGGCAAAACGGCACGGCATACGCCATGTTGCAACCGGGCATTATGCGAAAATAAAAATAGGAGTGAAAGGAGAGGCATGCCTTGAGAGGGCGGAGGATGGGAAAAAAGACCAGGCATACGGGCTTTGCCTGCTGCCGCGCGCATGGCTGCCAAAACTCGTGCTGCCCCTTGGCAGTCTGACAAAGCAGCAGGTATATGAAATTGCAATAAAAGAGGGATTGGGATTTTTCGCACAGGTGCGCCAGAGCCAGGATTTGTGCTTTGTTTCGGGAAAGGCAATGAAGCAATTCATCAGAGAAAAAATCGGAAAGAGGGAAGGGGAAATAATTGATGATGAAGGTAAGAAAGTAGGCACGCATCAAGGGTTGTATTCTTACACTATCGGGCAGAGGCACGGGCTTGGCTTGCCTTTCACCTGCTTTGTGAAATGCATGGATGCAAAAAGGAACGCGCTTGTGGTTACGCGCGAGCGCAAAAAACTGCTTGGAAGGGAGTTTATCGTGGAGCGCTTCAACTGGCTGTGCAAAAAGCCGCAGGGAAAATTTCAAGCTGCCGCGCAGATACGCTCTGGGCAGAGGGAAGTGAAAGTATGCGTGGTGCAGGAGAAAGGAAAGTTGAGAATTGTGTGTGATGCGCCTGTTGAGGGGATAACACCAGGGCAGATTTGCGCATTGTACAAGGGAAGAAGATGCATTGGCGGCGGAAGGATAATGCGTGCGTTAAGCGAGTAGGAAGCGGCGCAGCGTGTGCATTGTAAGTGGAAAGATAATGCACGCATTAAGCATTTAGGAAGCGGCACGCATTAGAGGGAGAGCAGTTAAGAAAGAAAGGCAGTTTTTCAGCTGCAGAATCCCCCGCCGAACAGGCCAAGCAGCGCATTCAGCATCTGCTCAAGGAAATTATTGCAGGCGGAAAGGGGTTCGTGGGCAGGGGTTTCGGAAGGAGCATTAGTTTTGTTTGTCATGTTTGCGGCAGGGGTATTCGTCGTGTTTGTGGAAGGAATATTCGTCTTGTTTGTTCCGTTTGCAGAGTAAGTGATTGACTGGTTGCCCGATTTTACGGCTTGCACGCAGTCTTCATCGTTGCATACTAAAGCATATTTTCCGGTGTTGATGATGCCCTGGGGTGAGCCGTTTCCTCCCCCTATGCAGTCAAGCGGGCAGTTTTGTGCATTCTCGCCCATCTCGCACATCCCATTTCCGCAGTTTGCAGGAGCACCATTCTCCCCTCCTCCAAAGCAGTCCAGGTTGCAGTTATCTGCAGTCTCATCCGTTCCGCAAATCCCGTCCCCGCAGTCATGAAGAAAAGGCACGTTTCCTCCTCCCGCGCAGTCAGAAGGACAGGTTTCCAAAGTTTCCCCCCCGTCCGGCTCGCATATTGAATTTCCGCATTGCGCATTTGCACCTGCGCCTCCGGAACCCATTGAGTAGAATCGCTCAACTTCCTCACGTGAAGGCGGCTGTATTATTGAATTGCAGGTAACTGGAGTTTCCCCTATTTCATTCCCCTCAAAGGCAAATTCCTTCATTCCCGTAACCGCAGCTATGTAATCCCCCTGAAAATCAACCGCGCCTATCCACTCGTTTGCAGTATATTCCCAAAGAGGGGCGGCACTTGCCTTTGAGAAGAGGTAAAGCTTGCGCGCCGTCCCTCCCCCTACTAAATAGTTTCCATCGGAACTGAATTTCATGTCCCCTATGTGATTCAGCTGTGTTGCACTTGTTGCGCTGAATTTCCATAATGGAATTGCGCTGTTCTTTGAGAAGAGGTAGATGTGCCCTGCTGTTGTGCCGGCTGCTATGTACTGTCCATCTGCTGAAATGGAAACCGCTCTTGCAGTTCCATCCTCCTGCGAGGAGAAGCCCCAAAGTTTTGTTCCTGATTTTGAAAAGAGCATCACTATTTCCTTTCCGGTAGAATGATCAAGGGAGTAGGCGATATAATTCGCATTATCTGAAATTGCGGATTTGTGCACCGGGCTGTCTTCTGTAAGCTGCTCGCTTCTGAAAAGAAGAGTTCCGTTTTTAGAGAAAAGGTAGGCGCGCCTGTCAGGGCAGCCGGTGGTGGTGGCGAAATACTCTCCATTGGAAGTCATGTCAGGCCTGTAGAAATTTCCGCTTTGCGAGTAGCCGGGGTGCTCCGGCTTGTAGCTCAATAAAAGCTCTCCTTCATTGCTGAAAAGAAGAGCCTTGTCGCCGGTGCCTAATGCAATATACTTTCCGTCATCGGACATGTCTATGCCTATTGCATTTGATTCTATGTTTGCACTCCAGTTTGATATGTTGGAATCTTTCCCAAAAAAGTAAAGCCCGTCCCTAAGCGCGGCTGATATGTATTTGCCGTCGCTTGAAATGGCAATCCCTCCTGCGCCCTGCAAAGGCATTGGGGGCTCGCCGCAGGAAAGGCAGAATTTCCACAAGGGAGTTGAACTTGCGGTTGAGAAAAGATAAATTGCATCTGATGTCAGCGCAGCAAGGTATTTGCCATCCTTTGAGAGTGCAACATCTGTTGGAATGTCCTTTCCCGTGTGGTATGTCCATACTGGAGTATTGCTGTCTTTTTTCAGAAGTATTATCTGGTTGCTGTCAAATTTCTGCGCATACATGAGAGGGCCTTGGTTCGGGCTGTCTATGATTCCCGCCCTTGCCTTTCCTATTCCGTTGCTTGCCTCAAAGTAGTAGAAATTTTGCTTTCCGGAATTTGGCACGAAGCTGTATTCATAGCGCGCGCCTGCATCGTAATTCCCGCTTGCTTTTTGCATATCATGCCATTGTCCGTTGTGCCATATGCGCACGTAGGAGGGAGGCCTGCCTTGTGTATCTGAATAGACTACGCGGTAGGTGAAATTCGTGCAGGGAACGCCCCATTCCGGATAAACGGTTGCATCGTATAGGAAAGGGGCATCCTGCATTTCCGCATCTGTCAGCTTTGGCACTATTTCAGTAGAGTATTTGTCCTCGGAAAAAGAGAGAAGGGAAAAGGAAAGAAGAAATATGAGGGTAAGAAAGAAGGAAAATTTCCTGCATAAAAAAATGTTTTCCATTTTATTCATCCAGTTTGAACATTCTTATGTAATTGTCCCCGTAAGAGGCAATTATCTTTTTCTTGTCTTTTGAGATTTGGAGGTTGTTGACTCCGAGGAGAAGCTCCGGGTTGGAGGCATCGGGTGAAAGGCAGTTCTTCCATATTTGTGTGCCATTCTCGTTGTATGCAATGATGCAGTTGCTGGGAGCCGTGCCTGCGAGTATTATTTTGCCATCTTGCGAAATTGCCATTGCGTTGTGCCCAACTGCGCCGGGATTGCCTACTTCCATCGTGCCCCTTCTCCAAAGGAGAGTTCCTTCCTTATTGTATAGGTATACGCTTCCCCCTACGCTGCCAAGCGTAATTCTATTTCCATCAGGGGTTAGGGCGCCTGCTGTTGCTGATGGTTCGTTGATTTTATGCTTCCAGCGCAATCCCCCGGAAGAATTGAAGGAAAAGAAGGTGCGCACCTTTCCGGTGGCATAAGTATTCTTTTCATTATCTACTCCAAGAAACATTGGAAATTCACCTATTATATTGCGCCACAGTTCTTTCCCTGAAGAGTCAAAGCCTGCCGTTTCCCTTGAGCCAACTACAAAGCCCGAGCCGTCAGGGTAAAATGCGCAGTTTCGCAGCCAGTCCCCGTTCCAGCTGATTTCCTGCCTTGTTCCAGTAATGGAATTGAATAAGTAAAGGGGGTTCATTGCGCCTGAAAGTATTTTGCTCCCGTCCTGCGAGAAGCACGCGCTTCTGACCATTCCGCCAGTATCAAAGCTCCAGAGAAGGCTTCCCTCTTTATTTACTGCATAAACTTTCCCGTCATGGCAGCCGGCAACCGCTTCGCTTCCGTCCTTTTTTATGTCAATGCTCCAGCACTCGTCTTCTGTCGGCTGCTTCCAGAGAATATTTCCCTGCGCGTCAAGGAGGTAGAAGTTGGTCGGCTTTCCAAGCATCGGCGGGTGTTTTCCCTGCACTGCCGCGAAAACGCTCCAGTCCTCGGACGGCTTCACCCAGAAAAAGCCGTAATTGTCTGAAACTTGCTTCTCCCATTCTAAAGAGTAATTCAGGCTTTCCCCTTTCTTCTTTAAAGTAATGTTTAAATTTGACGGTTTGCCTCTTGATGGGGAAATGCTATTGTAATAATAGTACTCATACCCTTCCTCCTCAAGCGAAACCCAGTAATCTTTTGAATCGCAGGCAAGCTCCCTTCCAAGGTAGATTGCGTCTATATCCTCCATCCCCGGCAGAGGTATGAAATATTCTCCTTTCGCATCGCTTTCCCCTTCAAAATTCGCCCTTCCGCAGCCGGTTATCGCAATTGCCCTTGCATTTGGGATGGGATTGCCTTCTTCATCTTTTATTGTTCCGTATATGTAGCTTGTATCCATTCCCCAAAAGCGCTCTTCCGTGCTTGCAAAAACAACCGGAAGGGTTATTTCGGCAGTAGGGTTTTCCTGGCTGCCAAGCCAGATGGTGAAATTCACCGTGAAATTTCCTGTTTTATCAAGGGAGGCGAAATACCAGAGCTTTTTTTCCTCTCCCGCGAGTAATTGTATGGGTGAGTTCTGAAGAGAGAAGAAGTGCAAATTCCATGCCGGGACGAATTTTTCCCTAAGCTCTCCGTAATTCGTGATGGAAACGGTTTGCGTATTCGCGCCGGTATTCTTGATTGTTATGAAATAATCCGTTCCGCTTTCCATCAAGCCGCGCGTGATTGCAGTTGTGAAATATTTTATCTCCACATCCCCGAGCATCTTTGTAATGAGCTTGCTTTCTGGAAAGCCCTCTGGAGGTGAGGGTAGAGAAGCATTCGGATTCACGAAGCGGAGAACCTGCTCCTGCAGCGAAGGAGGATTGTTTTGATTTTGAGGAGGAAACTGGTTTTGAGAGGGGGGCAATTGATTTTGAGAAGGAGGAAACTGATTCGGGGGAGGCTGATTTTGCTGGGATGGCTGATTCTGCGAAGGCGGAAACTGGTTTTGCGATGGAGGGAATTGATTGCTTGAACCGTTTGCAAATGCCTGTTCAGCTCCGCCTGGCTTTCCGCCAAAGGGATGCTCTTCCGTATTCCCCTGCTGGGCGCATCCGCTGAATGCAAAAAGAAGAACAACGGCAAATACCGGCAGAAACTGTCGTATCAAGCGAACCATCGCTTAGTTTATCTAAAACTTACTTGCACTTGCAGCACATTCCAAGCACGTGCATAAGCTTGCATCCTCCGAAAAGCGCAAGGAGAATCCCCCCTATGAGCGCGCCGCCCTTCAGCATTCCAAACTCGGCGGCAATGAATGCAAGCCCTGCCACGAGCATGAAAAGCCCCATCGCGAGTTTGCAGCCCTTTCCCATTCCGCCGACACAGCATTGCACTTCTTTTGCTTTTGCCATTACTAACCGCCTCCTATTTTCTTAATATTTGGATATGTGAATGCGTGGAGGATTAAAAAACGTTTCTCATTCCAGCAGAGCCTTCAGGAATTCGCGCACTGCGCCCTTTATCTTGTTCTTTTTCACCTTCTCAAACGCCTGCTTCCCTTTTGGAGTGGCAAAATATACCCTGCGCACCCTTTTTTTCACTTCCTTGCGTGAGCTTTTCACAAAACCCGCCTTCTCAAGCTTGGAAAGCACCATGTAGATGGTGGAGGCGCGCACCGGAATCAGCCCAAGCCCTCGTATCTGCTCTATGATGGAATATCCATAGAGGGGCTTTCGCTTCAGCATCCAGATTAGGAACAGCCCCAGAAAGCGGGGCCCGTGCTTCCTTTTCATCTCTTCGTGGCAGAGCTTTGCGTCGCTGGCTGGCGCCATGAGAAGAGTTTCGTGCGCAAGCTTTATATACTTATTCCAATAAATGGAATACTCCAATAAATGGAGTATGTGAGTTTATGAAAGGGGCGGATTACGCGATAGAGTGCGAAGGGCTGACAAAGAAGTTCGGAGAGTTTAAGGCAGTGGATTCCATAAATCTCAAGATAAAAAAGGGCGAGCTTTTCGGCTTTTTGGGTCCCAACGGGGCGGGAAAGACAACCACGATAAAGATGCTTACCACCCTCCTGACTCCTAATGCAGGGGAGGCGAAAGTCGCGGGCTTTGATTTGAAGGGAGAGCCTGAATTCGTGCGCAGCAGGATTGGGGTTGTGCCCCAGGAGTTTGCGCTTTTCGGGGAGCTGACTGCAACCGAAAACTTATGGTATATTGGAAAGCTCTTTGGGATGAGTGATGCAGGGCTGAAGAAAAGGGGGGAGGAGCTTCTTAAGATTGTAGGATTGTACGAGCATCGCAACCTCCCTTCGGAGGGGTATTCCGGGGGGATGAAGCAGAGGCTTTCGGTGGCGGCAGGATTGCTGCACACGCCGGAGATTGTGTTCATGGACGAGCCCACCACCGGGCTTGACCCGCAGAGCAGAATTGCACTGCGCGAGCTGACAAAAAAGCTCAATGAATCGGGAATTACGATTGTGTATACCACGCACGACATGGAAGAGGCGGATAAATTGTGCGAGAGGATTGCCATTATGGACAAGGGGAAGATAATAGCCGAAGGGACTCCCGAAGAACTCAAGCACAAATACGGAGGAATGCACAAGATAGAGCTTGAGCTTGGCAGGCACGAGGGAAAAGTGCTTTCGGAGCTGAAGGAGCTGGTTGGGGCAAAGGAAATGAAGATGGATGGGAAAGTGATTGAGCTTTCGGTGCCAAGCGTGCACGGGGATGTGCTGCACCGCACGTCAAATTTCTTTGCAAGAAAAAGAGTAGAGGTAAAGGAAATGAGAACGAGGGAGCCTTCGCTTGAGGATGTTTTCATAAATCTCACAAAGAAGGATGCGAGGGGCTGATTGATTATGGCAGGCAGCAGGAATGGAAACGGCTCCGTAGAGAAGATGCTTGATTTGAATAAGATAGGCGCCATTGTAAAAAAGAACTGGATGGTGCTGAAAAGGGACAAGCTGCGCCTTGTGATGCTCCTTCTCTTCCCCCTTGTGATGATAACCATATTCGGCTATACTTCGGGAGAGGCGCCAAAGCACATTCCGGCAGCGCTTGTGGATTATGACAATTCCCCTGCCTCGCTTGAGGTGGCGTCTCAACTTTATGCAAACGAGCTTTTTTCTATAAAGCGCCAGCTTGGCAGCCAGGATGAGGGGAGGAAGCTGATTGATTCAGGCGAGATAAAAATATTGTTTATCATTCCGCCGGATTTCGGGAAGGATATTGAGGAGGGAAGAACCGCCTCCCTTTCAGTGATAATAGACCAGTCCGACCCGACAATTGCGCAGGCAACGCGCGCCTCAACGCAGATATTCATACAGCAGCTTTCAGGGCAGATAACCGCGAAAAGGATTGCGGAAGTTTCTCTTGGGGCAGGACAGGCGGAGGGGATGGTTGCAGAGGCTGGCAGTGCAGTTGGAAAGGCTGCAACACGGAGCGATGAGGTGGTTTTGGCTGAAATAGAAAATAACTTCGCGGACGCGAAATCAATCTACTCAAAAACGGACACTTCTCTTTCCTCCACTCTTTTGAGCCTTGAGAATTCACTCGGATATGTAATAGACCAAAATGAGATTGCGGACAGCTTTAGCAGCCTGTCTGATAATGAGGTTACTGCCTCGCTTACCGCGCTTTCAGCAGGGGACGCACAGCAGTCGGTGATGCAGCAAATTGGTGCGTATGGGGGATTGAAGGCTGCGAATGCGCGCCTTTATTCTGATTCGGCAGGCATCTACTCCGGCTCGCAGAAGTTAAAGGCGGCTTCAGCAGGAGACAGAGCGAAGCTTGCGGTTTCGCTTGAGATATTGGATTCGGCGGGAAAGAAGATGGAAGAGGTTGGGAAAGAGGCGCAAAAAGCAGCTTCAACTCCGCTTTCCCTTAATGAGATAGAGCCTTATGGCAGCGGCAGGCCAGGGCTTGATTTTTTGATTCCGAACATACTTTCCCTCATAGTCTTTCAGGGGGCTGTGATGGGAATGGGAAGGGCGGTCGCAGGGGAGAGAAGGGACGGCTCGCTGACAAGAGTTTTCCTGACGCCTACCTCAAATATTACAATTATTACCGGCACCCTTCTCTTTTACATAATATTTGAATCCGTCCGCTCAAGCCTGATAGTGTTTGCAGCAATGCTCCTCTTCGGGGTTACGATAAAGGGAAGCGTGCTTTCCATATTATTCTTAATTGCCATTTATTCAGCAGGCGCTACTGGAATGGGAATGATTTTGTCGGTGATTGCGCGCTCGCAGGAGCAGTATATGTCCATTGGGATGATTGTGACTTTGCCGACGATGTTCCTGGCAGGGGTGTTCCTGCCTATTGAAACCATGCCGCAGGCACTCCAGGGGCTTGCAAAGGCGCTTCCGATAACTTATGCCGCTGACGCAATGCGGGGGGTTATGATAAAGGGATTTGAGCTTGGGATGGTGATGCCGGATATTTTATTTCTGCTGGCATTCGCTATGCTTACTATTGCTTTGAGCATCCTTCTGTTCAAGAGGGAGCTTTTATAGAGGTGTTTTATATGAAAAACGGAATTGGAAAAATATTGATTGGAATGTTCGCATTGGTTATGCTCTGCTCTGTTTCTTTTGCTTCCATAAACCCTAAATTACAGCTTAGTGATTATTCCGTTAGCGAAACGCCTGCACAGCCAGGGCATACGGTTGCATTGACTTTGAAGTATAAGAGCGTGGAGTGGGATAATTGCGCGGAAAGAATTTCGGTTCAGCTTTCAGCTTCAAACCCTTTTTCAGTGCAGGGTCCGGATACGCAGTATGTGGATGGATTGTGCTTCAATGATACTGCGGAGAAGGGCACTTTCACTTTCCTGCTGCCGGTGGATTCGCTTGCGCAAAGCGGAACTTACCAGATAACGGCGGTTGCCGGCTATGAGAAGAGATTTTCCAAATTTTCAGAGAGCAATGTGATTAATGTGCGCGTTGGGGGGGCGCCTTCGGTGATTGCTTCGGTTGTTTCCTCTTCCCCTGTTGATATTTATCCGGGGGATACTGCGGCTATTACGTTAAAATTCCATAATAATGGAAGCAGCAGGATTGAGTCTGCAGTTGCTGTTCTTTCGGCTTCAAATGGGATTGAGGTGAAGTGGGCTGGAGAGGAGCAGGTTTTAGGGCAAATACAGCCCCGTGCAAGCGCTTCTGCCACTTTTGTGCTTGAGGTTCCAAAAAGCATAAAGCCAGGAAACTACCGCCTTTCTGCCACGCTGAAATATGCAAGCGAGGAGGGGGATGCGCAAACTGCCTCCTTTTCATTTGAGCTTCCGGTAAAGGAGAAGGCGGACTTTTCAGCTTCTCTTGAGGAGGGAGTGGTGCTTGCAAGCGGGGAAGATAAGGAGGTAGAGTTATTGCTGACGAATGTTGGGTATGGTGAGGCGCGCAATTTGAAGGTTAGGATTAAACCTCTTTTCCCCTTCAGCACGGATGGGACTGTAAGGTATGTGGAATCTTTGCGGGCAGGGGAAACCGTGAAACTGGCTTATTTAGTGCACGTGGATAAGGACGGGACGGTTGGGCAGCAGCTTGCAAGCCTGCTTGTTGATTTTGAGGATGCGGATGGGAAGAAATTTTCAGACTCGGCTGATTTCTCCCTTTCGGTAGAACAGAAAAGCCTTGAGGAGAAACTGCTTGAGTATTGGTATGTGGGAGCGGTGGCGGTTGTGATTGCGGTGATAGTT
Organism: Candidatus Micrarchaeota archaeon CG1_02_47_40; assembly: GCA_001871475.1. Lineage (GTDB taxonomy): Archaea > Micrarchaeota > Micrarchaeia > Anstonellales > CG1-02-47-40 > CG1-02-47-40. The sequence continues at coordinate 134,527 of MNVE01000002.1, read as the reverse complement.
GGGGTTAGGAGGATGAGGAAAAAGTAGAGAGTGATGCCTCTCTGCTCGGCATTACCCTAAAAAGCTTATAGGGAAAACCATAACGTATGGAAAGAGGATTCCTTTTTATTTCCGCAATTCTGTTAAGCTTGCTTATTTTTGGCTGTGCCTCTCAAACTTCGAGCGTAGAACCGACAGCATCAAACGTAAATTCATCCAACTTAAACGTATCTGCTCCGCCAGCAACACCGAGTATAAAACCATTAACCAATCAAACAAACTATTCCAAAACAAATGTATCCGCTCAATCCAAAATTAGCAATAATGAAACGCTTAAGATTGCCTCTTGGAATTTACAGATTTTTGGAGAGAAGAAAGCGCAAAATGCAACTCTTATGGCTTTTTATGCAGACACCATGCGGCAGTATGACATCACATTCATAGAAGAAATACGCGACTCAAGCGGGACGGCATTCCCCAAACTCTGCGCTTTGATGGAGGGTTACAACTGTCTCAATTCTTCCAGAGCCGGCAGAAGCTCCAGCAAGGAGCAATATGGGGTTATCTACAAAAAAGTAAGTATAGTGAGCATGAAAGACTACAATCCGGATATCCAAGACCGCTGGGAGCGCCCGCCATTCCAAATTACCTTCAAACGCGGCAATTATACGTTCACCGCTTTGGTAGAACATGCGAAGCCTGATGACGCACCAAAAGAGATGTCGGCGCTGAATGCCCTCGCATCAAATATGTCAGGAAACTTGGTGGTTCTTGGCGATTTGAATGCAGATTGCAATTATTATACAAATAAAACTGATTTCAAGGGGAGTTGGTTCTGGGCTTTAAAAACCGGCACTGACACCACGACAGGAAATACCAACTGTACATATGACAGGATGATTTTCAATTCTGACATGAAAAACGAATATATTGCATCAGGAGTCTTTTCAGACGGGATAAACTCTTCAATATCTGACCATTACCTTGTTTGGAGTGAAATAAAGACAGGAGAGTAGTAAGCCTCACCCCATCGGACTTCTACCCCCTAAGAAGCATTTAAAGGGGCAAAATCCCGATTAAAAAGTATGAGAGTACTCGTAGACACAAATATCTTCATCTATCGGGAAGGGCATTCTGTTCTCCCGGAAAACCTCCAACAGCTTGAAAAAAAGCTTAGGGAAAATGCTATCCAGATACTTGTGCATCCTGAATCACTTAATGAAGTAAAAACGGACGCTAATGAAGAAAGAAGAGAAATAAATCTATCCAAAATAACTGCATATCCAACCCTTGAAGGTCCGACTTATGCATTTGGTAAAGACACGGAATTTGACTCAAAAATAGGAGCACCAAAAAACGAGAATGAACAAACCGACAACGCTCTTCTTTATTCGGTTTATCGCAATGCGATTGACTATTTTATTACAAACGACGTAGAAATAATCAAGAAAGCCGCTAAGGTAGACCTCTCTGACCGAGTTCTGGAAATTGATGACGCACTTGACCTTTTCAGACGACTTTATCCCGATGGCACTAGACCAGCTGCGCCGCCTGCTCTTCAGGAAATACCAATAAGCATGATAGATATCAACGAGCCTATCCTTGGCACATTAAGAAAAGAGTATTATGATTTTGATGAGTGGTTCAAAAAAATCTCAAGAAAGGGCAGAAAAGCATGGGTATACCACGATTCAGAAATGAAGCTCAGAGCCATAATGACATACAAGCTGGAAGAAGATGCCCTGGAACTTCAGAACGAAACTGTTGAGCCTAAAAAAAGGCTTAAGATTTGCCTGCTTAAGAGCGAAGCGCAGGGGCAAAAAATCGGCGAACTCTTCCTTAAAATGGCTTTTGAGTTTGCGCTAAAAAACGGAGTGCGCGATTTATATTTGACTCACTTTGTCACAGAGCAAGACCGGCTTGTAAATCTGATACAAGATTATGGATTTTACTGCATTGGAAAAACAAAAAAATATGGAGATGGAGTTTTCTACAAGAGGATTTATCCAGAAGGGAAGGAGCAGGAAACGCTGGAGTCAGTTTCGATGGATAAGCTATTTTATCCTGCCCTCTATGACGGCACCAAAGTAAACAAATTCCTAATACCAATCCAACCACAATTTCATGAACGTTTGTTTATTGAGCAACCAAGAACTCCAAAGTTAATGGAATACCAAGGTGAAATGATTATTGAAGGCAACAGCATTACGAAAGCTTATCTCTCAAATGCAATAACTCTTAGGCTGAAGCCTGGAGATGTCTTGCTTTTTTATCTGTCCGGAGGACGCAGCCAAATAACGTGTGTTGGAAGCGTGGAAAAGGCATACTCACGACAGACAGATTCTTCCCAAGTGCAAAAACAGGTTGGAAAGAGAACAGTATATTCATTTGCAGAAATAAAAGAAATGACAAAAAAACCAACGTTGGTGATTATATTTAGATGGCATTTCAACCTCAAGAAACCAGTGGATTATGAAAATTTAAAACGAGCAGGCGTTCTTGCTGGTCCGCCGCAATCAATCCAGCAACTCAGCGAAGAAAAGTACCAAAAAATAAAAGAACTCGGCAATTTTGACCGTGCGCTTACCATAGAATGAGCGACATCTATTGTATTTATAACAGACAAGGCTGTCAGTATTATGGGCAACGCACATGAAAGCAAAAAAATTTTGCATTGAAGATGCTTTTCGCGTTGAAAAAAATAACGAGCTACTCCTTATTTCAATTCAGCCCAGGTTTTCAGAGCTTATACTAAACGGAGAGAAAACCGTTGAGTTAAGGAAAAGGCTGCCTAAAAAACTCCCAAAATTCGCCATAGTTTATGAGAGCGCCCCCAAGAAACAGGCGACATTTCTCATAAAAATAAAGAAATTTGATGCGGCGCCTGCAAAAGTCATCTGGGAGAGATATAGAAATAAATGTGCAATATCCAAAACTTATTTCAATGAATATTACCGCGGTTCAAAGCAGAGCGTGGCGCTTATAATTGAGAAGGTTTTGCCGCTGGAAAAGTCGATTAGCAGGAAGATACTTCAGAGTTATGGGTTAACTCCGCCACAGGATTACAGGTATGCGCCAAAAGAGATAGTAATGGATATTGCAAGGAGATAGAGGTCGGACTTCCACCCTAAGAAGCTTTTAAAAGCCCGGAAGCTTGACTAATGTCGCTGATATAAATGTTAGAGGAAGTAAAGCCATTTGTGAAGTGGGCAGGGGGAAAGAGACAGCTTTTGCAAGAGTTAGTTGATGGCTTGCCGGAATTTGAGAATTACCATGAGCCATTTTTAGGAGGCGGCGCTCTTTTCTTCAGGCTGGAGGCAGTTGGAAAGATAAAAAGAGCATACCTTAGCGACTCAAATGAAGAGCTGATTAACACTTATTCCGCAGTCAAAAACAATGTTTTTGAGCTTATAAACGAGCTTTCCATTCCAAAATACTCAAATGATGAAGAAGCGTATTATGCGATACGCTCCTCCAAACCCCTTGACAGGGTGGAGAGGGCGGCGCGTTTCATTTACCTGAATAAAACTGCTTTCAATGGATTGTATAGGGTGAATTCAAAGGGCGGGTTCAATGTTCCTTTCGGCAGGTATTCCAACCCGAAAATACTGGATGGGAAGAATTTGCTCCTGGTGCATCGGGCTTTGCAGAAGGATGCGCTTTACAATGGGGATTTCACCATAGTTTTGAACAACGCAAAAAGAGGGGATTTGGTCTATTTTGACCCTCCTTACTTTCCGATTTCCAAGACTTCCAGCTTTACAGGATATACTAAAGACAGCTTTACGGAAGAGGATCAGTTGAGATTATTGGAAGCTTTTAAGGAGCTTGATAAACGAGGCTGCTTTGTTTTGCTTAGCAATTCGCACTCGGATTTCATAAGCGAGCTTTACGCTGAATTTGAGCCTGAAGTAGTCCATGCGAATAGAATGATAAACTGCAAGGGGGACAGGAGGGGGAAGGTGAAAGAATTAATAGTCAGGAACTGGGAGCCCGAGGTAAGCAAGGGGAAGCTCGTGGAAGAAATAGCCGCAGGCACGCGATTGTATGAAAAAGAATGAGAAAGTGTATGAAGAGCATGAGATTGAGTTGAATCTTGCGGATAATGACAGAAATGCACTAAGAAAGAGGATTGTGGAAGCTTTCTTGTCTGAAAAACCGGGTTATTGGAAGGATGGAAAAAAACACGTAACGAGATATAAGTATTTTGTTGAAAAGTTAAGCGATGGAAGAAGAATCTACCTTTACAGGCCTACTTTTCTGAATAAGGGGATAGATTTTCAGGTTTGGGTTGAAAGATTCTCCGAAAATGAGGACAAAAAACCAAGCCATAAAGATATTGTGGAGGATTTGGAGATTAAAAGGAAGGAAAATCCCGAAAAAACGACTGAATTGATGAGAATGATAAAAGAGGTTTATGAATGCAGAAGTCCTTCGGAAGTTGCAAAAGAGCACCCCAACCTGAAATTTGAGAAGGGGTTGAGCGTTGAGCTGGTATTGAAGGTTTTGAAATGGCTGTTCATAGAACAGGATGTGACTTATTGGAATTACGACGGGCGGACAATGCTTTTTTCAGCGATTAAGGAAAAAATTTCTTGAGAAATCATTTCCCTGCGGAATGCAGTCGCATCTGGGAGACTGGAAAAGAATGTAGTGCCTAAAAGTTAAACGAGATTTGGCTGCTTATTTTTAGGCACTACAAAAGTGGCGAAGAATATTTGAGTTTGCCGCAGAATCTTCCCCACTGCAAAAAGCCCTTTCAGGGAGAACCATTATATAGTTTTGGATATGTATTCATAACCGAGGTGCATGAAAATGCCTAATCTGGACGGGACTGGACCAAGGGGAATGGGAAGAATGTCGGGCAGGGGCAGAGGCTACTGCGCAGAAGGAATGGGCTGCGGGTGCACGTATGCAGCCGTCTATGGGGGTATGGGCGGAGCCGCGGACGAGAAGGAGCAGGCGGAAATGCTGAAGGAAAGGCTCAAAATGATTGAGGAAGAAAGAAAGAATATAGAAAAAATGCTGAAAGAACTGAAAAAGTGAGAAAATGCCAAGGCCCCTCTGCATAAGGCGCGTCGGCGCAAAGCCGCCTGCCGTCTATTTCAAGCCGGCGGGAATACCGCTGGTGATGCTCAAGGAGGTAGTTGTAAGCATGGACGAGTTTGAGGCGGTCAGGCTCAAGGATTCCCTCGGGCTGGAACAGAAAAAAGCTGCCAAAAGGATGGGAATCTCACAGCCGACATTCCATAGGCTGCTTTCTTCGGCAAGAAAGAAGATTTCGGACGCGCTGACAAACGGGAAGGCGATAAAAATAGAGGGAGGGGCATTCTTTTTCATATCCTGAAAAAAGTTGCCAGCGCAAACCCGGCAATTGCGCCAAAAGCAAGGAACATTATAGCCTTTATTTTTCCATCCCTGAAGGAATCGGGAAGCAGCTCCGCGAAAACCACGTAGAACATCGCGCCTGCGGAAAAGCCAAGCGCGAAAGGAGTAAGGAAGGAAACGAAGCTTAAGAAGAGGAAGCCCGCTATTGCCGCCGCGCCCTCAATGAAACCGGAAAAGACCCCCAGAAAAAAAGCTTTGTATTTACCTACTCCATAGCAGGCAAGCGGAGTGGAAACGAGCAGCCCTTCGGGCGCGTCCTGCGCAGCCATTGTCGCGGTTATGAGCCATCCCAAAGGAGTTGAGTGCGCAAATGCGGAGGCGACTGCAAATCCTTCGGGAATGTTGTGTATTGCGATTGTGCCTGCAATCAGGGCGGTTTTCTTTCCGGAATCGTCCAGCTTCTTTTTTCTTATGGCAAAGTGAAGATGGGGCAGCCACTTCTCTACAAAAAAGAGGCAGGCAAGCCCTAAAAGGAAGCTCATGCTTGCACCTAAAAGCCCTGCCTCTCCAAAAGAGCCAAGGAGCATTTCACCGGAGGTGTAGAGCATGATGCCTGCGCAGATTGCAAGAAGAGTGGGGTAACTGCCCCGCATCAGCCCGCGCCTGCAGAAAAAGAAAACACCTGCTGAACCTATTGAGGTGGCAAAAAAAACCGCCAGTGCCCCAAGGAACAAATCAAAAAAAGCCATTTTTCATTTCACCCGAGAAGGTTGCCTACGAAAATCCCTGCAAAGTAAGAGACTATTATGACAAAAGCCGCCAGGAGAAGGTGCTCTATTATGGGTTTGAGCGGCTCTTCTCTTTTCATGCGGGCGCTGTAATAGTTGAAGAGCACGAGTATCAGGACGCCCCAGAGAATTCCGACTGCGATTGCCTCTTCAAGCGGAAGAAGAAGGACAGGGACTGCAAACGTAATTATGCTGCCCCCGACCGCAATGAAGGTGAAAATTGTGCTTACCCAAACCTCGTTGTGGGTGTGCTTTGCCTTCCCGTTTTCCATCTCGCTTTCTTCAGCCAGGTGCATTCCGGCAGCATCCGCAAGCCCGTCTGCGATTGCCATGATTATTATTCCGGCGACTACTGCAAGGCGCGAGGAGGTGGCGGAGTAAAGCCCGACAAGCATCCCAAGCGCGGTAATGACACCGGAAGTTAAGCCGAAGGAGAAGGCGTTTAAGAGCTGATGCATGTACTTTTCTTTCCAGTCTGCCATAGGAGGTATAATCACGCGCTTGCTTTAAATTCCTGTGCAGACTTTCCATTCAGAAGTAATACCATATCGTTTTGTATTCTTCCAGATTCTCCCCGTCTTTCATAAGGCGCTTTAGGTAATCGTATATTGAAACGTCCGTGTAATCGTAGGGAGGAACGGATTCGAGCATTGACTCCCATGGGTAAAAGCGGTAAACCCTCCTTCCGTCAGGCAGCACCATGATAAGCTCGTGATCCTGCCATGCACGAAGATGGGATTTGCCGAGGCGCGGCACGTTGAAGACTGGCTCGTCTGTGCGCTCTATGCCCGGAAGCAGCCTTGCCTCCTCCTTCCTCTCCTGCTCGATGCGCGCGATGGGCACGCGGAAATCGTTTGTCTCCTCCTTTCCCTTCGTGTTGAAGGAGTAATACGGGTCTATTCCGAAAAGCTTCAGCTCTCTCCGCAGGGCGCATGTTTCAAACCTCTTGCTGTTGAAATAGGTGAAAACCTGCTGGTTGTATATGCTTATGCCCGCTTTTCTGATGCGGGTGCACGCGGCGAGAGTTTCGGGAGTCAGCTCGGTTGGATGTTCCACATGCGTGACTATGCAAAGCTCGCGTTTTCCGGGGACATGGTATTTCGAAAGGATGCGCACGAGCCTTGGAGTTATCCGGAAAGGCACTGTTACCAATGTCCTTGTGCCTATGCGTATCCTTCTTATATGAGGCATTTTTGCAACCGCTCCGATTATCCAGTCAAGAAAAGAATCCGAAAGGGTCAGCGGGTCTCCTCCGGTTATGAGCACCTCGCTTATGTTTCTGTTTTTCCTTATCCAGCGCAATGCGCGCAGAAGCGGCGCCTTTTGCACCTTCGCATCGCAAAGGCGCTTTATCTCCCAGTTGCGCTGGCAATAGACGCAAATCTGGGGGCAGGAATCGTATGGCTTTAGTATGAGTATTTTGGGGTATCTCCTTGTGATGCAGCGTATCGGGCTCGTGGAGCCCTCTTCCATAAAATCAAGAGATGCACCGCTGCGCTTTGCCTGCATGCAACCGCGGCAGTATTTCGCGCTTGGGAGCACCTGCGCACGAATCGCCCTTCCCTTCTTTAGGGGGTTTGGGGAAAGAAAAAGGGAGAGATAATAGGGAGTTATTTGAAAGGGTATGCCGTATTTTTCCGCAAGCGCAATTCCTCGCTCCTCTTCCCGCGTCAGCTTCACCAGTTTTTTGAGGGTTTTCAAATCGCTTATCGCATGCCTTATGTGCCAGGCATAATCGTTCCAGCTCTTTTCGCTTGCGCCGAAAAAGTGCATTATTCTTTTTTTTGAGGCGGCCCTTTCCCTGATAATGGCGCCGTCAAAGCCACTGCCATACTTACTGAAATGTTTTTCCATGTCCGTTGAATACCGTTCAAGGAACTCCGAGCGCATAAGCGCCGCCTTCCTTCCCTCCAGCTTTAGGAATTCAGGATGCGGCCCGGAATAGATGCGGGATTTGCCGTAAAGCCCTGAAAAAAGTGCCGCCATCTCGCAGAGAAAACCTGAAGATGCTGCGGGGTTTTTGCCGCAGGAAAGAAGGAAAAGTTCGCGCAGGGCGGAGGCGCCCGAAACCCCCTCATATTCGGTCCTTATCAGATTTTTTAGCACCCTTGCGCAGTGCTTTGCGTTGTTTTTCTCAAGCGGATGCAGGTGCTTGAGTTCCCTTTTGGAATTTATCTTGTAAAGCGAGCGCTCGATTGAGTTGAGATGCAAAAAAAGCCCTTCCCTCGCCTCTTCAATTGTATGGCTGGAGCGCAGTATGCGGAAAAGCTCCGAGTCGGTTTTCCAGAGCATTTCTGCAAGCTGCGGCGCGCCTGCTTGCAGCATTCTTAAAGTGTCCATGCATTGATTTTTCCTTCTTCGGATAAAAAAGTTTGCCCGAATTTTACTTGATGTTCGTGCGCATGCAACTAAAAAGAAGCGCAGACAGCCGCACAAGAAAGAAGCATTAGAAAAACAGCCCGAGAAGCCGAAGCGCTATGCCGCCCAAAAGCAGCGCGAAGATTATTTCAAAAATCGTCACCGCAGCCGCCTTCTTCCAGCCGAATTCCCTTACCAGTGTGGCGATGGTCGCACTGCAAGGAATGTAAAATACCATCACCAGGGTGAAAACCAGCATCTGCAGGGGGGAGAGGAATGCCCCGAAGTTTGTAGTTCCAAAAATGCTTCCAAGCATTATCAGCGCCAGCTCTTTTCTCAATACCCCGAAAAGAAGGGTTATGCCTACGGCAGCAGGCAAGCCAAGCCAGCCAACTGTGATGGGAGAGAACAGCTCTTCAATTGGCTTGACAAACCCAAGCGCATCCATCAGGGATATTAGAAATGTCATGGCGATTATTATCGGAAATGCGACAGTTATGTACGCCTTCACCCGCTCAAAAGACCTTTTCAATATGCCTTTTGGCTGCGGCATCTTGTAGGACGGCATTTCCATGATGAGGCTTGTCGGCTCCCCGGGCAGGAATTTGGTTGTTGCCTTTCCCAAAATCCACACCACCGCGATGTTGAAGAGGTAGATGGCAGCCGCCCAGTGCCAGCCGAGGTAGGCGCCCACCAAGCCAAGTATTATGATGCTCCTTGCCGCGCACGGCACCATAGTTGCAAGAAAGGATGCCTGGAATCTTTCCCTCTCCGTTTCTATTATCCTGCAACCTATGCAGGCGGGAACATTGCAGCCATAGCCCAGGAACAGTGGGAGAAATGCCTTTCCGTGCAAACCGATGGAGTGCATGAACCCGTCCATCAGAAATGCCATTCTGGCGACATAGCCGCTGTCTTCCAGAATGGAAAAAACAATGTAGAACGGCAGAATGTAAGGGATGGCAACCGCAAAGCCGGCGGCAATGCCCATCACAATGCCGTTCCAGAGAATGCCGGATGCGGCTTCGCTTCCAAAAGCGCCTTCTGCGGCGATTTTCATCCAGTCAAAAAAACCGTAAAACAGCGCCGAAAGCCAGTCCCCGAAAGTGAAAATGGAATAGAACACGGCAGCAAGCACAAGAAGCAGAAGGAAATATCCGTATATCCTGTGCAGTGCAATGGAATCGATTCTTTCGTCAAGCGGCATCCTGCCGCTCGTTTTTACCTCTACTTTTCTGGAAACGGACTCGGCTTTTCGGTAGATTTCCTTGGCGCTCCGGAGTTTCGCTGGCTTTCCGGTCTTTCTCCCTTTTTCTTTTATCGCTATTGCTTTTTGTATGGCGTTCTCCAGTCCCTTCCCGTGTATCGCAACTCCCTCGACAACGGGCACGCCAAGCTCCCTCTCCAGTTTTTTCCTATTTATTGTTATCCCTTTTCTCTTTGCAATATCGGCCATGTTCAGCAGTACAATCAATGGAACGCTGGTCTTTAGGAGCTGGAAAGTCAGAAAGAGATTTCTTTCCAGAACCGATGCATCCACCACATTGATGATTGCGTCCGGCTTTCCCTCCCTTAAGTATTCCCTGGCAACCGTCTCCTCGGGCGACTGCGCTTGAAGTGAGTATATGCCGGGAAGATCGATTATTTTTATCTCATAATTTCCGTATATGAGAGTGCCCTCCGCCTTCTCAACGGTTTTGCCGGGCCAGTTGCCTATGTGCTGGCTAAGCCTTGTGAAATAATTGAAAATAACCGATTTTCCTACATTCGCATTTCCGGCAAGCGCGATATTCAGTTTTTTCATTTGAAAACCCTAAACGCATGGCTTCACGAAAACCTTTGCCGCAAGCCCGCGGCCTATGGCAAGCATGGAGCCTCTGACTGAAATCTCAATGGGCCCGATAAGCGACGGCTGCCTTTCAATCCTTATTCTCGTTCCATCGGTCAGCCCCATCTCCACAAGCCGCCTCTTCGCAGCCCTTCCGGCAGAGATGAGCGCCACCCTTCCGCATTCGCCCCTTTTCATATCCATAATGCTTTTTGCGCTTTTTTCTCTGACCAGCCGCTCCATCGCCCTCTCTACATCGTCGGAAACCGCATGCTCCAGTACGCATGCCTCATCATGAATCTTCCTTTTCACACCGATAAATGCCAAAAACTTTTCAATTAGCCTGTGCTTTCGGGTGATGCTTTTTCCTATCTTTTCCCCTTTCATTGTAAGAACCGCTCCTCCGTAAGGCTTGTATTCTATGAAACCTGCCCTTGCGAGCTTTGCGAACATCTGGCTGACGCTTGGGGCGGACACGCCGAGCACCCGGGCAATCTCCTTCGTTTTCGCGGTTTCTCCCTTCTCTTTCCTCCGGTAGACCGATTCCAGGTATTCCTCGATCTCGGGGCTTATTTTTTGCATGGCAAAGTTAGGTATACCTAATATTAATAAACCAGACTGTTCTAAAATTAATAAACTGTCTGTTCCAAATATGGATTATGAAGCTCGTTTATCTTGACAATGCGGCAACCACTGCAATTGATGCGGAGGTTGAGAAGTTCATGCAAAAGTGCCAGCTTGGGCTTTATGGAAATGCTTCTTCCATACATAAAAAAGGAAGAGAGGCAAAAGAGGAACTTGAGAAAGCGAGAAAAGTTATTGCAAAGAGCATTGGTGCAAAAGAGAAGGAAATTATTTTCACCTCCGGAGGGACGGAGGCGAACAATTTTGCAGTAAAGGGAGTTGCATTTGCAAATAAAGGGAAGGGAAGGCGCATCATAACCACGAAAATAGAGCATGAGTGCGTGCTGAACTCGTGCAGATGGCTGGAGGAGCAGGGATGGAAGGTTACGTATTTGGGAGTGGATGGGAAGGGATTTGTTTCGGGGAAGGAATTGGAAAAAGCGATAAGGAAGGATACTGTTTTGGTTTCAATAATTCATGGGAATAATGAAATCGGAGTGATACAGGATTTGAAGGAACTGCATGAGATATGCAAGCGGCACGATGTCCTTTTCCATACGGATGCGTGCCAATCATATACGAAAGCAGAGTTGAAGGCTGAATGGGCGGACCTCATTACGCTGAATGCGCACAAAATACACGGACCGAAAGGAGTTGGTGCATTATATATTAAGGAGAGAGTGAAAATTTCCCCCTGGCAGCATGGGGGAGGGCATGAGAGGGGGATGCGCTCGGGCACGGAGAATTTGGCTGGAATTGCCGGGTTTGCCAAAGCGGTGGAATTGGCAGTGGATGATAAGGAGGGAAAAAAGAGAATGGCAAAATTGCGGGATTGCCTCATTTCCGAACTCCTGAAAATTCCGCGCACCACTCTCAATGGACCAAGAGGGGAAAGAAGGCTCTGCAATAATGCGAATGTTTCATTTGCAGGAGTGGAAGGGGAGGGAATTGTGGCGGCGCTGGATGCAAAAGGGGTTTGCGCCTCTACCGGCTCTGCCTGCGCGTCGCGAAGCCTGGAGCCCTCGCATGTTTTAATTGCGCTTGAGAATAATCCTGAAAGGGCGCATGGCTCTGTCAGGTTTACATTAAGCAGGTATAGCACGAAGGAGGAAGTAAAGTATGCAGCAAAATGCGCAGGGGAAGTGGTGGAAAAACTGCGGAAGATTTCTCCGCTGGAGTCGGAAAGGGAAAGATGATTTTGAGGTGTATGGGGATAAGGAAGACAGAAAGGGGAAGGTGATTTTTTTATGTATGTTGATAAGGTTTTGAAAAGATTCCAAAAGCCAAAATTCGCAGGCGAGCTGAAGGGAGCGGATGCAATAGGCGAAGTGGGAAATGTAAGATGCGGGGACATAATGAGAATTTACATTAAAGTGAAGGCGGGAAAAATTGCGGATATACGCTTCAAAACTTACGGGTGCGTGGCGGCAATAGTTTCCTCGGATTATTTGTGCGAGATGGTGAAGGGGAAAACGCTTGAGGAAGCGGAGAAAATCACAGCACAGGATGTTGTGAAAAAAATAGGAGAAATTCCGCTTGTGAAGGTGCATTGCTCCGTACTCGCACAGGATGCACTCAAAAAAGCGATAGGAGAGTATAGGAAGAAAAAGCAGATTTGAGAGAATGGGGAATGAAAACTGCGGAAAAAGAACATTGAGAAACGGCAAAAAGCCCAAACAAAAGCGGATTTCTTATTAAAGTATGCGGAGCAATGCTAGTTATGGATGTTTCTAAGTTCTTCCCCCCGCAGGAAAAGGTCGCTTACTTTGATTCGGCAGCCTCCTCCCTTACTGCACTTCCAGTACTGAAGAAAATGGACGAGTATTATTTACAGTATCGCTCAAACGTGCATAGAGGGGCGCACAGATTTACAAGAAAATCTTCCGAGGAGTATGAGGGAGTTTATAAAAAGCTTGCAAAATTCTTCCATGCAAAGGAAAGTGAATTCATAAGCGTGCGAAACTGCACCGAGGGGATAAATGGGGTTGCGCTTGGAAGGGAATGGAAGGAGGGAGATGAGGTAATAGTCACGGATATTGAGCACCACTCAAACCTTCTTCCCTGGCTGCAATTGAAAAAGAAGGGAGTGAAAGTGAGAGTGCTTGAAGCGGAAATGGACGGCAGTGTAGATGCGGAGAAACTTCGGGTGCTTCTCTCAAAAAAGACTAAACTTTTTGCATTTAGCGCATGCAGCAACGTGCTTGGCGCAAAAGTGCCGGTGGAAAAACTTGCAAAAATTGCAAAGGAAGAAGGGGCGCTTATATTGCTTGATGCGGCGCAGTATGTTGGGCACCACCCGCTTGATTTGGGGAGGATGCCCGTTGATTTCATGGCGTTTTCAGCACACAAATGCTTCGGTCCGACCGGAGTAGGGGCGCTTTTTCATCGGGAAGGGGCGCAATTAGAGCCCTGGTTTGTGGGTGGGGGAACTGTAAGAAATGTAAGCACAGAGGAATTTAGCTTGCTTGAAAACAGGGAGAGATTTGAGGCAGGCACGCCTGCAATTGCAGAATGGATTGGGCTTGGGGCGGCAATTGAGCTGATTTCACAGATTGGCTATGGGAATATGGAGGCGCATGAAAAAAAATTGGTTGGAAAAATGCTTTCAGTGTTTTTGGATGCAGAAAATGTGAAGCTCTACGGACCGAAGAGCGCAGAGGAGAAGGGATGTGCGCTCTTTTCCTTTAATGTGAAATCCCTTGCGCACCACGAGGTTGCGGTAATGCTTGATAATTTAGGATTTGCACTGCGAAGCGGGCATCACTGCGCAATTCCCCTTGCTAAAAAGCTCGGGGTGGAAGGGACGGTGCGCGCTTCCCTGCACGTTTATAATACACAAGAGCAAATACAGGGGTTTGAAGAGGCGCTTGGGAAGGTTGCAAAACTCGCTTGAGCATATAATTTTGAGCTGATTAGCTATGGTATTGTGCTTCATTGCATTGTTTGTATTCGCATTCCTTGGGATTTTCTCCGCAAAATATCGTGCATTGGCAGGGGAAGCGTTTGACTGCGTAATAAGAACCGCCACTTTGCGCCCATGCCAAAGCGGGCTGGATGAACGGATAAAGGCAACGCTTATTGCAAAATTACTTGAGAAATCGCCTTCCTCTGCACGCATAATCAACAATCACTTTCAGGTGCTTTCGGTTGCATTCACCCTCCTCTTTTTTGCAAGCATGTTCTATTCTGCAGTCTCCGTGTACAATTACTGGGCGTATGGGAACTGCAACGGGCAGGAGAGCGGTGCTTTCTGCGTTTTTGACGCGGTGGCAAATGGGGGGGCGGCACAGCTAAAACCGGTTTTCCCCGGAGTGGGACCGGTGCTTGGAAGCGGAAATGTTACGCTTGTGGAGTTTGGCTGCTTTGACTGCCAGTATACAAAAGCGACGGAGCCTTATTTGCATGAGTTTCTCTTGGCGCACCCGGAAGTGAGCCTTGAGTTTAGGGTATTGCCAATCACTGAACATAATGAAAGTTTCAATACGGCAAAAGCGGCTTTCTGCGCGGAAGAGCAGGGGAAATTCTGGGAATATCATGATGCGCTTTTCTCTGATGCAGACCATTCTTCTGAAAACCTGCGGAAAATGGCGCAGAAAATAGGGCTTGAGTTGGTAAACTTTGATGGGTGCGTGCAGGCTGAAAGCACTGCTGAAAGGGTAAGAGTTGATGAGAAGGCAGGGCATGATGCAGGAATATATGGCACTCCCACCTTTTACTTGAATGGAGTTTCCCTTGTCGGCCCGCAAAGCGTTTCTGATTTTGAATCGTTGCTTAAAGGGAATGTGCAGCATGGGCCTGGGCAGGTTTCAAGCTGCACCACGCATTAAGAGAGAACCTTAGAAGAGAATCAATCAGTAAGGATATTGAAAAGAAAATCGGTAATCACTGTTGCAGGAATCGGCCAATAAGCGCATTGAAAAGAAAGCGAGTAGGATTAGGCAGACTTAACCTATCAGCGCATTGAAGAGAAAGCCCGTAATCACTATCGCAATAAAGAGCACTCCTGCGAATATTGCTATTAATTTTGGCTTTAGCACTCTCCTCAAAATAACCATCTCTGGCAGGGAAATTGCAGTCACGCTCATCATGAATGCAAGCGCTGTTCCAAGTGCCATTCCCTTTCCTATAAGCGCCTGAACAACGGGAAGTATGCCTGCTGTATTTGAGTAGAGGGGAATTCCTATTAACACTGCAAGCGGGACTGCCAAAAGGCTGTCTTTTCCCGCAATTTCGGAAAGGAAATTTTCAGGCGCATAGCCGTGTATGAGCGCCCCTATTGCTATCCCCCCTATCAAGTAGGGTGCCACTTTCGCAACGATTGCATGAGTTTGCGCTTTCGCAAATTCAATCCTGTCCTTCCATTTCATCTTTTTCTCCCTGAACCATTTGGAACTGCCTGCCGTTGAAATTTTCTCCACTTCCTTTTCAAGCCCCATCCTCCCTATTATTATGCCTGCGATTATCGCAATCGCAAGCCCGCTTGCAATGTAAAGGAAAGCCACCTTCCAGCCGAAAAGCCCGAAAAGAAGGGCAAGCGCAATCTCATTTATCATGGGGGAGGCGATGAGGAAGGAGAAGGTTATGCCAAGCGGAACGCCTGCTTCCATGAAGCCGATGAATATTGGAACGGCAGAGCAGGAGCAGAAAGGGGTGGGAATTCCAAGCAGGGCGGCAAGGAGGTTTCCGATTCCTTCCTTCTTTCCTCCCAGGAATTTGCGTATTTTCTTTTTTGTTATGAAGGTGCGCAGGATTGAAACGAGGAAAACCATTGCACAAAGGAGGAGGAAAACTTTAATCGTGTCGTAGATGAAATATGTTAGGGAGGAGCCTAATTGGGTTTGGCTGCCTATGCCGAAGACTTCAAACACGAGCCAGGATGCAAAAGATTCAAGAGGGTCCATGTATATTTTCAGGCGCGTTTTCTTTTTAAGGGATTAGTAAGGCCAGAAGGCGGAACCCCTCTTCATGTATATCAAATCCTGCCCGCTTAATTCCGCCATCGGATCGCGCTCGTATTTTCTTAAGAGGGACTTCCAGGTGTCCTTTGCGAGCACTATCCCCTGGTGGAAAAGGTAGTTGTAGCCTTTTTCCAATAAGTCAAAAAGTTTCTGCGGCAGGGTAATCCTGCTTCTCTCGCCTGAAATTGAAGGGATTCCGTCTTTCATTTCCGAATAGATTGTAGGGGATATGACAGCCTCTTCTTCTAATTTTCCCGCCTCGTGCAGGAGAAAAACGAACTCCTTTGCATTAAGCGCCCTTGAGCCCTCGGGCAGCCAGAGGCGGTTGTGCCCTTTGCCGAAATCGCCAACCTGCCTTATCCAATAGAGGTAAGCGCCGCCAAAAGGCAGGGTGTAAAGCAGGTTCTGGTTGTGGGAGTCAGGCTCGAAAAGCTTGAGGGTTCCGAATCTCTCCTTCATCTCGGAGGCGAATGCAAGGTTTATTGTATTCCTGCTCATTTTTGTCCCGTATTTGCCTCCCCACTTGTTGAGGAGGAAGCGGACGAATTCTTCAGCTCCATCTATGTTTGAAAGGCGGCATTTAAGATGGAATTTTGTTTGTTCCCTGCCTTCAAATGCAGTCTCAACTTCGCTTCTTATTTTCCCAAAATCAACGGAATCGTCTTTGGAGAGTGTTGAATTGAAACAGGCGACTCCTTGCGCATATGTTTCGATCAGGTTAAGAAGTTTCTTTATGGGCATTTCCCCGTATAGGGCGCGCTCGAGAAGCCCAACCTGCGGAAGGAAGGAATCGCACATGGGATGGGCGAAAACAATTGAGATGTTTTTCCCGTATTTGCCTTTTATTTTCCCAAGCACCATTTCCATATCATCGCGCACGTGGGTACATGGTGCGTATTGGTAGGGGCTTTTTGAAAAGTGCTTTTTTTGCATCTCCGCCATTATTTCGGGAGAGGAAGCAAAAAGGAGAACGTGCGGACCGTTCGGATTGGGATTCTTGTCGGTGTAATCACGGAGCAGCCAGGGTTCTTTAAAGTAAATGGGAAGAGTTGCTTCCATTCCCGGAATTGCGGTGATGCCAGCAGAAGAGAGGGTTTTCTGCATCTGCAAAAAAAGTTTTGCTGAAAAATTGTTGTGCATCGTCTGTATTGAGTAATCCGTATGCCAAAATGCAAGGTTCGTGGCGCAGGCGCCGAAAGAGGAAACGCCATCGTCCATCATTCCGTTCGGGGTGTTGAGTATGGTTTCGCCTATTCTGCCAAGGTGATAGTGAAGCTGTATGCAGAAGATATTGGAAGGCTTTTTTGCGGAAAGGGCAATGGCGTTCTGCACAACGCCATCTATGAATCTGCCGTCCTTGCGCAATCCTTCGGAAATGGAAACCACTATTTTATTGTAAGGAAGTTCTGCTGATTCCCTTGTTTCGTCCGGGTTGCTCATGAAGGCGCGCAGCTTTCCGCCGGCAGTTTCCACAAGAATGGAAAAATTTGAGCCTTCGCGCCTCTTGAACATGCAGCGAGTTTTAGTCGTGAAAGGAGAAACATCAACAAGTGGAAAACCGGCATCTCTCATCGCCGTCTTAAGGTCGCTGATGCGACTTTGCATTGACGGGCGAGGGGTAAGTTTTGCTTCTGCCTGTCTTATCTGCCTTCCCATGCCTATTATTGTGTTTTAGGGTGTTTATAAGCGTTTTTATCACCTATGAACACTACAATTATATTATATATTTTTCCCCTGAAACTTTTGCCATTATGTTTCCGGGAGTGAATCCAAAGCAGATGGAGCAGATGATGCGCCAGATGGGCATAAAGAGCGAAGAGATAAAGGCAAAAAGGGTTATTATAGAGAAGGAAGGGGAGAGGATAATCATAGAAGAACCGCAGATAACAAAAATAGTCATGCAGGGTAATGCCAGCTACCAGATAGGCGGGAAGGAGAGGGTGGAAGAAGAGGGAGGCGGAATTGCAGGAGAGGATGATGTAAAGATGGTTATGGAGCAGGCAGGGGTTTCTGAAGAAGAGGCAAAGAAAGCGCTGGAAGAAGCTGATGGCGATATCGCAAACGCGATAATGAAATTGAAGGGAGAATGAGATAAAAACGAGGTGGCGAAGATGGCTGAGAAAATAAAATACATTCTTGACGTTGAGGAGGTTCCCAAAAGCTGGTACAATATTCTGCCCGATTTGCCGGGAAAGCTTGCACCGCCGCTTCACCCTGGAACAAAGGAGCCGATAACTCCTGACATGCTCGCGCCTCTTTTCCCTATGGAATTGATTAAGCAGGAAATGTCGCAGGAGGGGATGATTGCGATTCCGGAGGAAGTGAGGGAGCACCTTATAAGAATCGCAAGGCCCACCCCGCTTTATCGCGCAAGCAGGCTTGAGAAATACTTAAAGACGCCTGCAAAAATATTCTACAAAAGGGAGGATGTTTCATTCGTGGGTTCGCATAAGGCGAACACGGCAATTGCGCAGGCGTATTACAACAAAAAAGAGGGAATTGAGAAACTTTCAACTGAAACAGGCGCGGGGCAGTGGGGAAGCGCACTTGCGCTTGCCTGCAGCATGTTTGATTTGAAGTGCGAGGTGTTTATGGTAAGGGCATCTTATGACCAGAAGCCGCACAGAAAAACAATCATGAAATTATACGGAGCAGAAGTGCATGCGTCCCCTTCAAGTGTGACGGAAGCGGGAAAGAAGATTCTCTCCGAAGACCCGAAATGCACCGGTTCGCTTGGGATTGCAATTTCAGAAGCGATAGAGGTGGCTGCCAAGGATGAAAAGACGCATTATTCCCTTGGCTCTGTGCTGAATCACGTGATGCTGCATCAGACCGTGATTGGGCAGGAGGTGCTAAAGCAGTTTGAAATGGCAGATGTGAAGCCGGATATGATGATTGGGTGCGTTGGAGGGGGAAGCAACTTTGCGGGCTTTACATTCCCTGCGATAGGGCAGAAATTGAAGGGAAAGCTGGAGTGCGAGTTCATTGCAGTAGAACCGACAGCGGCGCCAAGCATTACCGGAGTGGAAAGCGGAAAGTCAAAGTTTGAGTATGATTTCGGGGACACTGCAGGAATGACTCCCCTTTTGAAAATGTATACGCTTGGGCACAAGTTCATCCCCTCCCCCATACATGCAGGGGGCTTAAGGTATCATGGGATGGCGCCTACTGTTTCGCATCTTGCAAATGAAGGAGTGGTGAAAGCTGAAGCTTATGAACAGCTTGAAACATTTGAGTCGGCTGCGATATTCACAAGAACGGAAGGAATAATTCCCGCTCCGGAAAGCGCGCACGCAATACATTCGGCAATAGTGCATGCCAAAAGGGCGAAAGAGAAGAATGAGGAGAAGGTAATTGTTTTCAACCTCTCCGGGCATGGTTTATTGGATTTGGGGGGGTATGAAAGCGTGCTGAAGCTTTAAGCGGGAAAATCAATCTCCCTTAATCCATTTGAGCACTTCCTCCTTCTCTTTTCTTATTTTGTATTTTTTCTCAAAATAGTGCAATATATTCCTTACGTCGCGCTCAAGGAAAGCGCGCGCTGCGGGGTGGGAAAGGGGAACGGCTTGAGCAAAATCAATCAGGTAAGGCCCGTCTTCAGTCATGAGCACGTTGTATTCGGATAAATCGGAATGCACCAGTCCCGCCTTGTAGAGCTTTTTTATTTCAAATAAAAGGGATTGCAAATCCACTTCCGGCTTTTCGCTTCCAATCTCAAAAAGCTGCGGGTAGCGCAAGCCGTTTTCCCCGAGAAATTTGGTTATTAATATGTTGCGGCGAAATTTTACCGGGATTGGGACGCGCACCTTTCCTTTTTGCGCTATTTTTAGATTACCGTGCTCCTTTCGCGCAAAAGTCATCGCTATCTGCATCCTGCTGTTTGCCGCCCCCTCAAATCGCTTGTCCCCGTCTATGTAGGAGTGTATGTGCGTAAAGGCGCCGGTTTCTATCCTGTATATTTTCACCGCGAAATATTCGTCCTTCTTTTTTGCAAGGAAGACGTTTGCTTCCTTTCCGCGCGAGATGAGCCCTTCTACTGTGTCAAAGAATTTGCCCTCTATTAATGTGGAAAGGGAGATTAGGGATTTTCTGTCAAATACTTCAGCTTCAACTTTTATGCTGCCATCTAACTGCTTATCTTCCCTTTTTGGGCGTTTTTTCTTTGAAAGTGTCATTGACATAGGAGAATATGAGAATAAGAGAAATATATAACCCTTTAACCTGCCCTTACACTATCATACCTTTAACCCGTCTTACACTATCTTCTTCCTTCTCAACCAGTCAGCCTGAAGCCGGTTGTATCTCCAAACCAAATCCCCTTTTTTATCTGATTCTATGCTCCAGGGCTTGATAAGCACCAAATCATCTGCCTTTACCCATATGTTCCGCCTTATCTTTCCGGGTATTCGGCACATCCTCTCCTTTCCATCCTTGCACTCAATAAGAAGGCGGGAAGAGCCCATGTTTGAGAGCACTATGCCGTATATTTCCCCTTCCCTTGCAAGCCGTATCCTTCCGAATTCATCCGCTTGTTCATCAGCCATTTTTTACTCCTCCTTATTCCCATCCCGCGTGCATTGCCTTCCAGTTTTTTGATTATCTTACCGGCGATTTCGCGCCGCATGCTTCGCATCTTAAAACCTTTACCCCGTGCTCTTCTATTATGTTCGTGTCCGGCTTTTTGCACTCCTTGCAGAGCACGTGCGAATTGACGTAATCTGAAAACTTCTCATTTAAGAGGCGGGAGTTTATCTTCCCGTTGAGTGTGAGCCTTGAGCCGTCATGGGAGATGGGGATTGCAAGCTCGCGGGAGAGGTATTTTATCACTTCCTCCTTCTTCCTCCTTATCTTCTCAAGCGCAGTGTCAAAATTCTTCACTATTGTTTTGGAGCCCTGCGGAAAAGTGTCCAGTATAGGGAGTTCAAACCGCTCATCCGTGGCGGTTCTTTTTGGAAGCTGCTCGTATGCAGAATCAAGCATTTTCTCGTAATTGAATTTGTCAGTCATGGGAATATTTCACCTAACGAAATTTATAAAAGGATAAGAATGAGCCTCAAGAGCAGGAGGCATGCCGCTCCCCCAAGGCAGATTGGCGGAATTGCGGGAAGGAATACGCGGTTTTTTGAAACAATGTGGAGGGTGAATGCCAATCCGATAAGGGAGCCGAATGCGATTGCAAGGGAGGAGAAAATGCCCCCTGTGGGATAAATGGAAACCGCAAGCATCGCGGGTATTGCCAAATCCCCAGTGCCCAATTCCATACTGGAGCGCTCAACTTCCTTTTCCCTTTCTTCATACACTCCCTTTTTCACCTGCACCTTTTCCTTCACATTTTCCGTTTCTCTTGCGGAAATTGAAAAGGAGAGCTTCCTGTCTCCAAGCTCGCGCGCAAACTTCACCATGTGCCCTGTCTTGAAAACCGCCCAGTAATCGTATAATGCAAGCAGGAGCACGAAAAGAAGCGCGGGGTAGAAGCCTATTGAGAATCCGAATAGCGCACCCACTCCTGCGCTTGAGATTACCGCGGCGGAGTTTTTGAGCTTTGCAAAAATGAATTTTCCGGCAGAGAGCAGGAGGGAGAGAAGAATGGAGGCAAGCGTTACATAAAGAAGGGAAAGCGCTGTGTGCTGGTAGAGGAGAACGGAAAACACTATGTGGTAGAGGAGAACAAAAAACACTATGAATGATGCGGTGAATATCACCATGAATTCTATCCCCTTGAAAAGAAGGACTCCCTTGTAGAATTTGAGCACGAGCACGAGGAAGACTGCCCCTCCTATCACGTATGCGAAGAAAAGTATTGCATTTAAGGGGCTGTTCATATCCGATACCGGGGAAACGTTGAAATCCCCAAACTCTGGAACGGTTTTTGAGTTTTCCACAAGCAGTGCGCCAACATAAATGCCAAGCAGTTGTGTCAGCGCGAACATTGCTATTATGGAGAGTGCTACCTTGCTCATAGAGGGAAGTTTGAAAGGGGGTGTTTATAAAACAGGACAGTCAAATTTTAACCATGGGAAACGTCGTCCTGCCGCCGGAAATCGCTTCGTATTTGCGCAGGTTCAGCAAAAACAAAAAAATAACCGCCTGCTACCTGTTTGGTTCTTATCTTAAAACTCCAAAAAAGGCGCGCGACGTTGATGTCTGCTTCATAACCGAAGGCATGAAGCTTGGGGAGATGGCAAAAATGGCGGCTGAATTTGACGCGCCCTACGACGTTTCTTTTATGGAAAGGATGAACGATTGCGCCGCTTTCAATGTGTTTAGGGACGGAAAGCCTCTTTTTATAAATGATGGGAATGCGCTTGCGCGAAAATGGAGGGAAGTGGTTGGAAAGGAGCTTAAGTATGGGGGAATGCGCAAAAGGATATTTGAGGGAGTGAAAAAATGGATGAATTCCAAAGCACCGCAAACAGGATAAGGAAGTATTTTGAGGATTTGGAGGAATACCGCGGGCTTTCCCTTGATGAGAAAAGGGATTACTACGCGGCTTCAATGGTAGTTTTCAGTATAATAAACGAGAGCCTGATGTGTTCAGAGCTTTTCATGGCAAAAAAGCACTTTGGCGCGCCTTCCACTTACAAGGAGATGATTGACGCACTGGCGCAGAAAGGGATTGTTGAACAGGGGCTTGCAGGCAGGATGAAGGTGCTGATAACGCTCCGCAACATGATATCGCATGAGTATGGGGAAATAAAACCGAAGGATATAGTTGGATTGATAAGAAAGATTGACGTGGCAAGGGAGTTTGTTTCCGCGCTGGCGAAAAAGTATTAGGAAACCGTAGGGCTAATTAAAAGGGAAGTGGGTGAACACCGTGCGAGCAGAGTAGGTGCAATTCTCATCAACACCGTGCAAGCAGAGTAAATACGAATCTCATCCTGCCTGCTTTCACGGTGTTTGACTGCTCTCACGGTGTTTGAGAAATCGACAACGCAGTTGTCGGGCAGTGTGCGAAGCACACTCAAACCGTAGGTTTCTTACGGATTAACCATCTTCACAAACCCATGCCCCTTCCTGTACAACTCCCCCTTATACACCAGATCATCAACCGTCCTGCGCACGAACACCTCGTCCATGTTGTAATTCTTTGCCTCTTCCACTATCTTGTTTATTTCTATTACATCGTATTCCTTCTGCAAGCCCCTTATAATATTCATTAGAGACTCAAACTTGTCGCGCTTTGATTTTGGCATCCCGGTGGCAATCGTGTCTATGTCTATCTTGCCCGTTTCCCTATCCACATACATCTTCTCAAGAACCCAGGTCATTAATTTTATGGCGCGGTCGGCATCCTCATTGTCAACGGTGTTTGAAAGCCGTATTTTTGCCGATGCCTCGCTCATCCTTATCAATCCTTCAATCTGGCGGGGAGTAATTGGGACCGCTCCTCCTCCTGCCCTTCTTCCCTGATTCCGCATCTGCACGTAATAGTCCTGCAATTTTGACTCCGCCTCGCTGGTTAGAACCGGGCGGATTTCCCTTCTTGCAAGCGCGATGTATTTTCTTATGAATTTCGGCTCAAGCAAATCAGGGTCCGCAGCTTCAGCCTGCTCGTCGCCTGTTCCCTTCTCAATCTGCGCCGCGCGCTTGTGCATTGTGAGTATGTGGTGCGCAAGCTTTGTGTCTTTGTCCTCATCCATGACATCAAGTATGGGAAACACCAAATCAAAGCGGGAGAGAAGAGTAGGGGGGATATCAAACTGCTCCCCAAGCATCTTAGTCAGGTCAAAGCGGCCCATTTTGGGGTTTGCGGCAGCGAGAATGGCGGTTTTCGCCTTGAATTTTGCGACCATTCCCGCCTTTGCTATGCTGATGGTTTGGGATTCCATCACCTCGTGCATCGTGGCGCGCTCCGACTCTTCCATCTTGTCAAACTCGTCTATGGCGCACATCCCGCCTGACGCAAGCACAAGCGCGCCTGCCTTCAGGGTCCAGCCCCCTTCCCCCAGTTCATCGCGCTCTGCCGAAGCGGTCAAGCCAACTCCTGATGCGGATTTTCCTGAAACGTAGATGCTTTTTGGCGCAAGCATATCAACGTTCTGCAAAAAGCGGGTTTTGGCGGCGCCCGGGTCTCCTATTAGTAGAATGTGCATATCGTCCCTTATTTTCCCCCCGCCAGCCATCACCTTGTTTTTCGTGCCCCCGAAAAGCTGCAGCAATATTCCCTCCTTCACTTCATCATGCCCGTAAATCGCGGGAGCGAGGGATTTTATGAGGCGGGTGTAAAGCCTCGGGTCGCGCGAAAGCTCCCTTATTCTCTGCTCGTCCTCCCCGCTGATTTCAAGCTCCTCAAAATCCTTCTGCGTTTTTGCAATATGCAGAACGTCAAGGTATTTTACATAGGTTTGTGAGCGCGATGCGGGCTTTCCCTTTGAGGGGAGCATCGGCATTATCCTCATTACCGCGCTTATTTCTACATTATCGCCCGGTGTGAGCGTATTCACCAAATCATCCTCAAGAAAAAGGGAAACGCGGGCGCTTGGCGCGCCTCCGGTTATCCGCTCAAGCAAATCCTGCATTTCCGCCTTTTGTATGTCAACAAAGTAAGAGTCTTCCTCCACAAGCTTTAGCGCGCGCCTTTTGCAGGATTCGCATATCTGCGGGGGCTGCGCCTTCTTTGTCATGGGTATTTTGAATGCGGCATCGCACATCAGGCACTTGTAAAGGGCGATTCGCACCTTGTGCATTATTTCCGTTCTTTTTGTGATTACCCCCTTTACCGCAATCAGCTTTTCTATGTGCCTTGAGCCTATGTCCTGCACGAGAAGCTCCTTATTCGGAAGGTCGCAGAAGCGCACGTGGGGCTCGAACTGGGAGCCGGGCATGGAAACGTTCATGTCTATTAGGGCTTCTTCGGCAGCCTCAATGAGTTCGTCAGGGTTTTTAACAAGCGCGTCCGCAAGGTCGGAGTTGAATTTTTCAAGAAGGGGGTAGGAAACCACGAGGCTTTTCTGCGCGGGGTAGGAGAGAACAAGCTTGCTTACTTCCTTTTGCATTATGAAGGAGAAGAACTGCTCAAACTCATTTTTGAGCCCCTCGTCTGTCTCTTTCTTTGCCGCCATAAATTAGCCTCCCACATTTTGCTTGCCAAAATGGGGGTTTTTGACCGATTGACGGCGAAGCCGTCAAGACTTGCCCGAAGGGCAAGCAGAAGGTCAAATCTCCCGCACTTTATTCCCCCTTTAGTTATAATAAACCTTTTGAGGGGCAGATTTAAAAACAATCTTTATCATAGTTTATAACATATTTGAATTGGGTGTGCTGTTTATGGATGAGTTTGAGACTTCTGCTGAACGTTATAACCGGCTTGTGCAAGAGAATTTAAGGAAAATGCAAAACGAGGATAGCATTGAAAGGCTTTTTGCGGCAAGAGAGCTTGCAAGGATTGCTAAGAGAGAGCTTCATGGAAATGGGGAGGGAAGGATAGTTTTTGAACTTGCCCGCATGCTGGAATTTAGAATGAGGATGAGTGGATGCGGATGCGAGGAAATTATCTGGGCGCTTGGAGCGATTGGAAGCGAGGATGCGGCAGATATTCTGATTAAGGCGATGGATGATAAGATTGCCGATATTCGGCTGAAGGCAGTAAAGGCGCTTGGAAAAATTGGAAGGGAGAGGGCAAAAAATGCGCTGATTGGAAAGCTGAAGGATGCGCTGGAAAAGGAGAATGAGCCGCCTGAAATTATGAATGCGTTGAGAAAGGCGCTTGAAGAGAGGGAAAAGCGCCCTAATAAAAACAACGGATACATGAATTACAGAAAGAGTTTCTGGAAGAGAAGAACGCGCATTTTAACAAAAATTGCGCGCGCAATCATTCCTTTCATAGATTGAAAGCCGGGGAGCTTTCCGTCATCTCGCAGAACTTGCATTTCTCGTGCGCAGAAGGCTCGCTGCAGTGCTTGCATTTGCATATTTTCAGCCCCTGCTTTGAATATTTTTCCTGCAATGCCTTCTGCACCACGAGGCAGCCCGCAAATATCCTCTTTTTCGTGCCCGGATATTTCTCCTCTATTTCATTGAGCGTTTTTCGCACAATCTGGCGGAAAGCATTCTTTGAGTATGGGCAGCTTTCAGGATTATAGGAAAAATTCTTGAAGATTGCATAAATGGAGGTTTCTACTTCGCTTAGGCGCGCAAAGGGCTTTATGCGGGAAACGAAGCCGCAATCATCCACTATTCCGCTCATCAGGCCGAAGCGCGCCAAGCGCGCAGGCTCGTTGCGCATTATATTCATCAGCGTGGTCTGGGCAAAATCATCCAGATTGTGCGCGACTGCTATTTTATCGGCTTTCAGAAGCTTTGCCTGCCGGTTCATTATGTGCCTTCGGATTACCCCGCAGAAGGAGCAGGAGTCCTCCTCCCTTCCTTTTATGAATTCGAGAAGAGTTTTTCCCGTTTCCTCCTTGAAGGAAACTATTTTCAGCGGGATGGAAAGCTTTTGGCAGGAGGCGCGCGCGCATTTGAGGGAATTGGTGCAGTATCCGGGCACTCCGACATCAATTAT
Source organism: Candidatus Micrarchaeota archaeon CG1_02_47_40 (assembly GCA_001871475.1). Lineage (GTDB taxonomy): Archaea > Micrarchaeota > Micrarchaeia > Anstonellales > CG1-02-47-40 > CG1-02-47-40. The sequence continues at coordinate 108,157 of MNVE01000002.1, read as the reverse complement.
AAATGCGGTTAATTTGAAGGGGAGGGATTTTTTCAGGGAGGAGAGGCAGTAAAGAAGGGCGGTGCTGTCCTTCCCGCCTGAAAGCCCGATTAGTATGTGCTCGCCCTTTTTTATCAGGGAAAAATCCCGCACGGTGCGCATGAAGGTGCGCTCAAAATATTCAAGGAAATGATTTTTGCAGAAATAAAGCTGGGAATGAGAAAGGAAAACTGCCGGTTTCTTTTCGCATTTGTGGCATTTGCGCCCGTTCTTTGCCCGCTCAATTTCGCGCAGCGCTGGAAGCATCTTTACTGAATAATTGGGCTTTTTTGATTTCATATGGGAGAATTTGCAAGCCTAAATATTTATTAGCGTTGGCAGGATAGAAAATGCTCAATGGCAAAAATAACCAAGGTGCTTGCAAGGGAGATTTTGGATTCAAGGGGAAACCCCACTGTAGAGGTTGAGGCATGGGCGGGAAAGCTTATGGGAAGAGCGGCCGCTCCTTCTGGAGCTTCTACTGGAAAGAATGAGGCAATTGAATTGAGGGATGGGGGAAAGAGGTATGGCGGAAAGGGAGTATTGAACGCTGCTGCAAATGTGAATGGAGAAATTGCTAAGGCAATTATTGGGATGGATGCGGAAAGGCTTGAGGGGATAGATGCGGCGATGATTGAGCTTGATGGAACAGAGAATAAAGGGAATTTGGGAGGCAACGCAGTAACCGCAACTTCTATGGCGTGCGCGAAATTGGGCGCGCTGTGCAGAGGAATGCCTCTTTATGAATATTTTGACGGGGGGTTGCTGCCCGTACCGATGATGAATATAATAAACGGAGGAAAGCACGCCGGGAATGCTCTGGCAGTGCAGGAATTTATGATTGTGCCCAAAGGGGCGAAAAATTTTAGCGAAGCTTTGAGGATGGGAAGTGAAGTGTATCACGAACTTGGCGGCATCCTTGAAAAAAAATACGGAAAGAGCGCAAGAAATGTCGGGGATGAGGGGGGTTATGCGCCGCAGATGAAGAGGACGGAGGAGGCGCTTGGGACGATTGGAAAAGCGATTGAAGAATGCGGCTATGAAAAGGAAGTGAAGCTGGCGCTTGACTGCGCGGCAAGCTCTTTTTTTGCGAAAGGAAGGTATGCGATTGATGGAAAGAAAATGAGTGCAGATGGTTTGCTTGAGTATTATGAAGGGATTGCAAGAGAGCATCAAATAATCAGCATTGAGGACCCGTTTGAGGAAGGGGATGAGAAATCGTTTGCGGAGATGACCAGGAGGATGGGAAAGAAGATACAGATAGTTGGGGATGATTTGCTTGTTTCAAACCCAGCAAAAGTGAAGGAAGCAACAAGGAAGAAATTGGCAAATGCGCTCCTTCTCAAGGTAAATCAGGTGGGAACCGTGAGCGAGGCGATAGAGGCGGCAGATATTGCAAAGAAAGCCGGCTGGGGGGTGATTGTATCGCACCGCTCCGGGGAAACCGAGGATGCTTTCATTGCGGATTTTGCAGTGGGGATTGATGCGGGGCAGATAAAGACGGGCTCTTTAAGCAGGGGGGAGCGCACCTGCAAGTATAATCAATTATTAAGAATAGAGGAGGAGCTTGGGGCAATGGCAAGGTTCGGAAAGGGTTAGCGCTTCTTCTTTCTTCCGCTTACGCTGACTTTTTCGTATTTTCCCTGTTCAAGGGAAACGTTGTGCCTTTTTCTTGCGGACTGGAGAGAGCTTATGTTTCTTGCGTGAAAATAACGTATCGCGTCAAGGCGGCTGTCAACCCCCTGAAAAATGTTTTCAAAGCGCCTCTCAAACACCACCCTTGAATATTGTGAAAGCTGAATAAGGACATAAAAACCTGTTGAAACGCCCGCAAGCATGAAGCCGATTGTGAAAATTTTTCCATAGAACGTATGGGGAACCACGTCCCCGTATCCTACCGTTGTGATTGTCGCAGTCGCAAAAAAAGCAGAGGTAAGCCAGTCCCAGCCCTCAAGGAAATGGTAGGCGACGATTGCACACGTCACCATTATTGCAAGCGCGAAAATCGGGTAAAGAACTTCCTTGCGCATGTGTATGGAAACTCCGGGAAGATTTTTAAAAGAAGTGCATGTTCGAAACAGGAAAAACCGCACTGCAATTAATTATTAAACCCTTCAGATGCATAAACAAAACTGCGGGCCCGTAGCTCAGCCTGGATAGAGCGGCAAGAATAATTCCAAACGGCATTATTTCCGCAAGCCTTCTAAGCTGTAGGCCGCGAGTTCAATCCCATATGGGGGGTTTCACCCCCCTATCCGCTTGACGCTTCGCGTCAAGTCTCGCAAATGCAAGCATTTGCGAAGGGCTTCACCCCCCTGAAGAAAGGTAGGGGCTGAAGACCGAACAAATCTCGCCGGGCCCGTTTTACATTTTTTCAAGCGGAGTTATTCCAAGCAGCAAAAGCGCGTTTTCAAGGCAGTTTTTTGATGCGAGAAGAATACGCACCCGCGCTTGTTTTGCCTCAATGCTCTCCGCTTTCAGTATGGAAGAGGTATTGTAGAATTTGTTGAAGGAGGAGGCAAGCTCAAGAGAGTAGTCGCAGAGGATGTGGGGCCTCAAGTCGTGCACGGCATGGGAGAGGGTTTTGGGAAAGCGGGAAAGAATGCGGAGGAGTGATTTTTCATTTTCGCTGAAGGGGTAGTCGGCCTTCCCTTTCTTCATCTTCAACCCCCCTGCCTTTTGTATTATCCCGCTCATGCGCGCGTATGCATATTGTAAATATGGTGCGGAATCCCCTTCCAGAGAAAGCGCCCTGTCCCAGTCAAATATTATTTTTTTCTCGGGAGACTGCGAGGCGAAGGAGAAGCGTATCGCGCCTATTGCAACCTCATTTGCGATTGCCTTCTTTTCCTCTTCACCCAGCTCCTTCCCTGCTTTCTCGCTTGCTCTTTTTACTCCCTCTTCAATCAATTCATCGGCAGTATAACCAATCCAGGTGCCTGCTCTCCCTGAAAATTTTCCTTCGGGAAGGGCGGCGTGCTCGTATGCAAGGTGGTGGAGGGAAGATGCTTCTTTTTCATATCCAAGAATGCGCAGTATTTCTTTCACAACGCTCTGCTGGTAGGACTGCTCAACCCCTATTATGTTTATGCAGGAGGACGTTTTTCCAAAGGGAAGGGATTTGCCTTCTGCGGAGGTGATATGGCAGTCGCTGCCGTTTGGCTGTGTTAGAAATTTTGAATACTTGAATTTTCCCTTTAATTTTCCGAATTTCCAGAGATGAAAAATCACGTCTTTGCCGGTGTAGGTGGCTGTGCCGTCGCTACGCACCAATATCATGTCGGGATTTTCTAAATTTTTGAACTCGTCCCCTTCCATCCGCGCCACAAGGCAGTTTGCGTTCTTCCCTTCCGTCTCATGCACTATTTTTTTGCTTTTTGAGAGAAGTTCCATTCCCTCCCCGTATATTGTGCCCATTATTTCCGATTCGCGCACCAGGACATCGTGGTAGATTTTTAATTTGAAAGCTGTTTCGTATTGAGCGCGGATGCAGTTTTGCACCATTTCGTCGTGCTTTTTTGCAATTTCTCCCTTCCCTTCCTCCATTTCCTTCAGCAGTTTTCTTACTTCTGTTTTTACTGTCTCGTCCTGCATTTTCTTTTCCACTTCCACATATTCCTTTCCGAGAAAGTGGTCGAATTTTTCTTTTCCGGCATTCGCATTCTTCAGATAGCCCCATAAGCTTTCAGCCACCTGCAAACCCAAATCATCTATGTAATCTTCCACCTCTACTTCCTTGCCTGAAAAGGAAAGAAGGCGCGCAATGCAGTCCCCTAAAATCGCATTTCGCAAATGCCCTATGTGCCAGGGCTTGTTGGGATTCACTGAAGGGAATTCAACTATTGTTTTTCCCTTTTGCTTTTTTCCTTTCCCGTATTTTTTCCCTTCCTTTAAGATGTGCGAGAGCGCGTCGGAGTAGAATTCTTCGGAGAGGAAGAAATTTATGTAAGGTCCGGTCGCCTGCGCTTTTTGCACCCATTTGTGTTTTGGGAGTTTGGAGGCGATTTCCTGCGCTATCTGCAAAGGATTTCTCTTCTCTCTTTTAGCAAGCACGAAGGGGCAGGTGGAGGCAAGCTCGCCGAGGTTGTTTTTCGGTATTTCAAGAGTGGGAAGTATTTCCTCTGCCGATAAACCTGTGGCATCCGCAATCAGCTTCGCTATTTCGTTCTCAAGCAGGGTTTGCATAGGAAATAATAGAGGTTAATTGTTTATTAAGGTTTTATGGGCAAAAAGATATGCAGTCGGGGCAGTGTGCTAACCTGGTATGCTTCCAGGTTCGGGACCTGGCGATCTGAGAGAGTTTTTTTAGAAATAAGAAAACTCCGGAATTTCAAAAGCTTTGTGCTGGCGCACAAAATTTGCCAGCAAGGCTGTCAATCTCAGCTGCCCCATTTTGTTTATATATTTTCTCTGGAATATTAAGCATGAGAAAAATCAATTCCGCGTTTTAGAATATTCAAGGGAGGTAAATTATATGGCTGACAGGATAAAAAACGTGATAGAGCTCATGAGCACGCTTGAAGAGGATACGTCAATACCGAAAAACATAAGAAAGGCGATAAACGAAGCAAAGGCGAGAATGACCGAAGAGGGGGATATTAAGGTGCGCACAAGCAACGCGGTTTACCTTCTTGATTCTGTTTCGGAGGATATCAACATGCCCACTCATGCCCGGACGCAGATTTGGACCATTCTCTCGGAGCTTGAGACGATAAGGGAAGAATAGATGGAACGTTTAAGATGGTTTAATGGGGGAGGCAGCAGAAAAGCTGATTGGGGCTGGCATCCGGCTTACTGAAGGCGCGATGATTCTTCTTGAGAAATCTCCGCACGCCAATGAAGCCGCGGAAAAATTATTGGAAGAAAAAAAAGTATTTGTGGATGCGGAAGACGTTGAGAAAATCATTGCAGGCATTGAAAAAATACCTCTTCCTGTGGAAGTGCGCCGCTCAAGCGATTTTCATCCTATTGCAAAGGAAAGCGCGCCGAATTTAAGAGTGCTTGACCATGGGGATGTTTCGGGAAAGTCAAGGTGCACCGGCACCATTGAGAATTTCGTGGCGTATTTTAATGACAGGTTTGAAAGGATGAGAAGGCTTCTTAGGACGAGAATAACAGACAAGCCAATCATAGAAAGCTGCAGGATAAAGGACATGCAGGGGCAGATTGTAAGAGTTATCGGAATTGTTTATGAAAAAAGAATAACGAAAAACGGGAATCTGCTTATTGAATTGGAGGATTTGAAGGGGAGCACGAAAGTGATTGTGAACGCGCAGTCAAAGGCATTTCCAAAATCAAGAAGCATACTGCTTGATGATGTGATTGCAGTGGATGGGAAGGTTTCGGATATTTTCCTCATTGCGGATGAGCTAAATTACCTTGATTTGCCTATGGTGAGGGAGCAGAAGAAAACTGAAAGCGACCTTGCAATTGCGTATGTTTCGGATTTGCACGTTGGAAGCAAGAATTTTCTGCAAAAAGAGTTTTCGCGCTTTCTCTCCTGGCTGGGAGGGGAGGGAGGAAACGCGGAATTGGCTGGAAAGGTGAAATACATAATAATAGCAGGGGATAATGTGGATGGGATTGGGATATACCCCTTGCAGGAAAAGGAGCTTGTGGTAAAGGACATTTACAAGCAGTATGAGATGCTTGATGAACTGCTCTGCCAGATACCGGATTATATAGAGGTGGTGGTGTGCCCCGGCAACCACGATGCGGTAAGAAGGGCAGACCCACAGCCGATGATTGGGGGGAATCTGCTCAAAAGCGATGTGCGCAGGATTGGAAGCCCGGGGTATGTGGAAATAGAAGGGTTGAGCCATTTAGTATACCATGGCAACTCTCTTGACGGGATAATCGCAAGCCTGCCAAACATGGATTATGCACACCCTGAAAAGCCGATGGTGGAATTGCTGAAGAGAAGGCACCTTTCCCCCCCGTATGGAAGCAACCTCATAGTGCCGGAAGAAAAAGATTATTTGATAATAGAGGAGGAGCCGGATGTTGTGCATATGGGGCACGTGCACAAAAACTCAACTGCCACTTACAGGGGGACACTGCTGGTGAATTCGGGCACTTTTCAGTCAAGAACGGATTACCAGATTAGAAACGGGCACGTTCCCTCTCCGGGAGTAGTGCCAGTATATGAAACGAAACTCGGAAAAATCCATAATGTGAGTTTTGTAGGTGAATGAAATTGTTAGCAGCGGATAAGAAAATGCAGGAATATTTTGAAGCCCTGCGCAGCGGGCTTGGGGAGGCTTACTTAGTGGCAGCCGAGGCAAGGAAAAAGGGGGCTGACCCTGAAGGGGAAGTGGAAATAAAAATAGCCGAGGATGTGGCAGGAAGGGTGGAAGGGATTGTGGGTCCGCCGGGAATTGCAGTGCATATAAGGGCGCTTGAGCAGGGAGGGATGGCGCGCACCCTGGTCGCGTACGAAATCGTAAAGAGAATATGCGACGGGGAATTTGACAAGGGAAAAAACAAGGAGAAGCTTATAGATCAGGCAGTAAGAACCGGAGTGGGAATATTGACGGAAGGGGTGCTTGTAGCGCCTACTGAAGGAATTGCAAGAATAAGGATAATGCAAAACCCGGATGAATCGGATTACCTGGCGATTTATTTTGCAGGCCCTATCCGCTCCGCAGGCGGGACCGTTGCCGCATTGGCAGTTGTGCTTGGGGACGCAGCAAGAAGCAGAATGGGAGTTGGGGATTACCGCGCGACCGACAGTGAAATAGAAAGGATTGTAGAGGAGTGCGAGGTGTATGACGCAAGGGGCGCTAGATTGCAGTACAAACCTCCGGAAGAGCACATGCGCCACATAGTGAAAAACTGCCCTGTGTGCATTGAAGGCGACCCTACGGAAGAGGTGGAGGTTGCGGTGCATCGGGATATGAAAAAGTTTGCGCGCGACCGGATGGGAAAAACCGTAAGCGAGGATATTACGAACAGGGTTAGGGGGGGGATTGCGCTTGTGGTGTGCGAGGGAATTGCACAAAAGGCAAGCAAGGTGCTCAAATACACAAAAAGCGTTTCGCTTGACTGGGGCTGGCTTGAGAAGGTGATAAGAGTAGGCAAGGGTAAGGAAGTGGAGAAAATAGCGCCAAACAGCACTTACCTTGATGATTTGGTGGCTGGAAGGCCGATATTTTCATACCCTATGGAGCCTGGGGGTTTCAGATTGCGCTACGGAAGGACAAGGGCAAGCGGGATTATGGGAAAGGCAGTGCATCCTGCCACGATGATTGCTGCGGATTCTTTCCTTGCAATAGGTACGCAGATGAAACTGGAGAGGCCGGGAAAGGGGTGCATAGTTTCCCCTTGCGACACCATTGAGGGGCCGGTGGTGAAATTAAAGGACGGGACGGTTGTGAAATTGAAGAGTGTTGAGGCAGCAGTTGAAAAGCTTTACGAGATTGAGGAGATATTGTTTTTGGGGGATTTGCTTGTGCCTGTCGGTGATTTCATAAAATCAAACCACCCGCTGGTGCCTAGTGCGTGGTGTTTTGAGTGGTATGCAGAGATTTGCAGACAGAAGGGAATTTCTGCAAAGGAAAAAGTGGGTGCTGAAGATGCGTTCAAAATCTCAAGGGAGCATTCCGTGCCCCTTCATCCCGATTACACTTATTTCTGGCATGACATAAATGAGGAGGAATTGTTTTCCCTTGCGGAATACCTCTCGCTTGCAAAAATGGAAAGCGAATGGTTTGCGCTTAAGAAAATTGTTCTGCCAAACAGGGGGGAAAAAAGGGTGCTTGAGAAGCTTTGCGTGGAGCATGGAGTAAGCGGAAAAAATTTGGAGAATGTTGAAATTGAAAAAGAGGATGCGGTTGCGCTCTTAAAGACGCTTGGGATGCTGCATGGTGGAAAGGTAGAGTTTGCCGAGTTTGAGAAAAAGTTCGGGGAGTTTAAGGGAAAGGGAGTGATGAAAATAATTAATGAAAGCGCGGGGGTAGTGATTAAGGAGAAATCGCCCATATACGTGGGAGCGAGAATGGGAAGGCCTGAAAAGGCAAAGAAAAGGGAGATGCGGCCTGCCGTGCACGTGCTCTTTCCCCTGGGGCAGAGGATAAAACACAGAAGCGTGCTGAAAACTTATAAGGCGTTGAAGGAGTCGCCTGTTTCAGAAGGAAGGGGGGTGAATGTTGAGGTTGCGCGCCTGAAATGCCCGCAGTGCGGAAAAGTGAATGTTACGAAAAAGTGCGCCTGCGGCGCGATGTGCGGGTTTGCTTATGTGTGCCCAAAATGCAAGAAGGAGAGAAGGGAGGAGTTCTGCCTCTCCTGCGATTCCGAATGCGTGCTTTATGAGGAGCGCGCGGTTGATTTGGAGGGATTGTTTGACGAGGCAAAAAGGGCATGCGGCAATAACCTGCCTTCCGAAGTGAAGGGTGTGAAGGGGCTTATTTCCGCGTCCAAAATACCCGAGAGATTGGAGAAGGGAATATTGCGCGCAAGGCATGGAGTGAGTGTGTTCCGGGATGGCACCTGCAGGTTTGACGCAACAGATGTGCCCTTAACGCACTTTTATCCGAATGAAGTTGGGGTGGGGGTTGAAAAACTGAAATCCCTTGGCTACACGCATGATTATGAGGGGAAGGAGCTGAAAAATGAAGGGCAGCTTCTTGAATTGCGGGCGCAGGATGTGCTGATTTCGGATGAGGGGGCGGAGTATTTCATAAACGTGGCAAATTTCATAGATGAGATGCTCGTGTGCCTTTATGGGATGAAGCCATTTTACAATGTGAAGGGGAGGGGGGATTTGGTGGGAAAGTTTTTTGTCGGGCTTTCCCCGCACACCTCTGCAGGGGTGCTTTGTAGGCTTGTGGGATTTACAAAAGCGCATGTGGGGTATGCGCACCCTTATTTCCACACCGCGAAAAGAAGGAATGCTGACGGGGATGAGGATTCGCTGATGCTCCTTCTGGATGCGCTTCTTGATTTTTCAATGCACTTTGTGCCAAAGTCCCGCGGGGGGACGATGGACGCTCCGCGCGTGCTTACTGCCATTCTTGACCCGAATGAGGTGGATGACGAGGTGCACTCAATGGAAATATGCTCCTCCCTTCCCCTGGAGTTCTTTGATGCGTGCGAAAAATACCTTCCTCCCTCTGAAGCGAAACTGAAATTGGTAAAGGACACCCTTGGAACGGAGGAGCAGTACAAAAATTTGCTTTTCACGCACCATACCTCTTCCATTCAGAGCGGGGCTGTCTCAACCACGTACATAAAATTCAAGGACATGGGGGAGAAGGTGGATGCGCAGCTTGCCCTTGAGAAAAAAATAAGGGCGGTGGATGAGAGGAATGTTGCGGAGAGAATTATTTTATCGCACTTTTTGCCTGATTTGTACGGAAATTTGAGGGCATTTTCCCGCCAGATGTTCAGATGCGTTTCCTGCAATGCAAAGTATAGAAGAGTTCCGTTAGTGGGGAAGTGCACCAAATGCGGGGAGAAATTGCTTTTAACAGTGAATAAAGGAGGAATTGAGAAGTACTTGCAGATGTCAAAGAGAATGTGCGTGCTGTATGATTTGCCAAACTACCTGAAGCAGAGGCTGGATATGCTGGAGGAGGAGATAAGAAGCATATTCATAGACGAGAAGTCAAAGCAGTCGGGATTGGCGGAATTCATGTAGGTTAATTTATAACCGCCGCTCCCCTTCTTTCCATTGCCCTCAGCTTATTATGCTCATTCCCCTTCTCTCAAAATACTTTATTATTTCAAACAGCATGAACAGCGAGGTAGAGCCGGCAAGCACCACAGCCCAGTCAAAGAGGGTGAGCGGGACTGTTTTGAGAACCTCGTTGAAAAAGGGATGGTAAATCGCAGCCAGCTGAACCACTATTGAAACTGCAATGCCCCCAACAAGATAGCGGTTTGAGAAAAAGCCCGCCTCAAAAACGCTCTTTGAGGCGGTGCGCGCATTTATGGCGCTCCAGAGCTGCATGAAGGAAAGCAGTGTAAAGACAACTGTGCGCATGTGCCCGATGCTTGAGGCGTGCTCCAGGTAATAGAAATAGGTGAATATCAGCAGGGTGAAAGACACAAGCGAGGTGGCAAGGATAAATTTCATCACGTCCGGAGAGAAGAATGCCCCCCCTTTGAAGTAAGAGGGCGGCTTGTTCATCAAATTTTCGCTTTTCTTCTCGGTCGCAAGCGTAACGTCGCAAAGCCCGTCAGTCACTAAATTCACATAGAGTATGTGTATTGGAAGCAGTGCAAGGGGAAGGTAGGTGCCAAAAAGCACCGGGGAAAAGATTATTATAAAAAGGAAGAGCACTTCCGTGAAATTGGTGGAGAAGAGGTATTTCACCACCCTCCTTATGTTCATTGCGGAATGCCTTCCCTCCTCAACCGCATCAACAAGGCTTGAGAAGTTGTCATCCAAGAGCACGATATCCGAAGCTTCCTTTGCCACTTCCGTTCCGCTGCCAAGCGCTACCCCCACGTCTGCCTTTTTCAGCGCGAGCGCGTCATTCACTCCGTCCCCGGTCATCGCGACTATTTCCCCCCTTTTTTTGAGAAGCTCTATTATTTTCAGCTTGTGCTCGCTTGTGACGCGCGCAAACACCTGCACCCTGGCAAGCTCGCGCAGGAGGGTTTTTTCCCCCATGCGCTCCATCTCCTCTCCGGTTATTACCGTCCCTCTCTCTAGAAGTATGCCCGCTTCCCTTGCAATTGTTTGCGCTGTCAGGCAGTGGTCGCCGGTTATCATGATTACGCGTATGCCCGCTTCCCTTGCCTTTTGCACTGCCGCCTTTGCCTCCGCACGCAGTGGGTCCTGAAAGGCGACAAGCCCGGCGAATTGGTAATCGTTGTCTATGGTTTTTGAGCGCTCCGCATTCTTGTAAGCAAAAGCCATAACACGCAGTCCCTCGCGCGCGTATTTTTCAGTCGTTGCCAGTATTATCTTCTTATGTTTTGGAGTTATAGGGTGCGCCTTGCCCCTTTTGAGTATTTTTGAGCACATGGACAGCACCACTTCCGGCGCTCCCTTTAAGTTGAAGTGCGTCTTTTCATCCTTGCGGTTCATTGTTATCATGTACTTGTTTTTCGGGTCAAAGGGAACCTCTCCTGTCCTCTGGCGCATTGCTTCAAGCTTTTTCTTCTCATAACCGAAGGGAAGCGCAAATTCAAGCAGGGCGGTTTCAACCGGCTCGTGGTGTTTTGAGCTGTCCCCATCAACTGCATCGTTGCAGAGCACCCCTGTTTTGAGAAGCTCCACAAAATGCGGCTGCTCAAGCAGGTCGGCAGGCTTGCCTTCGCAGGCAACTTTCCCGCTCTCGCCTATTTCAAAATCCGCAAAATCAAGGAAGACGCGCTGGACTCTCATGCGGTTTTGCGTAAGCGTCCCCGTCTTGTCCACGCAGATTACCCCGACTATCCCTATTGTTTCTATCGCCTGCAGTTTTCTTGTCAGCGCATTTTTCTTTGCCATCTCAAAAACGCTTAGCGCAAGCGCTATTGTGACGACTATGGGCAGCCCTTCGGGCACGAAAGAAACCGCCTGCGCAACTGCAATTTTCAGAATTTCCGTAGGAGTGTAGGAAAGAAGAAACACGCCAAACAAGGAGAGAACGGCCACGCCAAGGAGAGTGATTGCGCCAAGGCGGCGGCTGAACTCGTCCATTTTCTTTTGTATTGGAAAATGCTCCCGCTCGGCAGATATTTTTTCGTATACTTTCCCAAGCTCTGTTTGCGCATCGGTTGCGCTTACCGCCAGGAGCGCCCTGCCGGAAATTATCAGGGTGCCCGAGTAAAGCATGTTTTTTCTTTCTGCGAGAGTGGGCTCCTTTTGAAGCGCGTCTGTGATTTTTGAAACGGAATTTGATTCGCCGGTTAGAGTTGACTCGTCAACCCGCAATCTTGCCCCGTCTATTATTCTCCCGTCCGCGGGCACCTTGTCTCCTGCCGAGAGCGCCACTATGTCCCCGAGCACCAGGTCTTCCGAATTAATTATTGATTCCGCACCCCCTCTCAGCACCTTCACCTCGTGCGGCTGGAATTTTTTTAGCGCATCAAGCGCTTTTTCTGCCCGAAACTCGTGATATGCGCCTATAACCGCGTTGAGAATGACCAGTATGAGTATTATTCCCGCTTCAAGAATGTCGTCGAGGAAAAACGAAACCAATGCCGCAAAAAAGAGTATGAGTATTATGAGGCTTCTGAACTGGCGCAGGAATATCTCAAGAACGCCGGGCATGCGCTTTCGCTCAAGGGTATTTTTTCCGAATTTTGCAAGGCGAAAGGCGGCTTCCGCGTCGCTTAATCCTTCGGGGGGGGTTTGGAGCTCTTCCAGCGCCTGCTGGGTTGAGAGGGTGCAGAATTCCCTTGCCATTGCAGAGTGTTTCGTAGTTGTCTTTATATATTTTATCGGGAAAAAAGGGATTGCGGCCAGAAAAGGTGAGAAATATGGAGCTTGTGAAGATTCCTGCCAATCGGGTTAGTTCGCTCATAGGGAAGAAGGGCGGAACCAAAAGCGTGCTTGAGGAGAGGCTAAAGGTGAAAATAACCGTCAGCAAGGAAGGGGACGTTGAAGTTGATGGCGAGCCTTTGGAGGAATTTGTCGCAAAGGACGTGGTGAAGGCGGTTGGAAGGGGTTTTGAGCCTGAAATTGCACTGAAATTAGTCAGTGACAGGTTTGCGCTCAAGATAGTCAATTTGAGGGAGTTTTCGCATTCCGAGAAGGAAAAAAGCAGGATGAAGGGAAGAATAATAGGAATGGATGGGAAGGCAAAGCACATCATTGAACAGGACGCGGACTGCCAGATGGCAGTGTATGGGAATACGGTTGCGATAATAGCGCCCCTTGAAACTATCGAGGTTGCGGTGAATGCAGTGTTTAAGATAATGCAGGGGCAGCCGCATTCCGCAGTTTATATGTATCTGGAGAAGGCGAAGAAGAGGATGAAGGAGGAGAGCTTGAAGGAAAGCCTGGGAATAAGCCTTTAGGGAAAGTGATTCGGATATGGTTGCAACCGATAAAATTTTTTCCGATTTTCAGGAGCATTCGGTAGCTGAATTTTTCAAGAAAAACAAGCAGATGCTCGGCTTTGCGGGAAAAACACGCTCCTTGACTACGATTGTGCACGAGTATGTTACCAATTCGCTTGATGCCTGCGAGGAAGCGGGAATGCTCCCTGAAATAACCGTGGTGATTGCGGAAATAGAGAAGAATAACAGCTACCGCGTGCGCGTTGAGGATAACGGTCCGGGCATACCAAAAAAGCACTTGGGAAAAGCGTTGGGAATGATGCTTGCCGGCACGAAGTTCCATAGGTACGCGCAGCAAAGGGGCCAGCAGGGAATCGGGGCGGCAGGATGCACCATGTACGCGCAGCTTACTACTGGAAAACCGGTGCGCGTGGTATCCCATTATGACAAGAAAAGGATAGAATGCACCATTTCAATAGATTTCAAAACCAACCAGCCGAATATTGAAACGTCTGCAGAAGAGGATACGGACGGAAGCGAGCATGGGTTGGTGGTGGATGGGGAGTTTGCTGATGTGAAGTATGACAAGAGCGCTTACGGAGTGTATGAGTATATAAAAAGAACCGCGATGGCAAACCCGCACGCGACAATCACCTTTGCCGCGCCTGACGGGGAGAATTTGAAATTCCCGCGAAGCGTTGAGGAAGTGCCTCCAAAACCGAAAGCGGTCCAGCCGCATCCCATGGGGCTTTCCACGCACGATATAATTGATTATGCGCACCATGACGCGCAGAGCACGCGCATAAGCTCCTTTTTGCAGAACAGCTTTACAAGAGTGAGTTCGGAGAAGGTGAAAGAACTGCAGGCAATCGCAAATGAAGTTGATTTTTCAAAAAAACCTTCTGAACTTGAATGGGCGGAAGCGGAAAAAATAGTGAAAGCAATAGGGAAGGTGAAATGGATTGCGCCTGCCACCGAATCCATAGTGCCTATTGGAAAGCGGCAGATTGAGAAATCGCTTGGCGGCATACTGAAGCCGCAGTTTCTGGAAGTATCTGAACGCTCGCCTAAAATATATAAGGGGGGCATTCCCTTCGTGATTGAGGTGGCGATTGCTTATGGAGGGGATGCGGGAAGAAATAGTGAGAATGGGGGAAGCGGAAAGAGCGGAGATATTATTAGGTATGCAAACCGGGCGCCGCTGATATTTGACGCGGCTGGGTGCGCACTAACGCAGGCGGTGAAGGAAATAGATTGGAAGAGGTACGGGATAAAGAGATTTGAGGAGGAGCCCGTTACAGTATTTGTGAATATTGCATCCGTGCACGTGCCTTATACCGGCGCGGGAAAGCAGGCGATTTCTGATGAGGAGGAAGTGACTGCAGAAATAAAGAATACTGTTATGGAAGTGGCGCGGAGGATGCAGCACTATCTGCACGAAATCATTAAGGAGAAGGACAGGGCGGGAAGGAGGAAAGTGGTTGAACGATATTTGAAACAGCTTTCCATTGACTTGGCGGATTTGGCTGAAAAGGGGAAGGCTTCCGAACTGGAGGAAAAGATGAAAAAGCTCATTGAGAATAAGTATCCCTCGCTTATGGGGGAAGGGGATGAGGAAGGGGAAAATGGAAACGGAGGCAACGGAAAGGGTGAAAAGGAGGAACGATGAAAAGGAAGCGGATATGAAGCGGAAAGGATGAAGATTATAATGAAGAAAAGAGAGAGAAAGGAAAGATAATATAATGGAGAAAAGAGAGAGAAGGGAAAGCAATGAAAAAATTGGAAGTTATGAAAAGAAGAATGAAAAAAGCGATAATGAAAGGGAATGAAAAAAATGAAAAAGAAAACAAATACTGCCGGCACGCTCAAGCAGGAAGGCGGAATGCCTGAAATAAAACTAAAACGGCTTGGGGAGGAGATGGTGGAGCAGGTGAATGCTAATGAAAGCCCCACTTTTGAAACTCTTTTGCGCTCTAAAGGGAACATTCTCTTTGATGAGGGGCGTGGTTACCTTCGGCTTGGGGATAAGGTGGAAAAGAGAACGTTTGTGAATGTCGGACAGGCGCGTAAATTCATGCAGACGGTTGCGATTGCAAACAAGTGCAAGAAATTTCTCAAAGAAGGGGCGCACACAAGCATTAGGGGTCTGTTTTACCAGCTGAAATTTTCATTAGGGGAAGATTTGGATGAGGAATTGTTTTCAGAGCAATCGGAATCAAACCCGTTAATAGAGGATTTGGAGGTCGCTCTGAATATAAAGAGGGAGGATTTGAATTTGAGCACGGACAGGAAGGGAGTGGTGGCAGGGGCGCTTGTGCTGAATGACAAATTCGGCGGAGATGAGACGGAAATTGACTGCTCAAAGCAGGGAAGAAGCGGCTGGATGATTCCCTCTGATGTGGATAATGGGATGGAATTCCTCTCGGTTGATGCAGATTACGTGCTGGTAGTTGAGAAGGATGCCATGTGGCAGAGATTGAATGAGGATAAGTTCTGGAAGAAGGAAAACTGCATTTTAATAAGCCCCAAGGGGCAGTCCTCGCGCGGGTGCAGAAGGTTGATTAGGAAGCTGGCAAACAAGAAACTGCCAGTAATTTGTTTTACTGATTGCGACGCGTGGGGCTGGTACATTTACTGGACGATTAAGACCGGAAGCATGAACCTTGCTTATATTGCACAGGATATTGCGGTGCCGGAGGCGAAATTCGTGGGAGTCACGATGCAGGACATAAAGGATTACGACTTCTTGGGGAAGCTGACGATAAAGGCAAAAGAGGTTGACTTAAAGAGGGCGCAGGAGATGAAGGAGTATGAGTGGATTAAGGCGCACAAGGAATGGGTAGCGGAATTGAATGAGGTTTTGAAAACGAAAAAGAAAATTGAGCAGGACGCTTTGCAGGGGCCGAGATTGAGTTTCGTAAGCGAGTATCTGAAGGAGAAGATTGGGAAGAAGAAGTTTCTGCCTTGAAGGAAGTTTGAGCATGAAAACGAAACCAACCGCAAGAAAGGAGTATCTACAGAAGCTTGAGAAGCTAAAGCATGGCAGATTTATCAAAACAGACAGTTTCAGCGCAAGATACGGATTGTAATGAATCTTTATATAACTCCCCTGCGAATTCTTCCCCATGGCACTTTACAGCTCCTCCCTCCAGCTTGTAGCTGAAGCAAACCGCCTACTGGACGAGATTGGGGAAGCCGGAATTTTGCGCGAGGAGAATGTGGAAAGGATAACCCGCATTAGAAGCGAAATGTTAAAATTTGGATTTGACGCTCCTTTTTCAGGAGTTTTGGCGGCAACCGCAAGGGAAATGGGGGAGCACGGTGAGCGGGAAGCGGTTGAGCAGAAAAAGCAGTCTTCTTATTTGAAATACGTTGCAAAATTGAAAAAATTCACTCTAAACAGGATAAGGGCGGCGCATGCTGCGCACTTGATGGCTTTGAGAATGAAGGATAGGGAATTAGGAGAACATTTCCCGCTTGGCGGAGATTATCTGAAACGGCTTGTGAAGGGAGGGGAGCACGCAATAAACTCCTACAAAACCCTGATGGACGCGTTTTCAGAGTATGGCTCTTACGCTGATGAAGTGCTGGCAAGCGTAGAGTATTTTGAAGGGGGAAAGAAGAAGGTGGATTCCCTGCGCATTTCTCACGCAGGAAACCTTGAAGCAAGGGTAAAGAGAGTGTATGGAAATGAAGCAAAAGTGATTGGAAAAACAGTTGTGAAGGGGAAGGCGAGCATAATAAAAAACAGGAGCACAAAAGTTGCGCTGTCTTGCGCAATCGCGTGCTTTGCCGGAAAGGGAATTGCAGGAATGCTTGCGGAAAAGGAAGAGGGAGAGTTGAAGCAGTATAATGAAATACTGAAAAAGAACGGAATAACCCCGAATTCACGGCTTGATTTGGCAGATGGGCTCCTGAAAGTGAAAATGCTTGTAAGCGGCGCCGGGCTTGGGAGAGTGGGCACGGATGGCGCGCTTGAGTTGAATGAGGGGCTTGTGCATGAAATAAATGCAAGAAGGATGAGCGGAGAGATGCTTGCAAGAAAAAAAAGCATCCAAAAGCTTGCCGAATGCATATTCAAGGCGTATGTTATTACAAATGAACAGCAGAGAAAGTCCCAAAGCCCAATCCCAAGCATCGCGGCAATGCCGAATGAATTGCAGCTTGAGATTGTTGATGCTGGAGGGGGAGTTGGAGGGGTGGAAAAGCCGTCTGAAATTCTTGCAAAGAAGCTTGCGTGTGAAAAGGAAAGCCATGGCATGGAACCGCATGCGTTTGGCATGGGATTTGCCTGCTATGAGGGGAAAATGGATGTTGTGGAGTGCATGAAACTCTTTTGCGCTGGCAGGGAGGAAGTGGAGGGGGCGAAGCTGAAAGTTGGGGGAATGCTTTCAGGAAGGGGGGAGAAATTTTTGAGGGAAGTGAAAAGAGGGAAATGATGAGCGGAAACAGCGTTGAGCTTTCCGGAAAGCGAAGCGAAATAATGCATATTATTGAGGAGAACCCGCTCTGCAAAACTTTTATTCTGAAAGTGAAGCCCTCAAAATCGTTTTTTGCAGTTCTGCTTTCAAAAACGAAAGTGAAAAAATTGATTGCGACTAAAGGGATTTTGAAAACGATTGGGAAGGATGTGCTTTCTGCACTGCGCAAAAATGGAGTGAGAGTGGAAGTAAGGAAGTCTGCGCTTGGAAGGAAGAGAAGGATTGGTAATGCGGGGATAGTGAAGGCAATAAAAAGAATTGGTGCAGGTGAAACGCTTGAGGAAGCGGCAAAACTTTCCGGGCTCTCAAAATGGGGCTTGATTTACAGGCTAAAGGAATTTAAGCGGAAAAATGGAAAGAGAGGAAGTTACGGTAAAATACCAAAACGGGGCGTTAAAAAATATGGAATTTGAATTGCAGGACATAAAGAAATTGAGGGCTGTACTTGGGATGCGCCAGAGCGAGCTTGCGCGCCTGGCAGGGGTTTCGCAGTCCTTGATTGCGAAAATAGAGAGCGGAAAGGCGGACCCTGCATTCTCAAAAGTGAAAAGGGTGATGGAAGTGCTTGAGAATGCGAAAAATACTGCTGAAGCGCATGCAGGGGATGTGATGAACAGGAATGTGATTTTTGTTTCCAAAAAGACGCGGGTGCTTGAAGCGGTGAAACTCATAAAAGAAAAGGGGATTTCACAGCTTCCGGTGTGCAAAGGAAAAGCAATTGTGGGAGCTGTTTGCGAGGAGAACGTGCTTGAGGGATTGCAGAAATTCGGGCATGAAAAGATGGAGAGGCTTTGCGTTGGGGAGATAATGGGAGAGCCGTTCCTTTGCGTGCGCGAGGATACCCCGTGCAAAACCATCGCGCAGATGCTGAAGAGGGAGAAGGCTGTCCTTGTAAGCAAAAACGGGAAAACCCTGGGGATAATTACGAAGGTGGATTTGCTCTGATTATTTCTGCCTCCCAAGCAGTTCTTCTGATGTTTTTCCGAATTTTCTTACGAATTCAAGAACATAAAGGGCGGATTTTGCATCCGACGCGAATCCATCGTATTGAAGGTTGTGCCGCTCAACCCTGATTCTGTCCGCTTCGTTAATAGCTTCTCCAAGCTGCGGATAGAGGCGCTTGAGCGCAATGAAAAGGCAGGAATGGCTTCGCTCAATGTATCCCTTATTGAAAAGAAGCGCACGCGCATAGTGAAAAAGGGCATTGTAGGCAATTATTTCACAGATTTCATTTTCGTCCATTTGAAAATTTTTTTGCGCGCTTTTCAGAAACTTTGAGCCAAGCGCAAGCGATTGCTTGACTCTGTCTTTTGCATTTTCAGACTTTCTAATCAACCCTTTGCTTTCGCAATCTTCAAAGGTCATAATGCCGCCCCCTTGATAAGCACGTGATTTTTCAGAATAGAAAGCATGAATGGGTTGCTCTGCCTTTCTCTCCCCCATCTCTCAAGAGAGATAACCGTTAACTGAAAATGTTTTTTCATTTTTTCCTCAAGCGCACTTATTTGCTCGTAATGAACCTGCTCTTTTCTTCCAATAACCAACAAATCCACGTCGCTTCTCTCGTCGTATTCTCCGTTTGCATGGCTTCCATAGAGCGCAAAAGACACAGCACTGCCGTCTATGAGTTTTTCAATTCCATCTTTCCTCAACAATTCAAGAAAATAAGCCCTTTTCAGGGCTTTTATTACATAGTTGGAGTTGTTCAGCGAAAAGATGCGCAGATTCGCATTGCGCTCTTCATTCAGCCATTTTTTCCCTACGAATTCTCCGCAGTAATTTTTCACTGTAGGGGGGCCCAGCTTAAGCCGGCGACAAAGCTTCTTGAAGTGTATCCTTTCCGATGGATTGCATAGAAACCATTTTATAACTTTCACGCCTGCAAACTTGCCAAATGTCATGTTTTATTTACCGATTGGTAGTTATATATACCTTTCGGTATCCAAATTTACCAATAAGCTTTCACTCATACCTTAGCGCTTCCACCGGCGCCACGCTTGCGGCATTGCGCGCGGGTATGAGCCCTGAAACAACGCCTATTATTATTGAAAAACCCAAGCCAAGCAGTATAAGCTCCGGAGTTATTTTTGAGGGAAGCCCGAAGCTCCCAAGAAGCGCCGAACCTGCAAAGGAAAGCGCCACTCCAAGCACTCCCCCGGTCAGGCCGACCATTCCCGCCTCAAAGAGGAAGAGTTTCAGCACCAAATTTTTCCTTGAGCCGAGTGATTTTAGCAGTCCTATATACCTTGTCTGCTCAAGCACGCCTGTGAACATCGCATTTGCAACCCCTATCCCCCCGACTATAAGGGAAATGGAAGCGATTCCCCGAGAAAAATGCCAAGGGTGTCGGATACGCTGGAAATTGCCGCCTGCATTGAGGAGGCGGTGGTTATGCTGAAATCCTGGCTATCCTCGCTGACGCGGTGCATCGTGCGAAGCGCGGACGCAAGGCTTTGTGCAACTGTATCCGAATCCTGCCCGCTTGCCGCCACCGCAATAACGGAACTTGCGTATCCGGTCTGGTTGAAGAGTTTTTTTTGCGGCTTTTTGCGAGATGTATATGTTCCTGTCAGGGCCTGAAAAGGACGAGCCGGATTTGTTCAGTACTCCGATTACGCGGAAAGCCGCCCCGTTTATTTTTATCTGCTTGTTCAGCATACTGTCGTTGAAGGTTTCAGCCATCACGGAGTAGCCGATTACGCACGAGGAAGTGTCGCTTGTGCCAAGCGCCCTTCCGGAAGAGATTACCGTGCCTATGCTTTCCGGGAATGCGCCTGGCTCGGTGCCAATAATCGTAAGCGAGGAGTTTCGGTTCTTGTAGCTGACTGTCCCCTGCGCCTGCGCGTCTATTTGTGCAACTCCGGAAACTCGTTTTAATGCGTCAGCCTCAAGGAAGGTTATCTGCCCTGCTGTGCTTTCCCCTGATTGCGCGCCCTTGTGGGACCGCCCTTTGTCCCTTCAAGCAGCCAGAAAAGCAGTCGTTTCATCGGTTCCATATAAACACTTTCAATTTGACGGCAGTTAGCTTTTAATGTTTTTTATCAGCGTGAAACCATCTGGCAGATTAGAAAGCCCGAGCTGCAAAAGCATTGCGGCGGCAGTTTCCTTCACTTCTTCCTGTGCTATGCACTCTCCATTGTACTCAAAATAAATTTTCAGCTGCCCGTTGCACCGCTCGTATATCGTGAAGGAATAGGAAGCGCCATTTTCATTTTTGCTTATCTTTATGCTTCGGTAATTCTTTTCATAATCAAAGCCGCCTTCCCTGTACTGGCAGGAAAAATCACTCTCCTTGAGGGGGAATGCAGTATCCCTTGCACCAAAGCAGGAGATTGGGGTTTGGGTGAATGTTTTTTCGGACAAGTCGCTGGAGAGAAGGGTGAAGCCGGCTGATTGTGCATGTGAGTTTATTGAATCAAGTGAAACGGAAGTTGAGTTTATGTGAAAGGAAGCAAAATATCCTTCGCAGGAGGAAGTGTCTATACGCACCTCGTTTGAGGTGCAGCCAAAACCGATTGCCGCAAGAAGCAGAAGCACGGCAAATGCAGCTTTCATTTCATTCATCTCAATCCCTCAAAATATCTTTTTGAAATTAAAGCATCTCCTTCTATATTGGGGCTTTCGGAAATTACTACTCCTGCACATTTGAATTCGTGCAAAGCTTCCAGCACTCCCTTGTAATTTATCTTGCATTCGGAAAAATTAAGGTGGTTGCGCTCCCCTTTTTCAGTGTAATTCATGCCTGAAAGATGAACGTGCATATTTTTGAGTGCTTCCTTTCCAAGTGACTTTTCTATTTGGGAGAGAACGGAGGCAAAATCTTCATTTGAATTGAACTTTCCCGCGCTTCTTGCGTATAGGTGGGAAAAATCAATGCAGGGGAGGATGTTTTCCACTTCTTCAGACAACTTCACTATCTCCTCAAGAGAGCCAAATTGCGAGGGCTTGCCGGTTGTTTCGGGCCTAAGCCAAAGGGAGATGGATTCATCTTTTAGGGAAGCAGTCAGCTCCTTTAATGCTTCCTTCACCTGCCCATACGTCTGCGAGGGAGTTTTCCCTAAATAAAAGCCCGCGTGAAACACTAAGCTGTATCCTCCGCATGCATGGAGTATTTTTGCCGCCTGAAGTATTCTTGAAACGCTTGCGTGATATTTGGGCCGCTCATCCGAGTTGAGATTTACGTAGTAGGAGCCGTGCGCTGTCAGAGTAATGCCATTCTTCTTTGCCGTTTCTTTTACAAGTGGCGCCTTTTCCCTTGAAATGTTCACGTTCTGCACGAATTCCAGTTCCATTGCAGAAAGGGAGAGGGAGCGCACCTGCGAAATTCCGTTTATGGTGTCCGCAGGCGAAGGGGTTGAAAGGGGAATGCCCGCTGTGCCAAAGAGGAGTTTTTCCACAAGCCTAAAGAGGGGAAAGAACCAATTTAAAGATTTGCCGCACAAAGAGATGCCGGTGTATTAAATATGGCTAAAAAATATAAGGTGGAACACGACAGGGAAAGCTGCATAGGATGCGGCGCGTGCTGCGCAGTATGCCCGGCTTTCTGGGAGATGGCTGGCGACGGAAAGTCAAAGTATAAGGGAAAGGCGGAAATAGAGGAAGGGGAGTTAAAGTGCAACAAGGAGGCTGCTGATTCCTGCCCTGTGAATGTCATACACATAACTGATATTGAGGCAAAGAAAAAGATTATATGAATTGAAACAACGAATGTTGAGACAAAGAAGATAATATGAAAGTAGAGGAAAATACGAAAATAGGGGAGCTGCTTGCAAGGCATCCGGAAGTGGCTGCCGTATTTTACGAGCACGGGTTTGCATGCCTTGGCTGCCAGTTTGCCGCATACGAAACAATCGGGGAAGGGGCAGGAGCGCACGGAATGGACAGGAGAAAAATGCGTGAACTGATAAAGAAACTGAATGAAACGGTTGAGAAGGAAGGAAAGAGGGATAAGCCGGTTGAAAGGAAAAAAAAAGGAAAGCTAAGTGATGCAGTTGAAAAGGAGAAGAAAGAAAAGCAGAGTAATGCGGCTGAAAGGAAGGGGAAAGAAAAGCAGAGTAAGACGGTTGAAATGGGTGGAAAAGGAAAGCCAAGTAATGCAGTTGGAAAGAAAAAGGAAGTAAAACCGAGTAATGCGGTTAAAAGAAAGAAGTGATTTATGTGCCTCCAGTAAATGCAAAGGAGTTTGTAATAGAAAGAATAGTGGAGGAAACACCTGCTGTCAGGAGCTTCTACCTTGCCCCGCGCGATGGGAAAATCTTTGAGTTTCTCCCAGGGCAGTTCGTGCTTGTTTTTCTAAAGGACAGGGAGGGAAATGTGGCGAAAAGGGCATATTCAATCTCTTCTTCTCCAAACGAGAAGGGGCATGTGCGCATCACTGTTGCACTGCATGCTGAATTCACGAAAATGCTTTTTGCAAAAAAGCAAGGGGATGCGGTTACCGTTACCGGCCCGTACGGCAATTTCACCCTTGGGGAAAATTTGCAGGAAGAGGCGGTGTTCATTGCCGGCGGGGTTGGAATTACTCCGTTTTTCAGCATGATAAGCTGGGCAAGCGAGAGGATGCCGCAAAAAAAGATGGCACTTTTTTACAGTTCGCGCGAGCCGGAGCACTTGATATTCTTGAAGGAATTGGGAAAGGTTGCCGAAAAAAACAGGAACTTTCGGATGGCGCTGACAATTACCGGGGAAACCTGCCCGCTTGGGGTTGAATGCTTTAGGAGAAGGATTGACGAGAAGATGCTAAGGGATACTCTTGGGAATCTCTCCGGAAAGCAGTATTATATCTGCGGCCCGGCAAAAATGGTTGAGGGAATGATTGATTTGTTGGAAACTCTGGGAGTGGAGAATACTAAAATAAAGAATGAAAGATGGTAAGAGGAAGAGAAGAGGAAGAATTGAAGTTGGAGAGAGTAGAGAGAAAAGTTGATGTTGGAGAGATGGTAGAGAAAAGAGTTGAGATGGTAAGGGGAAGCTAATGGAAAATAATAATGCAAGTGAGTTGTAAAAATGCGATTTGTTAATAAGGAAAACGTTTCCCTTCTTGTTGATTTGTACGAGCTTACCATGGCTGACGCCTACTTTAGGGAGGGAAAGAATGGAATTGCCGTTTTTGACTTGTTTGCAAGAAGCCTCCCGAAAAACCGTGGTTTTCTTGTTGCGTGCGGAATTTATGATGCGTTATCGTATATAGAAGGGTTGAGGTTTGGAAAGGAAGAAATTGCGTATTTGAGGGAAAGCGGAAAATTCAGCAATGGATTTTTGGGATATTTGGAAAATTTCAGGTTTTCCGGCGAGGTGTCCGCAGTTCCGGAAGGGACGTGCGTTTTTGAGAAGGAGCCGCTCATAAGGATAAGCGCTCCGCTTGTGCAGGCGCAGATTTTGGAAAGCTTTCTTTTGAACTGCGTCTCTTTTCAGACGATGATTGCCACGAAAGCCGCACGGGTGTGCATGGCTGCAAAGGAAAAGCCTGTTTGCGATTTTGGCTTGAGGAGGGCGCAGGGGATGGATGCGGGATTGAAAGCCTCGCGCGCCTCTTATATAGGGGGGTGCGCGGGCACTTCAAATGTTCTGGCAGGAAAGGAGTATAGAATTCCCATTATGGGAACTGTTGCACACTCATTCATACTTGCATATGAAAGTGAAATGGACGCGTTTCGGGCGATTGCAAGAAATTATGGAAGCGGATGCGTTTTTCTCATTGATACTTATGATACAATTAGGGGGGCAGTAAACGCAGTAAAAGTTGCGCGTGAAATGGAAAAGGAAGGAAAGAAGCTTGGGGCGGTTAGGATTGACAGCGGAAACCTTGCGAAATTGAGCAGGAAGGTCAGGGGGATTTTTGATGAAGAAGGTTTGAAGTATGTAAAAATAATTGCAAGCGGGGGGCTGGACGAGTATGAGGTGGAGAAGCTGGCATGGGCGATTGCGCCTATTGACAGTTTTGGGGTAGGCACTGCTATGGATGTTTCTGCTGATGCGCCTTGCCTTGATATGAATTACAAGCTGTGCGAGTATGAGGGAAAGGGGAGGAGGAAGATGAGTGCCGGAAAGACGACTCTGCCAGGCAAAAAGCAAATATTTAGGCTTGAAGAGGGGGGAGCGTATGTGCGGGATGTTATAGGGATGGAAGGGGAAGGGATAGGGGGAAGAAAACTGCTTGTGCAGATGATGAGGGAAGGAAGAATAACTTGGAAAATTCCAGGTATTGAAGAGATAAGAAAAATGTGCAAGGAGGAGATTGGAAAGCTTCCTGTGGAAGTTAGAAAAATAAAAAATCCCTCAAAATACCCTGTTGATTTGAGTGAGGGTCTGCTTGCACAGGTTTAAATACTTATTGAGACATAAAGAGAGGCACTAGGCTTTAGCTAACAGAATGGCTAAAGCGCAAAAAGAGTTGATGACTTGGAAAAGAAACTGTATATCGGAAACCTGTCATATAATATAGATGACGGGAAGCTAAGAGAAATGTTCTCCTCGTTTGGGGAGATAACCGACGCGCGCGTAGTCAGCGATAGGGAAACCGGCCGCTCAAGGGGCTTTGGTTTTGTCACCTTCGCGGACGCTGAGGGCGCAGACAAGGCAATAGCTGACATGAACGGCAAGGAGATTGACGGAAGAAAGCTCACCGTGAATGAGGCGAGGCCACCTGAGAGCGGCGGCGGAAGAAGGGAAGGCGGAAGAGGCGGAGGAGGACACTTCGGCGGCGGAGAAGGAAGAGGAGGAGGGCGCTTCGGCGGTGGACGCGGGCGCTTTTAAGAACCTGCTTATTGTTTCTCTCTGACGGAAACTTCGAAAAACTTTCTGCAAGGAGTACCCTTGCAGGTCTCTTTTTTTTCTTTTTTACATATGATTAGCGCAAGCACTTTGCGGGAGAAGTTTTGCATAATTTAATAAATTGTCAGTGGGAATCTGAATGCATGATTAAGCTCGTACTGCTTCGGCACGGGGAAAGCATTTGGAATAAGGAGAACAGGTTTACGGGCTGGGTAGATGTTGATTTGAGCGCGGGGGGAATTGCGGAGGCAAAAAAAGCCGCACTGATTCTGAAGAAGAAAGGGTATTCTTTTGACATTGCCTACACTTCTGTGCTGAAACGGGCGGTCAGGACTTTATGGATTCTGCTTGAGAAGATGAAACTGCATTTGCCGGTTGATTACTCCTGGAGATTGAATGAGCGGCATTACGGCGCATTGCAGGGGATGGATAAGGGGGAGATGGTGAAAAAGTTCGGGGAAGGGAAAGTAAAGGCATGGAGGAGAAGTTATGCGGTGCGGCCTCCTGCTGTGAGCCAGAAAGAGTGGAAAAAGCAGAAGAAAGAGGCGAGGTACGCGGAATTGGGGGAGAAGGAACTGCCGGCAAGTGAATGCCTCAAAGATGTTTTTGCAAGAGTGCTTCCTTACTGGAAGGAGGAGATTGCGCCTGCCATAAAAGGAGGGAAGAGAGTGCTTATTTGCGCGCACGGGAACAGCATAAGGGCGCTTGTAAAGTATTTGGATGGGATTTCGGATGAGGAGATTGTGAATGTGAATATACCTACGGGAATGCCGCTTGTGTATGAGCTGGATGGAAATTTGAAGCCGATTAGGCATTATTATTTGGGGAATGCGGCAGAGATAAAAAAAGCAATAGAAAAAGTGAAGAATCAGGTTGGGGTAAAAAAGAAGTAAGTCAGTTCGTTTCCGATAAGCAGAACGCCCAGCAAAATCAGCAGAAGCGCAAACAATTTTCTCATTCTTTCCTCTTCCATTCCGACGTTTATTCTTGCACCTATCTGCGCACCTATTAATGCGCCGAGCGCCGCCGGAAGGAATATTTCAAGCTTCAAGTTGCCGAGCAGATAATGCGTGATTGAGCCGGGAATTGCGTATATTGCAATTATCGCCAGCGAGCAGGGAATCGCCTTCTTTATCGGGATTGCCCTTATTTTCAGAAGAAGCGGAACGAGAATGGACCCGCCGCCTATGCCGAAGAAGCCGGAGGCAAAGCCGCAGACGGCGCCTATGGCGGAAGTGCGGATGGCTTTTTCATTCATTGAAATGCATTCTTCCTTCAGGGGCACTTTTGCATCTCTGTGCAACATGAACGCAATCGCCAGAAGTATCACGCCAACTCCAATCATGAGAAAGCCACCGTCAAAAAAGCCTGTCAGAAATGCGCCGAAGATGGAAAAAATGGAGCCGGCAAGCGCGCAGAGGAGGATGGTTTTTTTCTTGAGGAGATTTTGCTTTAGGTAGGAATGGCCGGCGGAAATTGCAGTAGGAAAGACTAAGGGAAGCGCCGTGGCGATTGCTGCGTGCCCCTCCATCCCAAGAAGTGTGCGAAAGAGGGGGATTGACAGCACAGCCCCGCCTATTCCGAATATTGCGCCGGTGATTCCCGCAAGAAAACCTATGAGAAAAGGGATGATGGAAAAAAGCAGCTCCATTCGTTATGCCCCTTTTGGAATGTTTTCTTCTTCGGAAATGAAAATGTATTTTGCCCGCGAAAGTTTTGAGGCAGGCTCTGCTTCCTTTTCTGCCTCGCCCATTCCCCAAAACAGCTTCTCAAGCCCCATCCAAACTGCAAACCACGCAAATGGAACGAAAAGAACGTCAAGCAGGGGTGATGCTGGCTCGTAAATCTTAAATTCAACAAAGTAAGCCTGCACGAGCATCACTGCAAGCCCCGCCCCCACAAGCCTTATTCCGTTGCTTTTTGCCTTGCCCCCTTCTTTCTTCAATTCCTTGAGTTTCCAGCGGAAATAGGACTGGAGCCTTTTTGTAATCTGCTCTTCAGTAGCCTCCTTCCGTCTTTCCTTTTTTATGTAAAACCTTATCTCAAACTCGCCCTTTTCCCCTTCAAGTTTCCTTCTTTCTATTTCCCGCAAAAAGTCCTCTGAAATCTGGCGGCTTGAATAGGGGCGGGGGTCAAAATCGGAGAAGATGTCATCGTAGTTGTCAATGGCTATGCTTATGTCCCTAGTTTCTATCGTGGGTTCTGTCTGCCGTATGGCTGTTTTTTGGCTTTTTTCTTCCTGAGGCATGTATACCCCGCAAAGATTCTTCAAACAAATCTTTTAAACATCCGCCCCTCCAATCTTTCAGTGAAAGTGATTGGAAAGTGAAGATGATGCTTGGAAAACGATTCAGTAAATGGAATAAGGGATAGTTGAGAATAATGGCTGAAAATTTCACAACTGAAGAAGAGAAGGTGCTTTCGCGCTTTGTCACCAATACAAATAGCGATATTTTCGCCTTAATTAATTTGCCGCAGGTGGTGGCGGGAGCGCTTTTCTCAAGGTACAGCCGTTCAACAAAATCATTGAGGAGGGTGCTTCTTGATGAATTCATAAATGACAAGGAAACGGGATTTGCCGATATCGTCGCATATTCGGATAAGCAGGGGGAAAAGCAAATCATCGCAACAAGAAAAGCTGAAGAATTTTATGAAAGGGTGCTTGTTGGTTTCGGAGATGATTCGGTTGCGGAATTGGGAGGGGCGCACATTGCCTGCGAGAACATTTCAAATGTAGCGACTAAATTTTTGCAGGATGCGCGCATAGGAATTTCACCGCTTGAGAAATCAACAAGGTATGTTTATTTCAATGAAAAAAATGAGAAGGGGGAATACAGATACTGCCGCGAGCCGAAAATCATGCAGTCGGAATTTGCAAAGGAATATTTGAATGCGTGCAATCTGCTCTTTGAAACTTACTGCTCGCTTATGGAACCGGTGAAAAAATATGTGATGGAGAAAAACCCACAGGAAGACGGAGTTTCCGAGAGGGCTTATTCAGCCACAATACGCGCGAAAACCTGCGATATTCTGCGCTGCCTCTTGCCTGCTTCCACGCTTACGAATACGGGAATGTACGGGAATGGGAGGGCATTTGAGTATTTGATAATGAAGGGGTATGCAAGCGAACTTGGGGAGATGCGCGAAATTGCGGGAAAAATGCAGGGGGAGCTTTCAAAAGTCATTCCCTCTTTTGTGAAAAGGGCGAATGACAAATATGGGGCGCTGAATCAGGAGTATCTGAAGGGGAGGGAGAGGAAAGTCGGAGAAGAGGCATGCAGGATTGCAGAAGAAATTGGAATTGGCACGGTAAAAACCCAAAGCGAGCCCGTTGTTCTTGTTGAGTATGATGAAAACGCACTTGAGAAGGTGGTTTGCACCATATTGTTCCCGCACCTTCACTGCCCTCTGAAAGAGATAAAGGAGAAAGTAAAGGGGATGGGAAGGGAGGCGAAGATTGCTTTGATTGATGCGTATGTTGGAGAGAGAAAGAACAGGAGGCACAAGCCCGGAAGGGCATTTGAGAATGTGGAGTATACTTTTTGCATCTGCGGGAATTTCGGCATGTACCGTGATTTGCACAGGCACAGAATACTCACGCAGGAGAGGCAGCTGCTTACAACTGAACACGGGTTTGAAATGCCAAAGGAACTTGTTGAGATAAATGCAGGCGATAATGTGCACAAAGCTGTCCTTGCCGCAGATGTTCTTTACAAGAAAATGCAGAAAAAAATTCCACGTGAAGCGCAGTATGTTGTACCTATGGGATGCAAAATGCAATGGTATATAAAAATGAATTTGCGCGAGGCGGTTCACTTCTGCGAGTTAAGGAGCATGGCACAGGGGCACCGGGATTATAGGAAAATTGCGCAGGAGATTTATTTGAGGATAAAGGAGGTTCACCCGTATTTTGCAGAGCACATGAATTTTGTGGATATGAAGGGAGAGTATTCGCTTGAGAGGCTGGAAAGCGAGAAGAGGATAGACAAAAGGATGGATAAGATGCAAAAAGCAGGAAGGTCTGATTAATATGCACCATGTTTATTTCGCGCTCTTTGCCGTTCTCTTATGCCTTTCCGCATTCTTCTCCGGAGTTGAGGTGGTGTTCGTTTCGCTTTCGCGCCTGCGCATAAAGGCGATGATGAAAAGAGGCGTGCGGGGGGCGGAAGCAGTTTACCGTCTCAAGAAAAAACAGCCGCGGCTCATTACCGCAATTCTTATCGGAAATAATGTGGTGAATATCACTGCCGCGGCAATTGCCACCTACATTGCGATGGGCATTTTTGGGGAGACGGGAGTAGGATTGGCTGCGGGCGCGACTACCTTCATACTGCTTGTGTTCGGAGAGATAACCCCGAAAAACATCGCAAGCAGATATGCGCAGGAGATTGCCCCCCTTGTGGCGGCGCCTCTTGAAATCCTTATACTGCTCATGCTCCCTCTTATAATATTCTTTGAAATGATAACAAATTTTCTCATGCGGCTCCTTGGAGCAAAAAGGGAGTCGCCGGTAATAACGGAAGAATACCTCCGCGCGATGTTTGAAATCGGGGTGGATGAGGCGGTGCTTGAGCCTGCAGAGCGCGAGTATTTTGAGAGGATATTGAAATTCAATGATATTAAGGTGAGCGGGGTGATGGTGCAAAAGCAGAATATTTTCTCCCTTCCCGAGAGCATGAGCGTTTTTGAGGCGGCCAAAGCAGTTTCAAAAAACTCCCACTCGCGCATCCCTGTTTTCTCAAGGAGAGGCAGGATAAGCGGGGTGGTGCACACAAAGGACCTGCTCAACGAATTCGGGGCTGGAAGTGCGGAGAAAAAGCTTTCGGAGATTGCGCAAAAGCCGCTTTTCGTGCGAAGCGATGTAATGCTTGATGACCTTTTCAGGCATTTTCAGCGGAGGCACGTGCACCTGGCAATCGTGCTTGACGGGAAAAACTCCGTTTGCGGGCTTGTGACGCTTGAGGATTTGCTTGAGGAGATATTGGGAGAGATTTATGATGAGAAGGAAGTGCCCAAATCGCGTTGATTGACGGCTCTTTTTCCTCTTTACATTGATTATTAATCCTTTTTCTTCTTTAATTAGCTGATGAACTCCGACCTCATTCTTTATTCCATAAAGGGACTGCGCTACCGCGCTTTGCGAAGCTGGCTTACCATACTTGGAGTGGTGATAGGCATAGCAGTTATCATACTTTTGGTGTCCCTTGGGCAGGGAATAACAAATAGCATAAACAAGGAGCTGGACGCATTCGGCTCAAACACGATGATTATAATGCCCGGCTCCCAGGAAAGCTTAAGCGAGGGGGGAGGCCCTGCCGGCCAGGGCGCGACTAAGGGGAAAATGTACAAAAACGACATGGACAGGTTGGGAAATATCGGGGGGATTGGCATAATGTCGCCTTTCCTCTATGGGGTGTTCGGAGTATCCTACAAGGGAGAAACCGCTTCAATCACCATTACTGGAATTGAACCGGAGAATTATATGGAGATTTACCCCAACTTAAAACTGGCAAAGGGTAGATTGCCAAAGGATGGGGACAGGCACGTGATTGCAATAGGAAACAAAATCGCCTACGAGCTTTTCAAAAACGACCTTGAAGTGAACAGCGCGGTGAAAATACGCGAACAGCAGTTCCGGGTGGTGGGGATTTTTGAGCCTACTGGAGGCACTTTTGATGACACGGACACCTCTGTTTTTGCGCCTTTTGAGGATGTGGAGGGGATGATGTCAAAAAGCCTCTCAAAAGGGGAAATAGCAGGAGTATTGATAGGAGTGAAGAAGGGCTATGATGTAGGGGAGGTGCAAAAAGAAGTGGAGTTTGCGATGAGAAACTCGCACAAGGTAAAGGAGGGGGAGGAGGATTTTATGGTAATCACCTCTGATTTTATCGCGGAGCAGATAGGCGCGATAACCGGCTTGTTGACTGCATTTCTTGGGGCGATTGCGGCAATTTCCCTTGTGGTGGGAGGAGTGACGGTTTCAAACACGATGTTCATGTCTGTTTTGGAAAGAGTGAAGGAGATTGGCACGCTAAAGGCAATAGGCGCAAACAGAAAGGATATTATGGACGTATTTTTATTTGAGAGCGCGGCTATAGGATTTCTTGGAGGGGCGATAGGAATAGCTTTCGGGCTTGGGCTTGTAGGGGTGCTTCTTTTATTCGATGTGCCTGCTGCCCCTTCCCTTGAGCTTGTCGCCTTTTGCGCAATATTCTCCGTACTGTTAGGGGCGGTTTCAGGCTATATCCCCGCAAGGCAGGCGGCGGGAATGAATGCGGTGGAAGCGATGAGGTATGAGTAGATTAATAGGAAATTTCAAAAGAAGTGAAAGTTCCCTTTTTTATTTCCTCTTTCTTTTCAACTTCTACATTGTTTATCCGTATGCCTGAAAAAAGCCCTTCCTTTCCCCCATCCTTTAATTCGCGCAGAAATTCCTGCAACTCCTTCTCCCCTTCGCACTCGCACTCTATTCTCACGCTGCCATCTTTTTCATTGCAAACCCTTCCTCTAATTCCCATCCTTCCTGCTAACTCGCGAACATACTTCCTGCAGAATACACCCTGCACTTTCCCAAAAAGACGGAGGGAAGCGCTTATCATGGCGCTCTACTCCCCGAAGTTGCAGTTCTGCCAGTCAAAGTAGCCTTCCGTGCCATACATATAGCTTAAAACAGTTGGCGCAAGGGAAATGATAAGCACTCCTATGAGCGCTCCTGTAAGCATCGCAGTCGCCCATACATTGGCGCGGGAGCGGGTTTCAGCCCCGAGTATCTGCCCTCCTGCATAAACAAGCCCTGCGCAAACGAGCATAAGAAGCACAACCATCGGAAATAGGCTGTATACGAAAACGCACATTGAAGAGAGGGCAAGTCCTATGTTTGACATTCCGCCGCCTTGCACAGCAGAGCTGATTCCGCAAACTGCCATAAGCAAAATGAACTTCAAAGCTAACATTTTGATACTCATAAAACCACTATTATTATTGTGAGCGTTCCTCCTTTATATACCTATCGCTTTTTTATATTTTGTATTTCAAATAAGGGGGCTTGAAAAGCTATTTTGGGAAGGGAGTAAAATGAATAATGAACAAGCTGAAAAGGATTCCTTTGACGTTATTGTGGTGGGGGGCGGCCCTGCCGGCTCTGCCTGCGCAGCCCTTCTTGGAAGAAGGGGCCTTGGGGTGCTGCTTCTTGAAAAGCAGAAATTTCCGCGCGACAAGATTTGCGGGGATGCGGTTTCCGGAAAGGCAATGAAGGTATTGACTGAACTCGGCCTGCACGAGGAGTCGGCAAAGCTTCCGCATGGGGATATTTGCGGTGTGATTTTCTCATCCCCTTCAGGAAAGTCTGCAAAAATAGATTTCCCCTCATCCGACCCAGTACGAAAGGGCACCGGCTACTGCTGCAGAAGGGAACTCCATGATAATCTGCTTTTCCAGAACGCGAAAAAATACGCGAAAACAATAGAGGGGTTTGCGGTGAATGAGCTTGTTTGGGAAGGAGAGCGCGTGGTGGGAGTGAAGGGGATGAATTCTGCAAGCGGTAGCGAGGAGGAATACCGCGCAAAAGTAGTGGTTGGCGCGGACGGGGTTGGAAGCGTGGTCGCAAGAAAAACCGGCAGGCAGCAGAAAGATACAAAACACCTGTGCCAGGCGTTTAGGGGGTATTACAAAAATGTGTCGGGCACGAGCAACAATATGGAAATACATTTTGTGAAATCCGTAATACCCGGCTATTTCTGGATATTCCCGCTTGATGGGGAAACTGCAAACGTGGGAATAGGGATGATTACGGAGGACGTTGCAAAAAAGAAGATAAACCTAAAGCAGGCGATGCTTGAGATAATTGAAAACAACCCCATGTTCAAGGAGCGCTTTGCAAATGCACAGCTTATTGGGGAAATAAAGGCATGGACGCTTCCTTTCGGCTCAAAAATCCCGCAAATATATGGGGACGGATTTCTGCTTTTGGGGGATGCCGCTTCCCTGGTGGACCCATTCAGCGGGGAGGGGCAGGGAAATGCAATGACGAGCGCCTCGGTCGCGGCAAGGGTGATTGCAGTGGCGATAAAGCAGGATGACGTTTCGGCAAAATACTTATTTTCTTACCAGGAGGAGCTTCTCAAAGAGATAAAGGCGGAGCTTGACACCTCTTACACATTGCAGAGGCTTGGAAGGGTAACATGGATACTTAACCTGATAGTGGAAAAGGCGGCGCGCAATAAGGAAGTGCGCGATACCATTTCAGGGATGCTTGCAAACCAGGAGGCAAAAAAGGAATTCATGTCCCCTGCGTTTTATCTTAAGCTGATTTTCAGCTGAAGCGCGCGTTAATCCTTCCCTCGGAAACTGTTCGGCTAAAATGCGCGTTAATCCTTCCCTCGAAAACTTTTCAGCTAAAGTGCTGATTAGCCCTTCCCTCGAAAGCGTTAGAAAGGCTTTAAAATCTAATCTTCTTTCTTTATGACGGTGATTTTAATGGCAAAGGCAAAAAAAGCGGCGCAAAAAAGCGCATGCGGCACAATGAGCGAAATGAAATTTGACCTTGTGGTGGGAATAATACTCATCGCAATCGGCGCGCTTATGCTGCTTGAGAACACCGGCATGCTGCCAAAGGCGCTTGCGGTTTGGCCGGTTATATTGGTAATAGCAGGATTCGGAATGGTTTTCAAGGGAGCTTTTGAGTAAATAATTAGTGTTTTACCCTCCCTCCGTCAACTACCATTACCTGCCCGTTTACGATGTCGGTTTGCGCAAAAAAGCAGACCGCATCGGCTATTTCTTTTTCAGTCGCAATTCTTCCTATGGGGGTTTCTCTTCTCATCCTCTCAAAATCGGTTTTGTTTAGCTTGTCAAGAAGCTTTGTCTTGACGGGTCCTGGCGCCACTGAATTTGCAAGTATTCCGTATTGCCCGAGTTCGTCTGCAAGCGCGTATGTCAGCCCTATCACCCCTGCCTTGGAAGCGGCGTAATGCGCACCTGCCCTGCTTCCGCGCAAGCCGACTACTGATGAGATGTTTATTATCCTTCCTCCTTTATTTGCAATCATCTGCCTTGCCGCTTCCCTTGCGCAGAGGTAGACTCCCTTGAGATTTACGTTCATTACCCTGTCCCATTCTTCCTCCGGCACTTCGTGCAGGGGGGTGCCGGGCTTTGCGGCGTATATGCCCGCATTATTTACAAGCACGAAAATTGAACCGAGGCGCGCGTGCGCCTCTTTGAACATCGCCCCCACTTCTTGCGAGTTTGAAACGTCCGCACAAACCGCTAATGCCTTTGTGCCGCACTTTTCAATCCCCCTCACTATTTCCCCTGCTTCCCTTTCCTTTTTTTCGCTTGAGTAATTTACGCAAACATTCATTCCCAGTTTTGAAAGTGCGTATGCAATTTCCTTTCCCATTCCGCCCGTGGCGCCGGTTACAAGCGCCGTTTTTCCCTTCAAATCAACCATCAGCATCACTCCCTTATTATGCGTTCTTTGAAAACACTTTTATATTGATTTATATTTATATTAAGTAGTTTTGGGGGGATGAAAAAGTGCAAGACCTTTATGATGTGGCGATTATAGGAGGGGGGCCAGCCGGCTTGCGCTGCGCAAAATGCGCTGCAGGAGAAGGGCTTTCCGTAATACTCTTTGAGGAGAATGAAAAGGTAGGGGAGCCTGTGCACTGCGGGGAGTGCCTCTCAAAATTATGCGAGGAAAAGTATTCCCTGAACCTGCCGCTTGAGACAATATCGCAGAAAGTGAAGGGAATTCGCGTTGTGTTTCCCTCGGGAAAGGAAACGTTTCTTGATGAGCCGGGTTATGTACTTGAAAAAAACCGCTTTGAGGCGCACCTGGCGGAGCAGGCGGAAAAGGAAGGCGCAGAGATTTTGCTTGGGGAGAAGGTTGAGGGAGTTACGAGGGGGGATGTTTGGCTTGTGCAGACAAATAAGGAGAAATACACCTGCCGCATACTCATTGACGCTTCCGGCTCGCAGGCGTTTTTGTCATCTTTTTTGAAGCTTGGGGCAAGGTATGAGACCGTAATCGGGATGCAGTATGAGATGAAAGAGGTGACCACACAGGGGTATGTTGATTTTTACCTTGATGTGCAGGCATTTCCGCACGGATATTTCTGGGTGATACCGAAGGGGGGGAACAGGGCGAATGTGGGCATGGTGACGAATGAAAAAAGCAGGGCGAAAGTATTGCTTGATGAATATGTGAAGAAGATGGGGCTGGAGGGAAAGAAGGTGAATAAGACTTTCGGGGGGCTTATACCTGCTTCAGGCCCCCTGCCAAAAACTTATGGGGCGGGATTTATGTTAATAGGGGATGCGGCAGGCTTTACCAGCCCGCTTTTTGAGGGAGGGACGCACCTCTCAATAGCGTCTGGGGGGCATGCCGCGCGCGTTGCGGCAAAGGCAGTGCAGTACGGTGAGAGAGGGGAGGAATTTTTTTCAAACTATGAGAAGCTTTGGAAGGCGGATTTCCCAAAATATGAAGTGATTATGAAAGGGAAGAAGGCGCTTTATAATCTGACAAATGCGGAGCTGAATGCATTTGGAAATGCACTGCCGAAGCGGCTTGCAGAAATGGGGGCACTTGACAAGATGGCAGCCGGAATGAGGATGGCAATGAAAGCGCCGCAGCTCTTCTCTAAGGATATATTTTCAGTTGCGCGTTCCCTTGGATATTCAAGAGCGGAAAGTTATGGCTGGTAGAAAGAAACTGCAGGAAAAGGCAAAGGGATAAAAAAGTCCGCATCGGACTTTTTTAGATTTGAAAGTTCCAAAGAACTTTCAAAATTTTGAAACGCCTTGCGTTTCAAATGTTTTGCCCACAGGGCAAACAGATAAAAGAATTGGGTTTGAAAGTGATGATTATGAAAGACATTAAGAAGCGGCTTATAGAGATAAAGGAAAAAATGAGGGGCATTGATTCCCTTGACAAGAAAACGGAAAAACTGCTTCAGGATGTAACTTCACTTGCGCACGAATTGGCGCATAAGGGGAGCAAAAAAGATTTGGAGAATGTAAGGAAAACTCTGAAAGATGTGCAGATGCTGCTTACGGTTGCTGAAGGGGAATTGGGAAGGGAAGAAAAGAGAGAGAAGAAAACACTGAAAGGGAATGAAAAAAGGAAGGGAAAGCGCTAAGGAAGAAAAATAGAAGATTAGCTCCCCGCGCTCGGGCACAGCTTATTCATCCTTCAAGAAGCCATTTCCAGGCGGGCACGTAGCGTATGGCCTTGCCTTCCTTCTTTTTTGTTTCTTCAAAATCAAGGGTAACCACAAGACCTTCTGAAAGACCGGTTTCGTTAAGGGTTGAAAGCAGAGCTTTTTCCTCTCTCTGCATAGTAAGCACGTCCGATGGGTCTAGACACGCCTGCAAAACCTGCGTTATTTTTTTTGGGGTTTCTTCTGCAAGAATCGCAAAATCGGTTTCCGAGCCGTTTTTATTCATGTAATAATAAAAGAAACAGTTTCGTCTTTTAAGTTCAACCGCAACGAGATTCTCAAGGAGCGCACCCATCTGCTGTATCGCTCCGGAAGAATGCCTTGCAATTATTCCGTTGTCAATGCAATAAAGCTTTTTCGGGTTTTTGTCAAGAAGTTTTATTTTTCTTTCATACTTTCTGACCGTAAAAATAAGGCATGTATCCTCGGCATAATTCACATAATTTTGTGCAGTAACGGGGCTTTTTATCCTGAAATTGTCGCATATGCTGTTGAATGTTATTTTATTTGAAGCGTTTGCTATCAAAAATCTCAAAACACCCCTTAATTCGTTGGGCTTTCTTACTGAATACCTGCGAATTATATCTTTTTGCACAATGTCTTCTATAGTCTGTCCGAGAACTGCCGGGTTGCGGCTTATTGCCGCCTCCGGCATCCCTCCCTCTTCCATGTATTTTTTGAATTCTTTCAGCAAAAGCGTCTTTTGGCTGGTTGAGGCTGCCTGCCTTGGCAAATCAACCCCCCTTAGTGCAAGATACTCACTGAAAGAGAATGGATAAAGTTCGTAATCAAGATGCCTGCCTGTCAGGTGGGTGCCAAGTTCGCGGCTTAAGAGGTTCGCATTTGAGCCGGTTATGAAAACATTGCGCCCTTCCCTAAGAAGCCGGTTGACAAACAATTCCCATCCCCGCACATTCTGTATCTCGTCGAGAAATATTGCTGGGCGGTTTCCGAAGAGTTCTATGAACACTTCCATTAATTTTTGAAAATCGTCTGCTTCAAAACCAATAAGGCGCTCATCGTCAAAATTCAGATAAAAGAATTTTCCTTTGAATCTTTCCGCCATCAACTGCTTTAAGGCGGTGCTTTTGCCACATCTGCGTACGCCCTTTATTATGAGGGCGCGCGCCGTAGTTTTAACCGCGATTCGTTCCAACATCTCCCTTTTTACAGTCATGGCTGCGAGTTTGCACTCTGCAAGTTGGTCGAGGACGACCGTGTGCAGGAGTTCCTTTGGCACCATGAAGATGTTTAGATGCAAAGGTATATAAATTTTATTATAATAAAAAATAAGTGTCATTATATTTTATTATACTAAAATATAATGAGTTATCTCCCCGCGCTCGGGCACAAGTTTTTAAGGAGGCACATTCCGCACTTCGGCTTTCTTGCGACGCATACTCTTCTTCCGTGCCAGACAAGAAGGGCGTTTATAAGATGCCAGTCGCTTTTTGAGAAGAGCCGCATGAGGTCGCGCTCAATGATGAGCGGGTTTTTGCTTTTTGTCCAACCCAGCAGTCTGCTTACCCTTGCGACATGGGTATCAACTGCAATTCCTTCTATAATTCCGGAATTTGAGAGCACTATGTTTGCAGTTTTCCTTCCGACTCCGGGAAGGCAAACGAGTTCCTGCATAGAAAGAGGAACTTTTCCCCAGTAGTGCGCAACGAGCATTTTGCAGCAGTTTATTATATTCTTCGCTTTATTCCTGTAAAATCCCGTTGAATGAATGTGTTTTTCAAGTTCGCTTTGTTTTGCATTTGCAAAATCCTTTGCATTTTTATATTTTGCAAAAAGGGCGGGAGTGATTAAATTTACTCTTTTGTCAGTGCATTGTGCGGAGAGGATGGTGGAAATGAGAAGCTGAAATGGATTTTCAAAGGAAAGGGAGATGCCTGCTTCAGGATAGGCACGCGAAAGAATGGCAAGAATTCTGCTGATTTTGGTTTTTTGCATGGTGTTGATTTCCCCAAAGAAGAATTATAAATATCCCGTGAGTGTTTTATTGAGGTGGTGAGAATGGCAGAAGACAAGGGAATAATTGCGGAGCTTTTCTGGAAGATAAATGAGCCTAAAGACAAGAATAATATGGATGATTTGGAGAAGAAGCACACTCCTGTGCTGGAATTTCCCGCAAAAGTGAAAAAAGGAGAGGCATTTGAATTGGGAGTGAAAGTGGGAAGCATGCCTCACCCCATGCAGAATGCACACTTCATACAGTTTGTTGATTTGTTTGTGGATGGGCTTTATTTTACGAGGGTGAATTTTACTCCCGTGGTGACGGAGCCGAAGGCAAAAATAAGCGTGATACTCTCTGCCGGAAAGGAGATAAGCGCGGTTATAAGGTGCAACCTGCACGGATTGTGGAAAAGCAGCTATCCGATTAGGGTGGAATAGTTAAGCACCTTTTCCGCTCAAGCCAGCTGTAAGCACTCCCCCATATTCGCTCATCCTTTTCTTTTTCCCTTCAAATTCTTTCCTGCTTTCCGCTATTGCAAAGAGAGTATTGCCAAGCTGCGCCATCCCGAAATCGGGATTGTTTTTGAGGATGGAAAGAGTGGAAGGCGGGGCGATTTTTGTTTTTATGGCAAACTCGTTTGAAAGCAGGCAGAAGTTGGAGAGGGAAGGGCTGGAAGCAAACGAAGCATTGCATTCACTCCCCGCTTTTGTTATTCTGCGCACCTGCCCTTTGCTGGTTATGATGTTTTTTGTTGGGATGGGAGAGAGGGGAACGCATAGAAAAAAAGCACTATTAGGCAAGGGAAGCTTAATCACTTTTGAAGTTGGCGTTTTCCTAAAAAGAAAGCCGCCAATGCTGGAGGCAAGAACTCCGCTTACGCCGCAGCCGCATTCCAAGTCGGCTTTGGCGGCAATTTTGACGCATTTTTTGTAGGGAAATTTTGTTCCCAGCAATTTATTGAGAGATAAAGAAAGGGAAAGTGCACCGCTTGCGCTTGTGCCAAAGCCATACCCTACCGGGAAAAAAGAGGAGTGCGATATGCGAAAAAAGCGGTTTGTGCCCGTCAGTCTGCGGTATTCGCCTGCAATGTATGTTGAAACTGGCGCGGATGAAATGTTTCCGTTTATGGCAATGCGGTCCTTCTTTGCGCCTTTTGCGGCAAACTCTGCAGTTGTCTTTACTCCCTTATCCAGCGTTATGCCCGCGCCTGATGAGCCTTTGGCTGAAAGGGAGAAGAAGCCGGTTAAGTGCGAGGGGGAGAATGCAGAAGCGGCCATAAGGGGAATCTGCCCCCGCACCATTTATATATTTAATCGGAGCAGGAAGGAACGGGAGAGAGGAAAAATGACTTCTGAAAAGCAAAAGCGGGTTGATGCCTTAATAGCCGAGTCCTACAGCGCCGACTCCAAGGTAAGAATGAGAGTGGTTGCTGAAATTTCCGCACTTGGGAACGACCCCGGCGCGATTTTTGCGCTCCTTGAGCTATCGGGCGACAAGGATGTGGATGTAAAGGGAAAGGCGCAGGAGGCGCTTGAAAGGCTCAGAAGCACGGAAAAGACAGATATGCTCTCAATTGAAAAGCTGTTCCTGCAAAGCGAGAGCGAACACGTTGAAACGGAGAATGACGTGAAGGTGAAGCTTTTCCCTTCCATTGAAAAGATGTTTACCGCAAAGAAGACAAAGCAGAGAATGATGAGCACGCTTGAAAAGTACTTCTCAAAGAGAAAGAAGCATAATGAGGAGCTTGTGGCGGTAAGCAGGGAGGAGGGGCAGACGAGAATAGGCGAGCACTTTGAAGTGATGCGCCGCGTTGAGAAGATAGGGGAGTATATTTCTGCAAAAGACAAGGAGGGGCTGGCAGAGCCTGCCAAAGAGGAAGGCGAGATTGAGAGCATTGGAAGTTATGAGGAGGGCAAGGAAGAGGCAAAACGCGAGGCAGATAGTAAGGAAGGAGAGTCGGCGCCTTCAGTATGCACGAAAGAAAGAAGAGAAATTGCAGAAACTGCTGAAGAAGATGCTTCGCTTGTGTCTGGGGAAGAGGAGGAAAAAAGCGTTGTTTCCGGCGACCCTTTTTTTGAGGAGATTTACGGGAGGGCGTATTCGCTTGCCTCAAGGGAAGGCGCAACCGACAAAATGCTGTCTGATGAGGAGAAGAATGTTGCAAAGGAACTGTCGCACAAGGTGGAGATGGCTTTTAGGCTTGCAAAACTGCAGTGCAGGGGGATGGGAGTGCAGAGGCTTGCCTCGCTGAAAATCGGGATGAAAAAGATAAGGCTCCCAGAAGTCACCGTTGGCGAAGTGGAAAAGATTGAGATAAGAAAGGGAAAGAAAAGCACTGATGCGCTCAAAATAACGCTTCTTGACCAGACCGGAAAATTCCCCCTGTGTTTGCCCCAGGGCAGGGGAAGGGGCATTGCAGTTGGGGACAGGGTGGCGGTGCAGGGGGCTTACGTTGATGGAATTGGAGATACGGGGGAAGCGGCTCTTTTTGTTGCCCCCAAGGGAAAAATCACCTTGAATAAGTGAGATTAAAGGGAGAAATTCGCCTTAAATAAGTGAATCTTGTTAGTGAAAATTGGCAAGGTAAAGGAAAACTATCGCCTTAAATAAGTGAATCTTGTTAGTGAAAGTTGATAAGGCGCAAAAAGGGGTTAGAATTCATAAAGCCCCATTAAATACGATAGGTTTAAATATTATATCGGGTTAAATTAAGTGGGAGTAAGAGAGGTATCAAAATGCTCGCGCTCACCGCCCGCAAGGCGGCGGTTGAGCAAGGGGCACTCGCCCATATTTGCGAGCATTTTGATAGTTGTGTTCCATTGGTCACAAACCGGTGGAACACTCAATTTAAACGAAGGTGTTATTACTATGAAAAAAACTGTTTTTCTGGCCGTGTTCATTCTTGCGCTTGCAGGGATGCTGTGTGCGCTGAATAATGAGCAGGTGGTTCTTTCAAAGAAAGCTGATATGCCTGGGTATGCGGGCTTTGAAGTGACGCGGGAGCTTGTTGTAACCGACAACCCCAAGATAAGCATCGCAAGGGACGTGGCAGTGCATGAATACGGCTCAAAAATAGTCTTGAAAATAAAGAATATTGGAGAATTTGAAAGGGCAAATATTTACATAGAGCAGGATTTCGGGGAGCTTATAGGGGAAGGAAAGGATGAGACTGGAAGACACGTTGACTGGGAATGGAACCCTGTTCCTTCATCTGTGAAGTGGGGGGTTGCAAGCCATTCTTATTCAAGAATGGAAACTGGCGGGGAGATTGAAATTTCTTTTGCAATAACGAGAAGGGTTAGTGAGAGCGAATTTTTGGGCCTTGAAAAACCGAGAATAAATGCGGATTTGCTTGAGGCAGTTATAACCGCCCCGAAAGAAGCGCAAGTGGGGCAGAAAATAACCGTTTTTCTGAAAAATTCAGCTGGAATGCCGATTGTAAAAGGGGAAATTTCAGTAATAAGCCCTGGCGGGGAGATAACAAGAATGGTTACGGATGCGAAGGGGGCTGTTGATTTTGTCGCGAAAACTGATGGCAGTTATATATACCGCGCGGCGGGATTGAAGCTTTTGCAGGATGCGGGCACGAAGGTGGCTCCGATTGTTGTCAGCGTTGTTGCGGCGGAAATTTCCGATGAGAAGAAGGAGGGGTGGCTTCCACAGATTAACCTTGGGGATTTTGCAGGTATAATAGGCGGGCTTCTGCTCATTTCATTCGTGCTTCTTGCAGTTGCAGTGATAATGTCGGTTAGGGAGAAGGAAGAGGATGGGGAGAGCCGTGCCGGAAGCGCGGGGAGTGCGCAAGCAGTATGGAATACCCGCCTTGGGGAGACGGTTATTGGAACGAAAGGGGCTGATGGAGAAGCGAAAATGGATGAGCTTTACAAATCTTATGAAGAGGGAGAAAAGGAGATGGAAGGAACGCGAAGCATACTGGAGGAGAGGAGAAGGAAAATGAGCGAAGGGGAAAGTGAGACTTCTGATTATGAAGAGAAGGGAGAGGACAAAGAAGAAGTGGGAATGCTTGAAGAGGAAGATGATGAAAAGGATGCATCTGAAGAGGAGATGGAAGAGAAGGATGCTGGAATGCTTGAAGAAGATGAAAAGGAAGAGAAGGATGAGATGGATGAAGAGGAAAGTATAAAAAGAAAACTCCAAAACAGCAGGGAAGAAGAATATGGTGAAGAGGAAGTGTTTGAAAAGGAAATGGAGGGGAAGGAAGAGCATGAAGGCGGGGAAAAAGAGGAATATGAACGCATGGCGGGGGAAGAGGAGGAAAGCAGGAAAGAAACGGATGAGAGGGAAATTGGAGAAAAGATTGCAGGAGAGGGCGAAGAGGAAGAAGAGCCTTCTGAAAAAGAAGAGGAAGGAGGATTAACGGAAGATGATTTGAAGAAGATTTATGATGAGCTTTACAAGAAAGGGGAGGAGAGCGGAAGGATAATGCCGGTTTACGGAAAGGAAGAAGCTGAAGAGACAGAGGTGTATGAAGGGGGAAGGGAAGAAGGGGAGAAAGCTTATGAAGAGGATGAAGAGGGGAAAGGGAAAGCTTACGAAGAAGGGGAAACGGAAGAGAAAGAAGATGGGGAGTTTGAGGAGAGGAAAAGGGAGATTGAACGGATATTGGGAAGAAAAGTCGAGAGTGGGGGAATTTCAAAGGCGCGCGCAGGCGGGCAGATGAAATCTGTGAAAGGAAAGAAAGCCCTGAAAAGAGAAGAACCCGAAAGAAAGGAAAGCGCACCTGATACTAAAAAGAGAAAGGAAGCTGTGAAGAAGGCGATTGAGAAATTGGAGAAATTGGCGAAGAAAAAGTAAGAGGAGGGAGATTTATACTGCGTTTTGTGAATTGATAAGGTACACAAGAGGCAGAGAAAGCGTAGATTTTCTTGCAAGCATCGTACAAAACAATAAAGAGTATGCAAAACTGATTCTTAATAAGGCAATTTCTGACATGTCCTTGCTGGTCGGATATGTACTAAACAGAAAAGCCGACTTGCGTTGTAAGATTGAGAACTTGGTAGACGATAAAGCGCAGTTGCAGAGGGCTTATTCTGAAATTTAGACCGCCACTACCACGGCACCCTCTTCAACCCTAATTTATTCGCAAGCACGTTGAAAGCCACGTGCAGGAAGTATGTCAGCACGAAGAGAAAGAGAAGGCTTTCCAATGCGTAGAGAAAAGAGGCGCGCGGATAGGCAAAGAAAAGAGCGATAGCAAGGAAGGCAAGCTGGTCAAGGAGAAGGGAAGGGGAGCCGGATGGGATTGCAAGCCTTCTTTTTATGAAACTGCCCAAAGAATCGCCTGCCATTGTGCCGGTTGAGAGGAAGAAGGCAAGCACGACGTAATTTGAGGGATTGCAGAAGAAATTGAAGGGAGTGTAAGGAAGGATGAGTGCCTCAAGAACTCCTATCAGCATTCCTGCAAAAACGCCTGAAAGAAAGCCCCTTATCGTTTTTCCCTTTCCAAGCAGCCTTCTTCCATCCAAAAATTTCTTTCCGAAATCAAGCGGCTCCCCTCCTCCGAAAATTACCGGGGTAGAATTGGCAAAATAGGCGGGAAGTATGAAAAGAATGAGCGTTATGGCAACGTCTATAGAAA
Organism: Candidatus Micrarchaeota archaeon CG1_02_47_40; assembly: GCA_001871475.1. Lineage (GTDB taxonomy): Archaea > Micrarchaeota > Micrarchaeia > Anstonellales > CG1-02-47-40 > CG1-02-47-40. Next base: position 64,171 of record MNVE01000002.1, on the reverse strand, counting down.
AATCCATGCTAATTTTACATTCAAAAAGGTTTTTATTGCAATGGTGCTTATCTTAGTGTGTTTTCGGGGGGAGTTGGAAGGAAAAGGGGGGATTGATTGAAAATTAAAGGGATGGATAATAAAATGCTTTTTGCAGGCTCTGCAGGGCTTTTGGTTGTGCTTATTGTGATTGCTGTATTAATTATCATGCCGTTTCTGAATGCCGGAGGGCTTGGGGAGAAGTGCATAGGGGTAGTGGAAATAAACGGGGAGATTGTGGCGCAGGGGATTGAGCCGACTCTTTTCTTTGGCGGGATAATGGGTTCGGAGGATATTGCAAAATTGATTGAAGAAGCGGATGAGGAAGAGGGAGTGGGCGCGATAATGCTCGTGATAAACACGCCAGGCGGCTCCGTGGTTGCGACGCATGAAGTGCATGAAGCGGTGGTGAATGCAAAAAAGCCGACTGTTGCGTATTTTAGGGAGATGGCAGCATCTGGAGGGTATTACATAGGCGCGGGAACGGATTACATAGTTTCCGAACCAAGCGCGCTTACGGGAAATATCGGCGCGAGGATAACTTACCTGGAAATGAGCGGGCTTTTTGAAAAAATCGGGCTGAATGAAACAAGCATAGCGGAAGGGAAGTTTAAGGATATTGGAAACCCTGCAAGAAAGGCAAGCGAGGAGGAGATAGGTATATTGCAGGGAATTGTAGAAGAGGAGTATGCGGAGTTCAAGAAAGCGGTGATTGATGGAAGGAAGGGAAAGATAAATGAGAATGAGGAGAGGATATTTGACAGCAGGATATTGACTGGAAGGCAGGCTTACTCTTTAGGGCTTGTGGATAAACTGGGGGGAAAAGAGACGGCAGTAGAAGAGGCGGGAAGGCTTGCAGGCTTAAAGGGAAAGCCGAGAGTATGCAAGATTGAGAAAAAGGAGAAGGGGTGGCTTGGGGGAATTTTAAGCGAAAGTGCGCTTTTTGGAGGTTTTGTTGAGGCGGTTTCGGAAGGGGTAATGGCAAAGATAAGAGGGGAAGGGTTTAAGGTAAATGTATGAGGAAGCAACAAGAAAAGGGGGAGATGGGTTCGGGTAATTGTAAAAGACAGCGAAAATAAAAAAAATAAGAGGGGATGGATTTCTTGAAGAAAAAGGGATTGGTTTTCACGATTGACGCGTTTGTTGCGCTGATGCTTGCAGTGGTTACTGTTTATTCCCTCTTTCTTATTTACTCCGTTCCCGAGTCATCAGGCGGAGCATATATGCAGGCGTATTACCTTGCAAAGGATACGCTGTCTGCACTTGATGAGGCGGATTGCAGCGGGAAAACCTGCCTTGAGCAGATTGGGGAGGCAGGGCTTGGCGCAAGCGGGGGAAGCGTGGGAGGTACGCCCTTGGATGTGGCGAAAGCAATCATCCCTGAACAATACGGCTTTAGGTTTGATGTTTATGATGCACAAAGCGGCAGCTGGATTAGTGCATACGATACTGCGACTGACCCGACTTCAAATCACGCGAAAGGGATGAAGAAATTTGAGGCGAATGCGAAAAGCCCTGTAAGCGGGTATTCAGTAATGCCAAGCGGGATGGGGGGGGTTAATTGCGGAGAGGGGGAAGTGTGCGCCATGCCTGCAAGCACATATAATCCCGGTGAAATTTACGTAGGACTGGTAAGGGTTTCGGTGTATATATGAAAAAGGGAATATTCTTCACTGCAATGTTTGTAGTGCTTCTCTCAATACTTTTAATCAGCTTGAGCATTTGGGCTGAAGAGAATAAGATAAAGGAGAAAAGATTGCCAGAGAAAATAAAGACGGATTCTTTTGCTTTCTTGCTTTCGCAGATTACGGACGGGAAATTAAGCGAGGCGGCGAATTTATCAACTTACAGGGCAATGGGATGCTTGGCGCAGTATGAGCTTGAACAAAACTATGGTGGGCTGGGTGAATTGGGAGGAGTTAAGAACACAATAATCGCTTTGGCTGAAAATGGAAGTGTGCAGATTGGGGGAACGAACATAAACTGCGCGTCTGTTGGTGCTGATGAGGAGCTTGTAGCACTTGAGGGTGAAGGCATTACAATCATAAGCCAGCCGCAGTTTACTTTGAGGCAGTGGATGGAAAGCGTGAATGGCACTGCAAATGAAATGGGTTTTGAGGTGAAGTTCGGGAAATTGAAATTAGATGGGGCAAGCGTTGAGCAAAATACTCCCTGGAGCGTGAAGGTTAGTTTTGAAGTGGACGTGAATATTACTGATTTTGAGGGGAAAATGTATTTGGCTAAAAGTCTGACTGCAAGCGCTTTTGTGCCGATAGAAGGATTGCCTGACCCGCTTGTGGGAAGAAGCTATTGGTCGCTTCAATCCCAAGGCGGGTATACTCCCTCTTTGCCGCTGGTGAGGCAGATAATTCACAATGAAAATTTGGAGGATGCGGATTCAGTAAAACCGGAAGAGTTGGTAAATGATGAGAGTGGAATTGTAAATGGCGCTGGCTGGTTTTATGGGCAGATATATGAAGGAGATGAGCCTTCAGGAGAGGAGCATCCCGAAAGGATTATATGGAAGACTGGTTGGATGGAACCTTGCATCGGCATTGGGAATCCGATGGAATATGGCGCCTGCGTGTATTCATTCTGGGAAAACATAAGCGCGGTTGGGGCGGTGATTATTACTAATACTGAAACGCATTCTGAAGAAGTGCTGGGAGGAGTAAGATATTACGATGTGAATTGCTTAAACTGCCGGGAGTGGATAGAATATGATGAAAACCCTGTGGGATATGAGCCAAGCGTCACGCTGGCAAACGAATCTGATAAGCCGTTTGCCGCTGGAAGCTGGCCTTATTCGGCGTCAATCTCCGATGGAATGTATGTATTGATTGCCAATGAGGATTGGGATGCCGCAACCATAAACAACAAACACAGAATTTACAGTATTGAGAATTTGAGGGAGGTTTCAAAGTGCCAGCTTTACGTTGAGAATGCGGATGCGCCTTCATATTTGCAGAGATTTTTGAATGGCGGGTATGGGCAAGCAAGCGAATTCGGAATAGAAACATTCCTTGTGGGAAGAATTTATGGAGGAGACCAGGATCCATTAAAAGCGGAAACTAATGAGCACAATAGGATTGACCATAAGTATTTTGAGCCGACTGCTGGCGGCAATTTGATAGTGAAGGGAATGAGCGGGTGCAAGACGCCTACAATGTGCGCTGAGATATGCCCGTCTGCTTCAACACCGCTTGACGGATGCCTTGGGCAGTTTAGGATGGATACCGAACACCTTCTGTTTTACTACGGCGATGAGTATGACGAGGCTCTGATGACCTGTCCAAGCGGAGGGTGCAGCCAATGAGAAAAGCGCAAGTTTCCACTGAAATGCTGATTATGGCGGGCTTTGCGATAGTGATATTGGTGCCCGCGCTTGTGATTTTGCTTGGAAGCGCGGGATTTGAAGGGGAAAAGCTGAACCTGAACATGGCGCGGATGGATGCGCAGAAGATTGCGGATGCGGCATTTGAGGTGTATGCGCAGGGGGACGGGGCAAAAAAAACCATTGCTGTGAATTATCCTGAAAATTTGAAGAATGTGACGGCTTTGGGGAATGAAGTGGTGTTTAGGATTGCGCTTGGGGGAAAGGAGCAGGAGATTGTGGCAAAAAGCAGGGTGAATATTACGGAAAAGACGACAGGGAAGCTTGATAGTAGTTTGGGGCAGGGATTGCATACGATTGCGCTTGAGTATAATGAAGGGTTGAGAGTGGTGGAAATAAATTATGTTGAATAAAAAAGGGCAAAGCTCTGTTGAATTCTTGGCATACGCAGGATTCTTCCTGCTGGTTTTCTCTGCTGCCACTACTATGCTTCTTTTTGGCTATTTGAAGGATGCGTCTATACGGAAAACCGCAGTTGCTGACCAGATTGGGAATTCGTTTGCGGAGAGCGTTAATGCTGCGCTTTCCGCGGGGAGCGGTTTTTTCGGGGTGTTTGATTGCGAGCAGAGATTGCTTGGGGGAGAATATAGTGCGTCTTTTGGGAAGGATGGGTTTGTGAGGGTGGAGTGGAAGGAGGGAGGGGAAGGGCATAGCCAGCTTTATCCCATAAGAACGAAGGCGCTTGAGGCGATTAGTGGGGAAGGAGTGAGTGCGAGCCAAGCAAGCAATGTTTATCTAATAGAAATAACCCCAAGCAAGGGGTATTACTCAATAGAGAATGATGAAGGGACGCTGAAGATTGCGCAGAGGTATGAGAATGTTGGGGAATGGCAGGGGACAGGCGGAGGGGCGGGAACAGGAGCAAATATCGGAGTTGAACAATAACGTCAATGGTAATTATGGTAAGGAGAGGTAATCAACATGAAAAAAGGGCAGTATTTCTCATTTGATGCGATTGCCGCAGTGCTCATATTCATTCTGGCACTTTCCATATTGGGGAATTACTGGTTTGGGATAAAGGCGACCATGAATGAGAGTTCAGTGAATTTGCAGGAGGAGGCGCTTGCGGTTTCGGATGGATTGCTTACACCGGGACAGCCGGAGGATTGGGATGAGAAGATTGGAGAACTGGAGGAGATTGGGCAGATAGGGTTTGCGCAGGGCTTTGGAACTGTTGTGCTTGATGCGAATAAGATTATTGCGTTTAGGGATTATGCGGATGGAATTATTCCTGGTGGAAGTTATTTGGAAAGCAAGAAACTGCTGAATACGATTTATGATTATACGATTGAGATAAACACAGGAGTGGCGGAGTATAATATCGGAATTGATGTTCCTTCCTCTGCAAAGAATGTTGCGGTTGCTACAAGGGGAATAATCCTCCTGAATGGGGAGAACAAAGAAGCGGGAACGATGAAAGTCTACTTGTGGGAATGAGAATTATCCCTGCCCTTCGTGCTTTTTGCAAGATAATCGGAAAGAAGAATTCCTTTGCCCGCTCTTGCTTCCTTTTCGCCTTTCCTTATATTGATGAACGTTTGATTCGTAAGAGCGGGCATGTTATCAATCCATAAAGTCCTGCGGCGTAGGCGGTTCGGGCGGGTCGCCTTTTCTCTTGCGGATGTCCTGCACTGTTTTTAAGAGCAAATCCCTTGGAAGCGTTTCATAGCCTGCATACTCCTGATACCAAATCGCCCTGCCTTGAGTCGCCCCCCTTACTTCGTTTGCAAAGCCGAACATCTCTGAAACAGGCAGTTTCGCATTGATTGTGGCAGTTTCCCCTTCCTGCTGTATGTCAAGCATCTGCCCCCTTCTTCCGCCTATAAGTGAAATGATGTTGGCAGTATACTCTTGGGGTATCTGAAAGAGCACTTTCTGCTTTGGCTCCTGCAATACGGTGCCGGCATAAAGCATCCCCGCGTATATCGGGCGCTTTATTGTGGGAAGCAGTTGGGCAGGCCCGCGGTGTACAGGGTCTTCGTGTATCTGCGCGTCAATTATGCGCACCTTTACCCCCACCACCTTCTCCTTTGCAAGCGGACCCTTCTGCATTGCCTCTTCAAATCCCTGTATAACAAGCTCTTCTATTTCATTCATGTATTGTATTCCGCGCGTGTCATTTATGAGTATGGAATTGTTCTTTATGTCCCAGATGTTTTTTGCCTGCACCCTGTCCATCCCCGCCTCAACAAGCACTTCCACAAGCACTTTTCCCTTGGGCCGCCCGTCAGGCACCTTCCCATCAAGCATTGCCGCAAAAACTCCAGGCTCAACCGGCTCAATCTCCAGCTTGAGCTTCGTGTGCTTGTTTGGGGATTTGCCCTCTACCGGCCCGGCGGAGCCGGTTATGGTTTCGCGGTAGACGACAATGGGGGGCGATGTCTTTATCTTGACGCCTTTCTCATTCCTTATTTTGTATTCTATAATCTCTAAATGGAGCTCACCCATGCCTGAAATGAGGTGCTCGCCTGTTTCCTGGTTGATTTCAACGCGTATTGTGGCATCCTCCTTTGAGATTTCGCGCAATGCAATAATCAGTTTTGCCAAATCCTTTGAGTCGGAGGCTTCAATTGATTTTGTAACCACCGGCTCCGAGTAGTGCTTTATCTGCTCAAATGGGTAAATCTCCTGTGTGGAGATGGTTTCCCCCACAAAAACGTCTTTCAAGCCGACTATGCCGGCGATGTTGCCTGCTATTACCTTCTCGCACATCACTCTGTCCTTTCCCATGTAAATTGCGACCTGCTGCACTTTTTCCGTGTGATATTTTGATGCGAGGTAAATCATGTCCCCTTTTTGTATGCTTCCGGAAAATACGCGGACCATTGCCACTTCTCCCGCATGCTCATCATTCACTACACCGAACACGACGCCTACGGTTTTTGCGCCGGCATCGCAGGCAAGCATCGCTTTCCCCTCATCAGAAGCGCTCTCCCCCTTCCAAATCACTGGTATTCTGTATTTTTGCGCGGCTTTTGGGTTTGGAAGGTGCGTGACCATCATCTCAAGCATTACCTCGTCAAGGGGCGACTTTTCAACAAGCGTCTTGTGGTCGCGCTTTACGCAGTATTCGTATACGTCTTTGAAGGAGATGTTGAAGCGCTGCATTGAAACTATGGAAACCGCCCACTTGTTGAATGCCGAGCCGAATGCAACGTTGCCTTTTTTCACGTCTATCTGCCATGCCTCCTTGCACTCCGCTGCGGCAAAATCGTTTATTATCTTATTTACTCCGGCAATTATTTTCAGAAGTTTTGCCTGCATTGCCTCGGGAGTAAGCTGCAGCTCGTTTATGAGCCTGTCTATCTTGTTTATGAATACACACGGGCGCGCCATTTCCCTCAAAGACTGGCGAAGCACTGTTTCCGTCTGGGGCATTATCCCTTCAACTGAATCGATAACAAGCACGATTCCATCCACTGCGCGCATTGCGCGCGTTACGTGCCCTCCAAAATCAACATGCCCGGGAGTGTCAATAAGATTAATCATGTAGTCCTTGCCTTTCAGCTCAAAGCCAAGGGAGATGTTTGCGGATTTGATGGTGATTCCGCGCGCCTGTTCCTGCTCGTCAAAATCCATCATGCGCATTTCCCCTGCAAGCTCCTTTGAAATCAATCCTGCGCGCGCAACAAGGGAATCGGTAAGGGTTGTTTTGCCGTGGTCCACGTGCGCCACTATTGCGACGTTGCGCACGTCATCTACGTTGTACATCAGCTTCTGCACTTCTTCAACCACGTATTCTTTTCTGACCATGTGAAATACCTCAAAATAAAGGAGAGATTACCTTGCAGCCCGCGCCATCCTTTCGGTTTCATCTCTCTTTTTGATTGCAAAGGAGTTTGCCGCATCCATTTTTGCCGCGTATTCTATCTCATCGGCAAGCGCTTCAGTCAGGTTTTTTTTCACGTCAAAAGCCTTCATTATTGCCGCCAGGGTGATGTTGCGCAATGCCATGTCAAGCCTGCGCGATGCGGATACGTCAACCGCCACCTGATAGGATACCCCGCCGAAGGAAACCTTCGTGAAATCCTCGCGCGGAGCGGAATTTATCACTGCGGAAATAAGAAGCTGCAATGGGTTTTTCTGCGTGCGGTTTGCAACAATGCTGAATGCGCCTTCTACGATTTTCAGCGCCTTTGTCTTCTTCCCCTGCATGCGCCCGTGAGTGCGTATTATCTTCCCGCTCGTCTTCTTTCCTGTGCCTCCCCTCATGAGCTTGTTTGCAAGCCTCTCCACTATGCTGACCTTTCCCTTTGCAAGCGGGCGTGCGGAGTGCCTCCCGTGCGTGTGAAGCTTTGTGGAAAGAGTTATGTACTGCTTTAGCGAAGCATCGGGAATTTCGACGCCGGCAATATCGTATTTTCCGAAAAGTTTTTCATCCATGAAAATCACTCCTACCTCTTTGGCTTCTCCTTTCTTTTATCCCTTATCCGTTACCTCTTTGGCTTTTCCTTTCTCTTTGCTATGAGCATCTGCAAATCAACGCCGTTTACCTTTGATACCTTGTAGCGGACGCCGGGTATGGAGCCCATCTGCCCTCTCTGCGAGCCTCCAAGCCCCTCTATTGTGACCTCATCATGCTCGTCTATGTAGTTGATTGCCCCGCTGCGCGGAGCAAAGGCAGTCACAGTCTTTCCGTTTTTGATAAGCTGCACCTTGACGCATTTTATCAAACCTGAATGCGGCTGCTTCTGCTCCAGGACTTTTTTCTCAATGACTATGCCCTTTCCCTGGGGTGCGCCTTCAAGCGGGTCGTATTTGTCCTTAAGGTGAAGCTTTTTTCTCTTCCATGCCTTCTCCTTCCAGCGGAATTTCTTCCTGGTCTGCAAAAGGTCAAGCGCTGAATATTCTCCTCTTCCCATTTTATCATCACTCTGTGTTTTTTTGTTTTATGCCTTTGAATTCAATTTCAAGTCGCAGCCGAAGCGGCGCTGCAGCATCGCGCGCGCGGTTTTCACGCGCTCGCCCCCTTTCCCTATTGCCTGGCCGCGGTCTTTTTCAGAAACCGTAACATAGGCAGTCTTGCCTTCTATTTTCTCGTGAATGTTTATATTTTTTACTGGTGTGTCCGCAAACAGGCTTTTCACGAAACCTTCAAGCGTTTGCGAGTCTTCATAAACATAAACCGGCTTCTTGAACGCCGTGCGGACGCGGTTTATTGAGCTTCCATTCTTCCCTATTGCGCGGCCCATCTCGCCTGTGGAAACCACGAACACGAACGAGTCCGGGGTTATGAGGCAATCGGCCACCTGCGCGCCCGTTATGCCCTCGAATATTGAGATGCATTTCAGCGAATCGTTGTCAAGCTCAACCATTTTAAATCATTCTTTTTCCTTCTTTTTTTCTTTTGGCACAAGATCGGAGTTGCCTGCGTCAAACACGCTCATTGCGGAAACCACGTATGGCACTCCGCACGCGCTTCCAAGCTCGTAGCCGTTTCCTTCATAAATGATTGTCGGGATGCCTGAAATTTTAGCATTGTGCAATATGTCGCTTTTTGCCTCCGGGCGGCAGTTTGAGGAGAGTATTATCAATTTCGCACTGCCTAAAAGGGATGCTTTTACCGCATCGCGCTCCCCGAATTTGACCTTTCCGGTTTCAGCGCACATTCTTATTTTCTTTGATATGTCAACCATAATAATTCACCTAAGTTAAGCTATTGCTTTTTCATTTTAAGGCGCACTATGCCTGTTCCGACAGGTATCGTCTGCCCTATTATTATATTCTCCGTTACGCCTATTAAATTGTCGTACTGCCCTTCAGATGCGGCGCTTATTAAGTGCTTTATCGTTTCCTCAAATGCCGCCTTTGCAAGCACGCCCGCCTTCTCCCCGGAAAGCCCGTGGCGCCCTACTGATTTGATATGCCCGTCCATGCACATCGCATCCGCAAGCAGCATCAAGTGGCGCACGTCAACGTTGAGCCTCTGCAAATCAAGAACCTGCTTCAGCTCGCGCACTATGGAGTTGCGCGCGGCTTCTATCCCGAGAAATCTTTCTATTTCCTTCACGTCGTTTGAATAGACCTTTTCTGGAATCACTTTCGCATGGCGCATTACTGTGGAGATGTTTGAGCCGCTCGTGCGTATGAAATACTGCCCGTTTTTCCCCTTGAGCACCATCGCCTTTGAAATTTTTTCAATCCCCTTTATGTGAAGGGAGGCAAGTTTTGTAGTTACCTTGCGGATTGCGCGCAATGAGGAGATTTTCGGGTTCACGGTGATTTTGTTCGCCCGCACTTCAACACCGCCTGCAGTCTGCGCCTTTATGGGCTCTTTCAAATCCTCGACTGCGATTCCGCGGATTTTCATTTCCTGCTCATCAAGCATGATTTCAATCTTCTTGTCCTTGAAATTCTCCCTTATGTCTGCAATCTGCGAGAGCACCGTGCTTTCTATTTCCTCCGCGACTTTTTCCGCCTTTTTTTCCTCGTTGCAATGGGGCTCTTTGAGGAAAATATCCATCAGCGGCTCTTTCGGCTCGCGGCGTGCATCCACTATTTCAATGAGCCTTGGCAGGCCGCTTGGCACCTGCTCTGCCACTCCTGCGTAGTGGAAGGTGCGCATCGTGTTGTGCGTTATCACGCCGTCAAAGGTGGTGAATGTTTCTGCACCTGGAACGGTGAAATCATAAACGCGGTTGTTTGCAGAAGAAACGCGCTCTATTTTTTCTATCTCGTCCCAGAGAACGTCGCCATCGGCGGCATTTTTGAGCGGCAGAAGTTCGGGCAGGGAAATGTTTTTTTCAGCAGAAAGCCGTTCGAACTCTTCAAGGTATTTGATGAGTGTTGAGCGCCCTATTTTCTGTCTTTTTGTGAAATTATTCACGAACCTTGAGGGGATGCCAAGCTTATTGGCAGCGGACAGAAGGGAGTTTCCTATTCCCGGAATCACGTCAACGAGATTGTATCCGATGCCCTGTTCGCTTGAGGAGAGTATTTCCAATTTCAGCCTCTTTCCCTCAACGTCGGAGCCGATTTTCTGCAGGAAGGAAGGCGCATATCTGTATGAGATTGAAATGTTGTGCGTTTTTTTGTCGCTTCTTTTGCCGGCGAAAATGCCAAGGCGCGCAAGCAGGAGGCAGATGCCGTCAATAAGCTCCTTTGACTTTGAAGAAGCACGAATTACCCTCCGCTCAACACTTACATTTCCGTCGCCGTCAAAATAGCCGCGCAGCAGGGAAGAGATGAATTTTTCGTTTGCGGAATAGGCAAACAAAGGAACGCGCTTTGAGTAGGATGAGGTTCCGCACACAGCTTTCAGGAATTCGGCAAGCAGAGCGGAATTTATCCTTATGTCGTGCGAGAGGGAAAAGCCGCGCGGGTTATCGTATTCGTTTGTCGTAAGTCCGTGCGCCTTTGCAAAATCGCGTATTTTCTGCTGAATCGTTAAGTCAGTGTTTGATATTGAGGTGAAATTATGAGTTGAGTTCCCTTCTGCAAGGTAAATCCCCAAAAGCCAGCCGAATTCCCCATCCAGCTCAAGCTGTCTTGGCAGGGGCTTTGAGCCTTCGCGCGGATATGCATAAACAAGCCCGTTTGAGGAACTCATGTGCTTCATTGCCATCTGCAGTGCGGGAACTATGTCAACGGCTTTGACCGCAATGCCTGGGGGGCATGCAAGATTTCGGAGCACGGGCAGCCTGTCTCCTTTTTTCAAGCTTGAGCCTGAAACCGGAACAAGCAAGTTGTCCCTTCTGATTACAAACGAATGGAAGGGTGTCGCGGTTATTTTTCTTCCGGAGCGGAGCGAGAGTTCAAGCAGTTTCTCTTTGCAGGCGTGCCGGCTTAATAGAGTTGCCTGTTTCCACTCCACCTTTTCGTTTTTTGCAAGGCTCGGAACCATGATTTCCGCTTTTGGCTTGCAGATTTCGTGCCCGTCCTCGCATGAGGAGCCGAAGCGTTCCATCATCCCGTCTATGAATTCGCCTATTTTAACTGCATTCACTTCCCCGCAGTCGCTTACAAGCACTTTCTCATCGTAGGCAAGGGACATCTGCGTGCCGGGCTCGCCTATGCTCTGCGCTGCCACTATCCCGACCGCCTCGCCGATATCAACGAGCGCTTTTGATTCTTTTTTTTCTGACTTTTCCTTTTTCATAAATACCAGCTTTAATCCTCTTTTTCCTTTTCTTCGGATTCTGCCAGCGAGGAGACCTTTGAGGGGTCCACCCCATCGCCGCCGTATCTAAACTGCACGTATACTCCGCGCGAGTCCCGCACCGAGAGGTCGCGGGCAACCACCAAATCCTGTAAAGCGTTAATCAGCCTCCTTTGCATGTAGCCGGAGCGGGCTGTTCGTATGGCGGTGTTCACCATGGATTCCCTTCCGCCCATTGAGTGGAAGAAGAACTCGCACGGGTTGAGGCCCTTTGCAAAAGAACTTGAAACGTATCCGCGCGCGGCAGAGCCCAAATCCTCCCTCTTAAAGTGCACAAGCGCCCTCCTGCTGTATCCGCGCGAGGGGCGCTTTGAGCGGATTGCCTGCTGCCCAACCGAACCTGCCATCTGTATTGCATTCAAAAGTGAGCCGCGCGCCCCGATTTTCGCCATGATTATTGAAGTGTTGTGCGTCCCGAGCTGTCTCTCAACCACAACCCCTATCCCCTCGCGGTGGCGCGAGGTGATTTCCATAATCATCTGCTCAAGGGTTTCGCGCAGGGTTTTTCCCGGGTGGCGCTTTAACGTCCTGTTCCGATGCTGCATCAGCGCGGTTTCTATCTCCTTTGTTACCGCGTTGTCTATTTCCAAGAGCTGTTTTTGCGCTTCGGGAGAGAGAGTATAGTTTGCAAGGGAAACCGACAATCCCTGCAATGTCACCGCCTCAAGCGCTATCCTCGTGGAATCGTCTATGAATTTGCGAGCGGCATCCGTGCCGTGCAGCGAAACTATTTTCTGTATTATGGCGTTTTCGTAGGATTTCTTCTCAAGCGCCCCATCAACGAGCACTCCATTTTTTATTATAACGTCCTGCGAATATTCCGCCTTCTCCTTTGAGTGGGAAACTTTTATGTGCAGGGAAAGGTCTTTTGGCAGGAGCATTGAGAAAATGAGCTTTCCGGAATAGCCGTCCTTGCGGTCAGGCTGCGGAAGCCGGGTTATGCCCGCTATCGCAAGCAGTGTGCACGCCTGTGATTTTGTGAATACAGTAGAATCGCGGGTAAGGAAGAACGCCCCTGACACGTGGTCTTCCTGCGGCTTTATTATCGGCGCGCCGTGGCGCGGGGAGATTATCTGGTTGTGCACCTTCATCAGAACTTCCGCCTCCACCTGCGCCTCCTCTGTTTGTATCGCGTGCAGGTTCATCTCATCCCCGTCGTAGTCCGCATTGTATGGCGGGCAGTCGGATGGGTTCAGGCGCAGTGTCCTGCCTGGAAGCACCTTTACTGAATGGCACATTATTGAAATGCGGTGAAGGGACGGCTGGCGGTTGAAAAGCACCGTGTCGCCGTTAACAAGCTGCCTGTCTATGATGCAGCCGGGCTCAAGCGTGTCGGAAATTTCCTTGCGTGTGGTTTCCGTGACGCGAAGCCTCTTTCCGTCTGCGCGCGTAACGTATTCCGCCTTTGGGTATTCCTCGCGCAGTATATACTGGCGGCATGCCTCAAGATTCCAGCTTGTTGCGCGCATAGGAATGGTAAGCTCTTCCGCAAACTCGCGCGGAACCCCCACATCATCTATGGAAATGTTTGGGTCAGGGGAGATTACCGTGCGCGCGGAGAAATTCACCCTCTTTCCCGAGAGGTTGTAGCGGAATCTTCCCTCTTTCCCCTTCAGCCTCTGCGAAAGGGTTTTGAGCGGCCTGCCGGAGCGGTGGCGCGCAGGAGGGATGTTCGCAGTCTCATTGTTAAAGTAAGTGGTCACGTGGTATTGGAGAAGCTCCCAGAGGTCTTCTATGATGAGCTGGGGCGCTCCTGCATTTATGTTCGCATCAAGACGTTGGTTTATCCTCATTATATCTACAAGCTTGTGCGTCAAATCATCCTCGGAGCGGTCTCCGGTTTCAAGAGTAATGGAGGGGCGGACGGAAACAGGAGGGACTAGGAGGGCGGTTATTACCATCCATTCTGGGCGGGCGTAAAGCGGGTCCAAGCCAAGCACGCGCAAATCCTCATTTGACACTTTGGAAAGCCAGTCGCGCACTTCAGTTGGAAGAAGCATTGTCTTGTCCTTAAAGAAGGTGGTGGGCTTTAGGAGCTTTATTTCAGGCACCTTCTCGGAGCAGTGGGGGCATTTTGAAACCTTTTTCGTTTTTGATTTCATCTCATCCTCCACATCATCGGACTGCACTATTTTCGCCGCCAGTTCCTTTATGTCCTCTTCCTCAAGAAGGACGCGGCAGCAGGATGGGCAGGTAGTGCGCATAACGTAGAGCATTATTTTTGAGAATTCAGGATGTATTACAGGGCGCACAAGCTCAATGTGCCCGAAGTGCCCTGGGCAGCTTCGCAGTTTTCCCCCGCAGGTTTTGCATTTTAACCCCGGGTCGATGACTCCGAGGCGCGGGTCAACAAGCCCTCCGTCTATTGGATAGGAGTCGTCGTTGTAGGTGTCAGGTATTGTTATTTTCGCGGCGGAAAGCTTCCTTATTGCCTCTGGCGAGAACACGGAAAACTTTATCTTCTCAATCATTTTCTGCACTATTCTTTCCATATATATCAGCATTTCATTTTCAGCATTTCATTTTCAGCATTTCATTTTCAGCACTTCATTTTCAGCATTTCATTTTCAGCATTTCATTTTCAGCATTTCATTTTCAGCATTTCATTTTCAGCATTTCATTTTCAGCAGCAGCCTTGGAAATATTCCGAGCGATTTTATCTCGTCAAGCAGGAGCTTGAACGCATAGCTCATCTCCACCATCTCAAGCGAAGTTGAATCGCACACAGGGCAGTAGTCCCTGTTTTTTATGTGGTCGTGGACTGCGATTGAGCCGCACTTTGAGCACACAAGCTCTATGGTGCGGTCAGATTCTTCAAGCATGCGTTCGCGCAGCAGCATGGATGCGCCGTATCCTATGAGGCAGTCGCGCTCCATCTCCCCGAATCGCAACCCCCCTTCACGCGCCCTTCCTTCTGTCGGCTGGTGCGTCAGAAGCTGCACCGGCCCCCTTGAGCGCACGTGCATCTTGTTTGAAACCAGGTGGTGAAGCTTTTGGTAATAAATTACGCCGATGTAGATTTTTGCCTTTATCTTCTCCCCCGTCAATCCATCGTAAAGGGTTTCCTCCCCATACTCCTGCATGCCGAACTCGGAGAGTATCTTGCGGAAATCATTTCCAGTGTCGCCTGCAAACGCGCTTGCGTCCGCGAACTTTCCGCTCATGCATGCTGACTTTCCCCCAAGCATCTCAAGCAGGTGCCCGACAGTCATGCGCGAGGGGATTGCGTGCGGGTTTATTATCAGGTCAGGCACGATGCCGTCTTTTGTGAATGGCATGTCGTGCTGGGGCATTACCAAGCCTATCACTCCTTTCTGCCCGTGGCGCGATGCGAACTTGTCTCCTATTTCCGGTATTTTTATTGAGCGCAGGCGTATCTTTGCCATCTTGTTTCCAGAAAGCGAATCCGTAACCATCACCGAATCCACGCTTCCGTTCTCCCCGCTTTTTACCGCCAGCGAGTTTTCCCTTTTCTTCTCCTCAACCACGCCGAACACGGTAACCTCCTCTAAAAATCTCGGGGGGGATGTTTTGCCTACCAAAACCTCCTTATTCCGGACTTCCACTTCGGGCATTACTATTCCATCCGAATCAAGGTATTTGTAAGCCTGCTCGTCCCGGTAGCCGGCGGTAGTTGCAGGGGGTATTTCAAACTTGTCCTTCTGCCCGCCGGGGTAGCGGCGCTCCTCTGCCTCGTAATTTTTGTAGAATACGCTCCTTCCCAGGCCCCTGTCTATCGCGCTCTTGTTCATCACAATCGCGTCCCCCATGTTATAGCCGCGGTAAGAGGTGATTGCAACGACAAAGTTCTGCCCAGCCGCCCTCTCGGCAAATTTGAGCAATTTATACGGCCTTGTCTGCGCAAGGGGCTGCTGCGGGTAGGACATTATGTGCGCGCGGGAATCCGTGCGCAGGTTGTAGTTAATAATATAAGTGCCAAGCGACTGCTTTGCCATTGCGCATGCCATCGTAATTCTTGGGGAGGAATTGTACTCCGGGTAGGGAAGGACGGATACCGTCACTCCCACTATGGAGATTGGGTCTATTTCAAGATGGGTGTGCTGGGGCGTCAGCTCCTCCTCCTTCAGCGCTATGTATGCCCCCTCCTCCTCTTCCGCATCCAGGTATTCTATTATGCCAAGCTGCACAAGCTTTGCCCAGGAAATTTCCCCGGCGCGTATCTGCGGGATTATTGAGGGGATGAGCTTGCTTTTGCCGTTCTCAACTATTATGTACGGGCGGCGTGCGCGCCCCGCATCCGTGTTTACGTAAAGCTCTTCCGTCCTTTCATTCAGGTGGAAATTCACCTCGGAAGAAATCGCTGCGCTCCTCCTCTGCTCGCGCAGTGTTGCAAGAAGCTCTGCACCGGACTCGCTGAATCCGACAAGCCGCCCATTTAGGTAGACGCTTGTTTTTCCAGTGCGGAATTTTTTCCTTTTTATTTTTGCAGGCATAGTCAAAACCTAAAGCGAAACCTTTTGCTCCTTTATTATTTTTTCAACGCTCTCCTCTTCTTCCCCTGTTGAAACGTTGCAGAGCAGCGCTAAATTTTTCACGAGTGCGCAGGAAGGCCCTTCTGGAGATTCGTTGGGGCAGAGCTTTCCCCAGTGCGTGCCGTGCAGGTCGCGCGCCTTGAAGTGCGGGTGCTTCCTTGAAAGGGGCGAGATGATTCTGCGCAAGTGCGAAATCGTTGAGAGGTAGCTCGTCCGGTCAAGCAGTTGCGAAACCCCTGTCTGGCCTGCAATCCAGTTTCCGGTTGCCATTGAATATTTTATCCTGTCTGAAAGCGCGTCAGGGCGCACAAGTGTCTGCACAACTAGGCGCCTGCCTCTTGCGTCAGCCCTGCCTGCCTGATATGAAATATCCTTTACGAGGAATTGGAATGAGTAGCGGAAAAGCTCCTCCATCAAATCCCCTGTCAGTTTTATCCTCTTGTTCGCATAATGGTCCTTGTCATCGGAAGGAAGCATCTTGTAAGCGACTTTTATCGCCCTCTCCGCCATTTTCGCAAGGTAATATCCTTTTTTCAGCCTGTCTTCCGCTTCGGTGCCTATGTGGGGGAGCAGGTAAGTGTCTATGAGTACCTCTGCCCGCTTCACGCGGTAATCGTCCGCCTGCCCCGGAGCGGCGCGCTTCCCCAGGTATTCAAAAGCGTTTTTCTGATTTGTTGTGGTGTCTGCTTCCAAATTTAGCAGAATGTCTGCGCGTATCCGCTCATCCTCGGAAAATGCAGAAAGAAGCTGCTCGGTTGAAGAGAGCCCGAGTGCGCGGAGCATGGAAGTAAAGTGCAAATCGCGCGGGGATGCGGGAAATGCGACGCGCATCATTCCCTCCTCAGTCCTCTCAACAACGCACCTTGCGCGAAAGCCGAGGCGTGTGGAAAAAACCTTTGAAACCGTCAGTGAATCGTCCTTTTCCTTTGAAACCATTATGCGGTTTTGCGCCAGGTCTTCTATGGAAACGAGCACGCGCTCGGAGCCATTTATCAGAAAGTAGCCGCCCATGTCTGCCGGGTCTTCCCCTGCCTCTATGAGCTCTTCCTCATTCATTCCTTCAAGGTGGCAGAGCTTTGATTTCACCATCACGGGAAGCTCGCCTATGAACACTTCGGAGTATGTGCGCTTTTCCACACCATTATGCACCGGGATGATTTCAAGGAAAATCGGGGCGGAATAGGTAAGGTTGCGCAATCTTGCCTCCATCGGCAAGATAGTTCTGCGCGAGCCGTCCGCCTCCACTATCATGGGCTTTTCAAGCCGCACAGCGCCGAATTTGAGCTCAAAACCCTCTATTGAGGGCTGTATGGTGCCGGTGCGGTCTATAATAAGCTGCACTTTCTTCTCTATGAATTTATTATAAGAGGCAAGGTGCTGCTGGACAAGGCTGTTGTCTGCAAAAAATGCGTCCAGAAGCTCTTTTGTCATATCCAAACTCACCTTCTCCAACTGCGATTTTGTTGCTGTCCTGTTTTGTTATTCTGACTTTATTTCTGTTTTATTATCTTGCGCTCGTTATTACTGCCTTACTCTATTACTATACGGTAATGCAATGCAGTGCATGTGGATTCAACACGCGTTATCTTTATCACGTCGCCGAGATTTGCCTTTATTCCAAAAAGCGTCAGTGCCGGATCGCTTGAGTAGATTTTCGGCAGGTTCGCAGGAGCCAGCTTTAGCTCGCCAAAAAGTTTTTCCTTCTCCTCCGGTGTTAGGAGCTCGTGTTTTGGAACTACATCGTGCATTAAGGGGGGTTCCTTTCGCATAGCACCACAGTAATTATACTAACGTTATTGGAATGTGTGTTCAGATATTATGAAACAAAAGATTTTTAAATTGGTAGTGCGGGGAAATTTGTTTGTTATGCTGCCAGTTTGGAGGCGCGCCCAAAATTCTTTTGGAAAAGATTGAAAGTTTCCCAAACCCCAATATTATATAAATCTTATCGGATATTATTAGACCAATCTTTACTTTAGCGGGTGGGAAAATGAACGAACACGGCAGCCAGATTGAAGTAGATGGCGACGGAATTGCAAATGAAGTCTCCAAAATAAGGAAGATGGAGCAGGAATCCGCAAGGGAGATTGAAGAGGCTGGAAAAAAGGCGGAAAAAATCACGCACGGCGCAAAGGAAGGGGCAAATGAAATAATGCAGAAGGCGCAGGAGCGCGCAGTTGCCGAGAAGAATAAGATAATACAGTATGGAAAAAGAAGAATTGAAGAGGAAACGGAAAAGATTGTGCATGAAGCAGCCAAGAAGGCAAAGGAACTGCGGGGAAAGAAGGCAAGCCGGATGGCTGCAAAGCAGATTGCAAAAAGAATACTTGAAGAATGAGATAAAAAGGGAATAAGGAAATGCTTGAAGAATGGGATAACTGGAAGATAGCGGGAAGGCATACTATGTTTAGAGAATGAGATGAACGGGAGGCAAGCGGAAGGTATACTATGTTTAGGCCTGCAAAGATGCAGAAGATAAGGGTTATCGGAATGAGGCGTGACGAGCCTGCGCTAATCTCCTCACTGCACACGCTAGGGCTTCTTGAGATAAGGAAGGTGGAGGGAGAAGAGGCAGGAAGGGAAAACCCGCTGCACGTTTACCAAATCGTGTCAGAGCAGCTTACAAGGATAAGGGGGATAAAAAACCTGCTTGAAAAGCAGCCCGGGGAAAAGGAAAACCATAAATCCGAAATGCCTCTTGAGCAGGCAATTGCTGAATGCGGCAAGATAAAAATAGACGCAAGATTGAGGGAGCTTGAAGCGGAAAGGGAACGGATTGAAGAAAGAATTGACTCGCTTGCGGAAAAGAAGGAAAAACTTGCAAAACTCGCGGGGTTGGATGTTGATTTTGGGAAGCTTGAGGCGGAAACGATTGAGTGCCATGCCGGAATCGTAAAGAGAAAAAAATATGAAATACTGAAGGGAGCGCTTGCAAAAACGAAAAACACCTGCATGATGAAGGGGCGGGGGCAGACAGCGGCGGATTTTGCGTGCGTTGTTTGCGCGCCTAAAAAAGAGAACGTGAAGGGAACGCTTGAGGCGCATGGCTTTGAGTTCGTGCAGGCGGGGAAGATTGCCGGAACGCCCCTTGAGAACATTGCAATTGCAGAAGAGGAAATACATAAACAAAAGAAAAGGCTTGCTGAAATAGGAAAGGAGTATGAAGTAATTTCAAAAGAGTATTACGGAAAGATAATTGAAATTGACAAAGTGCTGAAGATATGGGAGGCGCGCTGCACTGCTGTTTCCGATTTTCGCGCTACCGAAGAAACATTCATACTGCATGGCTGGCTGCTTGAGAAAAATTACTGGAAGCTGCATGAAGAATTGAAGCGCAGGTTTGGCGGAAGAATATTCGTCAGCAGAATAAAAGGAAAAGACGAGCCGCCGACACTTCTTGCAAACCCAAAGCCGTTCTCGCCTTTTGAGTTTTTGGTTGAATTTTTCTCACTTCCAAGGGCAAGGGAAATAGACCCTTCAATGATACTCGCACTTACCTTTCCCATATTATACGGGATGATGGTAGGGGATGTCGGGTATGGGATTATTTCGCTCCTTCTTGCAGGCATGATAATTGCGAAAACAAAGCCGGGCATGTTGAGAGGGTTTGCAGTGCTTTGGGCGATTGCCTCAATCCCCTCAATGATTTTCGGGATTCTCTTTGATGAGTGGTTTGGGTTTACCTTCAAAACGCTTATGGAAGAAATGGGAGTGCATGTCGGCGGAAGCTTTCTGGTAGTGGTTTTCGGAAGCGCTTTTCACTTAAGCAGATTGCATGATATAGGGACGCTTCTGCTCATTACAATATTGGTAGGGGTGCTGCACCTAAGTTTAGGGCTGTTCCTTGGCTTTGTAAATGAGTGGGGGCATTCCAAAACGCACGCGATGGCAAAACTCGGCTGGATTGGAATACTCGCAAGCGGGCTGCTTTTGGTTCCGCATTTGATGTTTTCCGCAAGCCTTCTTGCACTGCCCATTGATGAGGTGCTCGCAGGCGGGATAATTTTTGCGGTTTCCCTTCTGCTTGTTGTTCGGGCGGACGGAATTATGGGAGTGTTTGAAATACCAGGAATTGCCGGGAACGCACTTTCCTACGCGCGGATTGCGGCAGTGGGGATTGCCGGGGTGGTGGTGGCGGAAGCAATAATAAACAAGCTGTTGTTTGAAGGGGTGGCTCTGCCAAACCGCGCAAACCCGTTTGTGTTTTTCCTGGTGTGCGCAGTCGTGCTTTTGCTTCACATAGCCAACACGTTTTTGGCGATGTTTGAATCGCTCGTGCAGGGAGCAAGGCTGAATCTGGTTGAGTTTTACGGTAAATTCTTCCATGGAGGGGGAAAGAAATTCTCTCCGTTTTCAATGGAGGAAAAATAAAATTTTGAAAAAAAGAGGTGTATGAAATGGCAGAAATAGGAACAGGGCTTGTCGCAATCGGTGCGGCAATGGCAATAGTCGGCGGCGCAATCGCAACAGGATGGGCGCAGGCGACAATCGGTGCGGCGGCAATGGGAGTGATTGCGGAGAGGCCTGAAGAATCAAGCAAACTGCTTGTATACTTAGCGCTTCCGGAAACCATCGTCATCTTCGGGTTCGTGATTGCGATACTCCTGGCGCTCAACACCGGCGGGGCTTAGGAGGGTGTTTCAAATGAGCCTGGAAAATCTCGGAAAAGAGATAGGCAAGAGCGCACGCGAGCGGGCAGGCGAAATAGTGCGCAAGGCAGATGCAAGTGCGGCTGAAATGATTGGGGAGGCAAAAAAGAAAGCTTCCACTGCCATTGAAGCGGCACGCGAGGAAGCAAAAAAGGCAGTTGTTGAGCAGCGCGCAGAGCTTGTTGCCGGAGCGCACCTTGAAGCGGGAAAGCTGATTTCCCGCGCAAAGGATGACGCAGTTGAGGACGGGCTAAAAATAGTCTGGCATGAGTTTGCCAGGGGCGCAAAGTCAAGGGATTACCCCAAAACCCTCCAAAAACTTGTGCGGGAAGGCACGCGCGAAGTGGGCGGAACCTGCATTGTCAGAATAAGGAAAGAGGATGTTAAGGCGGCAAAATCCGCAGGAATAAATTTTGAGCAGAAGGGTTTTGCGGAGTGCTCGGGGGGGGCGCTTGTGGAATCTTCAGATGGAAAGGTGTGCTCCCACAAGACATTTGAGGCGCTCTTTGAGGAGAAGCGGGATGTTGTGAGAAGCCTAATCTACGAAAAGCTGTTTGGCAAGTAGAAATCAGAAAAGGGAAAAAATGAAAACTGTGCAAATGCCAAAATTCGGGGCATTTCTGCCGCGCCTAGTGCAAACAGTCAGGGGAAGGATGAAGAACAAGGCGCTTGCATACGGGTATGCGAATGCGCGCGTGCATGCAATGAAAGCAAACCTGCTCTCGCAGGAGCAGATGGAAAAGCTGATTTTGGTGGAGAGCACCGGGTCGCTTATAGGCCTGCTTGAAACCACGCACTACAAAAATGACATAAGCGCACTCTCAGTAAAATATAAGGGAGAGGAACTTGTTGAGATGGCAACAGGCAGGAATTTTGCACGTGATGCAAACAAGATGCTCCGGATTGCGCCCAAGGGGGCGCGGGGGGCGGTTGCGGCAATACTGCGCCGCTATGATATCACAAACATAAAAACCATACTTTTGGGGCACGCACTTTCAAGAAAGGAAGAGATAAGGGAATTACTCATACCGGCAGGCGAACTCGGGGAGAAAATGTTAAACAGAATGGCGGGCGCGAAGGATTTGAGGGAGGCGCTTTCGTTTTTGCGCGGGGGGTTATACCAGATTCCGCGCGAGCTTGAGGAAAGGGGGAATGTCGAAGGAATAATTGAGCATGTTGAAAAAAAATACTATGAAAACCTTGAGGCGGGCGCAGCAGCGCTTGCAGGCGAGAGCGAGGGGAAGGCATTGCTTGAGCTTGCTGAAATGGAAATTGACGCAAAAAACCTGATGAATGCCCTGCGGGAAAAGGCGCTGCTGCAAAAGGGAAAAAAATGCTCCGGCACGCAAATGATAAACGGAGGGAAGCTGAAGCAGAGGTTCATGCTGGAGCTTGGAAGGGCGCAAACACTTGAGGATGCGGTAGGGGCTGTGGAAAGCCAGCTTGGAATGGCGGGAATGGCAGGAAGATTTTCAAAGGAGAAATCGCTTGCAGGCGTTGAAGTTGAAATTGAGAAGAGAACCGCAAGAAAAAAACTGCACTCGTTTCACCGCAGCGTGCTCTCGCTCGGTGCGCTTGTGGGTTATTTGTTCCTGAAGGGGCAGGAGATGGCAAATATAAGAAAGATTGTCAGGGGAAAGCAGTACGGGCTTTCCCCGCAGCAGATTAGGGAAATGTTGATAACGGTAAATTGAAGGGGAGAAAAAAAATGGATTTGGAAAAAGAAGAGATTGCGGTAGTAGGGGGGAGCTTCGTTGTGGCGGGATTCCGCCTTGCCGGAGTGGACAGGACGTTCATCGTAAGTGAATCCGCCGAATCCTGCAAGAAAATAAACGAGCTTTTGGATGACCAGACGCTTGGCATAATCATAACGACTGAAAAGATTGTAGAAGAGTGCGACAGGAAAACAAAGCAGAGGATAGAGGCGGCTGCAAAGCCGATTGTGATAACCGTCCCGGGTATGGAAGGCCCGCTTGAGCAGAGCGAGTCAATTTCAAAATTGATAAAAAGGGCGCTTGGGATTGAGCTGAAAGTGCAGTAGCATTTCTAGAGGTGAAAAAAATGGGAGAAATTTACAAAGTCAGCGGCCCCGTCGTAGTTGCACGGGATGTTGAAGGTGCGAAAATGTACGACCTGGTGAAGGTAGGGAAAGAGGAGCTGATGGGTGAGATAATCAAGATGGAAGGGAAATATTCCACCATCCAGGTGTATGAGGATACAAGCGGACTGATGCCGGGCGAGCCTGTCAAAAACACGCACGAGCCGCTTTCCGTGGAGCTTGGGCCTGGGCTGTTGACTTCGATTTACGACGGGATACAGCGGCCGCTTGAGCAGATTGCAAAAAAGAGCAAAAGCGCATTCATTGCGCGCGGCATTGCGGTGAGCGCGCTGGATAGGAAAAGAAAATGGGATTTTGTGCCGAAAGTGAAGGAAGGCGCAAAAGTAAAGCGCGGGGATATTATAGGGACGGTGAAGGAAACGAGCGTGATTGAGCATCGGGTGATGGCGCCGGTTTCCGGCAGGGTGGCGAAAATAAGAAAGGGAAAATACACCGTTGAGGAAATGGTTGCGAAAATAAGTGACGGGAAGAAAACGCATGAAATTTGCATGCTGCAGCGCTGGTCTGTAAGAAAGCCGCGCGAGTATAATGAAAAAATGGACCCGAACATACCCTTAATTACCGGGCAAAGGATTGTGGATATGTTCTTTCCGATTGCAAAAGGGGGGACTGCCTGCGTGCCGGGACCTTTTGGGAGCGGAAAATGCGTCTGTGGGGACACGCCCGTCATGCTTGCCGACGGCTCCCTTAAAACAATGAGAGAGATTTATGAGTGGGCGTGCAGAAACGGTTTTGTTGAAAACGGAATCAATGAAGAGTTTATTTCGCTGAATAAGCCGATTGGATTGTATTCTCTTGAGAATGGAAAGCTGAAAAAAAGCATAAGCACAAGTTTTTATAAGGGGATGAGCGATTCCCTGATTGAGATAAAGACAAGGAGCGGCAGAAGCGTGAAAGTTACTCCTGTCCACCGCTTGTTTAGCGTCGGCACGGACGGAAAGATGGCAGAAACGAAAGCGGGCTGCCTCAAAAAAGGCGAAAGCCTTGTTGCGATAAGAAAAATTGGCGTTGAAAATGATGATGCTGGAATTGACGCTTATCGCATGGAAGAGGCAAGGGTGATAGATGAGGAAATTAGAGGAGAGCTTGCACAGCTGATAAGGGAGGCACGCAGGGAAAATATCGCACTTGACATTGCGGAAATGACCCTGCACAGCCTGACAAGAAAGAAATCCTGCCTTCCCAAATTAAAATGGGTGAAGGAAGTTTATTCAAAAATGAAAAAGCCCCTGCCGCAGCCTAAAATACTTAGAGGCGAAAGACGGGGCGCTCCTTTTTGCATTCCTGAAAAGATGACCCCCGCGATGGCTGAATTTTTGGGGCTGTTCTGCGCGGAGGGTTATGTGCGCGGAGGCAGGACGCTGGTGTTTACGAATAGTGATGAGGAGCGTCTTGGAAGGTTCATGGCTCTTTCAAAGGAAGTGTTTGGATTGGAGGCAAAAATTGAAAAACAGGCAGGAAAAACCCCTAACGCCCTGGTTATGAGCGGCATTCTTGCAAAATTTGTAGAAATGCTTGAGATTGGGAAG
Organism: Candidatus Micrarchaeota archaeon CG1_02_47_40; assembly: GCA_001871475.1. Taxonomy (GTDB): domain Archaea; phylum Micrarchaeota; class Micrarchaeia; order Anstonellales; family CG1-02-47-40; genus CG1-02-47-40. The sequence continues at coordinate 39,811 of MNVE01000002.1, read as the reverse complement.
AATGCATGCACAAAGAGAATTCCGCAAAGAGTTCTTGCATCAGGCAATAAGTGCGTTGGCGCGTTTCTGAAGGGTTTCTTTCTTGGGGACGGCTCTTTTTATGGCGGGGAGGCGGAATTTTCAACCGCAAGCAGTGAGCTTAAAACGCAGATTTCATACGCGCTTTCCAGGTTCGGAGTGCTCAACAGCATAAGCAGGAGGGAGATAAACGGAAAAGAGCATTACAGGATATTCGCAAGAGGAAGGGAAAACCTGCAGAGGCTGTATGAGGCGCTTGAAGGCGAAGGATATGAAAAAATAGCCAGAATAAGGAAGTATGTTGAATCAAAGGATGCTTCTTATTCGGCAACGGACACAGTGAGTCTGGATGCTGGAGTGGTAAATGCGTTATACAAGAACAGCGGAGTAAAATATAACGAATTGAAAAAGGCGGGAATAGAAATCCACAATTACATAAGCGGAAAGGAAAGAATGGGCGCAAAGATTTTCAGGAGATTTGCAGAGCTTGTTTGCGTAAAGTGCGGAAATCAAGTGCAGGCGCAGGAAATTCTGAAACTTGCCAATGCCCTTGAGTACATTTACTGTGATGAAATAATCGCAATTAATGAAATCAACGGCCCTTTTGAAGTTTTTGATGTTTCCGTGCCGGGAATTGAAAATTTTGTAGGGGGGGACGGAGGGTTGCTTTTGCACAATACAGTCACGCAGCACCAGTTCGCAAAGTGGAGCGACACGCAGATTGTGGTGTATGTGGGATGCGGCGAGCGCGGCAATGAGATGACGGAAGTGCTTACCGAATTTCCCAAACTGGAAGACCCAAAAACAAAAAAACCCCTCATGGAAAGGACGGTGCTTATAGCAAACACCTCAAACATGCCCGTAGCCGCAAGGGAGGCATCGGTTTACACTGGTATTACCATTGCAGAATACTACAGGGATATGGGGTATGATGTTGCGCTTATGGCTGACTCCACCTCGCGCTGGGCAGAGGCGATGAGAGAGATTGGGGGAAGGCTGGAAGAAATGCCCGGAGAGGAGGGATATCCTGCATACCTTGCGCGCAGATTGGCGGAATTTTATGAGCGGGCGGGAAGGGTGCAGTGCCTTGGCTCGGAGAAGAGGCATGGCTCCATTACTGTTATTGGCGCAGTATCGCCCCCGGGAGGGGATATTAACGAGCCGGTTTCGCAGAACACTCTGCGCGTGACGAAAGTGTTCCTGGCGCTTGATGCGTCACTTGCGCAGAGGCGGCACTTTCCCGCATTCCACTGGCTACGCTCCTATTCTCTCTACACTGAAAATCTTGACGGATGGTACGCGGAGCACATTTCAAGCGACTGGGTGGAATTAAGAAGGGAGTCGATGGCGCTTTTGCAAAAGGAGGCGGAGCTGCAGGAAATAGTGCAGCTTGTCGGGCCTGATGCGCTGCCTGAAAAGGAGCAGGCAGTACTGGATGCGACTAAAATGATAAGGGAGGACTTTTTGCAGCAGTCCGCATACCACGAGATTGACACATATTCGGGGATGAAAAAACAGTACCTGATGTTAAGGAACATACTCAAATTCCATCACAAGGCGATGGATGCGATTGAGCTTGGCGCGGGCATCAAGGCAGTGCAGAAGATGAAAGTGCGGGAGAAAATCGGAAGGGCAAAGGAGATAGTTGAGGCAAAGCTGAATGAGTTTGAGGATATTTCAAAGGAAATTGATGCTGAGTTTGAGAGGCTTTCCAAGGAGCCTTCCAGCTAAATTTTCAAAAAGGTGATATGGATGAAGGAATACAAAACAGTGAATAAGATTGCAGGCCCTCTTGTTTTCGTTGAGGGGGTTGAGGGAGTGGGTTACAACGAGCTTGTTGAGATTACACTGCCTAGCGGAGAGAAGAAAACAGGGCAGGTGCTCGAAACAAGCCGCGGCTTGGCGGTGGTGCAGGTTTTCGGAACTACTGCCGGGCTTGATGTGGAGAAGACAAAGGTGAAATTCCTCGGGGAAACAATGAAGATTGCAGTGTCTGATGAGATGCTTGGAAGGGTGTTTGACGGACTTGGAAATCCGAAAGACGGGGGGCCTAAAACGATTGCAAAGCAGAGGCCGGACATAAACGGCTCGGCAATCAACCCCTTCTCGCGCGATGAGCCGAGGGATTTCATACAAACAGGGGTTTCCACAATAGACGGAATGAACACTCTTGTGCGCGGACAGAAGCTGCCAATATTCTCGGGAAGCGGCTTGCCGCACAACCAATTGGCGGTGCAGATTGCAAGGCAGGCAAAAACGAAAGGCAAGGGGGAAGAATTTGCAGTAGTGTTTGCCGCTGTGGGGATTACGCACGAAGAAGCTTCGTTTTTCATGAGGGATTTTGAGAAAACGGGTGCGCTACGGCGGGCGGTGCTTTTTTTGAATTTGGCGGACGACCCCTCGGTGGAAAGGCTGATTACCCCGCGTCTTGCGCTGACAACTGCCGAATACCTTGCATATGAAAAGGATATGCACGTGCTGGTGATTATCACGGACATGACTAATTACTGCGAGGCGTTAAGGGAGATTGCATCGGCAAGGGAAGAGGTGCCTGGAAGAAGAGGGTATCCAGGGTATATGTACACCGACCTCTCTACAATTTATGAAAGAGCGGGAAGGATAAAGGGGAAGAAGGGAACGGTTACGCAGTTCTCCATACTCACAATGCCAGGGGATGATATTACGCATCCGATTGCGGATTTGACAGGATATATTACGGAAGGGCAGATTGTGCTTGGGCGCGAGCTTCACAGAAAAAATATCATTCCGCCTGTTGATGTGCTTCCCTGCCTGTCAAGGCTTATGAATTTGGGGATTGGCAAAGAGAGAACGCGCGAGGACCACAGGGGAGTGGCTGACCAGCTTTATGCCGCTTACGCTACCGGAAGGGATTTGAGGAGCCTGTCTGCGGTAGTCGGTGAAGAGGCGCTCTCCGAAACGGACAGGATTTACCTGAAATTCGCGGATGTGTTTGAAAAGAGGTTTATCTCGCAGGGAACGCATGAGGACAGGAGCATTGAACAGACGCTTGACTTGGGATGGGAGTTGCTTTCCATGCTGCCCAAAAGCGAGTTGAAGAGGGTGAAAAGCGAGTTCATAGAAAAATACGGAAATAGATATTATGATAAAAAAGAAAAGGAAGGAGAAAAGGCGAAAGCGTAAAGGATGGAAGGAGAAAGGCGCAGGAATAAATGATGATAGAAAAGAATGAGAAGAAAAAAACAAGATTGGATGATAACGCATGGTGGAAGAAAGATTCAACCCGACAAGGATGGAACTGCTAAAATCCCGCGCAAGGGCGAAGCTTGCAAAAAAGGGGCATTCCCTGCTAAAGCAGAAAAGGGACGCGCTTGTGCTGGAATTTTTCAGGATACTGAAAAAAGCATCCGATTTGCGGGGGCAATTGAATGCGCACATGAAAAAGGCGTATTCTTCAATTGCAATCGCCCAGAGCTACCATGGGGTGTTTGAGGTGGAGGCGGCTTCCATGTCAAGCGAGCGGGCGCCGAAGGTGAAGATAAACGTGCGCAATGTCATGGGAGTGAAAATACCCTCTGTGGAAGTAAGCGGAAATGGAAATGGCGAAAGTGAAAAAAACCTTCTTGCATCAAATGCAAAAATAGATGAGGCGGCTGATAATTTTAAAGAGGCATTGCAGATGGTTGTGAAGTTGGCGGAGACGGAAAATTCAATAAGAAAGTTAATTAGGGAGATTGAGAAGACGAAAAGAAGGGTGAATTCGCTGGAGTATATTGTTATTCCTTCGCTTGCAGCGAAAGCGAAATTGATTTCCTTCCGCCTTGATGAGATGGAAAGGGATGCGTTTTTTATGCTGAAGATGACGAAGAAGAAATTAGCTAGGAAGGGGAGTTAGGCTTTCGCTTATTCCTTTGCCCCAACCTTTTTCTTAATTAGTTCCTGCTTCAGCAATACATGCGTATTCGGCTCTATATTCTCCTCAACCATCACGTTTGCGCCTATCCAACAGTCATTCCCTATCATCTTTCCCGGCATCACCGAGCAGAGCACTCCCATCTTCACATTATCGCCTATTATCGCGCCCAGCTTATTGCGCTTGGTGTCTATCACCACGTCATTCACTTTTGCCTTTATGCTTCCGGCATCAAAGCGGAAATTCGCAATCTGCGCAGCTGCTCCGAAGTTGCATCCCTCCCCTATAACGCTGTCGCCTATGTATGCCAAGTGCTTTGCATTTGTCCTGTCAAATATTATGCTGTTTTTTACGGTTGTGGAATCCCCTATGCAGCAGTTTGCGCCTATGCTGGTGCACCCCTTTATGTAAGAGTGCGGCCCGATGGTGGTGTTTGCACCCACGTAAAGCGGACCATCTATGTAGCTTGAAATTATCTCTGCACCCGCCTCAAGGAAAATCTTTCCCTTTATCTTGCAATCCTCCACTCCGCGAGCCTGCGCAGGCAGTTTTTCTATCAGGAATTTATTTGCATCAAAAAGCTGCCAGGGCAGGCCCATGTCAAGCCAGTATTCGGAAATTGAAAGTGCGGCTGCACCGCCTGTTTTCAGCAAATCAGTCACTTCATACTCTCCTCTCTTTGAAAGCCTTATCTTTTCCATTTTTGCAAATACTGACGGCTCGAATGCGTAAATGGAGCAGTTTGAAAGCTTTGTTTTTGGAATTTTGGGCTTTTCCTCAAAGGAAAGTATGGTATTTCCCTTTACCTCGGCAATTCCATATTCCTCCGGGTGCTCAACTTCCTTCAGCGCCGCGGTTATCTCCCCCTGATGCGCACCTGCAAGTTTTTTGAAAACGCTCGCTTCGGTGATTATGTCTCCCGCTACCCCGAAAAAAGTATTGCTGACTCTGCCTTTTGCCTCAAGAAAAGCGGCAGCAGTGCCGTATTTCTTACCCTGCTCTATAAATTCTATTTTTATTCCGATGTCATTTTTTGAAAAATAGTCGAGTATAGTTTCCTTTTTGTAGCTGACAACTACGTATGCTTTTTGCACTCCTGCTTCCTTCAAATTTTCAAGCACGTGGCGCAAAATTGGCTTTCCTGCAAGGTTTATCATGCACTTTGGCCGAGTATACGTTAAGGGATGCAGGCGCTTTCCCTGCCCTGCCGCTAAAACAACTGCTTCTTTTATTGGCATAAAATCAAGCCTCTTGGCGGAATAAATTGCATTTGTTATATTTATTAAGTTATAGCGCCGCACGAAAATCTGCTTGTCCTGCTGGACAAGTCTTGACGCTTCGCGTCAATCGTGCGGCACAACTAGCAAACCCGAACTCTGCGTGTCCTTTGGACACGTCTGTGGGAATAGGAATTTCCACAGCCGCAGAAGACGGCAGTTTCTGTTCAGTTACTTTTCGGGTTTGCTATAGTCCGTCCGTCCCTTTTCCCTTCCTTTGCATTTCAAACAGTTTCTTTATTTCCTCCGTGGTGGTAACGTCGTATATTCCCTTATCTCCCCTGATTTGCACCATTCTCGGAAAGCGGAGCGCATACCCTCTCTCATCAGTATAGCCACAGGTGTGCATGGGAGAATGGGAAATTTCATCTGCGGAAACGGTAATGACGTATTTCGGCTCGCACCAGAAATCAGGCGTGATTTTTGAGGAGAGTTCTTTCGGCTTTTCCTTTACTATTAAGGGTTTTAGCATTTTTTGAAAAGTCTGCATCTCTTCCTCTGTGAATCCGCTCCCTATCCTTGCAATGGTTTCAAATTTTTCAGTCTCTTCATTATAAACTGCCGCGAGCAATCCCCCGAACTTGAAATCAGCGCGATGCCCCTTTCCCAAATAATACCCCACTATCACTACGTCAATGGAATCTGCCATCTGCCCATACGACTTTTTCAGTTTTATCCAGGCGAACTTTCTTGCGCCTGCAATGTAGGGGGAAGTCAAATCCTTTGCGATTATGCCTTCCAATCCCTCCTGGATGCATTTTTGAAAGAATTTTTCAACTTCATCGGTATTTTCCGCGAGTATTTGCTCGGATGGGGGCAGGGTGCTGTTTTTTGAGAATATCTTTTCAAGCGCCTTTCTTCTCTCCGCATACGGAGTTTGAGTGTAATCCTTTCCTTGCGCCTGCAAAATGTCAAACACGAAGAGGCGCAGAGGGAAATCCTCGCTCATCTTGCCGATACCATATTTTCTTTTTCTCTGTATCGTTGTCTGGAAGGAATAGTATTTCTTTTCCCTTTCACTGTATGCAAGCGCCTCCCCCTCAAAAATGAGTTCATCTTGCTTTAGCTTTCGTACTGCCTCAACTATTTCAGGGAACATGTGCGTCATCTTCTCAAGCTTGCGGGAGTATATTTCAACCTCTTCCCCTTTTTTGTGCACCTGCATCCTTAATCCATCGTATTTTGCGTCTATGGCGCATTTTCCTATCTTTTCCATTATCTCCTCTGAAGTTGAGAGGCGCTCCGCGAGTGCGGGGCGGATTGGTTTGAAGGGAGTGATTTTGAAGTGCTTTATGCTCTCCTTATCCTCCAGAAAGGATTTTGCGACAAAACCCAAATCGGAGCAGAGGTTGTAGGCGCGTTCTATCTCCTCGCGCATCCCCTTATCCCCCTGTGCATAAACTGACAGCGCATCCAGTATGGTTGGGTCGCCTACCCCCAGGCGCAGTTTTCCAAGTGGAAAGCGGATGATGTACCTTGCCTCAAGAGGAGCAGCATAATTCAGCAATTCCGCCAATGCCTTTATTTTCGCATCCTGCGAGCCGGTTCCTGACAGTTTTGCCAATTTCATGAAAGAGTCGAATACTTTTTCCACCATCAGCGGCTGGGAGTAAAGGGAGGACTGCCTCTTTTTTGAGATGAGCATTTCGGCGACTGCCCCCAAGTCCCCTTCCTTTTTGTATAATGATTCCACTTCCTTTCTTGAGTAGCCGCAGGAGACGGAGATTGCCTCTATTGCGAATTTTTCCCCTATTCCAATGTCTATTCCTTCATAAGGAGGGGCAATTGCCCCCTGCAGTAAATATACCACTTTATCGGCTATTGCAGGAGAGGTGGTGGTGAAAAGCTCTGCTAATATGTCGGTCATTTTGAGGCGAAGGGAGGTTTCCTCAAGCTGTGAGAAGGCGTGTGCGAGTATTGAGAAGCGCATAGAGGAGAGTAATTAATTCAAAGATTAAATGCTTTCCTACCGCAAGATTATAAAGAGAGGAAAGCTATTATAATGACGGTGAAGAGCATGGTGAAGGGAAGAGAGATGACAGCAGTCATTTGGAAGGAGGAAGAGCAGTTCGTCCGCACCGAAGGCGCGGAGCAGTGTCCCGCAGGACACTCAATTTCCCTCTGTCCCCAGTTTGATATTTCAAGCTTTGGCAAAAGCCAGGAAGAGGCTTTAGAGAATTTGAAGGATGCTGTGAAACTATTTCTTCTTTAGCCCCTTCCACCAGCCAGAAGAAGAGGAGTTTAGGAGTATTGAGAACAGTTCTTTTGCTGAAGGAGTGCGCAGTTTTCCCCCGACATTTTCTATCCAGTCTTTTGCTGACGGGTAGCCGAGTTCCATGTACTCTTTTGCCGTGATTGCAACTTCCAGAAAATCCGCATCCTTTGCAATAATTCCTTCTTTTGTGCTTTGCTCTTCAACTTCCTTCCAAAGAGCGAAAATTTCTTTTCCCGCCTCTCCCAATTTCTCTGTTTGCTCTCTTACCACTCGCTCCTCATCCGCCTTCACATACCTTTGGGCGATTTTGTGCAAATCTCCTATTCTGCACTCCCCTATATCGTGGAATACGAGCATAGAGCATACGCGATGCGCATCGGCATTTCCCGCCATCTTCGCCAAAACGTATCCAATCTGCGCCGCCCTTAAAGAATGTTCAGACACGCTTTCCGGCATTTCCACTCCCGCAATGCGCCAGCCCTCCCTTTTTATGCGCTTGAGCATGGAAAGCTCATGGAGGAAATTGAGGAGATTTTTATTTTCCATAAGGAAAGGTTAGGGGCGCAAAAGGTTTTTAAAGAGGTGCAGATATAACACATCCCACTTAAACGAGTTTTCCCGTTATTACTGCTAAAACAGAAGCAGGAGGGAGTGAAAACATGCAGAAATCGGACTTAAGAAAAGCAATAGAAAAAGCCCTTGCGGAAAAGGGGAAAAGGAAGTTCACGCAGACAGTGGAACTCATATTCAATTTTAGGGGAGTGGATTTCTCAAAGCCCGAAAACAAGCTCAACCTTGACGTGATACTCCCAAAGGGAAGGGGGAAGTCAAAGAAGGTTGCGGTGTTTGCAGACCAGCAGTTTGCGCTTGACGCAAAGAATGCGGGCGCGGATTTGGTTATTGATGCTAACAGCATTGCACTGCTTGGAAAGGAAAAGAAGAAACTCAAGAAAATGGCAGGCGAATACGTGTTTTTGGCACAGCCAAACCTCATGATGGCAGTCGGAAAAAGCTTAGGGCAGGTATTAGGCTCAAGGGGAAACCTTCCAAGACCGATTGTGGGCGCGACAGTTTCACAGATGATGGAGAGGCTGAAAAAGAGCGTGAAACTGGCAACAAAGGGAAAAAATCTTCCGGTAGCGCAGTGCGCAATCGGCACTGAAAGCATGGGAATTGAGGAGCTTGGGGAGAATGCAGAAGCAGTATTTGACAGAGTAGTTGAAAAAGTTGGATTTCCCAGCATAAAGAATATTTACGTGAAACTGACCATGGGAAAAGCGATTAAGGCGGGAGAGAATAAGGCAGATTAAAACAGTTGATATTTATGGCAAGAAAAAAAGAAGAGAAAAAGGAAAGGAGGGCTATTGCCAAAAAGAAAAGGCAGGTGGAAGCGCTTGCAAAAAAGATAGCTTCAGCAAAAGTGCTTGGCTTGGTTGATTTGAAGAAGATTCCTGACAGGTTTCTGCAAAAAGCGCGCAAAGGTTTGCGCGGAAATGTGGAATTCGTGGTTGCTAAAAACAGCGTGCTCTCCCGCGCGATTGAAAAGGCGGGAAAGGGGCAGGGGCTTCTTTCAAAACTCAAAAACCCGTCAGCATTGCTCCTCTCCTCATTGAGCCCTTACGCGCTCTCGCAGTATTTCAGAAAGAACCGCGGGAAGGTGGCTGCAAAGCCCGGGCAGGCGGCAAACGAGGATATTAAGGTGGAGGCAGGGGAAACAAACCTTCCTCCTGGGCCTGCGCTTACTGAATTGAAAGGAGCGAACATAAATGCGCAGATAAAGGGGGGAAAGATTGTAATTGCAAAGGATTCGGTGGTCGCAAAGAAAGGGGAAAAAATACCTGCCGCCGTTTGCAAGGCACTGCAGAAGCTTGGCATACTGCCATTTGAAACCGGAGTGGAGATGGCAGGCGCAAGCGATGAGGAAGGAATCGTGTTTGACAGGGAGCACCTTAAGATAGATGAGGCGGAAATCAGAAGCGGGATAATAAATGCGATAATGCAGGCAAACAACGTTTCAATAAACTCCGGCTACCCAACCGAACAGACTGTCGGCATAATGCTCTCAAACGCTCTTTCGCAGGCAAGAAATATGGCGCTCAACGGGGACATTTACTCGGAAAGCGTCGCGGATATTTTATTGCAGAAGGCAGTTAGGGAGGCAAACGCACTTGGGAAGATGACCGGCGCGGCTGTGGCAAAAAAAGAAGAGAAAAAAGCTGAAGACGCACAAAAAGAGGAAAAGAAAGAGTAAAGATGACAAAAAATATTAAGGAGGTTTTCTTATGAAAATAGACCCATATCTGCACGCTGTCCTTCTTCTGAAGGGCGCGGGAAAGGAAGTAAGCAAGGAAGGAATAAGCGCGGTTGTAAAGGCTGCCGGAGCGGAAAGCGACGAGGCAAGGGCGAAAGTCCTGGCTGAAGCGGTTTCCGGCGTCAATTTTGACGAGCTCCTAAAACAGTCTGCAATGGCGCCTGTTGCCACTGCACCCGCTTCCGCCCCTGCCGAGAAGAAAGAGGAGAAGAAGGAAGAGGACGCGGGAAAGAAGGAAGAGGCAGCAGCTGAAGGGCTTGCAAGCTTATTTGGCTAGATGCTTTCTTTTTCCTTTTCTTTTTATATTTCTGCTTAGTGCCAGCATTCTCTTTACTTCTTCCCAAGTATACGTTTTTACCTGTCTAGAATCTATCTTTCGCATTTCAGACTCAACTGCTTTATGCACACGAATGACTTCTTCTTTGCTGATTTTGCGCTTTGCCATCATAAAACCAGAAATTTCACTTTTGCAAGAACTTCCTGCACTGAGCGCAGGTTCGGCTCAAGCGCCCCTATCTTTTTCCTTATGCGCTCGTACTCGCAGCTATCCAGATATTCCTCTCCGCAATTAGGGCAGGCATAAACAGTGGCATCCGTAATAAGGTATTTGTCCATGAATAGCTTGTTTGCATCTGAAACCTTTTTTGTCGTGCATTTGCACTTAGCGCATTTTGAAATCATGTTTTTTCGCCTTTTTTACTTAAACCACTGATGCCATCTTTCATATTCTTTATGGGTTGCAAAGCACCTCAAAACTAAAAAACTGTCTTCCTCTTCTCGATATACGAACCTCGCCTGCTTTGTCACTTCCTCAACAAAAAAAGGCAATCCGTGCTTAAGATGCCTTCTTGGAGGCATTTGCGATATTTTTATTAGGTGGGCTTTGAGGAATTGCTTAAGCTGTTTGTCAAACGCCTTGATGTCTTCCTCTGCCGCATCCGAAAGGACAACCCTCATTCAAATACCTTCCTTTTTATCGCATCTTCAAGAGTATGCGTCTTAACCGCCCCGGATTTTATCCTCTGCATCTCGTATTCAACGCCTTTTTCCACCAAGACAAGCTCCTCATCTTTAATCTTGCGGTCAAATTCAACCAGCGCCTGCCTTATGGCTTCCGTTTGGTTTCCGGCATAGCCTTTCTCTATGATTCTGCGCAGAATTGCTTCGTAAGGTACACCCAAATTTACGTTCATATGCTCACCTACTGGGTGTTTATTGATACAACTGATATATAATGGTTGTGCATCCTTTCCCATTCATATCACGCTTATCCCCTCAAACGGGTTTATCGCCTCTGTTGCCTGCTCCTGCACGTGAAGATACGCGCGGGAGTCCTGCGCCTGCATGTATGCCTCAAACTTCATTTCCCTCAACTGCCCGATAAGCTCCTTTACTTCATTCATGTTCATTCCTTCCAAATCCATCATCATTTCAATCACCGATGAGAAGGACGGAGCGGGCGCTTTAAAAAGAGAGCAGGGGGTAGAAGTCCGACCCCATATAACCTTTTTTCTTTTCCAAAAAGAAAAAAGGTTCTAAGGGTTTCACTCCAAAAAAGAAAAGGACGTTGTGCTGGAGCTCTTCATCCCCAAAAAGAAATATAGGTTTCACTCAAAAAAAGAAAACGATACTCCAAGAATTACAAAAAGTATTTCCATCCATTTATCTGAAAATCCCGTCTGGAGGCAAAGCCCAGTTCGGCATGGCAGTCAAGAAGGTAGGGATGCGGGTTCAGATGGGGCACGGAAATGAGGTAATTCTCCAAATCGCCGGAAAGGAGGTTTGTGTTCCTTTCCGCATATACTTCGCGCACTTTCGTGGAAACGCCCATCTTTTTCTGTATTATGGAGTGGGAAATGTCCTTATGGTTGAATGTAAATGAGAACTCTTTTTCTTCTTCCTCTTCGGTTAGTATATTCTTCACCTTTTTTCTGCAGTTTGCTTTTATTTGCAGGGAATTTTCATCTTTTGTTAGGGAAAATTCCGTTGGGGAAAATTTCAAAAGGCAGTAGGACTGGAAATATTCCTTTCCCTCGCGTCTTGAGACGAATTTTGAAATCACCACAAGGTTCCCCTCGTAAAGGGAAATTGAGCGGGTGCAGTCCTGTGCGAATTTTATCGGCTGCTTTTCCCCATCAATAAGCATGGGCTGGAAGTAATTCTCCGCCGTAGCGTAAGGAACGCGGGGCTCGAAAAGGGGGAAATTTATTTTTATGGGGAGGGAAAAGGAGGTGTAGAGGCTGTGTGCAGGAGAGGGGGAAAATTTTGCAAAGCGCGCCGTATCCTCAAAGCGCTCAAAGTCGCGCAGAAAGTAATCGTTAATCCTCTTGTAATATGCGGTTTCCTGCAGGTTTGCAAACATTTTAGCGTCTATTGCAATCGCCTCGTCGTCAGCTTGTGAATTCGACTTCCTTTATCTCCGGGAAAAAGAGTTTTATTGTTTCTGCGATTGTTTTTTTGAGCTTCTCCTGATCCTTTGCCTGCGTGAGATTTTTTGCCTTAAAAACGGTTTTTCCCTTCTCATCAGTGATGTCCGCCTCAACGCCAAAGTCAAGAAGGAGCGCTTTAAGCTTTTCATCCCGACCTGAAAGCCTTTTCTCAAGCTTTAGCGTATATGTGAGTTTCTCCCCTGCAAGAGGATGGTTGAAATCTACCATCACCCTTCCCGAATTCACGGATTTCACGCGCGCGAATGCGTTGTTCAACGAAAGGGCAAGCCCGGGGTAGGGGGCGATTTTTTGCTTTTCAAATGTGCTTTGCGGGATTACACGCACAAGGTTCTGGTTGCGCTCCCCGAACGCCTCACTGGAGGAAAGCGGCACTTCCTTCTCCTCCCCTTCTTTCATTTTAAGAAGCGCCCCTTCCAGCTTCGGAATCATCTGGCCTGTGCCGAGTATTATCAGCTTATTTTTGGCGCTCTCCGCCTTATCGCCGGTCGTGTCAACACGCCCACTATAGCTTACAAGAACGAATTCTTTTTCCATTTTGTTCTTCACCACTCTTTTTAAGATTTCGGTAGGAAATACTAATTGATTTTATGATTAAGTTAAACAAGGATAATCTAATAAAACTATTAGTAATCATCGTCGTTCTGGCATTCGTTTTTGAGGGGATTTCGCTTTACAGCGGGTATAATTCCTCCCCGCAAGGCGGCAAGGAAGAGGAAACGGCAAAAACGTATGTGGGAGGCATAAAAACAACGCTGACACTTGAGTTTTATGAGCCCGCACTTACGGTAGTGGGGAACGGGAGCATGGCGGAAATTGAAGCAATTTGCGAGGGATTGAAAAAAGATGGGTTGGCTGCGTATTATGTGAAGCCAAAGGAGAATATGATTATACTAAATTTAAAGCGGGGCTCTGACGTGGTTGCGGCTGCAGCGAGATTTGAGGGAATGAATGCCAGTGTTTTTGCACGCGGCTCTTTCGGAATGCCCGCATTGGTGAATGTTTCCATTGAAACTGTAGGGAATGTGGAAACGATTGGAAGAACGATTAAGGAGGAAGTGGTGCCGCTCTTTGAAGCAGGTGAGGAAGTGGCAGGGCAGTTTGACGCGCAAATAACCGGCATTGCGGGAAAGCCCTTTTCAATTGACGGAGCGGGAAGAATTTCGTTCGTGCCGAAGATGGTTTCAAAGGTTGAAGCGAGGGTGAATGTTGCAGAAGTTGTTTCAAAGGCATATGAGTTTGAGATTGAATGGGAAAAGAGAAATGCAGATATTGGAGAGCTGAAAGTGGAATTCCCCTCACTTGAGTATGTGCCCCTCTCTTATATTGTGCCTAAGGAAGCAATCACACAGGAGCGGCAGGCAGAAATATGGGGGAAGAACCTTTCTTATGTCAGCGCGGTTTCCGCGGATGCGATAAGCGTTGCGCCGAATTTCACAGATAGGGCGCAGGTTGAGGCGGATTTGACGGATTATGCCGTTTCATTCCCGCCTTCAAAGCTCAGAGTGATGGCAGGGGAAGGAACAAATTTCAGCACTGCAGAGATTGAGAATAAAGTGGGCGGGATTTTCAAAGGCAATTATTCCGCAAAGGTTTATTCCCTCCTTTCGCTTGAATTCCCGAACACGCTCTCGCATGAAGGGAAGAATTACACTCTGAAAAGCACTACTGGTACGGCTTATTTTGAAGGGGAATATTCTGCCGGGGAAGAGATTGATGTTCTGCTTGAAATGAGGGCGCTTGGAGGAGTAGTCAGTTCGGTGGATTATGTGAAGAAGAGATAGATGCGTGCAGTTGCATTCATATTTCCAAACTCATCATTCTTCCAATTCCGTTTATCTCACCTATGAATTTTGCAACTTCTTTTGGAACGAGCTTTTCCCAATCCTTTCCCTCTGCCATCAGCTTTCTTATTTTGGTCGCCTCAAGCGATTTGCGCGAAAAAAAAGGAATTTTCTTGACTGCAAAACCTGCGGAGGAAAAAAGCTTTATCGCAAGCGGGTTGTTCGTATAGAGCGCATCGAATTTCGGCGCTGTTTTCACTACGTGGGAAACCCAGTTTCCGTCGCATTCTATATCCGTAATCGGGAGTATTTTGCAGCGGGAAAGAAGCCCTTCTGCTTTAAGCGTGCGCGAAATCATTTCCATTCTCTCTTTGGCGGTGAAGGGATTTTCCCTTGTGCGGGACTTCTGCGCGCTGCCCACGAGTATTATGAGCGAGGAGCATTTTGAGAGGGCATATTTTATCGCATTTAGATGCCCAAGGTGAAACGGCTGGAAGCGACCGATGAAAAGGCCTGTCATGGAAATCCTTTTAAAAGAGGAGGATAAAAAACATATCATATGCTCCCCGGTCTTGCCTTGAGGGTTTCCCTTGGGGCGACACCGGGCTTAATCCTTGCTTTGCTTCAGGCATTTCTCGGTTATAACTTCATCAAGAAGGATTGAGAAATCGCATTCTTTTTTCAGGAAATTTGAGCAACTTATGAGAAAATAGGCATTTTCAACTTTCTTGTCCAGCTTGCGGATTTTTCTGACAAGCGGAACGAAATCGCCGTCTCCGCTAACCAAAATGGCAGTGTCATAAAGGTGTTCATAAGCCATTGAAAGCATGTCGGTAGCTAAGTGTATGTCGTCTCCTTTTACTTTAAACTCCGGCTCTTTTCCTGCCTTCAGTATTTTTCTCATATGGCATAGAATTACGTGAAAACCTGGTATCCCTCTTAACTCTGAAAAGAATTTTTGCTGTTTCCAATAGATTTCCTCATTATAGCTCCTGTCCAGCGAGGCATTGTAATAATAGACGCTTATGAGGAGCCTGCCGCGTTTGAGTTCTTCTATCAGTTTGCGGAAATCAACTTCATTGTCGTGCACATCAAGAGTATCCTTGACACTATGATAGAAATTGCTGCCGTCTATGAAAATGGCAGCGCGTTCGGAAAGCTTCTCCGTCATGAGTCAGTTAGGGAAAATAGCTTTAAAAACATCAGGAGCGTTCTGTTTGCATTCAATATTTACGGGTGATTTTCTTGGAAAGAATCCTTTGGTTTGACCAGCTGGATAAAAGCAGGATTGCGGAAGTTGGGGGAAAGGGCGCGAATTTAGGGGAAATGACTGGCGCAGGATTGCCGGTGCCAAACGGATTTTGCGTGACGAGCGGGGTTTATTTTGAGTTCATAAAGCATAACCGAATTGACAAGGTAATAAGAGAGCACGCACAGGGGCTTGATGTAACCAACAACCGCGAGCTGAACGAGGTTTCGGAAATAATAAAGGGAAGGATATTGGCAGGTGAAATACCCGAGGAGATAAGAAAAACCATTAAGGAATCGTATGGAAAGTTGAAAGGGGAAGGAAAAGACATTTACGTTGCGGTAAGAAGCTCCGCTACTGCGGAGGATTTGCCCGAGGCGTCTTTTGCAGGGCAGCAGGCGTCTTTTTTGAATATCATAGGGGAGGGGGAAGTGGTGCAGGCGGTGAAGGAGTGCTGGGCGTCGCTGTTTGAAGCGCGCGCGATTTATTACCGGCAGGAAAATGGCTTTGACCATATGAAAGTCGGATTGTGCGCGGTTGTGCAGGAGATGGTGCAGTCGGAAATTGCAGGCGTGATGTTTTCAGTTGATCCGATAAGCTGCCGGCGGGATTTGATTTCCATAGAGGCGGCATTCGGCCTTGGCGAGATAGTTGTATCCGGCTCCACTACTCCGGATAATTATGTAGTAAGCAAAAAAGCGGGAAGGATAGTGAAAAAGGACGTGGCTGTGCAGGACTGGATGATTGAGAAGGTGGATGGGAAGAATGTGCATACTGATTTGGAGAAGGAACGAGGAGGAAAGCAGAAATTAAGCGATGGGCAGATAATGGAGCTTGCAAGGATGGGAATGAAAATAGAAGAGCATTACAAAAAGCCGCAGGATATTGAATGGGCGTATGTAGAAGAAAAATTGTACATAGTGCAGTCAAGGCCGATTACCACGCTAAAGAAAATAATTGAAGAGGAAGGGGAGGGAAACACGGCGATGGTGAGTGAGGGGAAAGGAGCGCAGGGGATGAAAAGCAGTGAAGAGGGGAAAGTGCAAACAAAAACGCAGGGTGGTGCAATGAATATTGAGAATGCCAAGATGATTTTAAGGGGGCTTGGGGCTGCGCCGGGAGTTGGCAGCGGAAAGGTCAGGCTTGTTCCCTCGCCGCGCGACACTGAAAAGATGGAGAAGGGGGAGGTGCTGGTAACGGAAATGACCACGCCTGATTTCGTGCCTGCGATGAAGAAGGCAAGTGCAATTGTTACTGATACCGGCGGGATGACCTGCCATGCGGCAATAGTTTCGCGCGAGATGGGAATCCCCTGTATTGTAGGGAGCAAAACCGCAACGAAGGAGCTGAAGGAAGGGCAGATGGTTACAGTGGATGCGACGCACGGGATGGTTTATGAAGGGAAAGTGGAAATTGCGCAGGCAGGGCAAACTGAAGCAAAAGAGGCTGGCGGGATTGGAGGCGCGGCATTCCTTGTTCCGATAACCGGAACGAAAATATACGTGAACCTGGCGGAAGTGGATTTTGCGCAGAAAACAGCGGCAAAACCCTGCGACGGGGTGGGGCTGTTCCGCGCCGAGTTTATGATGGCAGACATCGGGGAGCACCCAAGGAAGATGATTGATGAGGGAAGGCAGCAGGAGTTCATAGACAAACTGGCTGGAAAAATTAGGGAGATGTGCGCCGCATTCTATCCGCGCCCTGTAGTTTACCGCGCGAATGATTTCAAGACAAACGAGTATCGGAATTTGAAAGGCGGGGAGAAATACGAGCCGGCGGAAGCAAACCCCATGATGGGTTACCGCGGGTGCGCGCGCTACATAAGGGAGCCTGAAGTTTTCAAGATGGAATTGATGGCAATAAGGAAAGTGCGCGAGGAGTTCGGCATGAAAAACCTCTGGCTGATGATTCCGTTTGTGCGCAGGATTGGGGAGATACGCGCAATAAGGGACATGCTGCACGATGTTGAAATACACCGGACACGAGATTTCAAGCTTTGGATTATGGTGGAAGTGCCCTCAACAGTGCTCCTGATAGATGAAATATGCGGGGAGGGGATTGATGGGGTTTCTATAGGCTCCAACGACCTGACGCAGCTCATACTCGGAATAGACCGGGACAATTCAACTATGGCTGACGCGTTTGATGAGAGAAACCACGCGGTGCTCAAGGCAATTGAGACGGTGGTGAAAACCTGCGCAAAGCACGGCGTGACCTGCTCCATATGCGGGCAGGCGCCATCAGTGTACCCGGAGTTTGCGGAGAAGCTTGTGGAGTTTGGGGTGACGAGCATTTCCGTGAACCCTGATGCAATAGAAAGCACAAGGAGGAATGTGGCAAGCGCTGAAAAAAAGATAATGATGAGGAGGCTTGCAAAGCTCTCTGAAGGGCTTGAGCACGGAAATCTGGAGCACAGCGACTGATTGAAATGAGAATCCTCCTCCAGTTTCCCGAAGGGCTGAAAAAGGATGCCGCCAGCGAAGCAGAGAAGCTGCAAAGGGAAGGGCATGAAGTGTTCGTTTCCTCTTCTGCCTGCTTTGGGGCGTGCGACTTGTGCGTGGAGGAGGCAAAAAAAACAGGCGCGAAAAAAATAATTCATTTTGGACATGCAGATTTTTTGGGGAAAAGAAAAGTAGAGGGAATTGAGGTTGAGTATAGGGAGGTTAGGGTGGATGTCGGAAAGGAGCTGATTGAGAGGATAGAAAAGGCACTTGTGAAGTATGGGAAGGTTGCAATTGTTTCAACTGTTCAGCATGCGCATGAAATCGGAAGGGTAAAGGAAGCGCTTGAGAGGGCAGGGCATCGCGTGTTTGTGAAACGGGGAGGGGCGCACACGAAGTATATGGGGCAGATATTGGGGTGTGATGCGCTTTCCGCAGAGAAAGGGGCAAAAAAAGCGGATTGTGTATTGTATATTGGAAGCGGATTGTTTCACCCAAGCGCGATTAGGGCTGATTTGCCGATTTTTGGAGCGAATCCGTATTCAGGCGAAGTAAGAAGGCTGAATGAAGAGATTGAAAAATTCGCAAGGAAAAAGAAAGGCGCGCTTATTTCTGCTGCAAATGCAAAAACATTTGGCATATTTGTAAGTACGAAGATTGGGCAGTTTAATCTGAAAGGCGCGCTGGAAGCAAAAAGGAGGCTGGAAAAGGAGGGGAAGAAGGTGCTTGTACTTGTTTCAAATGAGATAAGCCCTTCAGCACTTTCCAATTTCAATATTTTTGGCGCGTACATAAACACTGCCTGCCCGAGAATTGCGGATGATGTTGAGTTATACGGAAAGCCGATTGTGAATTTAAGGGAAATTGGAGAACTTTTGAAAATCGTGCGCGCCATGAAGTAAATAATAAATATCTGGTGTGCCATTAAGTAAATATTGAATATTTGGAGTGCCATTAAGTAAAATATTAAATATCTGTTCTGCGTGATGTTTCTGAAGAGGTGATTGATATGCCGTTGCCTTTGAGAAGAAAGGGAAATTTCAACCCGTTTGAAGGGGATTTTGAGGGTATTTTTGAGAGGATGAATGAGGAGATGCGCTCCATGATGGAAAATGTTTCAAGAATGCAGTTTGACGAGAGGGGATTGGAGAAGCTGTCCAAACAGCCGGGGGCAAAAGTGTATGGGTTTTCAATGAGGATGGGACAGGATGGAAAGCCGGTCATACATGAGTTTGGAAACATACGCCCATCTGCGCAGCAGACGCAGATTGAAGGGAATGAGCGCGCCCCTCTTGTGGATGTTATTGATGACAAGGATGAAATAGTTGTGATTGCCGAACTTCCCGGCGTTGAGAAAAAGGAGATAGAGCTGAATGCGGCTTCGCAAAAGCTTTCAATAAGGGTGGAAAACCCCAAAAGGAAATACTCGCGCGAAGTGGAATTGCCAAAAAGGGTGCTTCCGGAAAGCGCGAAAGCGGCTTATAAGAACGGGGTGCTGGAAGTCAGGCTGAAGAAGGCAAAAGAGGAAAAGAAGCCGGAAGGGAAAGAAGTAAAAATAGATTAAGCGGATGAGAAGAAAGAAACAAAGGAAAGAAGTAAAAATAGATTAAGCGGATGAGATAGAAGAAGAAAACGAAGGAGAAGAGTAAAGATAGATTAAGCGGATGGAAGGAAGCGGAAGAGAAGTAAAGATTGATGAGAAATTAAAAGATAGATTAGGAAGATGGGCAAAAGATAGTAAGAATGGAGTAAGGAGGTGAAGAGAATGGACAAAAAAAAGGCTGAAAAGAAGAAGAAAGGCGGATGCTGCTGCAGCTGCTGAAAATCAGTAGCTTATCTTCTTCCGCTCGGAAAAGAGCTCGTCCAGCATGCGCTCGTCAGGGCTTTTCTTCTGTTTAGAGCGTTTTTTTCCTTCTTCTTTGAGTTCTTTTGCAGATGGGAATGATATCTCGCCGATGCTTATCTTCTGCTTTTTTTTCATCTTCTTTTTCTCTCTTTTTTCCTTTGCCATGTTAATTTCACCTCACAACCGTTCCATTATGCCTTGTTCCCTCAATCGCATTCTTCACATCTTCAAGATTCTTCCCGGAAACGAAATGGGATTCTATTTTACTGCGCGCAATCAGCTTGCAGGCAAGCATGTCAAAAATAAAATGCCCCCCTGCATGGCGCGTATCCTGCACCTGCGCAAGGGAAACGAGCTTCTCAAATGAAAGCGTGCCGAATTTTTTCGCATCCTTGTGCGCAGCAGGATTTTTGTCATAAATCCCGTCCACGTTGCTTACATTCACAAGCCTCTTTGCGCCGATGCATTCCGCAAGCAAAGCGGCATCCGCATCAGTGGTGATGCCGGGAATCGTGCCTCCCATGAGCACTATTCTGTGTTTTTGCAGGGCATCGTGCGCCTGAATGAAGTCGTCGCAGATATTCAGGCAGCAAATTCCGCGAAGATGGGATAAAAAAAGTCCTGCATTCTCCTTCGTTGCGCGTATTGCAGCCAAATCCGCCCAGAATTCCCCTTTCCCTTTTTTTCTTTCCCCTTCCGCGTATTCCCTTGCAAGTTTCCCTCCCCCGACAACTATCCCGAAGGAATGCGGAGAATTTTTGAAAATCTGCGATAGGGAGGAGATATATGCCTGGTCCGGCTTGCCCGGGTTTACCATGCTTCCGCCAACTGAAAGTATGATTATCATTGCCGCACCAAAGGGTAGATGCGCCAAAATAATTTATAAGCCCTCCCCTGCCTAATGTGTGCATGGCAAAAAAAAGAATTGACATAGGAATAGAGGGAATGGTGAAAAGGCTGTCCTCGCTTGAGAGGATACAGGACGGGCTGCTCGTAAAATCCCGCGAGATAATAAGGAACTGCGCAAACTCCATAAAGTGCATGCACAACGGGGAGAAGGGGAAAGCGGGCGAGTTTTTGAAAATGGCGAAAGACGGGCTGAAAAAGGCAAGGGAAGGGACAGGAGAGCTTTCGTATCTTCTCCGGCAGAGCGAGCAGGAAGTGGTTGAGGCAGAGGTGCTTTTTGCGATAATGGAGAAAAAAAGCATCCCAAAGGCAGGGGATTTGGGAGTTGAAGAGCCAAATTACTTAACCGGAATATGCGACTGCATAGGGGAGCTAAGAAGGCAGATGCTCGAGGAGTTGAGAAAGGGAAAGGTAAAGGAGGCATTATATTATTTTGAGATAATGGAAGCGCTCAATGAGGAGATGTCCGCTTTGCGCTTTTCAAACTCCCTCTTGCCGAATTTCCGCGCAAAGCAGGATGTTGTGCGGGGGCAGCTTGAGCGCGCAAGAAGCGAAATAGTCTGGGCGGTGAAATGCGCCCCGAAGTGAGGAGAGAATGAAATGAAACGGCTGATTGCGTTGCTTGTTGTTTTTGAGCTTATTCTTGGATGTGCCGGAAGCACTGGCGGAGGAGAGCAGGCGCCTGCCGGAATTAGCGGGGGGAATGGAAAGGAAAATGCCAGCGGGCAGCTTATCGTTTACGGCTCGGAGTATGAGCCTGCAAAAGGCGGAATAACTCCTGGAGTTGTCCCCACACTCAATGCTACACAACCCGAGTATGTGACAAATGAGAGCAGCCCTGCAAGAAACATCAGCGGCTTTAGGGATTTGGGAGATGCGTTTGTGTTCTCCCAGCGTGAGAATGAGAAGCTGTATGTATATGCTTTTGATGTCGGCTATGGCGAATCCATTCTTTTGAAGAAGGGGGAGTTTGAAATGCTCTTTGACTGCGGAGATGAGGAGGGAGGAGGGAAAGTAGTACAGCAATTGATGGGGTTGGGCGTGAATAGGATTGAGGCTGTTGTGATAACTGCCGATGATGAGAAGAGGTGGGGGGGAATTGAGGAGGTGCTTAGGAATTTTGCAGTAAGCGAGATATGGACGGATGGGGCAGAACACAGCGATGCTTTCACGGAAGCTGTTGATTATAATGCCGCGCAAAGCGGAATTCCGATTAGGCATCCCCAGGCAGGGGACGCGCCTGTTTTCAGCGGGGTGCTTTTTAGGTTCCTGAACCCGCAGGAAAAAAAGCCTGTTGGAAGCCCTGAAACAAACAGCATTGTCGCGAAAGTCGCTTATGGGAATTTCTGCGCCCTTTTGACCTCAAATGCCGAAACCGGAATTGAAAGCATGATGATGGGGAAGGGAAATATAACCTGCCCTGTGCTCAAAGTCGCAAAATACGGCTCCGGAAGCGCGACTTCTTCGGAATTTCTGGCGGTCGTAAAACCGAAAGATGCAATCTTGAGCGTTGGGCAGAATTCGCAGGGGAATCCCAACTCCGCTATTCTTGAGAGGATGAGGGTATTGGGAATAGCGCTTAAGAGAACTGACCGGGATGGGGGCATAACGGTAGAAAGCGACGGGAAGAATTATACCGTCAGTTGATGTGCTTTGGGATGCCTGATTGAAAGCCTAATGTATACGGGGGAAGTAGGGCGCATTTTTTAGGAATATCTGGAAGCCCACCATCCCGCCGTGAATGAGTTTGCCGTCGGGCCCCAAGGCATCCACGCTTAAGGTTCCGAGCAGGCAAAGCCTGTTGCCGTCAATGAGCTTATAAACGGCGTCCAGCTCCAGCTTGTCCCCCCATGTTTCGGGGGTAATGCTTGCCCCAAGCAAGCCTTTTTCATTCTTCACGCCTGCTTTAAGTTGAGGAACGGGCCTGATGTCCTTCAGGTCGTAAAAATCGGCAGGGGCGGCCACCCAGCCTACATTTGCCTGGACATAGAAGCCCGTGCCTTTTGAGTCTGGCGAGAAATTCCTGAAGTAGCCTATTGTGCTTGCAAAGCGCTGCGATGTCAACGACAGGTCGGCTGTCAGCGGGGTCAGCCGAAGCTTGTGTTTTCTGAAGAATTCCAGCCGTGTCTTCTTGTCCAAGCCCAGAGTCAGCGAATAAGGTATCAATTGAGCCAGGTATAAGGGAAAGTCGCTGCTTAAGCTATTGACGTCCATCAGGCTTATCTGAATTCTCGGAAGAAAGATGGAATCCTTCCTGCCCTCAAAATTCCTCCAGTCAACATAGGCGCCCGTGAAGCTGGATGCGGAGGTTGGGGATTCGGCATAGAAAAGCCCGAGATTCACTTTTTTCAGCTTGTAGCCAAGCGAAAAGCCGAACTGCCCGTGCTCTCCCGCATGAAAGCTTGAGTTGATGCCTTCTGGCAGCTCCTTTAGGAGCTCTTCCGGCTTCAGCTTCAGGGTTTCAAACAGGATTTTCTGCGTTGGCGATTCCAAGAAGAATGTTTTTGCGCTGCGTGATGCCGGAAAGGGGGTAAAGGAATACTGCTCCAGTAAAAAGATTTTGTCAAGCGCTGCATTCGGATCCTTGTCAAGATAATAGGCGCTGCCGGCATCCACTGCATAGAAGCCTTCCTTCCCCTTTATGAATGAAATTGTGTGCCCGAATGCGCTGTTCTGGAGCGATTTGTCGGCAACTCCCGCCATTATAGTCGCCTGCTCAAGCCCGAGCGACTGCGCTATCAGGTATGCTGCGCTTCCGTTTATGTCCCCGCAGATGCCGATTGGACCCGATTGCGAGAGGAAGCCGTCAATAACCTCCTGGCCCGGATGGCTTGAGAACGAAATCCCGGCGCCATAGCCTTTCAAGTCATGATTGTAATAGTCATACATCCTCCCCAGCCACAGTGCAAGCAGGCCCACCCTTTCCTGTTCGGATGCCCCGCTGGCGAGTATTTTATTCAGCTCCAGAAAGTCATTCACGTTGCTTATGTTAAGCGAGATTTCGAAATCGCCGCAAGTATTTACGGCATTGGAAACATATGCTAAAAAATCCTCCTGGCTTATCTCATTATTTAGGTATTTTTTGTATTGGTTAAGCGCGTTGTAGGAATTCTCGTCAAGAAAGCCCTTCAGGGAGTCAAGTTTCGCAAGGAAAGGCTGAAAATCGGTAAAGGGAAATACGGAAAACCAAGACAACAGGCTGTAGCTCCCTCCGGATGAATTGAGTTTTGAGGACTCAACATACAGTCTGGTGGAGGGATCCAGAAAACTGGCAAGCAGGGATATGCGAAAGGAGGGGAGAGGGCTTCCGAGTTGCGGCCCGTATAGTGACTCGTATATGGTGAATTCAATTTTCGGGTCAAGATATGAGGGCGCATAATTGCCGAAAAGAAGCCAAACCGAATTGTTCAGGCTGTTATTCCCGGTAATGGACTGCGGCGGGCTCGGCTGGCTGGTAGGGCCGAATATTTGGGAAGGCATGGAAAAGCATTTGCATGCGCAATTAAATAAGTCTTCCTATTTCTGCGGAGCGGGGGCGGGAAGCTTCCCCTGCTTCGCCAAATTTTTGAGCTGCAAGCCCACCACCCTTGAGCCGTCGCTTGTCATTGTCACGCCCACTGCGGTGTCAGCCGATGAGAGGATGGCATCGTTGTGCGTTACGGCTATTATCTGCGTGTGTTCAGACAGGGAGGAGACGAGCATGGCAAGCTTCTTTGAGTTTTCCTTATCCAGCGCCGCATCCACCTCATCAAGCACGTAGAAGGGCGCGGGCTTGTGCATTTGTATTGCAAATATGAATACGATTGCCATCAGGGATTTTTCCCCTCCTGACATGGATTCTATGTGCTTTTCCCTTCCTCCTGATTTCACCTTTATTGAAAGGCCTCCCTCAAATGGGTTGGCTGGCTGCTCGAGCACAAGCATCCCTTCTTCCCCCTCCTTGAATATTTTCAAAAAGAGCTTCTTGAAATTTTCAGCTATGGAATTGTATGTTTCCATGAAAACTGCGTGCTTTCTTTTTTCTATTTCAGAAATCATTGCAAGCACTGCTGAGCGCTCATCTGCGAGCTTCTCAACCTTTTCCTTTATCTCGGCGATGTCCTTTTTCTTCTGCTCGTAGAGCTCCGGCGCTTTTAAATTCACATTCCCAAGCGCGCTTAGCACCCCTTCGCTCTCCCTAATCATCTCGAGCAGCTTTTCGCGCGATGCCTCTATTCTCGCATACTGCTTGTATTCCTCAAACTCCGCCTTCAGGTCTATAAGCCTTGTTTCTGTCGTTGCGCGCTTTACGTCAAGCTCCCCCAGCTTTCGGAAAATTCCCTCATTGGAGTGCAAAAACTTCCCCTTCTCTTCAGCAAGTTTTGCAATCTCCCCATCTATTTTCTTTGAGGCGTCAAACCATTTTTGCACCTGCTTTCCAGTCTCGCGCAGTTCCTCCTCCTTTGCGTCTACCAGCCTCTGCGAAGAGGCGCTCTCATTTTTGAGCGCGGTTATTTCCCCTTTCTGCTTTTTCTCCTCCTCGCGCGCCTTTTTTGCCTCCGTAATAATTTCCTCTTCCCTTTTCTTGTGAAGCATGATTTCATTATCGCGGCCCCGCTGCTCCTCCTCAAGCTTTGTGAATTGCGCGATAAGCTCGTTTAGCTTTTTCTGCCCCGCTGATTCGTGCTCGCGCGCCCTCTTTTCCTCTTCCTCTATTTTCTGCCTTGCCTTTTTCTCCACTTCCTGCGCATGCGCAATTTTCCCATCAAAATCTGCCAATAACTTTTTTTTCTCCTCAAGCGCGCCTGATAGTTTTTCAGCTTCCCCCTCAATCTGGCGTATCCTCCCTGCCAATTCAGCCGCGCCTTTTTCCTTCTCCTTTAGCGAATCGAATTTGAGCTGTATTGATTTTAGCTCAACCTCCCCTTCCGCCTTTTTCCTCCTCTTCTTTCCCATCTCCTCGCGTATGGAGTCAAGCTCTGCATAAAAGGAATCCCTCTGTGCCTTCACGCGCGAAATCTCCTCCTCAACTTTTGAGAGCTGCACCCCTGCGGAGATTCCCCTGGAGATGATGCCCCCTGTTATTATGCCGCTTTTCTCAAGAAGCTCCCCCTGCATCGTTATCATTCTTGCTTTTTGAAAGCCTATTTTCTTTGCGTTTTCAATAGTATTTACGAGCAGTGTGTCTGAAAAAACATAATTCATTGCAGGCTCAAATTTCCTGTCATATTTTATGAAATCGGATAAAAATCCGAGGGAATTTGCGCTCTTTGCAAGCCTTGCGGTTTCCTCATCTGAAAATGAGAGCTTCCTGTTTAAGGGGATGAAGGTGCACCTTCCCGCCTTCTGCTTCTTTAGCACGTCTATTGCTTTTGAAGCGGTATCCAAATCCTCCACAATAACGTAATTCAGCCTTTGGGAGCATGATGCTTCCACTGCAGTCGCATATTCCCCCTCAAACGAAATCAGCTCTGAAACCGTCCCATATATTCCGGGAATTTTCCCCTTCATCTGCGCTATGAGCTGGAGCGCGGGATTTGCCGATGCCGGCTTTGCGATTGCGCGGAAGTTTGCCGCCTTTTCTGCAAGCTCAAGGCGCTCCTTATCCAGGTCCGGGATTTTTTTATTGAGCTCTTTTTCACGGGAAAACAGCTTTCCTATCTCCTCCTCAAGCGCGCCAACCTCTGCTGAAAGGGATTTCTCCTTGTTCCTTAAGGATTCGGATTCGGGCAGTGCCTGCGCACCGCTTTGCGAGAGCCTTTTCTTCTCCTCAAGACGGAAATTGTACATATCCTGTGCAGATGATAGCTCTGATTCCGATTTTGACTTCTCCTGCAGAAGTGATGATAGGGAGGATTGCGCCTCTTCGTGCAGCCTCTTTGCCTCTGCAACGTGTTCGGAAAAGGCGTTCTTTCCCCCGAGCTTTTGTATTTGCGCTTCCTTTTCCTTTGCCTGCCCGGAAAGCGCCTTAACCTGCGCCTGCAACCCTGAAATTTTATCTTCTGCCTCCTTTTTCTCACCCTCAAAGGAAGAAAGCCGCTCCGCCAACTGCTTTAGCGAGGAATTTTTCTCCATGATTGCGGCATTTGCCGCGCTTATGCCCGCCTTTAGCTCTGCTATTTCCCTTATTGCATCCTCGCGCTGGCTCTTTTTGTTTATTTTTGCTATGTATTCGCTTTTTTCCCCTTCAAGCTTTTTTATTTCCTGCTCAAGCAGGGCAATTTTCCCTTCTGTTTCCTTTTTTGCATCCTGCAGTTTATTGTATTCCTTTACCGCTTCTTCATGCGCGCGGGAGAATTTGTCAAGCTCAATTCCAAGCATCGTTGCCTTTGAGCGCTTCTGCGTGTCGGACGCTTCCAGGTAGGAGAGCGCATCATCCTTTTCCTTTTCCAATTCGCGCAAAAATCCTTCGCGCTCCCCCAAAACTATCTTTGAATCGTTTATTTTCGCCTCTACCTTCCCAAGCTCGCTTATTGCCTCCTCTTTTTTCTGCTCAAACTCATGCACTCCTGAAACGGAATCTATTATTTCCCTTCTCTGCTTTGAGTTCATCTCCACAATGTGCTGTATCTGCCCCTGCGCTATTATGTTGTGCGCGGTAGATTCCTGCCCATAGGGGGAGAGTGCCTCCAAAAGCGCTGTTCGTGTGGTGCGGTTCCCGTCAAGGCGGTATTTTACCTTTCCATCCTCTCTTATTGCCCTTCTTGCCTCTAACTTCCTGTCCCCGCCAAACTCAAGGAGCACCTCTGCCTTTGAAGAGGAGAAGTGTATAAGCTCGCGTATTTTTTTCACTCTTAAAGATTTTAGACTCATTTCCCCCAATGAAAAGCGTATCGCGTCGCAGATGTTGCTCTTGCCGCTTCCGTTGGGGCCGGCGACGCACACAAATCCGTTTGAGAGTTCTATGTCCGCGTGCTTGAAGGATTTGAAGGAGCGAAGTTTAATTCGTGAGATGTAGATGCCGCCCATTCAAATCATCCTTGTGTTTATTCTGCTTTTTGCTATTCCGTATTTGATTATTCTGCTTTTGCCATTCTTGTTTTTGATTGTCCTGCTTTCGCCATTCTTGTTTTTTATTAATCTGCTTTTGCAACTATTTCTGTTTTCGCCATCACTGTGTGTTTGCTATTTCTGATTTTGCCATTCTTGTTTTTTATTATTCTGCTTTTGCCATTTCTGTGCTTATTCCGCTTTTGCGACTATTTTCCCTGCAATTGCGTGCTTGCTTGCGTCCGTGCAGGTTTCATCAGAAGCGGTTTGGCAGTTTGCATATTCTAAATTGATTAATATTTCTTTTACAGAGCCTTTCTGCACGCCGATTCCGCTTATTTCAAAATCCGTCTGCTCTCCTTGCCCTATAATATCTGTGGGGGTGATTGGTGTTGTCCCTACAAAAAAATCTTCGTCAATCGTTGCATTGAAATCAGTGTATCTTACCTGCGAGCCGAAGCCGTTTGAAATGCGGAATTTCAATGTTGCGGTGCTTTCTCCTTGTTGAGTTGATAATATGTGATTTGTGCAGGGGAAATCCGGCTGGAAGGTGCACTGCTCGGAGATGAACTGCGATGCGGAAAACACTCCCATCCACGAGAGCACCGCGATTGCCGAAACTACCGCTAAAATTGCCCATCCGTATGTGAAGAGGTATTCCATTGCCGCCTGGCCGCGTTTCATGCAGGGGAATACGGGGAGAAATTATTTAAATGGTTGGTGCGCCACCAATCATTTTCTTTGGGGAAAAATCTTCGTGTTTTTTCTTTTTCAGGCACCCGCCCGCGGGTTTTGTATGCTTACGTTATACCGTAAGCACTTAAAGCGGGCTGATTAAAAGCGGCGATATTTGCTCTGCTTGAATGGAGTGGGCGCTCCTTCTCTTCAGGTTAATGTAGAGTGGGAGGTCGGGGCTTCCCTTTCGGAAAGCCCCAAGAGCCTCAGAAGCATGTGAGGGAGGGCGGCTGACAAAAATACTTTGTGGGAGGTGAATAATCTGAATCAGCGGCCGCTCCCCCCAAAATGAGCTTTAAGATGGTAGAATACCTGCTTTCCCACCTGCTTTTTCACAAGGTGCCCAAGCTCGGAAAGCCGGCTTAAGCGCGCGCAGGCGGCGTTCTTTCCCTTGTAATTGAATTTCTTCTGTATGTCTGCCGCGCAGGCGGCGCCTTTCTCTTCTATGAATGATAGTATCTCTTCATCCGTCTGCGGAAGAAGAGTATTAGGAGTGGGGGAGGAAGGCGGGAAAACCGCCTTTGCCTGCCCTATCTTCTTTTCAAGCCCCTCTATCTTTTCCATTATGTTCTTGAGTATGAGGTTCGTTGACTCTTTTTCACGCACCGTGCGGAGCATTAGCGAGGAAAGGAGGAAGGGGTCTTTCACCGTGCGTTTTACCTCTTCCAACTCCCTCTCTATTTCCTGCTTATTTATATCCGCAAACAGGTACTGCGGTTGGTCGCCTTGCAAAGCTTTATAAGTTTCATTTCCTTTTTTCTCTTCCATTGGAATCACGCTTCTTTCAGGATGTGTCATGATTGTATCATGATTTATTCAGGAAAGGTTTATAAAGCTATTTTCTCCCCCTCTGAAAAAATGGGAAAAGGGTTAAACTTATAATTCAGATTGCAGGAATGAGTGCATGAACGGAAATGCTTCTTTGCTTTTGGAGGAGATTTATCGGGAGTTTTCAAAGGGCGACGCGAGGGCGCTAAGGAAAATCAATGACAAGTGCATAGAATGCCTTGGAATGACGCCTGAAAAGAATATGCTCTCCCTGGCAGTAATCTCTTACGTGCTCTCAAAAATACTCTCAAAGCCGAGGTATTTTGAGAGAAGGGCGAATAAGGAATATTTGGGAAGGATGAAGGAGCAGATGCAGAAATGCGCAGCGGTTTCAAAAGGGGATGACGAGGAGAAGATGGGTTATTGCATAGAGGGGATGCTAAAAACAGTGGATAAGATAAGCGGCTCGGACAGGAGGTTTTTCCTAGGATTGCAGCAGAAGGCGCTTCTTAAAATAGCCGCAACCCTTTACGCGCAGGGCTTTTCACTGGGAAGGGCATCGGAAATAACCGGCGTGGAGGAGAGGGAAATATTGAAGTATGCCGGCGGCACGATGATGTTTGACAGGTTTAAGGGGAAAAAAACATTGCTGGATAGGCTGAACGATGCAAGGAAGATTTTTGCAAAGTAATACAAATGCCTTGGGTGTGTTTATGAAAGATGACATAATTTGCGATTCATCCGCCATTATTTCCCTTACGGATTCCTGCCTTATTGATGTTTTTTATTTCCTTGCTCCGAAGTTTGCGGGAAAATTCCTCATTCCCGCCTCTGTTGAGGATGAGTGCGTGCTGCGGCCGATGAAAATGAAATCGCACGCGATGAGCGCGATGCGCATAGGAAAGGCGTTAAGGGATGGAGTGCTCTGCAAATACTCTGAAGAAGTGCAGGGGCTCTCGGAGGAGATTGCCTTTTTGGCAAACAATTCATTTTTCATTGGGAAAAAGCCCTTGAGGCTCGTGCATGGAGGGGAGGCGCAGATGCTTGCTGCTGCGGTGCGGGCAGGCTCAAAAAATTTGCTTATGGATGAGAGAACCACCCGAATGCTTTGCGAGGAGCCGCACGCGCTTGCAAGACACTTGGAAGAGGAGTTTAAGTGCGGGGTAAAGATTGATTTTGAAACGCTTTCAAAATTTGGCAGGATTGTCGGGAAGCCTTCCTTTCTGCGCTCAACCGAGCTTCTCATAATAGCATACGAAAAAGGCTATCTTTCGCATTTTGGGGAGATGGAGCGCCCTGCTCTTGAGGCATCCCTCTACTCCCTGAAATTCGCAGGCACCTCCACAAGCTTTGACGAGATTGACTCTTTTTTGGGGAAAAAAGGGCTGAAGTAAAATGGAAATAGGCATGGACAGGAGGGAGGAGGAGAGGGTGCTTGAAAAGCTGCGCGGGCTTGGCGCAGGTGTCAGCGTTTCCGACCTGGAGATTGGGGATTACATTCTCTCGCAAAGGGTTGTGTGCGAGAGAAAAACCCGTGCAGATTTTGAGAATTCAATAATAGATGGAAGGCTATTTAGGCAGCTTGCAAGAATGCAGGAGAATTATGAGAGGGTGCTTGTAGTAGTGGAAGGAGAGAATAGCAGTGGAAGGGTTTCGCGCAATGCAATGCTCGGGGCGTACGCAAGCATTCTGGCTGATTTTGGGGCGGGAGTGTTTTTCACGAAAACTCCGGAGGCAACTGCAGAGCTTTTGTTTGCAATTGCAAGGTATGAGCAGGAATCAAAAAAGGCATCTTTGCCGGTGTTTGCAAAGAGGAAATGCCTTACGCTTTTGGATTATCAGAGGGCAGTTGTACAGAGCCTTCCCAACATCGGCCCCAAGATGGCAGAAGAGCTCTTGGCACACTTTGGGAGCGTGAAAAACATCCTCTGCGCTCCCTCGGAGCAGATTTGTACTGTAGGGAGGATAGGGGAAAAGAGGGCGAGGATGATAAAAAACGTGATTGAGAGGGAGTATGAAAGCGGAAAAGAGGGGAAAACCGAAGAAGAAGCCGAACAGTAGGGGAAAACTTAATAAATTACCCCCCATAATGCAATAATTCCTGTAAAAGGTGGTAAATTTGGAAGAAAAAATCATACATATCATCGTCGGCATGCTAAAGAGAATGGAGGGAGAGCCGATTACGCAGGAGAAGCTTGTAGCCATTAGAAGCGAGGTGTATAAGCGCACTAGAGGGAATAAGAATGCGCCTTTTTCCAACGTGAAGAAGTGGATAAAGGAAGCAAGGAAAATGATGAGAAGCGAGGGAAAAAAAGAGGGGAAGAAAAAGGCTGCAGCTCCTGCACCGCCTGCAAGGATATCGGAATCACTGCAAAAAAGCATTGATAATGTGAAGGCGGACGCGCACGAGATATATGTTGAAGCTCCAAAGCCCAAAATCGTGTTTGACAAGGTGTATTTGCAGAATATACAATATGACATTTCGGGAATGCGAAGTGCGCTTGAACGGATGTCAAAGCAGCTGGATAGATTGGAGAAGGAGTTGGAAGAGCACCGGGAGTGAATTCTTTTTAATTCTTCACTTCCTTCTTTTCTTCAATGTTCGACCAGTACAAACGGATTAGGATAGGCGAGTTAGCAGTAGCCTTGGAAAGCGAAGGAGGGGATGCCGCTTACATTTCGCACGCGCACTCCGACCACGCAAGCTATGGGAAGAAGGCGGAAAAGATAATCTGCTCGGAGGAGACTGCTGTTCTAATTGGGAGCAGCAAGGAAAGGCTGAATCTAGAGAATGCAAAACTTCTTGACGCAGGGCACATGCTCGGCTCGACACAGCTTAGCGCACAGGTAGAGGGAGGAAAGTTTGTATATACGGGCGATTTCAAATTGGAAGCGGGAATCACCACTAAAGGAGCGGAAATGCCGAAAGAATGCGATTATCTTCTCATAGAGGGAACTTACGGTGAGCCTGGGGCGGTTTTTCCAAAAAGGGAAGAGGTTTTTGCACAGATGCAAAAATGGGTTATGCAGAATAAGGAGAAAACTATTGTGTTTGGCGCGTATGAAACAGGCAAAGCACAGGAGATGATAGGATTTTTGAACAAGTATTGCGGAGTCGCTCCAGTAGTTTCAAAAAAGATTGATGATGTGTGCAAGATTTACGGGAAATTCGGAGTGAAGCTTGAAAGGGTTAGGGCGGGAACGCACGAAGCGGAAGAGATGTGCATGGGAGGCGGTTTTACGGCAGTTCTTCCCGTGCGGGAGGCAAACGAGGGGCTCTGCCGGAAGCTGTCAGGAGTTTATGGAAAGGAGGCGCTTTGCGCGCTTGCAACGGGCTGGGGGTATAAAAGGAGTTTTTCCGCAGGCAAGGTGTTCTGCCTCTCTGACCATGCGGATTTCAACGGGATAATAGAGTATGTGAATGGCGCAAACCCAAAGAAAATTTATTGCACACATGGAAATGAGAAGACGCTTGCAAGGGAACTGCGGGCACGGGGTTTTGATGCCGCCCCCCTTGTGAAAAAGGAGGAAGGAGGTGTGCAAACCACCCTTGAAATGGCGCCAAAGGGCGTTGCGGTGCAGTGCAGCGCACAGTGCGGACAGAGATAATTATAAAAAGATAAGAAGAGTATGAGGCACTATGGAAAGCGGCGAGGTAATAATAAGCGTGCAGGATTTGGTGAACCACGTTGCGTACTCAAGGAAGAAGGGGGAGCACAAATTCAGTGCGGAATTCCTCATGCGCCACGGCGCAAAAGAGGATGAAATGCACGTGAAGGCGCTGCAAAGCCAGATTGCGCAGATTGAGGAAAGGCTTGCGCCCATTGAGAAGAAATTGCAGGCAGTTGATTTGCTTGTGATTGCCCCGCACCGCGCAAAAATAGAAATTCTCAATGAAAAGATGAAGGGGTATGCGCAGGCGGAAATAGACAAGGCAATGTACGAGAAGCAGGGGGCAGTATATCATCTTCTGCGGGAAAGGGGGGCGCTGACAAAGAGGAATTATGATAACAGGGAAGATATTGCAAGATTGACTCTTCTTGCAAACTCCCTCTCAAAAGAGGAAGGAATGGCGATAAAGAGGATGGCGGAAGAGGAGGGAGACGCTTCTCTTGATTTGGGGGGGCTGGATGCGGATACGAAAATGTCGCTTCTTGTCCTTCTGAATAGAATAGGCGTACCTGCACTTCTCTCCGATGGAAAGATTGAGAGGAGCAAAAACGGGCATGGTTATGAAGGGGAGGTTGCACGCGAGTATTCCGCAGATAAGCGGGTATGGCTGCCAAAGGAGAGGCTGGGCGAATTTGACGGGAACGAGCTTGACATAGTGGAACTTAATAGGAAGGTGCAAAGGTTGAATGCAATAAAGCAGGTGCGCGAGCTTGAAGGGGCGGAAGCCGCGGAATTCACGAAGGCGCAGAATGATTATGTTGAAGTGATAGGAAAAAGAAAGCAGTTTTTGGCGGAATCGGCAAAGGGGGTTTCCCAGCTGAAGGTGAAGATGCAGGCAAGAATAGATGATGTGATGAAGGAGATTGAGGATGAGCGGCCCAAGGTTTCCGAAAATAAGGAGATAAAGCAGGAAGTTAAGGATGCGGTTTCGGAGATGCTTGAGGGAAAGAAGGCGGCTGTGGAAGAGAAGAAATAGGTACGCACATTTAAATTTCTGCTTTTGTACAATTAAAATACATGATTGGGCCGGTAGCTTAGCCTGGTTGGAGCGTTCGACTGATAAACGTTTCAGCGGTCTTTCGGACATCGAAAGGTCGAGAGTTCTCGCGAAATTTTCCTTTTTGGAAAATTGGCGGCTCAAAAATCTCTCCCGGCCCATTTAATTTTTTCATAATTCCTTCTCCAATCTATGCCAGAGCCAGAATTTCTCATTATCTTCAGGCAAAGTCCTGTTCCTTTTCGTGCAGAGATAATAGATGCGCTTGCAGTCCTTGGCGAACCATTTTCTTTTAAGCGATTTCTTCTCTATTAAGCCGGCAAGTCTGCAAATATAGTTTTGTGTCTTTTCCATGTAAAATACCCCCACGAATGTTTATATTCTGCAAGCTTCTTTCATTTAAAAATGAGTGTGGGAAATTTTGTAAAAAAACAGAAAAAAAAGGGAAATATGCCATGAATTACAAAATTAAATCACTTATTTTTTGTAAAAAGGAGGGAGGGAAAAACAAACAAAAGAGGGCAAAAATAGTTTAAATATAGATGGATAGAAATACAGGGGGAGGGATGGTATTTATGGATAAGAAAGAGAGGCTTGCAAAGATTGTCAAAGCGGATGGAAAGTGCGTAGTTGTTCCCATGGACCACGGGGTGGGAATGGGGCCCATTGAGGGATTGGAGGATGTTTGTGCTGCTGTGAAAAAGGTTGTGGCTGGAGGAGCGGATGCGGTGCTCGTGCACAAGGGAATTGTGAAGGAATTGCCCCCTCTTGGAAAAACCGCTCTTATCATACATATGTCTGTTTCCACTTCCATTGCCCTGGATGGAAATAGAAAGGTGGGGGTTTGCACCGTAGAGGAAGCTCTTTCATACGGGGCGGACGGAGTAAGTGTGCACATAAATTTAGGGTGCGAGGCAGAAGGTGAGATGCTCAAATTCTTAGGGGAAGTCTCGCGGGACTGCAAGAAATTCGGAGTTCCCCTGCTTGCGATGATGTATGTGCGGGGTCCGAAAGTGAAGGGGGATGCAAATGAGATTGCAATAGCTGCAAGATGCGCCTATGAGCTTGGAGCGGATATTGTAAAGGTGAATTACACGGGAGATGAGGGAAGCTTTGCGAAAGTGTGCGGGGGAGTGAAGGTGCCGGTGGTTATGGCTGGAGGAAGCAAAGTGACTACAAGGGAATCGTTGCAGATGATAAAGGATTCTATAGATGCTGGAGGAAAGGGAGTTGCGTGCGGAAGGAATGTGTTTGCGCATAAGGATGCAGAGGGAATGGTAAGGGCGATTTGCAGATTAGTGCATGAGGGGAAGGGTGTAGAGGAGGCAATCAGGGAAGTGAAAGAGTAGGGAGTGAGAAAAATGGACAAAAAGGAAATCTGGGTTGAGGATGAAAAGATTGCAAAGGAAGCCGGAGTGCTCTGCGGAAAAGCAGAACCTCTTGTGAAGATAGCCTCGTTTGCGGATTTGAAAGGGATAGAAAAGCTTGAGGCAAAGGGAGTAGAAAGAATATTTCTTGAGTGCGCAAACTGGAAGGTAATTCCACTTGAGAACGCGATTGCAATGTCAAAAAAGGCAAAACTGATTGCGGTAGTGAATGGAATTGACGAGGCAAGAGTGGCTATGCAAACACTTGAGAAGGGAGTTGCAGGAGTATTCATGAAAAATGTCAGCGGAAAGGAACTGCTGGCACTAAAAGATTATTTGAAGGAAACGGAAAGCGTGCGCGTGGTGGAAGCGGAGGTAAGTGCAGTAAAAAAAGTAGGGATTCTCGGGAGAAGCTGCATTGATACTGGGGAAGTGATGAATGCGGATGAAGGAATGGCAATCGGAAATTCGGCAGGCGCATTCGTCCTCATGCAGGCGGAAGTAAGCGAGAACCCGCACGTGAATACCAGGCCGTTTAGGGTGAATGCAGGGGCGATTTCCCTTTATACCCTCCTGCCGGAGGACAAGACGAGGTACCTGAATGAAGTAAAGGCAGGGGATGAGGTGCTTATTGTAAATAGAAAGGGGGGCACGAGAAAGGCAGTGGTAGTGCGCAACAAGATAGAATGGAGGCCGATGGTGCTCATTGAAGCAAAATCAGAAGGAAAGGAAATAAAAACAATTGCGCAGGATGCCGAAACCGTAAAAGTGATGGCGCCAAAGGGAGCAGTAGGAATTTCAATGCTGAAAGAAGGGGATAAAATACTGTGCGTTCTTGGAGAAGGGGGAGCAAGGCATTTCGGAATGAGAGTTGAGGAGAGAGTAATAGAGCAATAGATGAAAAAAATGGCTGGCAAAAAGGAAAAATTTGAAACGTTTGGGGAAAAGTATGCCGTTCCCAAAGCCGCAATGGAAGGGCTTGAGAATGTAAGCTGGATGGCGATTGCAAACCTTGCAAACGAATTTAGAATAAAGGCAAAGAAAAAGAGCGTGGAGATGAAAAATCTTGAGAAGAAACTGCATTTGAACAGGATGGTGATTGCACATTGTCTTGAGGAGGCGCATGAAGGAGAGCACGGCTTTGACGCGAAGTTTTTCACAAGATTGGTTAGGCTTTTGGGGGAAACCGAAAGGCTCTCGCGAAAGCACGGGGCGGATTTGGGGGAATTCTCAAAATT
Organism: Candidatus Micrarchaeota archaeon CG1_02_47_40; assembly: GCA_001871475.1. Lineage (GTDB taxonomy): Archaea > Micrarchaeota > Micrarchaeia > Anstonellales > CG1-02-47-40 > CG1-02-47-40. Next base: position 3,679 of record MNVE01000002.1, on the reverse strand, counting down.
CCTGCTGGTGCTCATTGAAAAGATGAAGAAAGAGAAATTGGTTTGCTTTGAGGGGCCGGAAGGAAAATTTGTGAGCGTTGGAAGACCTAAAGGAGATTTTTGGCATTTCAAGGGAGGGTGAGGGAAGGCATGCTTATTGAAGGGAAGAAGATTGAACTTTACGAAGAGAATTTCAGGCTCTTTTGCAACGAACGGGAGATTCCCGTCCAGGTGCGCACGCTTGGGGAGATGCGGGATGTTTTGGCTGACAAATGCTTTGCAAAAAAAGCGGAAATGAAAAGGAATATGTATTATATGTACAGGGGGGTTGCGCAGGAAGGGAGTTTAAGATATGATATTACGGCAATCCCACCGGGAAAACTTGGATACGAGTTTGCAAAAACCTCCGGGCATTACCATCCGGTTGCAAAGGGTGATTTGAGTTTCTGCGAAGTGTATGGAGTGCTTTCTGGGAATGCGCATTACTTATTGCAGAAAAAGGAGAAGGGAGAGATAAAGGAAGTTGCACTTGTGAAGGCTAAAGCCGGGGAGGTTGTTATAGTGCCCCCCAACTTCGGGCATGTGACCATAAACCCTTGCGGAAAGCTTCTTGTGATGGCAAATATTGTAGAGAAGAATTTTGAGTCGGATTATTCGGAGTATAAGAAGATGAAGGGAGCCGCTTATTTTGAGAAAACGGACGGAAAACTCGTGGAAAATGAGAAGTATGTGAAAGTGCCGAAAATCGGCATATTTGATGCGGATTCTTTTGGGGAACGATTTGAAGCGTATGGAAAACTCAAGGGGAAAAACCTGCTTGAGATAATGAAAAATGAGGGGAAGCTGGTTGAGTTTTTGCTGGAGCCGAACCTTCTGAAATAAGTCAAGGCAATCTTTCTATTTTCCCAAAAGCAATCTTTTTTGAGCCGCCTCCTTTTCCGGAGTGCTTTTTGCAGAATTCGGAGAGGATGGCGGAAGCGTCAAGGTTTGGCGCACCGCCAACTGCGCAAACCACGTCTTTTTCACCGTTGTAGAGAAGTATTCCCACTGCTTCCTGGGAAGTGGAAATTTCAGCTGCTATTTTTTTGAGAAGAAGGGAATCGGCGCTTGATGCAGTTTGCAGTACCTGCCCCTTTTCCTTTTTTGCCTCTTCTATAAGCCTTCCCGCTTCCATTTTAGCAATCATTTCCGAAAGCTCGTCAATTCTCTTTCCCTTCTCCTTCCACTCCTCAAAGAAGCGCTTTATGCTTTGCGGCAGTTGCTTCTCATCTATTCCAAGCACCCCTGCGGAATCCGAAAGCAATCTTTCTCTTTCTTGTATGTATTTTACTGCCGCCGGACCGCATTTGTATGAAATGCGCACAACCCCATCCTGTATCCCCTCGCACTTTATTATTTTGAAAACACCTATTTCCCCGGTGTGTTTCAGCATTTGGTGCGTTCCCCCGCATGCCTCATGGTCAAGCTCGCCTATTGAGACGACCCTCAATTCCTTTCCAGGCACCGCCCCCCCCTGATAAAGGCGGAAGCCGTATTTTTCTTCCGCAACGTTTCTTGCGAGCACTTCGGATTTTATTGGCAGATTTTTTGAGATGTAATTGTTCACTCTCTGTTCTATCTTCTCCTGCTCCTCGGTGGTTATTTTTTTATAATGGGTAATGTCAAGGTGCGCCTTCTCTTCATCCTTGTGCGAGCCGCCCTGCCACACGTGTGGCCCGAGTATTTCCCTGCAGACTGCATTCAAAAGATGCGCCGCGGTATGGTGCCTTGTTGCATTTGTCCTCTTTTCCCTCTCCACCATGCATTTCACCATCATTCCTTCACGGAATTTTGAGATATTCTTTACCTTGTGCAGGACTACTCCCGCCTCCTTTATAACCTCTTCAATGGGTTCGCCCCCTATTGTGCCCGAATCAAAAACCTGCCCTCCCGATTCCGGGTAAAAAGCAGTTTTGTCAAGCGCCAGGCAATTGCCGCGCATTGTGATTATTTTTGCCTCAAACTCAAATATATTTTCGGAGTAATAGAGAATGGCTGTTTTTTCTATTCCTTCCACATCCGGTTTTTTCGCCCCTTCCACTTCCTCATCCGGCGTTCTTATTTTTGAGTAGAAATCATCCGTGAATTCAATCTTTACTCCCTTTTCCTTTCCAAGCTCAACTGCTAATTCAGGGGGGATTCCATCCGACTCGTAAAGGGTTTTTAAAGTTCCGAAGGAAATCGGTTTGTTCTCTTTTTCTGCCTTTGAAATCATGCTTGTAAGCTTCCCCCTCCCTTTTAGGAGAGTTTGCGCGTATTTTTTCCTCTCTTCTTCCACTACATCTATCGCAGTGGGCACTCCCTCTTGCAGTTTTGGGAAAATGGGCTTTAGGTAATTTGCGTGCCCTTGCAGTATTTTCGCATAATCCAAAGAGAAGGAGAATTCCTCATCCGCCGCAAAGACGCGCCGCAGAATCATTCGCAGGTTATAGCCGCCCCCTGAGTTTGAGGGAAGCATTCCGTCGGTAGAGGTGAAAAGGAAGGTGCAAAGATGGTCGGCGCAGGCGTAAAGGGAGTGTATTGGACGGAGCTTTTCCGCCACCTGCCCAAAATCAGCGTGCATGGAATCGGAAATGAACTTTTTTTGCGCTGCCATGTGCGTAGCATCCTCTGCGTCAATAATTCCCGCGTATTTTGCATATCTCTCAAAAAGCGATTGGTCTATTTTCAGGCTTGCATTTTTTTTCATCTGCTCTATGACTGGCCCGAAAACCACCTCGTAGGAAGTGGGGGAGCCGTGCGTAATCCATGCCAGGCGCGAAAGCCCTGCGCCCATATCTATCACTTTCGTGGAGAGTTCGCTTTGCTTTTCCCTCCTGAAGGCGTATTGCATGAAGACGCAGTTTCCAAGCTCCAATCCGCCGACAAAATATTCCATTGAAGGGCCGAAATTGCCCCCTCCCATCCAGACATCCTCAAGAAAAATCAGCTTTTCTTCTGGGATGCCAAGCGTCTTTAAATAACCCAAATCATGCGAGAGCGCTTCATCCTTCCAGTAGAACATGCCTGTCTTTTTCGTGTTGAAGGCGTGCTGCCCGACCATCACGAAGTTGGTGTAGTGCCTTCCCGTAATTCCTACATTTGAGATGTCGGAGAAGCGGATGCAGGGTTGAGGAACGATTAATGGGTTTGCAGGAGGCTCTATTTCGCCATTTACTACATAAGGCTGAAAGTCGTTTATTGAGGCAATTGTGAAGTATAAGTCATCGCGCCAGCGTGCTACTGTGGGATATGGTTCTATTGAGGTGTGCCCGTGCTTGGTGAAGTATTTTTCTATTTTCTTCCAGGTGTCTATGTAATCAAGCTTCTGGCTTGAAGGGGGGTTTCCTATGAATTCGTATCCTGTGCAGGAAGAGTCCGCGCACGTGCTTCTCTCTTGTATCGCCCAGAAGTGTCTTTTGCACTTTTTGCACTCCTGCCTGGTGAAGCCTTTTTCCTTTAGCGCATTTATTTCGTAGTGCTTTTTCCATTCTTTTGAGAATGTCTGCCTTAACTCGTCCTTTGTTGGCATAAATATCGCTTCCTTATTGGGGAAAAAAGGGTTTTAAGGCTAATACTCGGCTGGAAAAAATAAAGAAAATCCGCTCCCAATCGGTTTGCCCTTCGGGCAAATCTTGGGAGCTGACGTAAAAATAAAGAAAATACGCTCCCAATCGGTTTG